>JAQERH010000053.1 GCA_027698105.1 Lachnospiraceae bacterium AM93-12TA
GATTTTCCCTCCCCCTGCATAGCAGGGGGTTTATTTTTTCTGTGACACAAAAAAACTGCTGCTTCATAGATAATTACTCATCTATGAAGCAGCAGCTCCGATTCTTAGAGGGTAGGACGTAGTTTATAAAAACATATCCTGAATGGCCACCAGAATTTCAGGATACAGGCTGACTGCAAGGCCCTGGTCCGGTTCCCATGCACAGTCCAAAAGAAGGATTATATCTCCATTTTGCTTAAAAAGCAGTGTTTTAGGATGTAAATGATTCTTCAGAGCCTCTCTGCTTTCTGCTTCATGTTCTGTATTCCTTACATATTCTGTCAGAGCCTCTTCTGCCTTTTCCAGCAGTGTTCCTTCTGCATCCTTGTAACGTTTATAACTGTCCCGCTGGGATTCTGTAATTTCTTTTCCCCTGTATGCTTTAGCTGCAATAACAATATCCCATGTCATGCCAAACAATGTTACAGTACCTTTTTTTTCCCAGCGGTGTTTATATTTCATTTCTCCAAATACCTGATCCACATACGTTTTTTCTTCACCATTCATATCTTTCTTATACCTCACCTGTCAATGAATTTGATTTATATTTTGATATTCCTCCTGAATGAGAAATATTTCCATGTATTTCAGTGGGAACCAGCTGCATGGTTCTGCAGTCGCTGCACTCATGCCACGTATATTTCTGTTCTGCCCTCCATTTTGCTATTTCTTCCGGCGTACAGTTTCGTTTCTCTGCCATTTCTTCGTCTGCCTGATCAAAATTTATGGATCTGTCATCTGTAAAATCATCGATTTCTACCGTTTCCCTGGCAATTTCCGAAAAATCAGGGTAGCCTTTTTTAAACTCTACAGAATCAATATCATACTTTTCCAAAATCTGTCCCCATTTTTTATGCTCCGGATTTGTTCCATTTCTGTCTCCCGGTATGACAGCCTTATCTGGAATCCATTTTGAATTTCCAACCTCCCCGGACCATGTTCCGCCATTTCTCGGCAGTAATGTTCCCCTTTCAAGCCCAGCCATCATTTTTTTATGCTCCACAGAAGCCATTTCCTGTTTTATTTTCTCATTCCAGAACTTCTGGCAATCTTGTTTTGTGATGGCTGTCTCCGGCTGTATCTTTTTATACTCGTTCAGCTCCTGGCTGATTTCCCGTATCTTACCACCATCAAGCATTACCTGAGCCCCCCTCTTTTCTGAATTATCTCTGTATATCTGGCAAGAACATTCTCATAGTCTGCATCTCTGGAGGATTTTTCAAGCAGCAGCATTGCTACTAGCATCTCTACCTGATCCTCTCTGTAATTCTCTACACTTGGATCCAGCTTTTTTACTACTGACCTGGTCCATGTTTCGATATCATCATATTTCTCTGCACCTTGAATCGCTCTCTCTCCGTGAAAAAACTCATATACCAGTTTTTGCAAAGCCTCTATCTCTTTCGATTCATCTGCCTGGATAAAATCTAAAAATCTGCACTTGACTGCTGCATCCAGATTGGATTTAACTATCTTTTCTTCCAAACTCTGGAGATCTATCCTATCTGCATGGCGTCCCGGCTCGTGTTTCATAAGAAATTCAAGGACTGTCTGCTGTACATCATCCGCATCCATCCTCTTGTGACGGATTTCCGGCTGGCAGGTTCCAGACGGAGTACTGCCTGGTTCACATGTGTATTTATCCACCTTACACAAAACTGGTTCCAGCCATTCGCTCTGCTTTATGGCCGCAACTCCACCATCCAGCTTTTCAAGCTCTACGATCTGATCCTCATTCAGTCCGACCGCTCGTCCTACCAGTTCCCGATCAGAGGCATCCGGCAGGCGCAAAATAATCTTATTATTTGTATTTCGAATGACTGACATATCTAAAAGTCCCGGAGATTGGTCTGCAATGATAAAGCCTTCCCCATATGTACGCATTTCTGCTATTGCATTAGCCAGCATTTCTACTGCCTTTCCCTGCAAATTACTTCCTTCATCCACCTGAGCGGTCGATGTCCGGCGCAGTAAATTGTGAGCCTCCTCTAACACGGTTACATGCTTCAGTTTTTGATTCGGCTCCGATACATCCATATGATATTCCTGCAGCTTTAAAACCAAAAGACCCATAATTAAGGATTTCGTTTCTGATGAACCCACACGGCTTAAATCTACAATTACATTTTTATCAAACAGCTGATCATCTCCCACTTCGTCAGCTGTAAATATCAAGCCGTAAATGCCTGTTGTCAGAGATCTCAATCTTGTGACAAGGGAGCCTGTATAGTCACTCTTATTATCCTGTGAGTATTCACTTTCCTCCAAAACCAGTCGGATTTGGTGGTATACATCTGTAAAGGTAGGATAAATCCGGCTGTCATACCGGTTAGTTGAAGCTATTAAATCCCATCCTGCCTCTTCATAGGCACGCTGGACAGCATCCTTTAAAATGGCCGGCATAGCTGCATACATAGGCCAGCATACATTAAAAATTTCAATCAGCCTGTCCAGGTGCTCCAAAACGTGGATATTTGACGGAAAACTAAATGGATTGATCCGTAACAGCTCCATATTGCTCAGATTAGGATTGGTTCCATATACCATAACATCCTTTTGGGTATCGAAGGCTTTTTTATATTCTCCCTTAGCCGGTTCCACCACAAGAAACGGTATCTTGTGATCCCCCAGTTTTTTCAGCATCTGATACACGGTATTGGACTTTCCGGAACCAGTAGAGCCTGTAATAAAGGTATGGGCTGTTAACCCGGAAACATTCATATCCACAAAGGACTTTTCTTCCACATGTCCCATATGATAAATCCGTCCAATCCGGATTCTTCTGTCGTCATCCAGAGGAACACTCTTTTCCGTAACATTTCTGCCGAATTCTGCGTGCTTAAGCACCGGCAGGCCATATACGGATCTGGCTAACACACCCAGGTGAATCGGAAGCTTTAAGCCGCTGACAATGGTTCCCGGCGTATAGTACGCAAACTCTGAGGCATTCTCTCCCTTTCCCGATACAGCCGCTGCAAATACAGGATGAGCGAACCGTTTCAGATATTCCTTTATTGCAGACAGCTTCTTTGCGTCCTCGTCATTTGCTTCACTCCAGATATTAATTGCACCACCCTCTACAGAAGTGCCTTCTCCCATCATCAATGCACGGTATGTATTTGATGCCAGCAATACAGTATCCTGTTTGCTGGATACAAAATAAGCTCCACAGCAGCAGGCTCCGTAATCTTCCCCTTCTTTTGCACGCTTTAACAGCTCCTCAAGCCTCTCCAGCATACCTTCAATGGATTTATTAACTGTTTCGATCTGCAAGGCTGTTCCATTTCCAGTTGTTTTCGTTGTCCCTTTTGTTTCTGTGCTGGATTCTGTTTCTGTATCGCTGTGAGAGGTTGTATCGGAAGAAATCTTTCCCCGTCCGATATTCAATCCCCCACTGCCGCCAAAACTGCTTCCTGTCGCATTGGTAGTTGTATCAGATTCTCCGTCTGATGTTGAGCTTCCCTGTAAGGCAGCGCCAAGTCCGGAAAGACCTGTACCGATCAGTTTACTACCCACAGGTCCTAGTCCTGTTACCGCTCCAATGAACATTCCAGCAACCGGAGCAGCTGCACTTAAAACGTGTCCCATTCTTGAAGCCGAGGTAGGATCCGATTCTGTATGGCTCTTTGTATGAGCCTCAGATGTGCTCATATTTCTGCCTCCATTTAAGCCCAGGTTAATTCCTGACTGAATAGTATGTCCCTGTGTATGGCTGACGCTTTCAGTAATTGATTTTGAAATTCCCTTGCTCAGAGTCTTTAACACAGCCTCACTGCTATTCTCATGATAGGACCAGACGCTTTTCGAAAAGGATGAAAGACTGCTGTACAAATTCTCATAACCGCTTCGAATGCTCCTTTGCTCTTCCGAGAGAACAGGCTCTGCTATCAGAACCGCGGTATAAGCTCTCCCCTGCATCACATCTATGAAACGCTCAATTCCCTGGATAAAATCTTTATGTTCTGTCTTTGATTTATCACGGGCTGATGCCACACAGGAAACAGATGCAATATGCTTCACCTGTTCTCCAAATACAGCATCTATGATATTCGGTAATTCTTCCTTTGATCCTACCTCATGAAAGCAGGTTCCCGGGAAGTTACTTTTCATTCCTCTTTTTAAAGTGTTGAATGAAATACTTAATACATCTCTGTCATCATCATTTCTGTTGTGATAGCGGACTCCGACATATATTTTCACAGGAGAATCATTCTTCTCCACATCCAGCATTACAACCATACTGCAGCCCAGAGACATACTTGCATGGTATACAGTCGACAGCTTTTGTATCACATCCTCACCGTTCTTATAGGTCATTTCATCCAATTGGAACATCCGGATGCAATTTTCCGCCTTTTCATCCATCAGGATATCATCTGGCTTTACCACCGCATACTGATTTAATTCACTCAGATACTTCCGGTATACCGTATGATAGGCAAGTGAAACTGCCTGTTCCAGCTCGTTATAATCTCTGCGATCCATACCTTCTCCCATATCTTACACCTTCTTTATAAATATTTATTTAATTTTTCCAGCTTCTTTTTCGCTTCCTCATGTCCCAGCTCTGCCGCTTTCCTGTAATATTTCAGCATATCCTTTCCAGCGTCTGTCTTTAAAAACTTTTTATAGGCCATAGATTTCTGTATTTTAGAGCCTACAAATGCCCCCGGCAGAGTAAAGACATTGGCAATCGGGATTAAAACTGCGGCCCCTACCAGTGCCGTGTTCTTCAAAAGTGAATTCGGGTTAATCTGCTCATAATAGCTTTCTGCAATCTGATAGCATGCACCGGAATGAGGAATCGGGTTATCTGCAGCGCACTTATACCATTGAAATGCTGTCTTCACATTTTTTTCTACCCCCTCCCCTCTTTCATATTTTAATCCAAGATTTCTCTGCGCAGGCGCATAGTTTTTTTCTACTGCTGCTTTTCGATACCAGAAAACTGCCAGTTCATGATTCTGCTCTATTCCGTTTCCATAAGCATAGCATCGCCCCAGCTGAAATTGTGCTTCCTCATTTCCCAGTTCTGCTCTTTCCTTCAGCCACTTCACAGCTTCTTCCATATTCTTCCCTTCAGAAAATAGTTCAAACAACTGGTGCTGTGCCTTCATATCCCCTTGCTCTGCCGCTTTCCGATACCAGCCTGCGGCCTGCTTATAATCCTTTCCTATTCCCATTCCATTTTCATAACACACTCCTAACTCATACTGTGCTCTTGCATCTCCTTGCTCTGCCGCTTTCCGATACCAGCCTGCGGCCTGCTTATAATCCTTTCCTATTCCCATTCCATTTTCATAACACATTCCTAACTCATACTGTGCTCTTGCATCTCCCTGTTCTGCCGCTTTCCGATACCAGTCTGCGGCCTGCTTACAATCCTTTCCCACTCCCATTCCATTTTCATAACACATTCCTAAATTGTGCTGTGCTCTTACATTTCCCTGCTCTGCCGCTTTCCGATACCAGCCTGTAGCCTGCTTATAATCTTTTCCTACTCCCTTCCCGTTACAATAGCACACTCCTAAACTATTCTGTGCAGGTGCATCTCCCTGCTCTGCCGCTTTCCTAAACCAGTCTACGGCCTGCTTATCATCCTTTCCTACTCCCTCCCCGTTGTAATAGCACATTCCTAAATTTCTCTGCGCAGGCGCATAGTTTTTTTCTACCGCTGCTTTTCGATACCAGAAAACTGCCAGATTATGATTTTGTTCTGTTCCGTTTCCATAAGCATAGCACCTGCCCAACTGAAATTGCGCTTCCTCATTTCCCAGTGCTGCACTTTTCCTCAGCCACTTCACGGCTTCTTCTATATTCTTGCCAACACCTTCTCCTTCAGAAAATAACTCAAATAAATGGTACTGTGCCTTCATATCTCCCTGCTCTGCCGCTTTTTCAAAATAATCGTAGCTTAGACTCATTGCCCGACTTTTCTCCATATTCAGGATCTCGTATTTTTCTTTATAGTATTCACCGACTATATTCTGTACATCTGGCTGTTCCCCTAGCTCTGCTGCAATTTTGTAGCACTCAAAGGCTTCCTTATATCTTCCTAAATGTTCATTCCGCTTTGCATCGTCTAAATTTTTTTCTACGATCTCTGTTTTCGATCGCTCTCCTTGATTAATTCCACGTTTTTTTAAACACTGTCCAAATTCGTCTTCATATTCCGGACGACCATAGAACGCAAACGTAAGCTCTGCCTCTCTGTCTTCAATTCTGTCTCGAATTTCTTCGACCAGTCCCTGCCATCCCCATCTTCCATCAGAAGGCTGAAACCATTCTTCACCAAATGGAATTTTACTTAAATAATCGACATCATCCATCTCCATACCATCGATTATTATTTTAATCTCTTTTCCCTGCTCATCAGGCATATAATGAATTTCAACTATCACCTTTTTCATATGTGTTCCCTCCATTAATAACATATTTCTGCATTTTTTTCTGTACGTTAAAGAATATTTCTTATTTATCAAGTATTTCTATGGATTCCCCCTGGCTTCTGAGCCACATATCAATTCCATTTCCAAACACCTCTGCTCTGACTATATATATTCCATCCGACTCATCTAAAATCGTGGCGGTAGGAAGACGATCCAGAACAGCATCGATATCCGTCCCTGTGTATCGGAAGGTAACTCTGCGCAGCTTTCCACCATACATAAACTGTATCCTCTTTCGGAATTCTCCTTCCTCAAATCGATCGCTGTATGGAATATAAAACCTCTCTTCCAACACTGTCAGCTTTTTGATACGATCAATTCGATATATGGTGGGAAATATATCATCCAATGTATCAAATCTGTTTTTTACTTCTGTATCATCAATAAATGCTGTTACATAAAAATAATACTCAGAAAACATAACAGCCACAGGTCTTACTTTTCTGTGAACGATTGATTTATCCTTTGTTCTGAAGTAATCCATTTCAATATACCTGGATTCCCCGACTGCCTTACCAATATCCCAAATCATATCGATCAACTCCGTCTTATGCCTCAGCTCTGCATAGTGGAATTTCTCATTTCTAACCAGAGCCATCACCTGCTTCTGGTTATTCTCAGATACACAGCAGGCGATCAGCCTGTCCATCAGTTCAAACATTTCATTCTTTGTAAATGCTCTGCTGTCCATCAAAATTTTACACAGGGCAAATACTTCACTGTCCCGCAAGCCCGTTCTGTGTAATGTCTTTAATCGATAGCCCTTCGCCTGTCGATCATACACGACAGAAGCAATCGCACCGTTTTTTTCTGAAGCGTTATCCAGAAAGCTCCTGACATCATCAATATCTCGCTGAATGCTCCGTTCATTTACTCCATAATTTAGTGCTTCCTCGCTCTTATTAATTACACAGCCTTCCAAAAGCTTAGAATATATCTGGAGCACTCTGGCAATTTTATCACTTTTTTCTCGTTTCATAGCACCACCTGTATGGAACCTATTATACAAAACGGAAATGACAGATTCTGTCATCCTGCGCTGATTTTTAATGATAACTTACAAATACAATCAAAAGTTTCCCCTCCCCCCACACTGCTCCCCTTTTATGCGCCAAAAAGACCATAGTTCGTCTGATTCACTGACGTTCCATGGTCTTTTCCAAGCTGCTCTTCTATCTATGCAATTTTACTGTCTTCCTACGCCTCGTCAATGGCCTTTCCAATATCATGGCGCATATATTTGTTGTCAAAATCAATCCACTCCGTTGCCTTGTAGGCATTGGCGCGGGCCTCTTTCAGATCGGTTCCTGTGGCAGTCACACCCAGCACTCTTCCGCCGTTTGTAACGATTCTGCCGTCCCCGTCGAAGGCTGTTCCTGCATGGAACACATAATAGCCATCCTTGTCCTGGAAGCTTTCCAGACCGCGGATAGGAAGTCCTTTTTCATACTTGACCGGATATCCGTCGGAAGCCAGCACCACGCAGACAGCGGCATTGTCCTCAAACTCCAGATCAATCTGGTCTAAGGTTCCGTCCACGCAGGCCTCAAAGACCTCCACAATATCGTTTTTCATTCTCGGAAGCACAACCTGAGTCTCCGGATCACCGAATCTGGCATTGTACTCCAGTACCTTTGGTCCCTTATCTGTCAGCATCAGTCCAAAGAAAATAATTCCCTTAAACTCTCTGCCTTCCTGCTTCATGGCATCCACAGTAGCCTGGTAAATGTGCTCTTTACAGAATTTATCTACCTCTTCTGTGTAGAATGGACTTGGTGAGAAGGTTCCCATACCTCCTGTATTCAGTCCCTGATCGCCGTCCTGGGCTCTCTTGTGATCCTGGGCAGAAGTCATGATTTTGATGGTATGTCCGTCTACAAAGGACAGAACTGACACCTCACGTCCTGTCATGAACTCCTCCACCACCATCTGGTTTCCGGCAGAGCCGAACTTCTTATCCATCATGATGCTCTTTACGCCTTCTTCTGCTTCCTCTCGCGTATTGCAGATCAGAACGCCCTTTCCAAGAGCCAGACCGTCAGCCTTTAACACAATGGGCATGGAAGCTGTCTTTATATACTCCAGCGCTTTCTCTGGATCATCGAAATTTTCATAGGCAGCTGTAGGAATGCCGTATTTTTTCATTAAATCCTTGGAAAATGCCTTGGAACCTTCCAGAATGGCCGCATTTTTTCTGGGGCCGAAGATCTTAAGTCCTCTTTCCTCAAACACGTCCACAATTCCGCCTACCAGGGGATCATCCATACCGGCAACTGTCAGATCGATCTGATTATCCTCGGCAAAGGATGCCAGCTTGTCAAACTCCATGGCTCCAATGGGAACACATTCTGCGATTCCTGCAATTCCCGCATTTCCTGGAGCGCAGTAAATCTTATCTGCCTTTGGGCTCTGGGCAATTTTCCACGCAATTGCGTGCTCTCTTCCGCCGCTTCCCACAATTAAAATTTTCATATTTATTCCCCTTCCAGACCTGACGTTCCCTGTCTTACTGTCCTGCCTCAATCTCACCGTTCGCTATCATATCAATGGCTTTCGGCAGCAGAATCCATTCTGCCTCCTCCATTACACGGCGCTGGAGAACCTCCGGCGTATCATCCGGCTTTACCTCCACCGGCTTCTGCAGAAGAATAGGTCCTGTATCTGTTCCCTCATCTACGAAGTGAACGGTAGCTCCCGTCACTTTCACGCCCCGCTTTAAGGCTGCTTCATGAACCTTCAGCCCATAGTAGCCAACTCCACAGAAAGAAGGGATCAGTGACGGATGGATATTGATAATCCTGTTTCTGTATTCCTGAATCATGGCTGCCGGAATCGCTACCAGAAAACCTGCCAGCACAATAAGATCCAGCTGATATTCATTTACCTTCTCAAGAAAAGCCGCATTAAACTGCTCTCTGCTTTCGTAGTCCCGCGGAGAAACACAGACTGCCTCGATTCCGTGGTTTCTGGCCCGCTCCAGGGCGTAGGCGTTTCTGTTATTGCTGATAACAACCTCCACTCTGGCGTTCCGGATCGTCCCGTTGTCAATGGAATCGAGAATGGCCTGCAGATTCGTGCCTCCGCCGGAAACCATGACTCCGACTCTTAGCATAAGGTTACTCCTTTTTCTCCATCCTCAATAGATCCAATCACATAAGGTGTATCTCCTGCTGCCCTGATTGCCTCCATGGCTTTCTCTGCGTCTGCCGGATCCACCGCCACGATCATTCCGATTCCCATGTTATAAGTATTGTACATCATGTCCTCGGCAATATCGCCCTTCTTAGCTAACATCTTAAAGATAGCCGGAACCTCATAGCTGTCCTTTTTAATCACTGCATGAGTCCCCTCTTTTAACATACGCGGTACGTTTTCCTGGAAGCCGCCTCCTGTAATATGGCTGCAGGCTTTTACAGTCACTCCTGCCTTCTTCAGGCTCTTTAATGCCTTTACATAGATTCTGGTAGGCATTAAAAGTGCCTCGCCCAGAGTCTTTCCAAGCTCATCGTAATATGTATTTAAGCCCTCACGGGTCAGCTCCTTCTCAAATACCTTTCTGACTAAAGAGAATCCATTGCTGTGAACACCTGTGGAAGCCATGCCAATCAGCACATCTCCAGCCTTTAAGTGTTCTCCTGTGATCATATCTTTTCTGTCGCAGACACCTACTGCAAAGCCTGCCAGATCGTAATCTTCCTCCGGCATCAGTCCTGGGTGCTCTGCTGTCTCGCCGCCAATTAAGGCAGCCTCAGACTGTAAGCAGCCCTCTGCCACGCCCTTTACAATCTCTGCAATCTTCTCCGGATAATTCTTGCCGCAGGCAATGTAATCCAGGAAGAATAACGGCTCGCCTCCTGCACAGGCAATATCATTGACACACATAGCTACTGCATCGATTCCAATGGTATCATGCTTGTCCATAATAATAGCCAGCTTCACCTTGGTTCCGCAGCCGTCTGTACCGGAAAGAAGTACAGGATCCTCCATATCCTTGAAAGCTGCTGCTGAAAAGGCTCCGGAAAAGCCTCCAAGGCCTCCCATTACCTCTGGCCGCATGGTTCCCTGAACATATTTTTTCATCAGTTCTACAGACTTGTATCCAGCTTCAATATCAACTCCGGCGTTCTTATAATCCATTACGATTCTCCTCTTTTTTGCTTTTTGTATCTTTTCAGTTACACTGCCCCTGGCTTTTTATTTCATCTGAGCTACATATTCTTTGTAGCCGATTTTGTCTAACTTCTCAGCCTTCTCCACTACCTCGTTTTTCATTTCCTCAGAGTATTTCTTTAATTTCTCAAGAAGTTCTGAATCGGAGGCTGCCAGAATTTTAGCTGCCAGAATGCCGGCATTCTTTCCTCCGTTAATTGCTACGGTAGCAACCGGGATTCCGGACGGCATCTGAACAATGGAGTACAGGGAATCTACTCCGCCAAGATCAGAGGTCTTCATGGGAACTCCAATAACAGGCATTGGGAACAGAGCCGCACACATGCCTGGCAGATGAGCTGCCTTTCCGGCTCCTGCAATAATTACCTTATATCCTCTGGCCTCTGCGGACTTTGCGTATTCGAAGAATACATCAGGCTCTCTGTGGGCGGAAATCACTGTCATCTCAAACTCAATGCCCATTTTCTCCAGAAAATCTGCCGCCTGTGCCATAACCGGCATATCTGAGTCGCTTCCCATTACAATTCCTACTTTTGCCATAGTGAATTCTCCTTTTCCTTGTATTTTAACATTAGTAATTCTAATATTTATCAAGTTTTATCTTAGTTTTACTAATTAATAATACCTGTTTTATTTTCCCCCGTCAAGACAGACGTTTATGAAATATACTTATAAGCAGATATGACCTCAGCTGTTTAACAGCCTTTCACCATTTCCAGAGGCGCATTCAGCTCCTCTGTTCCAGGCAGCACAAATGTTCCGTCCTTTATAATGTAAACAACGCTGCCATCTGCCTTTACTGCCTCCACAGTGTCCAGTTCCGAGTAAGGGATAGTAATATCCGTATGGCATCCAAAGTAAGCCCTGGAAGGATCTTCCTTCCTTAAAAGAGAAATTTCATTATCTCTGGCTGCCACCTCTTTTCCATCCGGATTGTAGACTGGCGCGTCCTCAGACCAGCTGTAGCAGGTATCTCCTACTGCAAAGTGGGGGCCTGTTTTTTCTGCTATGAGAATCGGGAACCGGTCGGAAATTCCGTACTTGACGCCCACCGCGTATGCCGTGGTATTAGTTCCCACTGCAAACTCTCCCATAGGAAGGCTGTCGTGATTCTTTAAAATCACCTGCTTTACCAGCTTTCTGCACTCCTCTTCATCTGCAAAGTTTTCACAGGTATAATCTGCTGTCCTGCCGTTTTCAAAGCGGATACACAGATTTTTAAACTGGAAATCACCGATATAAACATTCCCTACAAACAGTGTGCCCTCTGTTCCCTGAAGCACCGGAGAGGTAAAGACCTCGCCAACCGGGATGTTTACATCTGCCACACAGTTTTCAAACCTTGTCTCCTTCTTTGGATCCTTCAGCTCCAGCAGATTGATTTTCAGATCTGTCTTATTTTCTCCCTTACCTGTCACTCTGGCATACTCTGCCTGATCCAAAGTGTCGATTATCGTCTGCTGCACCCGTTTGTACAGCTCGTAGTCCAGGGTATTAATCCGGATGGTCTCCTCAAAAATCTCCTGGAATCTTTCTCCAATTTCTGGAATCGGAAACGAAATAATCGTAAAGCTTGTCTCATCTCCTGGAATATAGCTGTCTGCAATCTGCATGGACTCATTTGCATAGGCGTGAACCAGCTTTTCCTGCTTTTCGCTGAGGGCAAATGCTTCCTTTTTGTTCTCCGGATGGAAGCCTTCCTCTCCAAATGTTTCCAACACTGCCGGACCGCCGTAGGCTGCTGCCAGCTCCTTCTGTTCCTCATAGGCCACCCGGAGTACAGAGAGCTTTCTCTCTTTGAAAGCTTTATCCATATAAAGGGCATTATCATACCGGTGGTCATACTCATACTGGCGGTTTGGAGAAAATCCGAAATAGCCGTTAGTGCGGGACACTGTCCTGTTCATGGTTCCCACTGCCGCCCGCAGAAAGATGGGAGACAGACCCATGGCTTCAAAATTTTCTGCTGCATACCGCATCATTCTCTCAAACCCCAGAGGGAAGCGCAGCTGTACCGTCTGCTTTTTAGAAAGGTCTCTTCCCATGACCTCAAATCCCTTTTTGTAACCTTCTGTAAAGGTGTCAGCCATTTTTCTTACTGTTGCCTCAGGAAGCTGATTTAAGAAGGCAGAAATGGATCTCTCTGTATCGGAAATATACTCGCCGAACTGGTAGAGATACCTCTCGTCTCCCAGATCGCTGTTCTTTATAATACTTCCCGCAAAATCCAGGGATGGGTCAAGGGATTCCCGGATCCGGTAGCTTAAAGTCACATCACAGTAATCGCTGACAAACCAGTAGAGCACCGATTTTAACTCCTTCTCCTCCGGCTCCTCCCCCTCAAACAGGTTGTAGACCTCAATAAATACCTCCTCCAGAATCGTCATGTCCGTCAGCCTACTCTCATAGGCGTAGACAATCATCCCGCGGATTTCTGTATAGAGAAAGGACAGATAGGTTCCGTACTCCTCTGTCAGTTCCTGACAGGCATAAGCAGGATTTGCAAAGCTCTCTTTGTAATTCTCCGGTAAAATGTCTTCATACAGCCTTCTGTTTAAACTGCGAAGTTCAGAAAGCTCTGCCTTTAACAGCTCCCCCGACGCCTGCCGCTCAAAAACCTCCTCACACAGCAGAATAAATTCTGCTGTCTTCTTAAAATATCTGCCAAATCTTTCTCCGGTAGTGTGTTCCATAGGAATTTCCCGGATTCTGGCTGCTGCCAGCTCATGACGTTCTCTCACAGCCTCATTTTCTTCCCTGAATTTTTCTGCGTAGCAGACTCCCTTTTCGTAATTCATCCTGTCATCCTTTCAATCCGATTAATATAAGCACAATCCAAAAAATTACAATCATTCCGCTGATAGGCGTCCCTATTTTCGCCAGTATGTAGTTTTTTTCCTCCTCCTGAAACGAAGCCCAGCCATAAACAACGCCGAACACAGCAAATAAAAAGCTGGAAAAGCAGACAGCTGTTCCTCCTACCGGGGTGTTTCCCTGGTTTCTGATACTGATTCCAAGGCCAATCAGACACAGAAACAGAGCCACTGCCGCCAGGCCCAGGCAGATAAAACCGTTCTGAGCCATTGGTTTTTTAATATAGGAAATTTTCTTAGTTTTCTGAGCCATGAAAAGCCCTCCTTATCCACTTGAGCGCCGTCACAGAGATGTATCCGGCTGCCCCTCCCACAGTATTGAGAAACATGTCGTCCACATCAAAGCTTCCCACCCGGAACACCAGCTGAATCGTTTCGATGGAAAGTGTCAGAAGGAAGCTTAAAAGCAGCGTATTAAACCATTTTTCTCCCAGTCTTGAAATGATCGGAAGAATAAAACCAAAGGGCATAAAGCACACAACATTTCCCACAATGTTGATGAGAAAAGCCTTCGTCCCCAAAAGCTCTCTGTAGGTATAAAACCGCCTTATTTCTTTAAACAGCGTCAGGTTATAATGATACTCTGTATACTCTGACCGCCCGAAGCCGTCAGAAAAAAACATAAAATATGTCAGCATCAGCAGATAGCTGAAAAACAAAATCCAGCATATTTTCTGATGCGTTTTTTCTCTCTTCCACATAGATTCTCCAACCCGCAACTTCTATTATTTCCAGAAAGAATCCTTCCCCATGGATTCTGAATTTTCTTTTTCATGGTAATAATCATCCACCCGCATAGCGGGTGGTTTTTCCTTTTCGGGCATAGCCCT
>JAQERH010000054.1 GCA_027698105.1 Lachnospiraceae bacterium AM93-12TA
AGACCCTTATAGGGTCAAAGCAAGCCACCGGCTAAGCCGGTGGTCTTGACTATAAAACATCTGATAAATGGCGTTTCCTACCGGTTTGCCTCGTTGTATCTTCTGATCTGCTGCTGAATCTTCTCAGAAGAGGTCAGGGCATTCTCCAGGGAAGCGTTGTGGTTTAAGGAGTTGATGATTGCTGCGATGAATTTGCTCATGTCAGCCTCCACATACCAGTCGCGCTTTAAAAGCTCCGGTGTCCTGTAATTTAAGTTTGTAGTGATTACACAGTCAATGTAGCCCTTGTTGTAGAAGTCGTCGAACTTCTCCAGACCATTTGTAAAGAGACCAAAGGTACAGCAGATGAGAACCTTGGCTGCTTTTCTGTCTTTTAAGGCCTTAGCTGTATCCAGCATACTCTCGCCGGAGGAAATCATGTCATCGATGATGAGAACAGTCTTTCCTTCTACAGAAGAACCTAAGAATTCGTGAGCCACAATGGGGTTTCTGCCATTGACTACCTGAGAGTAGTCTCTGCGCTTGTAGAACATACCCATGTCTACACCCAGGTTGTTAGCCAGATAAACAGCGCGGTTCATGGCGCCTTCGTCCGGGCTGATGACCATCAGGTGATCCTTATCAATCTTTAAGGTCTTGTCATGTTTGAAAATAGCCTTTACGAACTGATAAGTAGGCATGAAGTTGTCAAAACCATTTAACGGAATAGCGTTCTGTACCCGCGGATCATGGGCGTCAAAGGTGATAAAGTTCTCTACTCCCATATTTACAAGCTCTTCCAGCATCATGGCACAGTCCAGGGATTCTCTGGATGTTCTCTTGTGCTGTCTTCCCTCGTATAAGAAAGGCATTACCACGTTGACACGATGAGCAGTAGAGGCAGTAGCTCCAATAATTCTCTTTAAATCCTGAAAATGATCATCTGGAGACATGTGGTTGGTAAAGCCGCTGATATTGTAGGTCAGGCTGTGGTTTGTCACGTCTACCATGGCGTAGATGTCGGTTCCACGGACGGACTCATGAACAGCGCCCTTGGCTTCGCCGCTTCCGAAACGGGAGCAGGAGCAGTTTAACAGATAAGAATCAGCGTCATAACCGCGGAACTGAAGATTTTCCTGACGCTTTGCAAGCTCCTCAGCGTCATTGCGGCGAAAATTGATGATGTGTTCGTTGACCTTGGCAGCCAGATCGCGGCAGCTTTCCAGTGCGGCAATTTTTAAAGGTGCTACTGGAAGTCGGTCCTTAAATACATAGTCGTTCGACATAGAAAATTCCTCCATTTATCAGACAGGGACGTCCTGTCAGAAGTCTTTGCACCATTTTTATACCATTTTTAGACAGGAACCGTCAATAGTAAACACGGAAATTCCCTGAAAAACACAGAAATTCCCTGAAAAACACAACCTGCGGCCAGTTCTTTACAAACGCATCTAATGTTGATATGATAAAAGAAGCGTAACATGAAGGCGGAATCAGACCGCCGGATTTCAGAAAAAGAAAGGCAGATACAGACCATGAAAAAGAAAGGTCATATTATTAAATCCGTAGATCCGGGTTCCATTGCAGAGGAGCTGGAATTAGAGGCGGGAGACGCAGTGCTCACCATAGACGGCGAGGAGATAGAGGATATTTTTGACTATGAGTATATGGTGAACAGTGAGGCCATCACCATGGTGGTGAGAAAGGCAGACGGCGAGGAATGGGAGCTGGATATAGAGAATAATTATGAAGATCTGGGATTGAATTTTGAAAATGGGCTGATGAGCGAGTATCGTTCCTGCCATAATAAGTGTATCTTCTGTTTTATTGATCAGATGCCTCCGGGGATGAGAGAAACCCTTTACTTTAAAGATGACGATTCCAGACTGTCCTTCCTGCAGGGGAACTATATTACTCTGACCAATATGAAGGACAAGGATTTTGAGCGGATTATTAAGTTTCACCTGGCGCCTATTAATATTTCCGTCCAGACGATGAATCCGGAACTCCGGTGCAGGATGCTGAACAACCGGTTCGCCGGGGAGGCGTTGGAGAAGCTGGATCGTCTGTATGAGGCTCAGATCCCCATGAACGGACAGATTGTTCTCTGCAAGGGGGTCAATGACAGGGAGGAGCTGGATTTTTCCATCCGGGAACTGACAAAGTACATTCCCTATATGCAGAGCGTATCGGTAGTTCCGGTGGGGCTGTCAAAATACAGGGAAGGTCTGTATCCTCTGGAGCCCTTTACGGCAGAAGAGTGCGGCGAGGCCATTGACCTGATTGAAAGCTGGCAGCAGAAAATTTATGCAGAGCACGGAATTCATTTTATTCATGCCAGCGATGAGTTTTATATGCAGGCAGGACGTCCTCTTCCTGAGGCAGAGCGGTATGACGGCTACATTCAGCTGGAGAATGGCGTGGGCATGATACGCCTGATGACAGAGGAGGTAAAGGAGGCGTTGGAAGCTCTGGACATGAAGCAGGAGAATAGGGAGGCAGAAGAGGAGATTTCTATTGCCACAGGAATACTGCCCTATCCTTATATTAAGGAATACGCAGAGCAGATAAGCAGGCAGTTTCCCGGAAAGACGATTCATGTGTACCCAATCAGAAATGACTTTTTCGGGGAACTGATTACAGTGGCAGGGCTGATTACTGCCCAGGATTTGATTGCCCAGCTGAAGGGAAAGAAGCTGGGAACGCGGCTCCTGCTTCCGGAGGCCATGTTCAGAAGCGGAGAGGAGGTATTCCTGGACGATCTGACCAGAACAGATGTACAAAACGCTTTACAAGTACCAGTGAATATTGTAAAATCAAGCGGACGCGACTTCGTGGAGGCGGTGCTTCATCCAGTGGAAGATGGAAGGGATGTACTGGGACACGGGCCGTACGAATTAGGCTCTTTAGAAGGAATGTAATGATTCTGATGAAGAGATTGCAGAAAATACAGGACGGCATCCTGACAATTTCAGGATACTGTCCTTTGATGGAGGAATGAATATGAGCAAAAAGAAACCAATCGTAGCCGTAGTAGGACGTCCGAATGTGGGAAAATCTACCCTGTTTAACGTCCTGGCCGGCGAGATGATTTCCATTGTAAAGGATACGCCAGGAGTAACCAGAGACCGTATCTATGCTGACGGAACCTGGCTGGATAAGAGCTTTACCCTGATTGACACAGGCGGAATCGAGCCGGATTCCAAGGATATTATCCTGGCCCAGATGCGGGAGCAGGCAGAGATTGCCATTGCTACTGCAGATGTGATTATCTTTATTGTAGACGTGCGCCAGGGAATGACGGATTCCGACTCCAAGGTGGCTGATATGCTGAGAAAGTCCAGAAAACCAGTGGTTCTGGCAGTTAATAAGGTGGACAGCTTTGCAAAGTTTGGAAATGACGTCTATGAGTTTTACAATCTTGGAATCGGAGATCCGGTTCCGATTTCAGCTACTTCCCGTCTGGGACTGGGAGAACTGTTAGATGCAGTGATCGCCCATTTCCCGGAGCAGGATGGGGAGGAGGAAGAGGATGACAGACCGAGAATTGCCATCGTGGGCAAGCCGAATGTAGGAAAATCCTCTATCATTAACAAGCTGCTGGGTGAAAACAGAGTAATTGTGTCAGATGTGGCAGGAACCACCAGAGATGCGGTAGATACAGAGATCGTCCACAATGGAACAGAATATGTCTTCATTGACACGGCAGGTCTCCGCAGAAAAAGCAAGATTAAGGAAGAACTGGAGCGCTACAGCATTATCCGTACAGTAACGGCCGTAGAACGGGCGGATGTGGTACTGGTGGTGATTGACGCGTCCGAGGGAGTAACTGAGCAGGATGCCAAGATTGCCGGAATCGCTCATGACAGAGGCAAGGGAATTATTGTTGTAGTCAACAAATGGGATGCCATTGAGAAGAACGATAAGACTATCTACGAGTACACTAATAAAATCAAGACAATTTTGTCCTTTATTCCATATGCGGAATATGTATTCGTATCTGCACAGACGGGACAGAGATTAAATAAGCTTTATGATCTGATCGATATGGTAAGAGAAAATCAGACCATGCGGATTCAGACGGGCGTTTTAAATGAAATCATGACAGAGGCAGTGGCTCTCCAGCAGCCGCCGTCTGACAAAGGCAAGAGACTGAAGCTCTACTACATGACCCAGGTGGCAGTGAAGCCGCCGACCTTTGTTGTCTTCGTAAATGATAAAGAACTGATGCATTTTTCCTACACCAGATACCTGGAGAACCGAATCCGGGACGCCTTCGGATTCAGGGGAACGGCGCTTAAGTTTATTATCCGTGAGAGGAAGGGAAAGGAGCAGTAGGAGATGATGGAACGGCTTATCTGTTTAGGAATTGGCTACGCCTTCGGGCTGATCCAGTCGGGGTACCTGTACGGAAGGTCAAAAGGGCTTGATATCCGCCAGTATGGCAGCGGAAATGCAGGCTCTACCAATGTGCTTCGTGTGATGGGAACGAAGGCAGGGGCGATTGTATTTTTAGGGGATTATTTTAAAGCTGTCATTGCCATGGCTGCTGTGCAGCTTTTATTCGGAAAAGGCGCCAGCGCTGACAACAGCGCTTTGCTGGCCCTGTATGCCGGTGTCGGTGTAACACTGGGACACAATTTTCCTTTTTATCTTCATTTCAAAGGCGGGAAAGGAATTGCGTGTCTGGCAGGAATTTTAAGCACAATGGATCTTCGGATTATGGTCACCTGTTTTCTGGTATTCAGTGTGACAGTGGGAATCACGAAGTATGTGTCTCTGGGTTCCATCCTTGTTTCCATTGTCTTTTTTGCAGAATTAGTGTATTTCGGCAGCCAGGGAAGCTACCGCGTAACAGAGGCGTGTTTTCCGGAGTTCTGTGTTTTGGGGGCAGCGCTGATGCTGATGGCCATATGGCGTCACCGGGCGAACATAAAACGCCTGATTGCAGGCACAGAAAATAAACTGGGAGCCAAAAAGAAGCCATCCCAGGAAACAGACTCTCATAGCACACAATAGAAGACAGATTATAATATGAGGAGGTAGAATCATGGCATCGATTGGCGTGATTGGAGCAGGAACCTGGGGAACAGCTTTAGCTGTACTGTTACATAACAATGGACACGAGACAGCCGTCTGGTCGGCTCTTCCAGAGGAAATCGAGGAGATGAAGCAGACCCGCCGTCATAAGAATCTGCCGGAAATTACGATTCCGGAAGAGATTTTTCTTACGGCAGATCTGGAAACAGCGATGGGAGAGAAGGACGTGCTGATTATGGCCGTTCCCTCTGTGTTTGTGCGTTCTACAGCTGCAAGAATGAAGCCGTTTCTGAAAAAGGGACAGCTGGTAGTGGATGTAGCGAAGGGAATCGAAGAAGGAACCTTAAAGACTCTGTCCCAGGTGATTGAGGAAGAGCTTCCTGATGCAGAGACAGCGATCCTTTCCGGTCCCAGCCATGCGGAGGAGGTAAGCCGAGGCCTTCCTACGACCTGCGTGGTGGGAGCCCACAGAAGAGAGACAGCCGAGTATCTTCAGTCTGTATTTATGAGCCCCGTATTCCGCGTTTATACAAGTCCTGATATGGTGGGAATTGAAGTGGGAGCCGCGTTAAAGAATGTCATCGCTCTGGCAGCAGGAATTGCTGACGGACTGGGTTACGGAGATAATACGAAAGCTGCCCTGATTACCAGAGGAATCGCAGAGATTACCCGTCTGGGAATAAAGATGGGGGGAAAAGAGCAGACGTTTGTAGGGCTGTCTGGAATCGGTGATTTAATCGTAACCTGCGCCAGCATGCACAGCCGGAACCGCAGGGCGGGAATTCTGATTGGAAAAGGATATACCATGGATGAGGCCATGAAAGAGGTCCAGATGGTAGTAGAGGGCGTTTATTCTGCCAAGGCGGCCAAGGCGCTGGCAGAAGCCTACGGAGAGGAAATGCCGATTGTGGATCAGATTAACCAGGTACTGTTTGAAGGTAAGCCGGCTAAAGAGGCAGTGGGAGATTTAATGCTGCGGGATAAGCGGATTGAAAACAGCCTGCTTCCCTGGGAATAAAAATAAGTGAAAATCTTAGTCTGCCGATAGAACTGTCATTATAATTTCTTACAATAGAAGCTATAACTAAAAGTCATAAGATTTCAGAAAATCATGCAAAAAAGTGCATTTTTAAGCCAAAAACCGGAAAATTCTCCTGTTTCTATATTGACTTTTAAGAATCAGATAATTATAATGACGTCAATCAAAAACATTGACAGTTTGTCGATGAGGGCTTGGAGGAAACAGTTATGAAAAAGAGATTAGTAAGCTTAGGACTGGCAGCAGTGATGGCAATGTCACTGACAGCATGTGGAAATTCCGGAAGCGGCGAGAAGACATCTGAGACAAAAGGAGCCGGAACACAGGCAGAAGAAGGAGCACCGGCAGCGGAGGGTGAGGTTTTTGTAATCGGAGGAACAGGACCGCTGACAGGAGCTGCTGCAGCTTACGGAGAATCTGTAAAGAACGGAACAGAGCTGGCAGTGAAAGAGATTAACGAGGCCGGAGGAATTAACGGCTATCAGGTTCAGTGCTACTTTGAGGATGACGAGAACGATGCAGAGAAGGCAGTCAATGCTTATAACACATTAAAGGACAAGGGCATGCAGATGTTAGTAGGAACTACGACATCCAAGCCATGTATCGCAGTCGGCGCTGAATCTGCAGCAGATAATATGTTCCAGCTGACACCATCCGGATCAGCCGTTCAGTGTGTAGAGAATGACAACGTATTCCGCGTATGCTTCTCTGACCCGGATCAGGGAAAGAAATCAGCAGAGTACATTGCAGAGCACGAGCTTGCTAAGAAAATTGCAATTATCTATGACAGCTCCAGCGAGTATTCTGATGGAATCCGTGAGACATTTGTAGCTACCGCTGAGGAAAAGGGACTGGAGATTGTAGCAAGCGAGGCATTTACAGCTGACAGCAACACAGACTTTTCTGTACAGCTTGATAAGGCAAAAGAGGCCGGAGCAGAGTTAGTGTTCCTTCCGATTTACTATCAGGAGGCTTCTATTATTTTAAAACAGGCATCTGACAAGGATTTCCACCCGCAGTTCTTCGGATGTGACGGTATGGATGGTATCTTAAGCGTTAAGAACTTTGACCAGTCCTTAGCAGAGGGCTTAATGCTCTTAACACCATTTACAGTAGATGAGGCTGGAAGCCAGGATTTCGTTAAGGCTTATGAGGAAGCTTATGGAATTGAGCCTCTTCAGTTCGGTGCAGGTGCATATGATGCTGTATACGCAGTAAAAGCGGCAGCAGAGCAGGCAGGAGTGACACCGGATATGGAAGTATCTGATATGTGCGAAGCTATGAAGGCAGCTATGACAGAGATTACCATTGACGGTCTGACCGGCGAGGGCATGACATGGAATGCAAATGGAGAGCCGGAGAAAGCTCCGAAGGCAGCCAAGATTGTAAACGGCGTTTACGAGATGATGGATTAGAAAAGGCAGCCCCCATGCGGCGCATGCAGAGCTGTTTGTAAGTGGGACAGAGGGCTGTTGCAGAATGCGGCAGCCTTCTTTTCTGTCTCGATCCAGTAAAAACAAAGAAAACGAGGTGTAGGAAGATGATCAATTTTCTCTCCTATTTAATTAACGGCATCAGCCTGGGCAGCGTTTACGCGATTATTGCCCTGGGCTATACCATGGTTTATGGAATTGCAAAGATGCTGAATTTTGCCCATGGTGATATTATCATGGTAGGAGGTTTTACTGCCTTCACAGTAGTGAGTACCATGGGAGGCTCCCCGATTGTGGGAATTTTAGCGGCTGTGGCAGTCTGCACTGTCCTGGGCGTAGCAGTAGAGCGAGTGGCATATAGACCTCTGAGAGATGCGTCCCCTTTGGCGGTTCTGATCACGGCTATCGGTGTCAGCTACTTGCTTCAGAATGTGGCGCTTTTGATTTTTGGATCAAATGCCCGCCAGTTTACCTCTGTAGTAAATCTGCCTCCGTTAAAGCTGGCAGGAGGCGAACTCTCCATTTCAAGCGTAACGATTGTGACGATTCTGGCCTGTATTGTTATTATGGCAGGCTTAATGCTGTTTATTAACAAGACAAAAATCGGCCAGGCGATGCTGGCAGTATCAGAGGACAGAGGAGCTGCCACTCTGATGGGAATTAATGTAAACAGAACCATTGCTGTTACCTTTGCCATTGGTTCTGCCCTGGCGGCCATTGCCGGAGTGCTCCTGTGCTCTGCATACCCGTCCTTAACACCCTACACAGGCTCCATGCCTGGAATTAAAGCTTTCGTAGCGGCTGTCTTCGGGGGAATCGGATCTATTCCAGGCGCCTTGATCGGAGGCGTGCTTCTGGGGGTAATTGAGAACCTGACGAAGGCATATATTTCATCCCAGCTTTCAGACGCGATTGTATTTTCCGTACTCATTATTGTTCTGTTAGTGCGTCCGACTGGAATTCTGGGCAAAAAAGTGAGTGAGAAAGTGTAGGTGTAGGCCATGAATATCAAGACATACAGAAATAAAACGCTGGTTCAGAACGGCATCACATATGGCATAGTCCTGGCCTGCTTTGTTTTGATTCAGGTTCTGACAGCAGCAGGAGGAATGACAAGTCTGTTAAAGGGAATTTTAGTTCCTCTGTGTACCTATGTAATTCTGGCAGTTTCCCTGAATCTGACAGTAGGCATTCTGGGAGAACTGAGTTTAGGACATGCAGGCTTTATGTGCGTAGGTGCGTTTGCAGGCGCATTTTTTACAAATTCCATGATGAAGACCTTTGATATTGCCAAGAATAATGATCAGGCAGTGCTTCTTCTTTTCATTGGCGCGATTGTAATCGGAGCGGCAGCAGCAGCTGTCTGCGGCCTGATTATCGGAATTCCTGTTCTCAGGCTGAAGGGAGACTATCTTGCGATTGTAACCCTGGCGTTTGGAGAGATCATTAAAAATCTGATCAACGCCCTGTTTGTGGGAGTTGACAGCAGAGGAATTCATTTTTCTTTAAAAGATGCCTCCTCCCTGAATCTGGAAGAAGGTGGAGAAGTGATTATCAAGGGCGCCCAGGGTATTACAGGAACTCCCAAGGCGGCTACTTTTACCATTGGCATTATTCTGGTGCTGATTACTCTTTTTATTGTTCTGAATCTGGTTCACTCCAGAACAGGAAGAGCGATTATGGCGATCAGGGATAACCGGATTGCGGCTGAATCTGTAGGAATCAATATTACAAAATATAAGCTGATGGCTTTCGCTGTATCAGCGGCATTAGCAGGAGTGGCAGGTGTCCTTTATGCTCATAATCTGGCAACTCTGGCAGCTACGCCGAAAGCTTTTGGCTACAATATGTCTATTATGATTCTGGTATTCGTAGTGCTGGGCGGAATTGGAAATATCCGCGGCTCTATCATTGCGGCAGTAGTGCTGACACTGCTTCCAGAGCTTTTGCGAGGACTCAGCAATTACAGAATGCTGATTTACGCCATTGTTCTGATTGCAATGATGCTGCTCAACTCCAGCCCAAAAGCGAAGGAGCTCAGAAGCCGTGCTGCAGCGTCGCTTAGAAAAAATAAGAGACAGGCGAAGGAGGAGTAAGACATGGCAATGCTGGAAGTAAAAAATTTAAGTATCTCCTTCGGCGGACTGAAGGCAGTAGATGATTTTAATATTACCATTGAAAAAGGCCAGCTTTACGGTCTGATCGGCCCCAATGGAGCCGGAAAGACGACAGTATTTAACCTTCTGACGGGAGTGTACAAACCAGACGGAGGAATGATCCTTTTAGATGGAAAAAATATTGCAGGAAAGAAAAATATAGAAATTAACCGCGGAGGAATAGCAAGAACATTCCAGAATATCCGTTTATTTAAGGATTTGAGTGTGCTCGATAATGTAAAGGTCGGACTGCACAATCATTATCAGTACAGCGCTCTTACAGGAATTTTCCGCCTTCCCAAATACAGGAAAGTGGAGCGCGAAATGGATGAGAAGGCTCTTGAGCTTTTAAAGGTATTTGATCTGGATCAGGAATTTGCAGTGAAGGCCTCTAACCTGCCTTATGGAAAGCAGAGAAAGCTGGAGATTGCCAGAGCCCTGGCTACAGAACCAAAGCTTCTTCTCTTAGACGAGCCGGCAGCCGGCATGAATCCAAATGAGACAAAAGAACTGATGGATACGATTCAGTTTGTCCGGGATCATTTCGATATGACCATTCTTCTGATTGAGCACGATATGAAACTGGTGTCAGGAATCTGTGAAAAGCTGACTGTGCTGAATTTCGGACATGTGCTGACAGAGGGACCGACAGGAGAGGTGCTCAATAATCCAGAAGTTGTCAAGGCTTATCTGGGAGAGTAAGAGACAGCAGAACAGAGAGAAAAAGAAAGATTTGAAATTTAGGAGGTCAGAGTCATGGCAATGCTGGAAGTCAAGGACTTAAATGTCTATTACGGTGTAATCCAGGCCCTTAAAGGAATCTCCTTTGAGGTGGAGGAGGGAGATGTCATTGCCCTTATCGGAGCTAACGGAGCTGGAAAGACGACAACGCTTCATGCACTTACAGGCCTGATTCCGGTAAAATCGGGAAGTATTGTATTTGAAGGAAAGGATATTACCAAGCTTCCAGGTCATAAGCTGGTATCCATGGGAATTGCCCATGTGCCGGAAGGACGCCGGGTATTTGCCCAGCTGACGGTTCTGCAGAACCTGAAAATGGGAGCTTATACAAGAAACAATAAGCAGGAGAGCGAGGAAACCATTCAGAGGATTTACAAACGTTTTCCGAGACTGGAAGAGAGAAAGAATCAGCTGGCAGGAACCCTCTCAGGCGGAGAGCAGCAGATGTTAGCCATGGGCCGAGCCCTGATGTCCCATCCAAGGCTGATTGTTATGGACGAGCCGTCCATGGGTCTTTCGCCTTTATATGTAAATGAGATTTTTGAGATCATTAAAGAAATCAGTGCAGAGGGAACTACGGTTCTTTTAGTGGAGCAGAATGCCAAGAAAGCTCTCTCTATCGCTAACAAGGCGTACGTTCTTGAGACAGGAAAGATTGTGCTCAGAGGAGATGCCAAGGAACTGATGAATAATGATCAGGTCAAGAAAGCATATTTAAGTGAATAATAGATAATGTCAATAGCAAAGAGAGGTTCATAGGTAAAAACAATTTGAGCCTCTCTTTGTTTCGTGCTATCCTCAATGTAAAGAGTGTAAAACATTCTAATTAATGTGAGACAGATAAAAAACGCTGTGCTCAGAGGGAGGATACTATGAGAAAAACATTAGCAGTTCTTACATCAGCAGCCATGGCGCTGAGTCTGACAGCCTGCGGAGCTGGACAGCCTGCAAAAGAAAGCGTTGCTGAAACAAAGGCAGAAACAGCTGCGGCTTCTGAAAGCGAGTCTGTTAAAGAAACAGAGGCAAAAGAAGCAGATGAATTCCAGTCATCTATCTTATTCTGTGGTTCTACTTCTTTATATCCGATTATGTCATCTCTGGCTTCTTCATTTACGGAGGAGTATGTGACATGGGACAAGGTTGATGCATCATTTCCAGACAGCAATATTTCTGTGTATGTAGCTCCGGGCGGCTCTGGTGTGGGAGTCAGTGCTGCGATTGACGGTACAGCAGACTTTGGTATGGTAGCCAGAGAAATGAAGGATTCTGAGATTGAAGCTCTGGGAGCAGACTATCAGGAATTCGTTGTGGCAAAGGATGCTCTTACAGTATCTATAAATGCAGAAAACCCAATCTGTGATCTGACAGATGATATGACAACAGAGACGATTCGGAAAATCTTTTCCGGTGAGATTGCCACCTGGAATCAGGTAGACGAATCCCTTCCGGCTGAGACCATTAACGTATATATCCGCGATCTGTCAGGAGGCGCTTATGAGGTATTCCAGAAGAGCGTAATGGGAGACAGTGAGGTAACAGCTTCTGCTACCCAGTCTGCATCTATGACAGAATTAGCTACTAATATTGCAGGTGATCCCTGGGGGATTGGCTACGCAGGTTTTGGCGCTTACAATAAGGCAAATGCAGAAAAGCAGGTTCTGACAGCTATGAAGGTAGATGGTGTAGAGGCAACAGAGGAGAATATTATCAGCGGAGCCTATACCATTCAGAGACCGGTTATGTTTGTAACAGGAAAATCTGTCACTGCTTCTGAGCAGGCGTTTATTGACTATATTTTCTCACAGACAGGTGCGGATGTGGTGGAAGCCAATGGATATATTCCGGCGTTTACACCGGCTGAATAGGTTAAAATGAACGAAAAATTAAATGCTGTTGTTTCAGCTGTGATAAAGGCCCTGACCGCCCTGACTGTGCTGGTTCTGGCCTTTGTCATTTATTTTATCGTAAAGGAGGCACTGCCCACATTCCAAGAAGTGGCAGTGCCCGATTTTCTTTTTGGACGAAGGTGGATGCCGATTGCCTATACAGGAGAACCGTCTTTTGGCATTTTTCACTTTATCATGGCAACCCTGTATGTTTCAGCTGCGGCATTGGCTCTGGCTGCCATAGTCAGTCTTGGTACTGCCCTGTTTCTTTCATGTGTGGCTTCAGATACCATGAGAAGCGTGCTATATCCTTTTGTGGATTTGCTGGCAGGGATTCCATCTGTTGTGTACGGCTTTGTAGGGCTGACAGTTCTGGTTCGCTTTTTTATCAGGAGGGGGATTCCGACAGGATCCTGTGTCCTGGCTGCTGCCATTGTCCTGGCAGTAATGCTGCTTCCCTTTCTGGTAGCTTCCTGCAGTGAAACCATGCTGAAAGTAAGAAAAAAATATGAACCTGCGGCTAAGGCTATGGGAATTTCCAAATGGCATATGGCTGCTACAATTATACTTCCTGCCTCATGGAAAAACATTCTTTTGTCTATGATCCTGGCAGTGGGAAGAGCCATGGGAGAGACGATGGCAGTGATGATGGTAATTGGAAATGCAAATCTGTTTCCCAGACTTCTTGGAAAAAGCGAAACGATTGCAGCTGTGATTGCTCTGGAAATGGGTACGGCAGAAGCCGGGAGCACCCATTACCATGCTCTATATGCAGCAGGTTTAGTTTTAATGATTCTGCTGTTTATGATTAATTCATGCATTGCCTGGATTCGCAGGAGAATCGAAAGGCAGGGGGGACTATGAAAATTCGAAATATGCTTGTTAAAATCTGGGCCTATGGCGGAATGCTCATTACAGCCTCTTTAGTTTTGTTTCTTTTTATTTATGTATTTTATAAAGGTTCAGGTACTATAAGCTGGGAATTTTTGTCTCAGCCGCCAAAGGGGGCAGTTCTGGGAGAAGAGGGGGGAATATGGCCTGCAATTGCAGGAAGTCTCTGCTTTACCGGAACAGCAGTTGCATTGGGGGGAATTCCGGCAGTAGCCTGTGCCCTGTATCTGAACTTTTACTGCAGAAGTTCCCACTTAAATCGGATCATTCAGGAGGCCATCCAGTGTATTTCAGGAATTCCATCCATTGTGCTGGGACTGTTTGCCTACAGTTTCCTGGTCAAAGGCCTAGGCTGGGGCAGATGTATCCTTTCAGCCAGTACAGCGCTGGCCATTATGATTCTTCCTTTTATTGAAGTGAGGGCTGAAAAAGCATTCCGGGAAATTGATAAAAATCTGATTTTATCATCGTATGCCCTGGGCTGTCCAAGGTTCTATACGATATGGAATATTGTGCTTCCTGCATGCCGGGGGGAACTGGTTTCCGGAATGATTCTGGGAGGATGCTATGCCATGGGAGCTACAGCTCCATTGATTTTTACAGGTGCAGTGGCATATTCCGGTCTTCCAACTGATTTGAGAAAACCAGCTATGGCGCTTCCGATGCATCTGTATCTTTTGGTAGCTCAGGGAGAAACTTCCATGGATATGGCATATGGAACGGCTTTTGTGATGATGGCACTGATTTTAGCTGGCAGCCTGGCGGCAACCATTTATGCAAGGAGGAGTCAAGATTGAAAATGAGAAGTAGAGGGTATCCATTACCTTAATCGCATCACAAAC
>JAQERH010000055.1 GCA_027698105.1 Lachnospiraceae bacterium AM93-12TA
AACAAGATATTTTGAAAAAGAGGAAGGAAAACAATTCATGCGTATGTCGTGAGGTTTTTAAAAATGTTGTTGAAATCTGTAGAAGATTAGTATATAATATAAAGTCGGTAAACTTTTTATAAAGCTTCTGATAGCGAAAGGACGTTAATTCGTGGAGAAAGAGAGAGACAATTTTTTAGACAAATTAAAAAAACTTGTCGATCTGGCAAAAACGAAGCAGAATGCTCTGGATATTACAGAGATTAATGACTTTTTTGCCGCCGACAACCTGTCACCGGAAAATATGGAGCAGATCTACAGCTATCTGGAACAGAATAATATTGACGTGATTCCGGAAGTAATCGACGAGACTGCACTCAATGATGATCTGCTGATGCTCGATGATGTGGACGACGACTTTATGAAAAACGGGGAAGAGGAGGACATCGATCTGGATGCCATTGACCTTCTGGAGGGAATTGGTACAGAGGATCCGGTCCGTATGTATCTGAAGGAGATTGGTACAGTTCCGCTTCTCAGCGCTGAAGAAGAGCTGCGCCTTGCCAAGAGAAAGGCGGAGGGCGATGTGTCTGCCAAGGAACGCTTAATTGAAGCCAATTTAAGGCTTGTAGTAAGTATTGCGAAGCGTTATACCGGAAGAGGCATGAGCTTTCTGGATCTGGTTCAGGAGGGAAACCTGGGCCTGATTAAAGGAGTAGAAAAGTTTGACTACACAAAAGGATATAAGCTGAGTACATATGCAACCTGGTGGATCCGCCAGTCTGTGACGAGAGCGCTTGCAGATCAGGCGAGAACGATCCGTGTGCCGGTTCATATGGTGGAAACGATTAACAAGATGTCCAAGATGCAGAGAAAGCTGACTCTGGAGCTGGGATATGAGCCGTCAGTGGCTGAACTTTCAGCAGCTCTTGACATGTCAGAGGACAAGGTAATGGAGATCATGCAGATCGCCAGAGAGCCTGCTTCCCTGGAGACCCCGATTGGCGAGGAGGACGATTCCAACTTAGGCGATTTCGTTGCAGACGGCAATGTAGTGACGCCTGAAGGAAATGTGGAGTCTGTCATGCTCAGAGAGCACATTGATGCTCTGCTCGGAGATCTGAAGGAGAGAGAGCGCCAGGTTATTGTGCTGCGCTTTGGACTGGAGGATGGACATCCGAGGACTCTGGAAGAGGTCGGTAAGGAGTTCAACGTGACAAGAGAGCGTATCAGGCAGATTGAGGCCAAGGCGCTCAGAAAGCTTAGAAACCCTGTGAGAAGCAAGAGAATCAGGGACTTCCTGTAGTGGAGCCTTACTGGCAGCTTTTAGGCTGTTTCATGGAAGTTTGAACATCACGTACCATTAAGACGAAAAAGTGGGCCTCAGACGAAAGAAGGCCGTTTAGTTAGATGAAAAAAGTTAACATGGGCGAAATTGAGACTGCTGAAAGAATTTTTGGCAGTCTTTTTATTTCAATGAAATTTTGACTTTGCAAAAAAACGATTTTCAGAAATAAAGAAAAAAATGCTTTGCAGAAATCGCAGGAAGAGACAGAGGGTGGATAAAGCAATGAATGAGATTCAAAACAATCATAATAAAAGCAGCAATCAGAAGAACAGGAATTTTCAGAAGGAAATGGATCGCCTGATCGAGAAGAACCAGCGAGAGGGGATTGTCCCCACGCTGTTTCTTCACAGCTGCTGCGCTCCCTGCAGCAGTTATGTATTGGAGTACCTTTCCCAGCATTTTAAAATTACAGTCTACTACTACAACCCTAATATTTATCCGCCTGAGGAGTATGAGGAGAGAACGGCAGAGGTGGAACGCCTGATTCAGGAACTTCCAGCCAGGTATCCAATTTCTTTTCTGGCCGGAGAATACAGACCTGAACTGTTTTACCAGTCTGTGCGGGGGCATGAAACAGACCCAGAGGGGGGAGAACGGTGCAGTATCTGCTTTGCACTTCGCCTGGAAGAGGCGGCAAAGCTGGCAAAGGAAGGAAATTTCGATTATTTTACGACCACTCTCACGATCAGCCCTCTGAAAGATGCGGCAAGACTGAACCGAATCGGAGAAGAAATGGGAGAAAAATATGGAGTGGCCTATCTGGATTCTGATTTCAAGAAGAAAAACGGATACAAGCGTTCCACAGAGCTGTCGAAAGAATATCATCTTTACCGCCAGGACTACTGCGGCTGTGTGTTTTCCATGCGGGAGAGAGAACGAAAACAAGAGTCTTTCTCTGGTTTACAGATGGACACAGGTCTGAATATACCGGGTTAAGGCATCCATGGTTCTGGGGATTTCCAAACTGTTTTTTAAGACTCCCTTTTGGCAGAGAGCATCAAACAGAGTCAGAACGGCAGGCTGTTTCAGACCAGCAGCGTGAAGAAGCTCTTTATCTGAAAAGAGAGAAACAGGCTCTCCCTGGCTCAGCACGCGTCCGTCCTTCAGGAGAACAATTTCATCTGCCCAGGCAAAGGCATAGTCTGTGTCATGAGTGGCTAACATAACAGTAATGCCCTCCTGGCTCATCTGCCGGACAGCTGAATCCACAAGAGCTGCATGTCTTGGATCCAGGGCGGAGGCTGGTTCGTCCATGATAACGATTTCAGGTTTCATCACAAGAATATCAGCAATGGATACCTGCTTTTTCTGTCCGCCGGACAAGGCATGAACCGGCTTATGGCGGTAAGGAGTAATCTCCATCTGTTCCATGATTGCCTCCACCTGTTTGGCAGCCTTTTCCTTTTCCATTCCAAGATTCAGAAGGCCAAAGGAAATTTCCTGATAGACACTGGCAGAAAACAGCTGATTATCTGGATCCTGAAATACAATTCCTACTTTCTGCCTCAGCTCCAGAAGAGCCTTTTTTGTATAGGAGACAGGTTTTCCATGAAAACAGAGGCACCCGGATGAAGGCTTGTGAATTCCATTACAGCACAGAAAAAAAGTAGATTTTCCAGAACCATTGGGGCCCAGAAAGGCTGTCCTGCTTCCTTTTTTGATTTCCAGAGACAGGCCATTTAAAGAAAAGCTCTGTCCCCCGTCATAAGAAAAATACAGATTGTCGGCTTTTAGAATCACATCGTTCTGGTTCATATCTTTTCCCCTTTCAGGCAGTCAGCCAGAGAATAAAGATGGCTGACAGTTCATACAGAATAATCAAGAAAATTTCACGTTTTTTCGGGTGCTGTTCCTCTGGCAGAATAGCCAGAACACCGTCATAGCATCGGGATTCCATGGCATCGTACAGCAGGCTGGAACGGCCAACTGCCCGCACAAAGAGGGAAGATACCAGAGAAGCGAAGGAACGCAGGGAGCTTTTATAGCTCCTGTTTCCGAGGCGGGCTCTTTGTGATACGGAAATGGCATGGGTGCAGTCCAGAAGGATAAAAATAAAGCGGTAAATCAGCAGCATCAGTTCGATTAAGAGAGCCGGAATGCGGATCCGCTTCAGAAAGAGAATGAAATCTGTCATGGGCGTATTGCAGGACAAGGTGTACAGACAGGATACAGAAGCCATGGCAGTCAGGAATACACGGATCCCGTACATGGCTGTATCTACACTGGCAGTCAGATACCATTGCCCGATGGAAACGGCAAACAGATCCAGCGGTTCCCGGCAGACGGCCAGTCCTAAAACCATGGAATTCAGCCCCAGAAAGACCAGGGGAACCGTTAAAAGCTTCAGGTATTCAAAAACCGGGATTCCGCCTTTACAGACGGTCAGAATCCCGGTTGTCAGAAACACATAAAGAGCTAAAGGAATGGAACGGCTCCCTACACAGAGAAGCAGGGTAATTACAGAAAAGAAAAACTTCTCTCCAGTGTGTATAAAGCGCAGTCTGGATTGATAACTGAGCCTGTCAATGATAGGCATAAATTTCCTCCTTTTCTCTTCTGTTTTCAGGAAAGCTCACAGTCGCTTTCTTCTGTGTCCTTCATCCATTTTTTGCGTTCTACGAAGCGTCCCATAATAAAGGCAATGATTCCTACTCCGATACCAGTCTGGACGCAGAATAGCATACTTTCTACCTCTCCTGGAAGTTCTCCGCCCAGAATGGCTTCCAGAATAGGGGAAGCCCAGGGTTCATATTCCGGATCAGTGGTTTCAATTAATGTATTTCCACGGTCATCTGCCCCGCCGAATTCAGCATCCTTCAGCATGAAAAGAGGAGCGAAGGAAATCAGAACAGCAGTCAGCAGAAGAATGATAACAAGGGAAGCACTGCTTTTTTTCTTTTCCATGATTAATCCTCCTCCTTTAAAAATCCGACAGCTTTAAGCTCAGGTCTGGCATAGGATTCCAGCCCGATTATGACAACTACGGTTAGAATTCCTTCTACTGCAGCTAAAGGCAGCTGAGTGCCGGCAAAAATAATCATATTTTCCCGCAGGGCAGCAGAAAAGCTGGTAGCAGAATTGTGGGCCATGGCAAGCTGGAGGGCAGTAACGCAGTAGGTAAACAGGTCGCCGAAAAAGGCCGCCAGAAAAATAGAAACCTTCCGGTTCACAGGCAGTTTTTTCAGCACAGTATACAGAAAATAAGATAAAAAGGGACCGGCTACAGCCATGGAAAATGTATTGGCCCCTAGGGTAGTCAGACCGCCGTGAGCCAGCAGGAGAGCCTGAAACAGAAGCACAATCAGTCCCAGAATGGACATGACTGCAGGACCGAACAGAACAGCCCCCAGCCCGGTTCCTGTCATATGGGAGCAGCTTCCGCTGACAGATGGAATTTTCAGGGAGGAAATTACAAAGACAAAGGCTCCGGACATGGCGAGAAGAGTTAAAGCTCTTCTGTTTTCGTTCAGAACCCTCCGGATAGAGAAAAATCCGGCCATTAGAAATGGGAGGCAGATCAGGCCCCAGGCGACACAGTAACCGGCTGGCAGAGCGCCTTCCATAATGTGCATCGCATTTGCCGTGGAGGGCACTCCAAGGCAGGCCGCCAGCACGACTGCTGCGGCAGTGAGTTGCTTTTCATGTTTTGTCATAAAGACTCCTTTCATTCTTTGTGGCGCCCATCTCCACAGATGCCTGTTCTCATCAGCAGAATTAAATTTATGAGGCAGGCCGACGGCAGGGCATAAGCCGTCCTGCATACCGGTCTTCCATGGGGCCGATAAGCAGATGGATCATGGCGGGCAGTTCTTCTGACTCAAGCGTCATCATTTCCTCTCGCCTTCCCCAGTATCAAACTCAGTGGCATAAAAAGAGGAAACTCTTCTTTCACAGCGGCGTGACCGTGGAGGAATCTCACCTCGCTTCTCTATTCTTCTGCGGAATGAAAACGCAGACACCGCGCCATATATCGAATCGAAATTATTATAGAAAAAATGGAAGAGAAAGTCAACGGAAGAAACATATGAATACCTGTAGAAATGTTAAAAAGATTGCAACTTTTTTTGTTTTGGAATATGATAGACAAGATCAAAATAAAAAAATGCAGCGTTACTTGCGGAAAGGAGAATGACTTTATGTACAAGCTCTGTATTTTTGATTTAGACGGAACCCTGTTGAATACACTGACCGCACTTACCTATGCGACGAATCTTACCCTTCACACGTTCGGGCTGGGGGATATTACAATAGAAGACACAAAGCGCATGGTGGGAGATGGGTATAAAACCCAGATGAAGAGAGCTCTCAGCCATTTTGGCCAGGAGAATATGAAATATTATGATCAGTCTCTGACAGAATATATGAAGAATTTTTCTGCAAACTGTATGAGGGGAGTGGAGCCGTATGATGGAATCCCTCACCTTCTTTTATTTTTGAAGGAACACGGCATTAAGGCAGCTGTATTTTCTAATAAACCTCACAACCAGGCAGTGGAAAATATTGAGACAATTTTTGGAAGAGGGACTTTTGACCTGATCCTTGGCCAGAAGGAAGAAATCCCGAAGAAGCCGTCGCCGGAGGGGGCGCTTGTCATCTGCAGGGAGCTTCAGGTGAAGCCTGAGGAATGCCTGTACCTGGGAGACACGAATACCGATATGGAGACAGGTATTGCTGCCGGTATGGATACAGTAGGAGTTACCTGGGGATTTCGTGACAGGGAGGAGCTGGCTGCCTTCCACCCAAGATATCTGGCAGACCATCCATCTCAGGTAGAGGAGATTCTGTCTCATGAATAGAACAATGAAGCGTTCGCTGAACATAATACTCTGGCTGCTGTCAGCAGTTTTCCTCACCGGCTGCAGCAGTGCACAGGCAGATCCGGGGAATCCAAAAGAGGACGGGACGTTAAAAATAGTGACGACTGTGTTTCCTTACTATGATTTTACCAGGCAGATAGCAGGACCTCTTCTGGACTCAGAGGAGGCAGAGCTTACGCTGATGGTTCCGGCCGGAATGGACAGTCATTCTTTTGAGCCGACGCCGGCTGACATGATTGAGCTTCAGAGCGCAGATATTATTATCTGTAATGGCGGGGCCATGGAACACTGGTTTCAGAAGGTGTCGGATTCCCTGAATCTGGATGAACAGCAGATCATTACCATGATGGACTATGTGGACACTGTAGAAGAGGAGATTGTAGAGGGAATGGAAGCAGAAGTTCATGATCATGCAGAGGATCACGTCCACGAGGCTGGGGATGAACAGGAGGACGGGCGCTATGATGATGGCTATCAGGAAGAAATTGAGTATGACGAGCATATCTGGACGTCCCCGGTCAATGCCATGAAGCTTTCTGCCGTCATTGCAGACACACTCTGCCAGGCGGATCCGCTCCATGAGGATATTTACCGCAATAATCTGGCTGTCTATGAAAAACAGCTGTCAGAGCTTGACGAGACCTTTCGAACAATCGTAGATCAGGCAGACGGAAGGCTGGTAGTATTTGGGGATAAATTTCCTCTCAGATACTTTTTTGACGAGTATGGGCTGGAGTACAGGGCGGCGTTTACCGGCTGCAGCACAGATACAGAGCCAAGTGCCAGGACAATTGCCTACCTGATTGACAAGGTGCGGGAATTTCAGATACCGGCTGTCTATTATTTAGAGCTTTCCAGCCACCGGGTGGCTGAGATCATCGGGGAGGAGACAGGAGCAGAGCCGCTTTTATTTCACTCCTGCCATAATGTGACCAGGAGAGAATTTGATTCAGGCGTCACTTATCTGAAGCTGATGGAGCAAAATGCTGTAAATTTGAGAAAAGGATTAGAACAATGGGAATGTTATTAAAATGCGAACATGCAGATTTCGGATATGAAAACCAGGATGCTGTGGTGGACGCAAATCTGGAGGTAAATACAGGAGATTATATCTGTATTGTGGGAGAAAACGGTTCTGGAAAAAGTACCCTGATGAAAGGAATCCTGGGGCTTTTAAAGCCTACTTCCGGGAAAATTACAGTGTCCGATGAGCTGAAGAAAGCAGGGATTGGATATCTTCCCCAGCAGACTGCTGCCCAGAAGGACTTTCCGGCTACAGTGGGCGAAGTAGTGATCTCCGGCTGTCTGGGAAAACGGGGAAACCGCCCGTTTTATTCAAAAAAGGAGCGAGAGCTGGCTGACTATAATATGAAGCGCCTGGGAATTTCAGATCTGAAAAAACAGTGCTACAGGGAGCTTTCAGGCGGACAGCAGCAGAGAACCCTGATCGCCAGGGCGCTCTGTGCGACAGATAAGCTTTTAGTGCTGGATGAGCCAATTACAGGTCTTGATCCGTCTGCAATTCAGGATTTTTATCATATGATTAAGAAGCTGAACCGGGAGGAGCAGGTGGCAGTTCTCATGGTATCCCATGATATTCAGAACATTGTCCACCAGGCAGACAAGGTTCTCCATCTGAAACGGGAGACTCTGTTTTATGGTCCTGTGTCAGACTATGTAAAAAGCCAGGTGGGAAAAGGCTTTTTAGGAGGTGAGGAGTGATGAGTATGGTAATGGAAATGCTTTCATATCCATTTATGGTGCGGGCTCTGCTGGGAGGTATTCTCGTTTCCCTGTGCGCGTCCCTGCTGGGAGTCAGCCTTGTGTTAAAGCGCTATTCCATGATTGGCGATGGTCTTTCTCACGTATCTTTTGGAGCCCTCTCCGTAGCTTTGGCTGTAGGCTGGTCTCCTCTCAAGGTATCGATTCCAGTGGTAGTGCTGGCGGCTTTCTTTCTGCTGCGAATTACCGAGCGCGGGCAGATCAAGAGTGATGCAGCAATTGCCATGATTTCAGCCAGCGCTCTGGCTGTTGGAATCATTGTCACCTCCATGACAACCGGTATGACGACAGATGTAAGCAGCTATATGTTTGGAAGTATTCTGGCTATGAGCAGGGAAGATGTGAAGTTTTCTGCTGTGCTTTCTGCGGTGGTGCTGTTTTTATTCCTGTTCTGCTATAATAAGGTATTTGCCGTGACCTTTGATGAAAATTTTGCGAAAGCTACCGGCGTGAGAGTAGGGCTTTACAATGTGCTGATAGCTGTCCTGACGGCTGTGACGATTGTGCTGGGAATGAGAATGATGGGAGCGATGCTGATTTCAAGTCTGATCATTTTTCCGGCTTTAACGTCCATGAGGATCTTTAAGAGCTTTCACGGCGTTGTAGTGGCATCTGGAATCCTTTCCATTATCTGCTTTTTTATCGGAATGGTGATTTCCTATATCTATTCCACGCCTGCAGGAGCCAGCGTGGTGGTGGTGAACCTGGGATTTTTCCTTATGTTTTCAGCAGTGCAGCTGATACGGCAGCTGATTAAAAATTAAAACCTATCTTACAGCTTTTTATGCAAATATTTGGATAAATCTTTTAAACAGGTTGTCTATCCTTAATGTTAATGGTAGAATAAAACATAGATAACAAAAGGGGAAGCCGTTATGAAAAAGAAATATTCCATTTATGTTGGCATAATTATGCTTTTATTCATGATTTTCGGATTTGTAATCACTTCTTTATTTGATTTCAATAAAACAATGCGGGACAGGGAGTACAGAATGCAGCTGGACACCCTGGCCCGCGTTTCAAGCCAGGAGAGCGTGGCATTAGAGGAAAAGCTGGGCGGATATTTAAGAAAACTGGGAGCTATGGCAGAGTATTTCCAGGAGGGAGAGCTCCACACAGAAGAAAATATGAAAATTCTGAAGCATATTTCAGAACAGACCCAGCAGGATTTCCAGCGATTTGCCCTTGCCGATTTAGAGGGAAATTCCTGGGTGAGCAACGGAATGCGTCTGAACATAGAGGAACAGTCATATTTTCAGAATGCTCTTCAAAAGGAATATACCATAACAGACAGCAAGCACTCAAAAGTGATGGATGATAATCACATTTTTATTATTTCAGTGCCTGTTTTAGACAGGAAGGATCAGGTGAAGGGCGTTCTCTACGGAGTGGTGGAAGTAGCAAAATTCCAGCTTCATTATGGGAAAGAAGGCGGAGGCCAGGGATTTCAGGTAATTGACAGGGACGGCGATTATATTCTGCGGGGAAATCTGGAGACAGATGAGCTTAAGAGTGGAAACCTGTTTGAAAACATGGATGCCATAGACATGAAGCAGTCTGTCGATCAGATGAAGGAAAATATCCAGAAGGGCGAGGCTTTTCTGGCTGAATTCTGTCGGGAAGGGCGAAATTATGTCATTTATTTTTCACCGCTGGAGCTGAATGGATGGTATGCGGTTACTACGATGGAGCAGGCCCTGATTCTTGATTATATTCAGGAGATGACAGGCTCGGATATTTATCTTGTCATGGGAAAGGTGATCGCAGCTGTAGCTCTTTTGTGCGGGGTGATAGTCCTGTTTCTGGTGAAAGAAAAAAAGGATGCAGTCCGTATGTACCGTCAGCTGAAGGTCAATGATGAGATGATTCGGGCGGCTATTGGCAAGAGCGATGTAGTCATTTTGATTTACGATCTGAATACGAGACAGCTCAGGTGTCTGAATCCTGAATGTTCGGAGATTTCTCTTCCTCCTGTCATTGAAAACGCACCGGAACGGCTTCCCGCTCTGCTCCCAGGCAATGAAACTACAAGACAGCAGGTGAGGGAGATCTTTGACAGCCTGAGTTCTATGCGGGACAGCCAGATCTTTCAGATATCCATTGATGATGGAAAAACGGTTTTTCATTATCAGATTCGCGTCAGCAGCCTGTTGGACGGAAAAAATCAGGTCTTCCGGTGTGTAGCTCTGGCTGAAAACATTACGGAACAGATGGCCATGCGGCAGGAAATGGAAACCTTCCGGCAAAAGGCGGGAACGGATTACCTGACAGGCCTGTATAATAGAAGAGAGGGAACGGAACTAATTACAAAGCTTTTGGAACACATGGATCCAGAGAAGGACAGCCATGCTTTTATTATTCTGGATCTGGATAATTTCAAGGGACTGAATGATACACTGGGGCATCAGACAGGAGATGCGGCGCTGCAGGATGTAGCGGCAGTTCTGCGCCGCCATTTCAGAAGTTATGATATTATATGCCGCCTGGCAGGAGATGAGTTTGTTGTGCTGATCAATAATATTCCGCCGGAAATTGTATCTAAAAATCTGGACAGCCTGCTGAAAAAGATGAATCTCTGCTATAAAAATGGGGAGGCACAATTCCAGATTTCCGCCTCAGTAGGAGCGGCAATGGCTCCGCTGGATGGAAGAGATTTCCAGACGCTTTATCAGAAAGCAGACGAGGCTCTTTATACAGCGAAAAATAAGGGCAAGCAGACAGCAGAGATCTATAGCGGAAAGCAACAGAACAAACGATAACAGAACAGACAAAAAAGAAGGACAATCTGGAGGAGGAGCCTGCTCTGTGGAGGCTGTTCTGGCAGACAGATTGACTTTAAAGACATTTTGTGCCAAAATGATAGCGCAGCTTCAGACACAGTGTGTCTGTGGACTGTATCAGGAAGCAGCAGTAAAATTTCAGAAAAGAAGGTAGATAGACATGACAAAGATTGATATTATTTCAGGATTTCTGGGCGCAGGAAAGACAACATTTATTAAGCGCCTGATTCAGGAAGCGATTACAGGGGAGAAGGTAGTCTTAATCGAAAATGAATTCGGTGAGATTGGCATTGACGGCGGATTTTTAAAGGATGCAGGCATTGAAATCAGGGAGATGAACTCCGGATGTATCTGCTGTTCTCTGGTAGGAGATTTTGGAAAATCTCTGTCAGAGGTTCTTACAAAGTATGCTCCGGACCGGGTAATTATTGAGCCGTCAGGCGTTGGCAAGCTTTCCGATGTAATGAAAGCTGTAAAAGATGTGGCTTCTGAGATTGAGGTAGAATTAAACAGTGCCGTTACTGTGGCAGACGCAGGAAAGGTGCGTATGTATATGAAAAATTTTGGAGAATTTTTCAATAACCAGATTGAGCATGCAGGAACGATTGTTCTCAGCAGAACAGATATTGCGGATCCGAAAAAGGTGCAGAAGGCAGTGGAGATGATCCGTGAAAAGAACCAGCATGCAGCGATTGTCACTACTCCAATCAGTCAGCTGTCAGGCGCACAGCTGCTTGAGATGATTGAAAAGAAGGATGACATGATGGAAGAGCTGATGCGGGAGGCGAGAGAGCACGCTCATGAACACTGTCATGAGCATAATCATCACGACCATGATCACCACGATCACAGCCATCACCATGATCATGATGGGGAATGCTGTTGCGGCCACGACCATGACCACCATCATGACCACGATCATCATCATGATCACCACCACGATCACGGTGAGGGATGTACCTGTGGCTGCCATGATCATGACCACCACCATGCAGATGAAGTTTTCACAAGCTGGGGCCATGAAAATGTAACAGGAGTAGGCAGAGAGAGACTGGAAGAGATTCTGGACGAGCTGGCCTATGGAACAAAGTATGGCGAGGTTTTAAGAGCCAAGGGAATGATTCCGGCTCCGGATGGAACATGGCTTCACTTTGATCTGGTTCCGGAGCAGGTGGAAATCAGAGAAGGCTCTGCTGACTACACTGGAAAAGTGTGCGTAATCGGAGCTGATTTAAACGAGAAGGCTCTGGAAGAAGCTTTCAGTGCCAGATAGCAGACAGGAGGATGACAGATGCAGGAAGAACGTATGCCGCTGTTTTTGATTAATGGCTTTCTGGAGGCTGGAAAAACAGAGTTTATTAAGTTTACCATGGAGCAGGAGTATTTTAGGACAGAGGGAAAGACTCTCCTTATCGTCTGCGAGGAAGGTGAGGAGGAATATGAGGAAGACTTTTTAAAGGAAACCAGGACAGAGGCTGTCTATGTAGATGATCTGTCGAAGCTGACACCGGAGTATCTGTCTGATCTGGAGCTGCTCCACAACCCGGAGCGGGTTATCATGGAGTGGAACGGTATGTGGAATCTGGAAGAACTGAAACTTCCAACAGACTGGGATCTGTACCAGCAGATCACGATTATCGATGGTTCCACCTTTGATCTCTATCTGAATAATATGAAGCCTCTGGTGGGAATTATGGTAAGAAATTCTGAGATGATCGTAATGAACCGCTGTGATGAGATAGAAGATCTGGATTCTTACAGAAGGACCCTGAAGGGCATGAATCCTCAGGTAGAGATTATTTTTGAAGATGAAGAGGGACAGATTGAGGAAGTGACAGAGGCAGATCTGCCTTATGATGTGAATGCAGATGTGATCGAGGTTTCTCCTGAAGCATACGGAATCTGGTATATTGACATGCTGGACAAGCCGGATCGCTACAGAGGAAAAACCGTGGAGTTTACGGCGATGGTTTTAAAAACGCCGGATTTTCCGAAGAATTACTTTGTGCCGGGGCGTATGGCCATGACCTGCTGCGAGGCAGATATGACCTTCCTGGGATTCATGTGCAAGGCTAAAAATGCCAGACTGTTAGAGACGAAGCAGTGGGTTAAAGTGAAAGCCCGCGTAGAATATGAGTACAGTCCGGAGTATGAGGGAGATGGTCCAATGCTTTACGCAGATTATGTAGAGCAGGCAGAACCTATTCAGGAGGTTGTACAGTTTTAAGAGTGAGATTTTGATAATCGAGTAGGAGGCGGTGATTAACCGCCGTCCTCTCACACCACCGTGCG
>JAQERH010000056.1 GCA_027698105.1 Lachnospiraceae bacterium AM93-12TA
CGGTAAATTCCACCGCATAAGAGGACGGTGGAATTTAAAATTTCATTTTAGAAAGCAGAAAAATTTCCTTACCCCGTGTTGACATCCTGTTTTAAAATTGATACAATAAATTACTATTACAGCGATGTTATTAATTAAACTTATTAATAAAACTAATACGAAAGTGAGGAAAAATTAATGGGTACAATTATCGGTGATGGCATTACGTTTGATGATGTCCTTCTGGTGCCGGCCTATTCAGAAGTAATTCCGAATCAGGTTGATCTGAGCACTTACCTGACTAAGAAGATTAAGCTCAATATTCCGCTTATGAGTGCGGGTATGGACACCGTAACAGAGCACAGGATGGCGATTGCCATGGCAAGACAGGGCGGTATCGGTATCATCCACAAGAACATGTCTATCAAAGCACAGGCAGAAGAGGTGGATAAGGTAAAGCGTTCTGAAAATGGAGTCATCACAGATCCATTCTATTTATCCCCAGAGCATACATTAAAGGATGCAGATGAGCTGATGGGAAAATTCCGTATTTCCGGTGTTCCGATTACAGAGGGCAGAAAACTGGTGGGAATTATCACAAACCGTGATCTGAAGTTTGAGGAAGACTACTCTAAGAAGATTAAGGAGTGTATGACTTCTGAAAATCTGGTTACAGCGAAGGAAGGAACTACGATGCTTGAGGCAAAGAGGATTCTTGCCAAGGCCAGAGTGGAGAAACTTCCGATTGTAGATGATGACTTTAACTTAAAGGGACTGATCACCATCAAGGATATTGAAAAGCAGATTAAGTACCCTCTGTCCGCCAAGGACGCACAGGGAAGACTTCTCTGCGGAGCTGCTGTAGGTATTACAGCTAATGTGCTGGAGCGCGTAGAGGCTCTTGTAAATGCAAAGGTTGATGTGATTGTATTAGATTCCGCTCACGGTCATTCTGCAAATGTGATTCGCTGTGTACAGATGATCAAAGAAGCATATCCGGATGTACAGGTAATTGCCGGAAACGTGGCAACAGGAGAGGCAGCAAAAGCTTTAATTGAAGCTGGTGTAGATGCTGTCAAGGTTGGTATTGGACCTGGATCCATCTGTACAACCCGTGTGGTTGCAGGAATCGGTGTGCCTCAGATTTCAGCCATTATGGATTGCTATGCAGTTGCGAAGGAGTATGGAATCCCTGTTATCGCAGACGGAGGAATCAAGTATTCCGGAGATATCACAAAGGCGATTGCAGCAGGCGGAAGCGTGTGCATGATGGGTTCCCTCTTTGCAGGATGCGATGAGAGTCCGGGAACCTTTGAGCTGTACCAGGGAAGAAAATATAAGGTATACCGCGGAATGGGTTCCATTGCAGCCATGGAGAACGGCAGCAAGGATCGCTACTTCCAGACAGATGCTAAAAAGCTGGTTCCGGAGGGAGTAGAAGGCCGGGTTGCTTATAAGGGAATGGTAGAGGATACAGTATTCCAGCTTCTGGGCGGCCTGCGTGCCGGAATGGGATACTGCGGAGCTTCTGATATTCCGACTCTTCAGGAGACAGGAAAGTTTGTAAAGATTTCTGCTGCCTCCCTGAAGGAAAGCCATCCTCATGATATCCATATCACAAAAGAGGCTCCTAACTACAGCATTGAGCAGTAAAAAGGTCGTTTGATATAACCGCTGCAGTTTGCAGAATACGCAGGTGATGCTTTTTAGCATCACCTGTTTTCTCGCTTGAAAAGAATTTGTTAAGCTATAGGAACAGAAAGGAATGCTCATGGAGAAAATGAAGGGTAAGGAGCTTGGGAAAAATATCAGCCTTCTGCTTCTGGGTTCACTTGTATATGGTATAGGAACCTACGTTTTCGTTGTGCCTGCTAATATTGCACCAGGAGGTGCTACAGGTGTGGCTTTAATGGTGAATTATGTAACAGGGCTGCCAGTGGGAATTTTAACATTACTTTTGAATGTACCGCTTTTGGCTCTGGCCTGGTTTTATTTAAGCAAGGAATTTGCGATATCCACAGCAGTGACTACAGGCGTCTGCTCACTGGTGCTGGACTTTGTGGTTCCTTTTATTGTGCCGGCATATTCCGGTGACAGATTGTTGTGCAGTCTCTATGGAGGTGTTCTTGTGGGAGCGGGAATGGCTCTCATTTTCATGACCGGAAGTACGACAGGAGGCACTGATATTTTAGGATATGTGCTTCAGAAAAAACGTCCGCATATATCCATTGGACGTGCCCTGATGATTGTAGACGGCATAATTTTAGCTGTATCTATTTTAGTATTTGGAAATATTGAGGCAGCCCTGTTTGGAATGATTGCTCTCTATGTACAGACGAAGGTTATTGATACGATTATCTATGGAGGAGAGGCAGGAAGTATGGCGACGATTATCACTTCCAAGCCAGATGAAATTTCTGCCAAGGTAATCAGTGAGCTGGATCGGACAACTACGATCCTTCCGGCTAAGGGAGCATACAGTGGGAAAGATACAAATGTGCTTCTCTGCACAGTCAGAAAATCCCAGTTCAGCCGACTGAAGAAAATAGTATATGAAGCAGATTCAGATGCGTTTGTAATGGTAACAGATACTTCCGAGGTATTTGGACTTGGATTTAAGAATTTTACAGAGTAGATGTTTTATGAAATCTCTGCCGGAAATTTATTCTGGCAGAGATTTTGACTTATTCGTATTGTCTTTTTTGCTGAGAAGCAGAACGGTAATGATGATTAAAAGCAGACCGGCAATATCTGCAGCGGCAAAGCTTGTTTTCAGCCAGACAGCAGAGATAACAGTGGCAGACACTGGTTCGATACAGGCCAGCATGCTTGCTTTGACAGAGCCAATATCGCTGACTCCCTGTAGGTACAGAGTGAAGGCAAGGGCAGTTCCAAGTAAGACAATCGCAGCCACTCCTAAGAAAAGTGGCATATGAAAGGTAACATGATAGTGCCAGTAGCCGGTGGAGAAGAAAAGAAAAATTCCTCCAATCAGCATTCCATATCCTGTAACAACTGTACTTCCCCACCTTGATATGATCGATGCGGGAAGCATGGTATAGAGCATGAGCGCTACAGCAGAAGACAGTCCCCAGAAAAGTGCCTCTGGAGAGACAGCAAGGGAACCGGGATTTCCATGGGTAGCCAGAAGGAATGTACCAGAAATGGCCAGCGCTGCGGCAAATAATTCTCTTCTGGATGGCAGTCTCCTAGAGAGAAAGCAGGAAACAATCATAACAAGGGCTGGTCCTAAATACTGAAGAACAGTGGCAGTTCCTGCATTTGAGTACGAGATAGCTGCCAGATAGGTATATTGACAGCTGGTCAGTCCAAGTACGGCAAAAATAATAAGGCGCAGCCGATCTTTTGGATCTTTTAAGATGCCTTTCATAGCGTCACGGTGTTTGGCAAAGGAAAAGGCCAGAAGAAGGACGCCTGCCCACAGCATTCTGGTGACAGTAAGCCAGGCAGGATCAATTTCTTCAAATGAAAAAAGATACTGGCCGCAGGTTCCTGAAAAGCCCCACAGGGTTCCGCCTGCCAGAGTGAAAATAATCCCACGAGTTTTTCGCCGGGAAGTTTCAGATGAATTCATAGAAATAACCTCATTTTTTGACATTGAAATGCAGCAGACAGCAGTTGCTGCTGGATATCCAGATGCTATTGTAATAGATAAAAACTGTTTTGAAAAGAGAAAATACAGAAAATACACAGGGGGAAAAAATGGAGAAGGATTTTTCCAGATATTCAGATGAGGAGGAAACACTCAGATATATGAGAGTGTACCGCTATTACCGAAGCCTGATTCAGGAGGGAAAGCTGGAAGCAGGGACAAAGCTGCCTTCTATCAGAACCTGCTCGATTCAGCTGAATCTTTCACGTACCACAGTAGAAACGGCATATCTTATGCTTGCAGCCGAGGGATATATTATTTCTAAGCCCCAGAGCGGATACTATGTAACGGATTTTGGCACAAGGAGGAGAGAGGAAAGGAGGCAGCAGACAGGGGAAAGAAAAAAGGAACTGCTTTTTGATTTTTCCTCATCCAGAGTGGATCGGGAAAGCTTTCGATTTGAGGTATGGAGAAGATATGTTAAGAGCGCTCTGCGCCAGGATGAGCGTCTGCTTTCTTATGGAGAGCCTCAGGGAGAAGAAGAACTCAGAGAGGAATTGTCCAGATATCTGCGCAGACACAGAAATGTAATCTGTACACCGGATCAGATTGTGGTTGGGGCGGGTGTTCAGAGCCTTCTGCACATTTTATGCCCGATGGTTCATGAAAGAGGGCAGGTATTCATGAATAATGAAAGTTTCCATCAGGGACGTACTGTGTTTGAAGACCATGGTTTTCTGGTATCGGGTATTGAAAGCGGGGAGTCAGGGCTTCCGAAAAACAGTATTTTTTATCTCACACCCTCTCAGATTACCAGCTGGGGTGAGGTAATGGGAATCGGGGAACGGATGAATTTAATGAAAACGGCTGCCAAAAAGAATTTTCTCCTGATAGAGGATGACTACAACAGTGAATTTGGCTATTACAGCCGGCCGACACCATCTCTCCAGGGGCTGTCAGGCGGAAAGGGAGTGGTTTATATGGGGACCTTTTCCAGGATGCTTCTTCCTTCTATCCGTATGAGTTTTATGGTGCTTCCCCCGGAGCTTCTGCCTGCCTATCAGAAGAGGGGGGCCTTTTATAACCAGACTGCTTCAAAGGCTGAACAGATTGCGCTGTGTCAGTTTATCAGGGACGGACATCTGGAGGCTCAGATTCGGAAATCCAGGCGCCTTTATATCCAGAAGGCAAAGCTTTTATGTAAGGAAATTGAAGAGGTATTTGGCGACAGGGCAGCGGCTCATCCAGGAGAAGCAGGTTTTCTTGTACTGGCAGAGATTCAGACAGAATTGTCAGGAGAAGAAATCAAAATGCGGGCTGAGAAAGCAGGTGTAGGAGTAAGGCTTGTCGATCAGAGTGAGTGGGACAGAAGGCCTCATACTGGTTTTTTTGCACAGACACAGGGAAAACCAGTACAGCGTATTTTATTGTCCTGCGCCTCTGTGCCGGCGGCTCACTATGAAAAGGCTCTGCTTCTTTTGAAACAGAGCCTGGAACTGTGATAGATCATGCTTTAATTTTTGCTGTCCTGGCCGCCTGTGTGAGGAAGACGTGTACGAATCAGGCGTTTTTTAAGTTCTGAAAAGCTGAAAGGAATCAGGGGATAAATATAGCTTTTTCCGGCAATGGTTCTGTTAAACACCAGGGCCAGGAAGCATAGCAGAGTTCCCAGAGCAAAGCCCCACAGATTGAAAAAGGCTGTTGTAATCAGCAGAAAAACGCGCATAAATTTCAGCGCATAGCCCAGCTCATAGCTGGCCTGAGAGTAGTTGGCCACTGTGACAAAGGCCATGTACAGCATAGTTTCACTGTTGAACCAGCCGGATTTGACAGAGTATTCTCCGAGGACAATACCGGCGATCACACTGAGAGGCGTGGTCAGCATGCTGGGAGTATTGATCGCGGCCAGCCGCAGTCCGTCAATGGCAAATTCCAGAATCAGAAGCTGGAAAATAAGAGCTACATGGACCTCGTCAGACAGGCGGATAAATTCCAGCCAGTCAGGGATCCAGTCAGGATTCTGCATAAACAGAAGCCATACCGGAGTCAGAAACAGGGTAAGAAAGGAAATAGCCATTCTGGAGACACGAAGATATGTGCCTGTCAAAGGAGGAAAATAGTAGTCATCTGCTTCCTCTACAATATCGAAGATAGAAGAGGGAAGAATCATGGCGGCAGGGGAGTTATCCACCAGAATGACCAGATTTCCCTCCAGAATCGATGCGGCAGCAGTATCGGGCCGCTCGGAAAAACGGAATTTTGGGAAGGGATTAAACCATTTGTGCGGGTAAATGCACTCTGCCAGGCTCTCCTGATTCATGGTCAGAGCGTCTACATGAAGATGTTCAATCCTCTTTTTAATTGTTTTTAACAGTTCCTGATCAACCCTTCCTTCCATGTAACAGAGGGCGATATCAGTGTGGGACTTGCTTCCAGCCTGCATAACTTCTATGGTCATCTGGGGATCACGGATGCGTCGGCGGATCAAGGCTGTGTTGAACACGAGAGTTTCCACAAAGCCGTCTCTGGAGCCGCGCAGAACCTTATCCTTGTCAGGTTCCGCCACGCCTCTGGCTGGATAAGTACGGCAGTCAATGGCAAAGCATTTGCTGTAGCCGTCTACAAAGAGGCAGGGGACGCCAGAGAGAATCTGGACGGCGATTGCAGCGTCGTCTGTCAGCATATCTACCTCTCCATAGGGAATGAACAGCTTGGAAAACTCGTGGGCCGTCTGGGGGATCGAGTCTGGCTTTAATGAGGTAAAGCTCTGGAGAATCCTGAGCAGGGTATCATCCTTGGTAAAGCCGTCCACGAAATAGACACAGGCATCCCGCCCGCCGATCTGAATGACCCGGTATACCACGTCAAAGTTTTCATCGACTCTCAGAAGCTGGTGAAAATGGCGCAGGTTAGCGTCCAGTTTATTAGAAATTTCCATAAGGCAAAAATCTCCTCTCAAAAATCGGGTTTTCCTACAGTATTCCCGGCTGGATAAAAAATATGAGCGTTCAAGGCAAACTGTGCATATGGTCTCTGCTTCCAATCGAGTTGACAGAAGGCGGGAATCAATGTTATATTTGTCAAAGCAGAACGATTGAAGCTGTCAGCTGGCGAAGGTGACCAGGAAGAGCCGTCTTCTAGGAGAAGAAGCGGTTCTTTTTTTAATAAAAAAGGAGGAAGGGGGATGTAGGGTACATCCCTTTATTTGACAATGCAGACAGAAAGAATGGAAGAATTTGAGCGGGCAGGACTGCTTTTGGGAGAGGAGGGACTTGCAAGGCTTGGAAACAGCACAGTGGCTGTGTTTGGAGTGGGAGGCGTAGGCTCTCACTGCATCGAGGCTCTCGCCAGAGGCGGAGTGGGAAAACTGATTTTAGTGGACAGCGACGTGGTGTCCAGAAGCAATATCAACCGTCAGAGCGTGGCATTTCAGCAGACGATTGGAAGCTTTAAGACAAAGGTGATGGAAGAGATCATTCATCAGATCAGCCCGGAGACAGAGGTTGTTACAATAGAGGCATTTGTGCTTCCTGAAAATCTGGAAGAGCTGATGGGAGGAGTATGCCAGAAAATTGATTATATTGTGGATGCCATTGATACAGTAGCGGCAAAGCTGGCCCTGGCAGAGTATGCAGAAAAATATGAAATTCCCCTGATCGCTTCTATGGGAACAGGCAATAAGCTTCACCCAGAGCTGTTCCAGATTGCAGATATTTCAGAAACCTCGGTGTGCCCTCTTTGCCGGGTCATGCGAAGAGAACTGAAAAAGAGAGGAATTGAAAGACTTAAGGTGCTTTATTCCAGGGAGGTTCCGCTGAAGCCCTGCAGCGCTACAGATAAAAAAGATGAATCGGAATCAGCAGAGGAAGGCACAATGGAAGGGACGGCTCCAAGAAAGAGGGCTGTTCCGGGAAGTGTTTCCTTCGTACCTCCTGCAGCCGGAATGATGCTTGCGGGATGTGTAATACGAAGTCTGGCAGGAATAGATGACAATTTGTAAGAGTAATGGTATACTGAAAACCAACAGAGGAAGACAGTAAAATTCCCAGATAAATCAATGAATCGTACAACAAGGAGACAGACTATGAGAGATGGTTTTTTACGTGTGGCGGCAGCTACGCCGGAGGTGAAAGTAGCGGATGTACAGTTTAACCGGGAGGAAATCTGCAGGCAGATAGAGGAAGGAAGGAAGAATGGCGTTAAAATTATGGTTTTTCCAGAGCTGTGCCTGACTGCCTATACCTGTGGGGATCTGTTCCTGCAGAAACCCCTTCTGACAGCAGTAAAGAGGGAGCTGAAAGCTCTGGTGGATTTCACAAAAGGAAGCGACATGCTTGTATTTGCAGGACTTCCATGGGAATACAATCATAAGCTCTATAATACGGCGGCAGCGATCCAGGACGGCAGACTGCTGGGACTTGTTCCGAAGCTGTGGGTCCCTAATTATGCGGAATTTTATGAGAGCCGCTACTTCAATCCATGGGAATCTGGAAATGTGACAGTAGAGTTTGACAACCAGAAGATTCCTATGGGAACAAAGCTTCTGTTCTCCTGCAAAAATACAGAAAATCTTGTGGTAGGAGCTGAAGTGTGTGAGGATGTATGGGTACTCAATCCGCCCAGCAGCGCCCATGCGGCTGCCGGCGCTACTGTAATTGTAAACTGTTCTGCCAGCGATGAGACGACAGGAAAGGCAGATTACAGGAGAAGTCTGATTTCGGGCCAGTCTGCAAGGCTTTTATGTGCCTATATCTATGCCAACGCAGGAGAGGGAGAGTCTACCCAGGATTTAGTGTTTGGAGGACAGAACATTATTGCAGAAAACGGCACAATTTTAAAAGAATCCAGACGTTTCAGCAATGAGACTGTTTTCTGCGATATTGATCTGGAACGTCTGGAGTGCGAGAGAAGGAGAATGACTACCTACCAGACAGAGGGGCGTGAAGATTATCAGATCATAGAATTTGAATTAAAGAAGGAAGAGCCGGAGACAGAATTCTCCCATCTGGAGCGTTTTGTGGATCCTTCTCCATTTGTGCCGGGAAATGAGGCTGACAGGGCGAAGCGGTGCGAAGAAATTCTGATGATTCAGGCTATGGGATTGAAGAAACGTCTGATTCATACCCACTGTCAGAATGCTGTGGTAGGAATTTCAGGCGGTCTTGACTCTACTCTGGCCCTTCTGGTGACAGTGAAGGCATTTGAAATGGCTGGTATTCCGAAAGAAAAGATTTATTCCATCACCATGCCATGCTTTGGCACTACAGATCGAACCTACAATAATGCCTGCCTTCTGACAAAGAAACTGGGAGCTACGCTGATGGAAGTGGACATCAAAGATGCGGTCAACACTCATTTCCGTGATATTAAACACGACCCGTCTGTCCACGATGTAACTTATGAAAACTCCCAGGCCAGAGAGAGAACCCAGGTTCTCATGGATATTGCCAATCAGACAGGAGGCATGGTAATCGGAACAGGTGACATGTCGGAGCTGGCTTTAGGCTGGGCTACTTATAACGGAGATCATATGTCCATGTATGGTGTAAACGCTTCTGTGCCCAAAACGCTGGTTCGCCATCTGGTCCGCTATTACGCAGACACCTGCAGCGAGGAGGAACTGAAAGCAGTGCTGCTTGATATTCTTGACACTCCAGTAAGCCCTGAGCTGCTTCCGCCGGAGGACAATGGAACAATTGCCCAGAAGACAGAGGATCTGGTAGGCCCGTATGAACTGCACGACTTCTTCCTCTACTATGTATTAAGATTCGGTTATCATCCGGGAAAAATTTACCGCCTGGCTCTTTACGCCTTCCAGGGAGAATACAGCAGCGAGACGATTCTCAAGTGGCTGAAGGTATTTTACAGAAGATTTTTCAATCAGCAGTTTAAGCGTTCCTGTCTGCCGGACGGACCCAAGGTAGGCTCTGCAGCCGTTTCACCCAGAGGAGATCTGAGAATGCCAAGCGACGCAGTCAGCCGTCTGTGGCTGGAAGAACTGGAGGCGTTATCATGATTACCAGCACGTCAAATTCACAGGTGAAGCAGGTCAGCGCTCTGGCAAAGAGAGCCAAGGCCAGAAGAGAGAGCGGACTGTTTCTGGTAGAGGGGGAGAAGATGTTTTCCGAGCTTCCCAGAGAGCGGCTTGACAGAGTCTATGTATCTGAGAGCTTTTTAAGGCAGCAGGGGGAACGGGCCGAGGCGCTTTTATCCGGCTGCCGGTATGAGACGGTGACAGATGAGGTAATGCGGGTCATGTCAGATACGCAGACACCTCAGGGAATCCTAGCTCTGTGCCGCCAGTTTTCCTATCAGCTCTCTGATATGTTAGGCAGAGAGCAGATGCATCTGGCTGTGTTGGAGACGATCCAGGATCCGGGAAATCTGGGAACGATTTTAAGAGCCGGAGAAGGCGCTGGAGTGACAGGCGTTATTATGAACCGCACTACGGCAGATATTTATAATCCAAAGGTAATCCGATCCACCATGGGCTCTATTTACCGTGTGCCGTTTCTCTACACAGACGATTTGCATGAAACAATCAGGCAGGTAAAGAAGGCAGGCGTCCGTCTGTTTGCAGCCCACCTGAAAGGGAAGAGAAGTTATGATGAGGAGGACTACAGGGGAAACACGGGATTTCTGATTGGAAACGAGGCCAACGGTCTGAGCAGTGAAACTGCGGATATGGCAGACTGCTATATCAGAATTCCCATGCTGGGAAAAGTAGAGTCACTGAATGCGGCTGTGGCGGCCTCTATCCTGATGTACGAGACGGCGAGACAGAGGAGAAATTCTTAAAAAACTTACAATTTTCTGACATTGATTGAATAAAGTCATAAAAAAGTATATAATAACAGATAGATACAGAAAAACGGTTCAGAGAAAGGAGGCGCAGATTTGGAGCGGATTATCTGGCTGGCAGCTTTCGTAATATTGGTAGGAATTGAGGCTGTAACCATGTCGCTGTGCACCATATGGTTTGCCATAGGCGCGCTGACTTCATTTTTTCTTACTCTGGCAGGAGTGGGAAAATATGGACAGCTGGCGGCATTCTTTACTGTATCCTGTGTGCTGTTCTTTTTTACAAGGCCTATTGCTCTGCGGTATGTCAACAAAAAGACGGTAAAGACCAATGTAGATGAGCTGATAGGAAGAAAGGCAACGATCACAGAAGAAGTGGATAATGACAAAGCAGCAGGAACCGCTGTGCTGGACGGCCGCGAATGGACTGCGCGTTCTGCAGACGGATCTGTGATTGAGACAGGAGCTCTGGCTGAGATTCTGGAAATTCAGGGTGTGAAGCTGATTGTAAGAAAAATAAGGGAGGAAAAATAGTATGTTTATATTGTTTTTAGTGCTTGCAGTGGTGGCACTTTTAGTGCTGCTTTCCTGCATTAAGATCGTTCCTCAGGCCCAGGCAGTTGTTGTGGAGAGGCTGGGAGCCTATCTGGATACCTGGTCTGTAGGTGTACATTTTAAAATGCCTTTTGTTGACCGTGTAGCGAAGAGAATTATTTTAAAAGAGCAGGTGGTGGATTTTCCGCCGCAGCCGGTAATTACCAAGGATAACGTAACCATGAAGATCGACACAGTTGTATTCTTCCAGATTACAGATCCGAAGCTGTTCGCCTATGGTGTGGAAAATCCAATTATGGCCATTGAAAACCTGACTGCGACTACGCTGAGAAACATTATCGGAGATCTGGAGCTTGATCAGACCTTAACATCCAGAGAGACGATTAACACGAAGATGAGAGCTGCTCTCGATGTAGCTACTGATCCGTGGGGAATTAAGGTAAATCGTGTGGAATTAAAGAACATTATTCCTCCTGCAGCGATTCAGGACGCCATGGAGAAGCAGATGAAAGCAGAGCGTGAACGAAGAGAGGCTATTCTCCGTGCCGAGGGTGAGAAGAAATCGACTGTCCTGGTAGCAGAGGGACAGAAGGCATCTGCGATTCTGGAGGCAGAGGCTGAGAAGGAAGCTGCTATTCTCCGTGCCGAGGCTGAAAAGCAGAAGATGATCAAGGAGGCAGAGGGCCGTGCCGAGGCTATCTTAAAAGTTCAGCAGGCTAACGCCGACGGTATCCGCTTCATCAAGGAAGCAGGTGCAGACAATGCAGTTCTCCAGCTGAAGAGTCTGGAGGCATTTGCCAAGGCTGCTGATGGAAAGGCTACAAAGATCATTATTCCATCAGAAATTCAGGGAATTGCAGGTCTTGTAAAATCTCTGGTAGAGATTGGAGAAAATGACGAGGCTGCCAAATAAAGACAGTTTTATAAAAGAAGCTATGAAGGAAAGCAGGGAAGCCGCTGTACATGTTGTCAGCGGCTTTTCTGTCAGTGCGCCCGGCGGCGCACGTCTCTAACTGGTGAAAGTCCGGAATCCGC
>JAQERH010000057.1 GCA_027698105.1 Lachnospiraceae bacterium AM93-12TA
ACGCACGGTGGTGTGAGAGGACGGCGGTTAATCACCGCCTCCTACTCGATTTTCAGGCTAAAACTCTGTTTTCATGAATTGTTTGTCAAATTCTGGGTTAAAATAATAGTAGTTTTTTCTGTCCAGGGAATCCTTCAGGTGTTCCAGAGCTTCGCCAAACCGCTGGAAATGGACGATCTCCCTGGCACGGAGAAATCTCAAAGGAGCTTTTACATCAGGATCTGTAATGATCCGCAGCAGGTTGTCGTAGGTGGTTCTGGCTTTCTGTTCTGCAGCCAGATCTTCCGTTAAATCGGTAAGAGCATCTCCTTTACTCTGGAATTCACAGGCGTTAAAGGGGATACCTCCGGCTGCCTGGGGCCAGATTCCTGTGGTGTGGTCAATATAATAGGCATCGAAACCAGCTGTTTTTGCATCTTCCGGCTTCATATTTCTGGTAAGCTGAAAGATAATAGAGCAGATAATTTCCAGGTGGGCCAGTTCCTCTGTTCCGATATCAGTCAGAAGACCGCCGATGCTTCGGCATGGCATGGAATATCGCTGGGAAAGATAGCGCATGGAAGCAGCCAGTTCTCCGTCAGGCCCGCCAAACTGGCTGATTATCAGCTGGGCAGTTTTTGGGCAGGTCGTTTTAATGTTTACTGGGAACTGAAGACGTTTTTCGTAGATCCACATTTAGATGATACCTCCTTCCCAGGGTGCAGGGCCGTCCTGAAGCTGCCAGTGCTCTGCTTTTTTCAGATCACAGATACAGTCTGCTGTCAGAGGGCCGTAGGCTTCCGCGTATGTCTTCATCAGCTCTTTTCTTTTTGCAGCTTCTTTTTGGAAGCGGAGAAGCCCTTCTGTGCACTCAGGGTGAGTATCCAGATAGAGCGTCAAGTCATTGACCGCGAAGCTGACCTTGTCAATTTCGTGAAGGAGGGCTGAACGGACCGGAATTTCTGGTTTACTGAACATAGGCGTCACCTCCTGCAAAAAAAGGCATATCCAGGGAAGGGAACAGGCATCCATGTAAGAGAGCAGTTTCCGGATCCTGCGGCTCCTCCCAGGGCTGCCTGGGTACTGAAGCAATGGCCAGATCCAGACGGCAGGGGCTGCTGAGATTCAGCGGGTCGTCATTTACTGTGGTCATAGAGATACACTTCCTTTCTGTTTTTGAATATCAGGCGGTTTCCGGCACAGAATGCTGTCTGTTCTGAAATCCGTCTGCTCTTAGTATGAGCCGTTTGGGGAAAGGATATTTCTAAAAAAGAATCCGCCAGATCTGCGGAAAATTTCCATTATAAAACAGAGATTATGATTGTGTGAAAATTGGATCGTTTTCTACAATAAAACTTGCAATTTGTGTGATAAACATATACAATATAAACTAGGCAAAATTGGGACTGCAAAGTAAACCATCTCTTTTACGAAAGCATACCAAGTCAAACTAATTCAAATGGAGGACTGCAAAATGAGTAATTCAGCGAAAACATCAGCAGGTAAAAGAATTGAAGCTTTACTTGATGATAACAGTTTTGTTGAAGTTGGCGCTTATGTAAAGGCGAGAAGCACTGACTTTAACATGGCGGCGCAGAATACCGGCGCTGACGGCGTAATCACCGGTTACGGCACGATTGAGGGGAATCTTGTGTATGTATACAGCCAGGATGCTTCTGTGATGGGAGGTTCCGTAGGCGAGATGCATGCGAAGAAAATTTCAAATGTATACCGGATGGCTATGAAAATGGGAGCTCCTGTAATTGGCCTGGTAGACTGCTCTGGTTTAAGACTTCAGGAAGCGACAGACGCGCTGGACGGATTTGGACAGATGTATCTGAATCAGACCATGGCTTCCGGCGTAATTCCGCAGATTTGTGCAGTATTTGGAAACTGCGGAGGCGGTATGGCAGTGTCTTCTGCTATTGCAGATTTTGTGTTCATGGAAGAGAAGGCAAAGCTGTTTGTTAATTCACCAAACGCGTTAGCAGGAAATGATGAGAAAAAGTGTGACACTGCTTCTGCAGATTTCCAGAGCAGTGAGTCAGGACTGGCTGACGGAGTGGGAAGCGAGGAAGAGATTCTTTTAAAGATTCGTACTCTCGTATCAGTCCTTCCTTCTAACAATGAGGACGATATGTCTTATGACGAGTGTACAGATGATTTAAACCGCCTCTGTGAAAATATTGAAGGTTTCAGAGGAGACACAGGAAAAGCACTGTCCATGATCTCTGACAATGGCTTCTTCTTTGAAGTAAAGGAACAGTATGGCCCGGAGATGGTAACTGGATTCATCCGTTTAAATGGTATGACAGTAGGCTGTGTTGCCAACCGCACGGAAGTATTAAATGAGGAGAATGAGAAGACGGCAGAATATGAGCCGGTTCTTGGGGCAAGAGGCTGTGATAAGGCCGCAGAATTTGTAAATTTCTGTGATGCATTTAATATTCCTGTTCTGACTCTGGTAAACGTAAAGGGCTACAAGCAGTCCAAGTGTACAGAACGAAGAATTGCAAAGGCAGCAGGACGTCTGACCTATGCGTTTGCCAATGCAGATGTGCCGAAAGTGACGGTTGTGATTGGAGAGGCTTACGGAAGCGCCTATGTTACCATGAACAGCAAGTCTGTTGGAGCAGATATCGTATATGCATGGCCGGATGCCAAAATCGGCATGATGGACGCAGCGGCAGCAGTGAAAATTATGTATGCAGAAGAAATTAATGCTTCCGATAAAGCGGCAGCTCTGATTTCTGAAAAGGCAGCAGAATATGAGACACTTCAGTCCAGTGCGGCAGCAGCGGCAGGAAGAGGATATGTGGACGATATTATCAAGGCAGACGAGACGAGACAGCGCGTGATCGCCGCATTTGAGATGTTATTCACAAAAAGAGAGGGACGTCCATCCAAGAAGCATGGCACAGTCTAAGGCGAGGTGACAATATATGAAACAGAATATAAAACGGCTGCTTCTCCTGTTATCCATGATAACCTGCTTCTTTGTTCTGTCCGGCTGTGCGAAAACAGAGGACGCCGGTTCAGAAGAGGTTACGGCCGAGATGAAGGAGACTCTGATCAATGGTTCCAGACAGTATCTGGCTACGTTTGCAGCTTACAGTGATGAGGAACTGGAGGAACAGCTTAAGCAGGCTGAAAAAGCAGAGAATACTGTAATTTCCACAGCTCTGACCTCCTGGAAATCTGTAAAAGAGGATCTGGGAAGCCTTCAGGTAGATGAGATGGGTGCTCCCCTGATTCAGACCGACGAGAAGACGGGAGAACCGGCTGTTACAGTACAGGCGGAAGGTGAAGACACATATCAGGTAGAAATGACTGCTGTTTATGAGCAGAGAACAATGGAGTTTGTTCTGACTGCCGAGGCAGAAGACGATGGTTATGGCGGAAGCGTCCTGACTGTAACAGAGATGACATTTACTCCTGATTATTCCATAGGAGAGAAGTTAGGAAAAGCTTCTTTAAATATGCTTATGGGTATGGGAACAGTATTTGTGGTTCTGCTTTTCATCAGCTTTATTATCAGCCGCCTGAAGATGGTAAACAGCTGGGGAACGAAGAAAGAGGATAAGACTGTCAAGGAAGCAGCCCCGGCAAAACCGGTAGCCCCAGCTCCGGCACCAGTAAAACCGGCAGAGCCAGAACCGGCCCCTGTGAAACCAGCAGAGCCGGAACCAGTTCCTGCAGAACCTGAGGAGGCCTGCGAGGAGAATCTGGTGGATGATCTGGAATTGGTGGCAGTTATCACAGCCGCTATTTCAGCTGCCCAGAAAGTTCCCGTAGAAGGTCTGGTTGTCCGCTCTATCCGCAGAAAATCAGGCTCTAATTGGAAGAGATCTTAACGAAAAAGAATAAATCAGGAGGAAAGAATCATGAAAAATTATACAATTACAGTAAATGGAAATGTTTATGAAGTAACTGTGGAGGAGGGCTTTACAGGAAAGGCTTCTGCCCCGGCAGCTCCGGCAAAACCGGCAGCCCCGGCCCCGGCTCCTGTAAAACCAGCAGCACCGGCACCAGCACCTGTAAAACCAGCAGCACCAGCCCCGGCTCCAGCCCCGGCAGCTCCAGCAGCTCCGGCAGCAGGTTCCATTACAGTAAGCGCTCCAATGCCTGGTAAAATTCTTGGTGTTAAGACATCTGTAGGCACAGCTGTAAAGAAAGGACAGGTAATTCTGATTCTTGAGGCTATGAAGATGGAGAATGAGATTGTAGCTCCGGAGGATGGAACCGTTGCAAGCGTTAACGTATCAGTAGGTGAGATGGTAGAGCCAGGCGCAACACTTGCTACTTTAAACTAATGAATGCTCATATCCGTTTGGAGGGATAAACATGGAATATATAACATCAACATTGTCCAATCTTCTTCATCAGACAGCATTCTTTAATTTAACTTTTGGAAACCTGGTCATGATTTTAGTGGCGTTTGTATTCCTTTTTCTGGCTATTAAAAAAGGATTTGAGCCGCTTCTGTTAGTTCCGATTTCCTTCGGTATGCTGCTTGTAAATATCTATCCTGATATTATGAGGTCGATTGAGGACTCATCCAATGGCGTAGGAGGACTTCTTCATTATTTCTACCTCTTAGATGAGTGGAGTATCCTGCCTTCCCTGATTTTCATGGGAGTAGGTGCGATGACGGACTTTGGTCCTCTGATTGCTAATCCGTCCAGCTTTCTTCTGGGAGCTGCGGCTCAGTTTGGTATTTATGCCGCCTACTTCCTGGCAATTTTTATGGGATTCAATGATAAGGCTGCTGCAGCTATCTCCATTATCGGAGGAGCCGATGGACCTACTTCTATTTTCTTAGCAGGAAAACTGGGTCAGACAGGTCTCATGGGACCGATTGCCGTTGCTGCGTATTCTTACATGGCTCTGGTACCGATCATCCAGCCGCCGATTATGAAGCTCTTCACTACAGAGGAGGAGAGAAAGATTAAGATGGAGCAGCTCCGTCCAGTTTCTAAATTAGAGAAGATTCTGTTCCCTATTGTCGTAACAGTAGTAGTATGTCTGATTCTTCCTACAACAGCTCCACTGGTAGGCATGCTGATGCTCGGAAACCTGTTCAGAGAGTGCGGTGTGGTAAAACAGCTGACAGAGACTGCTTCCAATGCGTTAATGTACATTGTAGTTATCTTCCTGGGAACCTCTGTAGGAGCTACCACAAGCGCAGAGGCATTCTTAAACCTGGATACAATCAAGATTGTTGTTCTGGGACTGGTAGCCTTTGCCTTCGGAACGACAGCAGGAGTTTTATTTGGAAAGATTATGTGCAAGGCGACTCATGGAAGAGTAAATCCATTAATCGGTTCAGCTGGCGTATCAGCCGTTCCCATGGCTGCCCGCGTATCTCAGAAGGTAGGAGCTGAGGCAGATCCGACCAACTTCCTGCTGATGCACGCTATGGGACCGAATGTAGCGGGAGTAATCGGTACTGCCGTAGCAGCGGGAACCTTCATGGCGATCTTTGGAATCCAGTAAAAATTAGAGGAGGGAAATGATCATGGCAAAGATAGAAAAAAAGCCGGTTAAGATTGTGGAAACCGTTCTGCGTGACGCTCATCAGTCTTTGATCGCAACGAGAATGACAACGGAGCAGATGCTTCCGATTATTGATAAGATGGATAAAGCAGGCTACCATGCGGTGGAGTGCTGGGGCGGAGCTACTTTTGATGCTTCCCTGCGTTTCTTAAAAGAGGATCCGTGGGAGAGACTGAGAAAGTTAAGAGACGGCTTCAAAAACACAAAGCTTCAGATGCTGTTCAGAGGACAGAATATTCTCGGATATAATCACTATGCAGATGATGTAGTAGAATATTTTGTACAGAAATCCATTGCAAACGGAATCGACATTATCCGTATTTTTGACTGTTTAAATGATATCAGAAACTTAAAGACAGCGGTAAAGGCTGCCAATAAGGAAAAGGGACATGCACAGATTGCTCTTTCCTATACGCTGGGAGATGCCTATACCCTTGATTACTGGAAGAACATTGCCAAGGAAATCGAGGATATGGGAGCAGATTCTCTCTGCATTAAGGATATGGCAGGACTCTTAACGCCATATGCAGCAGAGGAGCTGGTAACAGCTCTGAAGGAATCTACCAGCCTTCCGATTGACCTGCATACTCATTATACATCCGGTGTAGCGTCCATGACCTATTTAAAGGCAGTGGAGGCTGGCTGCGATATTATAGATACAGCAATTTCACCATTTGCCCTGGGAACCAGCCAGCCTGCTACTGAGGTGATGGCAGAAACCTTCAGCGGTACTCCGTTTGATACAGGACTGAATAAGGAAGTGCTGGCAGAGATCGCAGACTATTTCCGTCCGATGAGAGAGGAAGCTTTAAAGAGCGGTCTGATGAATACAAAGGTTCTGGGCGTTGACATCAATACGCTGCGTTACCAGGTTCCGGGAGGTATGCTGTCCAACCTGGTTTCCCAGTTAAAGGAAGCTCACGCAGAGGACAAATATTACGACGTGCTTCAGGAGATTCCAAGAGTGCGTAAGGACTTTGGAGAGCCGCCGCTTGTAACTCCGTCTTCCCAGATTGTGGGAACCCAGGCTGTATTAAATGTACTGATGGGACAGAGATACAAGATGTTTACGAAGGAGTCCAAGAAACTTTTAATGGGTGAGTTTGGACAGACAGTAAAGCCGTTTAATCCAGAGGTTCAGAAGAAGGCTATCGGAAACGCAGAGCCCATCACCTGCCGTCCGGCTGATTTAATCGAGCCGCAGCTTAAAAAGCTGGAAGCAGAGATGTCTCAGTGGAGGACACAGGATGAGGATATTCTCACCTATGCTCTGTTCCCTCAGGTCGCAAAGGAATTCTTTGAATACAGAGAGGCGCAGAAGACAGGAATCGATCCAAAGGCAGCCGACAGAACAAATAAGGCATATCCAGTATAAAAATTAAGAAGACAGACCAGATGCAGAAAATAAACCTTGCGTCTGGTCTGTTTTCTTCTTTCTCTTGAAATCTTCTCAGATAGAACCGCCATTTCTGAAATTGGTTGACATAGAACGGCTCTTGTCATTATAATGAAGATATTGCCAAAATAGGAGATAGACAGATGAGAAAATCAATATACAAAAAGGGAATGGCGTTTCTTCTGAGCTGTGTACTGGCCTTTGGAACCTGCATCAGTGTTCTGGATCCGTCCTTTTCCCTTAAAACCTTTGCCTATACAGAGAAGCAGGGAACGATTATCGCTTCCAGCCTGAATGTCAGAAGCGGACCGGGAACAGGAAACGCATCGATTGCCCGTCTGGCCAACGGTACGGCGGTGACAGTGGTGGGAGAGGATACTGCTTCTGACGGCGTGCTCTGGTATAAAATTCGTTTCACAGGAAGCGGAGGAGCCCAGAAAACAGGATATGTATCCAGCCATTATGTAAAGCTGGCTTCCCAGAATATTGCATCGGACAGGGATTTTGAGGCTTATATGACACAGCAGGGATTTCCTGAAAGCTATAAGCAGGGCTTACGAGAACTGCACTCTAAATATCCGAAGTGGAAGTTTACAGCCCTGCAGACAGGTCTTGACTGGAATACGGCTGTAAAAGAGGAAAGTAAGATAACGAGAAACCTGGTAGCCAGAAGCAGTATTTCTTCCTGGAAATCCACAGAAGACGGAGCTTATGACTGGGCAACGGGAACGTGGCCTGGATTTGACGGAAGCTCCTGGGTGGCAGCATCCAGGGATATTATCAGCTACTATATGGATCCTAGAAATTTTCTGAATGAGACCTATATTTATCAGTTTATGAATCAGTCCTATGATCCGGCGATCCATACGAGAGAGGGACTGGTAACGATGGTAGAGGGGACCTTCCTGAGCGGAACAGCTCCTGCTGGAGGCGCGTCCGGCAGCCGGGGCAGTTCCGGCAGTTCAAGTGGCCCGGACAGTCCTTCAGGTCAGAATGGCAGCTCCTCCGGGACCGGCAGTGTGCCGGGGGGTGGAAGCCCTGATGGAGGAGAAATCGCTCCGGGACAGACAGGAGGCCCTGGAGCTTCCCTGGATGTGCCGAGAAGGTATGCCCATGCAGATGGAGAGGGATTGTCTGTTTCCAGTCATCTGGTAGACACTGTTTTCTCCTACGGCCCAGGCATGGGCAGCGAAAATTCTGCTCCGGGCTCAGATTCCGGAACAGAACAGCAGCCGGGCAATGGAAGCAGCACCAGCTCCGAGGGGAGACTTTATGTGGATATTCTCATGGATGCAGCTGCCCAGTCAGGCGTGAATCCCTACATATTAGCATCTATGATTCTGGTAGAGCAGGGAAAGCAGGGAACGGGCAGAAGTATATCAGGAACGGTTTCAGGATATACAGGTTACTATAATTTTTTCAACATAGAAGCATATCAGTCAGGCTCCATGAATGCCGTGACCAGAGGTCTTTGGTGGGCATCTCAGTCCGGTTCCTATGAAAGACCCTGGAACAGCCGGGAGAAATCCATTATTGGAGGCGCTAAGTGGTACGGGGATAATTATCCTGGCCGCGGACAGAATACCCTCTATTTGAAGAAATTCAACGTGCAGGGAAGCAATCCCTACACCCACCAGTATATGACGAATATCCAGGCAGCAGCTTCTGAAGGAGCAGAGCTGGCAAAAATCAGCTCTCTGAAAAATACGGCTCTGGAATTTTCCATTCCTGTATTTAAAAACATGCCGGATGGACCGTGTGCACAGCCTACCTTAGATGGAAGTCCGAATAATAAGCTGTCAGGTCTTGGCGTCGACGGTTTTGCCCTGACTCCAAGTTTTAACCGGGATACAGAATCGTATGACCTGATTGTCGATCCGTCTGTCAGCAGCGTCACAATATCTGCAGCTGCCATTGATTCCAAGGCCAGCGTCAGCGGTACAGGAACAATCAATCTGCAGAGTGGAAATAATGACATTACTATAGCTGTAAAGGCTGAAAACGGTCATGTGAGAAATTATGTGATCCATGTAGTGAGACAGGACAATGGTCCTACCTACTCAGAGTCTGTCGGAGGAGGTATAACGCCTGGAGGAACCGCAGGTCCTGGAGGTGGTTCTGGCCCTGGCGGAGACACAACAGTGGAAATTGTAGGGCCTCCAGGCAGCTCTCAGCCAGGTAATTCTCAGACAGGCAGTTCCGGAAACAGTGCTCCAGGTTCTGGAAATGCGGTTCCGGGGCCTGTAGCGCCGGACGGAAGCGTAGAGGGCTTTGGGACAGAGGAGCAGAATGGCACGATTCAAAGTCCGGATTCTGGAAATCAAAGCCAGAATTCAGGCGGAAGCAGTGGAACCAGGATGGCGGCAGCTGGAACCAGCGTTCAGGCTCTGGCGGCGCAGATGCAGTCGGAGGGTGCAGGCTCTATAGTGAAGATTTATACTTCTTCCGGCAAAGAGGCAGCAGGAAATGCCGCAACAGGATACCTGGCCCAGGCTTATGACTCAAATGGAGATGCTGCTTTAAAGCAGACCATTATCGTTCGGGGCGATAATACGGGAGACGGAAAGGTGAACGTACTTGATATTTTAAATGCCCAGCGTCATATTTTGGGGCTGGGTTCCCTGAAGGGGGAATTTAAAACAGCCTCTGATGTGAACGGAAACGGCAGAATTGATATTACAGACATTCTTGCCATGCAGAGAGATGTGCTTGGGATTGAAAAGCTGAAGTAGCAGCACAGTGCCAGTCACAGCATGAAGCAGAATATTATCAGAAACAGACGGGAGAATCCATGAACAGAACAATCAGAAACTTTTTCATATGCATGGCCGCGGCGTTTATGATGGCTTTGGCGCCATTTCAGGCGGAGATAGCTTTTGCCGCGACAGCAAAGATTACTTTCAATGATCCGAAACCTCAGGTGGGAACCGAATTTACTGTAACAGTAAAGGCTGCCACATCAGACGGAAATCTGGGAGGCGCTGATATTGTCCTTTCTTACGATCCAGCCGTGATAGAGTTTGTCAGCGGAAATAATGCCAATGGCGGGGCGGGAACTGTCCGCCTGGTAGGGACAATGGATTCTGCCAGTACAAAGAGCTTTGATTTCAGTCTGAAATTTAAGGCGGTACAGGCGGGAAGCACGAAGATCAGCGTCAGCAGTTCAGAATTTTATGATTCAGATATGCAGGCTATGACAGTAAGTCATTCTGGAAGCTCTTCTGTGCAGGTTCAGGCGCCTGCTACGTATTCAAGCGAGGCTTCTCTTACCTCTCTGAAGGTTTCTCCGGGAGGCATTTCTCCAGCCTTTTCTCCGGATGTGACTTCCTACACAGCAAGCGTAGGGGCAGATGTGAGCAAAATTGCAGTCAGCGCAGAGAGAAAAGATCCGAAGGCGAAACTGGTGGTTTCAGGCGACAGCAATCTGCAGCCGGGAGAGAATAAAGTAGTCTGCAAAGTGACGGCAGAGGATGGGAAGACAGTAAAAAGCTATACCATTACGGTGACACGGGCAGCATCCGGGGAGACAGAGGCTCCTTCTGAAAGCGGCACAGAGGAGACGCAGCCAGCAGTGATGGGAGAGCTGAAGGCAGAGATAGAGGGGGAGGAGTATCTGGTTGCAGCTTCCTTTGATCAGTCTCTGCTGCCGGCAGGCTTTACGACATCCACAGTGGCTTATCAAGAGCAGGACATTATGGGCGGTGAAAATAACGGCCTGACGATTCTCTACCTGCAGGATTCGGCAGGGGGAGAGGGATTCTGGTTCTATGATGCGGAATCAGGAGAGTTTACCCGCTATGCCAATATTCATGTAAGCGAAAAGAACATTACAGTGCTTCCGGCCGAAGAAGCTTCGGAGGTTCCGGAAGGATTTGCAGAGACAACCATTCAGCTGAACGGCGATTATAAGGTAGAAGGCTGGGTGTGGGAAAGCGATACAGAGCAGAGATACTGTGTTGTCTACGGAATGAATGAAAACGGAGAAAAGGGACTGTACCGCTACGATATCGGTGAGAAGACGATCCAGAGATATTTTGCAGATCCTGCTTTGAAGAGCTCCTACTCTGACGAGGAGGTTGAGGCTTTTATTCAGGAATATAACAATATGAACCAGCTGTACCGCCTGCGCCTTGTCATTATTATAGCATTAGGTGTGGTATGCGTGATTCTTCTCATTATGGTGATTGTCCTTTTGAAGAAAAAGTCAGGCGGAAATGGAACCGATCATTCCCACAGCCAGGGAATGCCGAATTCTGGAGGAAGCAGACGCCAGCCCGATGTTTCGGCATCGCCTGCTGCCGGAAAGAACCGCCCGAGAGAAGTGAGAACGGATCGCAGCGGGGAACGGCCAGAGAGGCGCGAAACGGCAGAACGGCCGGAGAGAGGCCAGTCCTCCAGCCGTCCTGTATCCCAGAGAGGTACAGGTCACAGACCGGAGGGGACACAAAGACCGGATCGGGAACGTCCGATTTCTAAAAACGGAGGACACTTCCAGGAGGAAAGAAGACAGCAGCGTCCTGTAAGGGAGCCTGGCTACAGAGAAGAGGACAAAAGATCTGTACGTCCCCAGGGACAGCCTTCAGCGCGCAGAGAAACAGAAGGAAGGGGGACAGGTACCAGAGAGAGCCGTCCTGCCGCCCGCAGTCCGCAGCGCAGAGCGGCAGCTCCTGCTTCCAGAAATCCGGAGACTGTTTCAAGACAAACAGAGAGACGGAGAAAAGACGAACCGGATCTGCTGGATCTTGACAAATAAGCAATTCCATAAAAATGCAGGAAGTGGTTCCTGTTAATACGGACAGGCCGCAGCCAGCGCAGGGAAAAGCGCAGGGCTGCGGCCTGCTTTATCAGTGCGCCCGGCGGCGCACGTCTCTAACTGGTGAAAGTCCGGAATCCGC
>JAQERH010000058.1 GCA_027698105.1 Lachnospiraceae bacterium AM93-12TA
AAAATCGGCTCTGCCCAGAGTAACGAATGACATATCTTATATCAGTTTTTTGAATTTACACAAAACTTGAAACGGTCTCCTCGCTCTATATATAGAAAAATCCGGTGAGAATTCTTTTCGTTTGGAAATTCTTCCGGATTTTTAGCGTACTTTAATAATGCTTCTGTTTTTAGTATTTTTAAGCAGTTTCTTTGACCGGAAAAAGATAACTTCCCAGCCGCTCTTTTTGGATTTTTGCGTGTAGTTTATTGATATTATAGCCCATACAAAGCAAAAGAATCTCCAGTTTTACCTTAGTTTTCCCACGGAGCAGAAATCTTTGAAATTCATAATCATTTTTCAAAACCCCAAATGCCCCTTCCACTTGAATGGAGCGATTCATGCGGTATTTAATTCCTGTTTCACTCAGGATATTTTCATAGGATTCCTGACGCTTCTCCAAAAAACTTTTTGAGATATACAACCGTTTATTCCCTTTTGCTTTGGTGCATTTTTCTTTATAGGGACAGCCGGTACAATCTTCGCATTCATAAACGGTTACTTCTGATTCATAGCCACTCTTACTTTTCTGCCTTTTCATAAAAAGAGGAGATAGCGATTTTCCAGCATGGCAGGTGTATGTATCGATCTTTTCATCATATCCCATATTTTCCCGTTTGCTAATGTCCTGTTTAAAGCTTCGCTTCTTCCATTTCTCATAAGTTTGTGGTTTTATGTATGGTTTCTGTTTTACACTTCTCAGATAAGTATACGCTTCTTCGCTTTCATAACCGGAATCGGCAGTCACACTTGGATAACGGAAATCCAGGTTCTTTTCCATTGTCTTTAAAAACGGAACCAGTGTCCAGACATCATTCCGATCCTGAAAAATATCTGCTGCCACGATATATTCACTGTCTACTGCGATCTGTACATTATATCCCGGCTTTAACTGCGCATTTCTCATATGGTCATCTTTCATGTGCATAAAAGTTGCATCAGGGTCTGTTTTACAATAATTGTTCCTTCCCTGAAAGCTTGCCGTATGCCAGTCATAAAGAGTTTGTCGCTCAAGGAATTTGTGAAACAGTTCAAAATACCGTTGATTTCTGCTTTTCCGTTTTCCGCGCCCATGCACAAAAACCGTATTCTCTGTTCGGCATCGTTCTTCCAAAAACAGAACCATGTCCTGCAAATCCTGTGTCCTTGTGTCTGGTGAAATCGAAAAGGTTTGCAGGTATTCCCTGTTTAGAAGCTGCACAGACTCCTGAATCTTATGGAACATTTTTTCTTCCCATTTTCCAACGGACTTCTTCCAGACAAAGGTATATCTGTTTGCACAGGCTTCTAACTTTGTTCCATCAATAAACACCGTTTCCTTTGACAATTCTCCTGCATCTTCCAATCGTTTTACCATTTGGTAAAAGAGATTTTCACAGGCATCTGCCAAAAAGCCAGTACGAAAGCGGGCAATGGTACTGTGATCAGGAGCTTTCTGCCCGGACAGCAGCCACATAAAGTTGATATCCCTTTTACAGGCGCTTTCTATCTTTCTTGAGGAATAAATATTTTGAGAATACGCGTAGGTCAGAATCTTGAACATGGTCTTTGGGTCAACCGCCGGATTTCTGCCTTTGGCAGAGTAAGCCTGATACAGCAAGCTGTAATCTAAATCCTCCAATTCGTGGCTCAGCAGTCGAACAGAATCATCATCAGGAATCAAACCTTCTAAATTTAATGGCAAAACCAGTTGATAAGGCTCGCCGAATTCGGTATAATTCTTATGGTATTTTAATTTACTCGACATATCTTATTATACCATGGATTGCGGACTCTTCGGAGTCCGTTTTCTGTTTTTAGGACATAAAAATGGAGCTGTTGCTCCGGTAGATCATTTATCTACTTTTGCAACAGCTCCTTTTTTGTTGAGGTGTGGAGATAAAGGATACCGGAATCGGCAAAAACAAAAGAAAATAGAACAGATAAATGTTTGGTATTTTGCCGATAATGTGATATACTATATCATAGTAAAGTGTAAATTTAGATTTGATTTATAACGGAGGAGAGCAGATGCGATACCTTTCAGTTACTGAAATAGCAAAAAAATGGAATGTTTCAGAGCGCAGCGTCAGAAACTACTGTGCCCAGGGGCGTGTGCCAGGCGCATTTCTTACCGGCAAGACTTGGAATATTCCTGAAAATGCAGAGAAACCGGAGCGTTCCAACAAGAAAAAAGAACAGCCGATTACTTTGTTGGATATTCTGCAGGATCAGAAAGCAAGTAAATATTCCGGTGGCATTTATCATAAAACACAGATTGATTTGACATACAATTCCAACCATATCGAGGGCAGCCGCCTGACACACGATCAGACAAGATATATTTTTGAAACCAATACCATTGGTGTAGAAAATGAAGTACTGAACGTGGATGATGTGATTGAAACAGCAAATCACTTCCGTTGCATTGATATGATTATAGATAACGCAAAGGCAGCACTGACAGAGAAATTCATTAAAGAACTGCATCTGATTCTGAAAAACGGAACCAGTGATTCCAGAAAAGATTGGTTTGTTGTTGGTGATTACAAGAAATTGCCTAATGAAGTCGGTGGTATGGATACCGCACTTCCAGAAGAAGTTGCCGATAAAATGAAAGCCCTGCTGACAAAATACAATGCAAAGGAAGAAAAGACCTTTGAAGATATTCTGGACTTCCATGTAAAGTTTGAACGTATCCATCCGTTCCAGGATGGTAATGGCCGTGTAGGCAGACTGATTATGTTCAAGGAATGTCTAAAATACAATATCGTTCCATTTATCATCGAAGATAGCCTGAAACTGTATTATTACCGTGGCTTGAAAGAGTGGAACAACGAAAAAGGCTTCCTGACAGATACCTGTCTGACAGCACAGGATAAATATAAAGCGTATTTGGACTATTTTAGAATTGCTTATTGAGATGAATCAGTATTATAAAATATATTTTAATAGATAAACTAATTGTTTGTACGAGGAAATAAGATGAAATTTTTTGATAATGTAACAAACATTGTACGAGATGATATGACGGAGACCATAACACGAGGTAGTCGTGTGTCTATCGCTGCCGCCTGCTTCTCAATGTATGCCTACAATGAATTGAAGAAACAGTTGGAAGGTGTGGACGAACTTCGCTTTATTTTCACTTCTCCCACATTTGTTACTGAGAAGGAATCCAAGCAAAAGCGAGAGTTCTACATTCCCAAGCATAATCGTGAACAAAGTTTGTATGGAACTGAATTTGAAATCAAACTTCGCAATGAGATGACCCAAAAGGCAATAGCCAAAGAATGTGCTGATTGGATTCGCAGAAAGGCAACTTTCAAGTCCAATACCACTGGGGAGAATATGGGTGGTTTTATGACCGTTGAAGGTCAGGACGATGACTATACTTATATGCCTATAAGTGGTTTTACAACCGTTGACATCGGTTGTGAGCGAGGAAACAATGCCTATAACATTGTGAATCGTCTTGAAAATCCAGTGACCAAGGAATACCTCAAAACCTTTGAAGCAATCTGGTCTGACAAAGACAAGTTGCAGGATGTTACCGATGTGGTCATTGAAAACATTGCGACTGCTTATAACGAGAATTCCCCCGAACTGATTTACTTTATCACCCTGCTCAATGTGTTCAGCGAGTTCCTTGAAGACATCTCCGAGGACGTTCTTCCGAATGAAGCGACTGGATTCAAGAACAGCAAAATCTGGGGAATGCTTTACGACTTTCAGAGAGATGCAGTCCTTGCTATCATCAATAAACTGGAAAAATTCAACGGTTGCATTCTGGCAGACAGTGTTGGTCTCGGTAAGACCTTTACTGCCCTTGCAGTCGTGAAATATTACGAAAACCGCAATAAGAATGTTCTTGTCCTCTGCCCGAAGAAGTTGGCAGCGAACTGGAATACATATAAAGACAATTACATCAACAATCCTATCGCCAACGACCGTCTCAGATATGATGTGCTGTTCCATACGGACTTGTCCAGAGACCACGGCACATCCAACGGTCTGGATTTGGATAGATTGAACTGGGGCAACTACGACCTCGTTGTTATTGATGAATCTCACAACTTCCGTAACGGTGGCGAGATTTCTGGTGATGACAAGAAGGAAAACCGTTACCTCAAACTGATGAACAAAGTTATCAAAGCAGGTGTTAAGACCGAGGTTCTGATGCTGTCTGCAACTCCTGTAAACAACCGTTTCTATGATTTGAGAAACCAGTTGGCAATCGCCTATGAAGGAAACTCTGGCGACATTGATAACAAACTCAATACCACCAAGAGCATTGATGAAATCTTCCGTCAGGCACAGAGAGCATTCAATGCTTGGAGCAAAATGGATGTCAGCGAAAGAACCACTGACAACCTGCTTCGCACACTTGACTTTGACTTTTTTGAAGTGCTGGACAGTATAACCATTGCTCGTTCCAGAAAACACATTGAGAAGTATTACAATACTGAGCAGGTCGGCAAATTCCCTGAGAGATTGAAACCAATCTCCATGAGACCGAAACTGACTGACCTGACTGGTGCTATCAACTACAACGAAATTTACGAAGAGTTGATGATGCTCGGTTTGGAAATTTACACTCCGTCTACATACATCTTCCCGAGTAAAATGGCGAAGTATCAGGCACTGATGCACAACAAAGGCACAAGTCTGACCCAGAGAGGTCGTGAAGAAGGTATACGCAGACTTATGAGTGTGAACCTTCTGAAACGATTGGAGAGTTCTGTTTACTCCTTCACCCTCACACTGAGCAGAATCAAAGATCTGATTGAAAAAACAATAGCAGCCATTGATAAATTTGAAAAATATGGTGTCGCTGAACTTGATATGTATGAAGCAAGTGCTGATACCGACTGGGATGTGGATGACCAGAACACCGACTTCTTCTCTGTTGGCAATAAGGTCAAGATTGACCTTGCCGATATGGACTATGTAAGTTGGCGAGATGCAATCCGTAAAGATGCTGAAATTCTCAGCCTGGTGACTATGATGGTCTCCGACATCACTCCTGCACACGATACCAAATTGCAAACCTTGTTGCAGTTGCTGTCCGATAAGATTGAGAATCCTATTAACGAGGGCAACAAGAAGATTCTTGTGTTCTCCGCATTCTCCGACACGGCAGACTACCTCTTTGAGAATGTCAGCACCTTCGTTAAGAAGAAATACGGTCTGGACACTGCCCTTATCACTGGTAGTGTAGAGGGCAAGTCCACAATCAAGGGACTCAAAGGCACTTTAAATAACATCCTCACTTGCTTTTCTCCTGTATCCAAGGGCAGAGACATTCTGATGCCAGGAAGAAAGCAGGAAATTGATATTCTGATTGCCACTGACTGTATCTCCGAAGGTCAAAACTTGCAGGACTGCGACTATCTGGTGAACTATGACATTCACTGGAATCCTGTTCGCATTATTCAGAGATTTGGTCGTGTAGACCGTATTGGCAGTAAGAACAACTGCATCCAGTTGGTTAACTTCTGGCCCGATATGGATTTGGACGAATATATCAACCTCAAAGCGAGAGTTGAGACAAGAATGAAGATTTCTGTTATGACTTCCACTGGTGATGATGACCTTATCAACCCAGAGGAAAAGGGCGACCTTGAATACAGAAAACAGCAACTTAAAAAATTGCAGGATGAAGTGGTTGATATTGAAGAGATGTCTGGTGGAATCTCCATTATGGACTTAGGGCTGAATGAGTTCCGTCTCGATCTGCTTGAATATATTAAGAACCACGATGACTTGAAGAAGAAACCGTTTGGTCTGCACTCGGTTGTTCCTGCTAACGATGAACTGCCAGAAGGTGTAATTTTCGTTTTGAAGAACCGCAACAATGGTGTCAATATTGATAACCTGAACCGCATCCATCCGTTCTATATGGTTTATATCGGTGTGGATGGTGAAATTATTTGCGATTATCTGAATCCAAAGAAACTTCTGGACACAATGAGATTGTCTTGTAGGGGCAAGAGCGAACCTATCAAGACAGTTTATCAGAAGTTCAATGACGAAACTAAGGATGGCAGAGATATGAGCGATATGTCCTCTCTGCTGTCTGATGCAATCACTTCCATTATTGATACCAAGGAAGAAAGCGATATTGATAGTCTGTTCAAGGCAGGTGGCACATCGGCACTGATGTCTGCTGTGTCTGGTCTGGATGACTTTGAACTTATCTGCTTCCTTGTTGTGAAGTAAGGAGGGGCGTATGAAAGAATTTTTAGATTTCCTGAAATTGCCAATATATATTTTGGGAGCACTCGCAATTGCAAGTGGTATTCTTCTGTTTGCTCCCGATAGTGTAATTCAGATGCTATATATGACTGAGTTCAAGGCAAAATACGGATTTGCATTAGGTATTGTATTTATTACATCCGTTTCCATTCTCGCTGTCCTGCTTATCAAACTGGTCTACGGTAGTATAAGCGAAAAACATAATTTGAAGAAATTGAAAGAGGCTCAAACGAAGTTTCTGAAAAAAGTAGATGGCGAGAAAGTGGATTTAATCAATGCATTTATTCAGCAACCGACACATACAATGATGCTTCCTATGCACGATGGATTGGTTATTGAATTACAACACTATAATGTAATTTCGCCAGCAGGTCAGACACATATGGTATCTATGCCGAATCCTCAAATTACCTTTTTCCTGCAACCTTAGGTTTTGGAGCGAATTAAAGAAAACGAAGAGTTGCAGACGAAATTCTATGGTTAATTGAGAGGACACCAATATGTTAGGACTACCGAAGACCACAGACTTTAATAAAAGAATACCCAAAGAAAAGTTCTATGAGAACTTGAATGTAACACCTACGGTGAAGAAGTGTTTTGTTGACCAGATAAAGGTTATCTATTGGCGAAACAAAATCGCTTCTTCTACCACGAACCTTGCAGCAGGAAGCACGGTAACGGAAATTGAAGTCTTTGAAGTGAAACTCAAAACCAACCTTCTGGATGAAGCAGTCCTTCGCCAGATTGATAAGGAAATTCCGTATCACATCGTCTTCCTTCTGGAATATGACGGCAAGTATCAGGCATGGACTGCTTACAAAGAAGCATCCACTGGCAACACTGCTTTCAAAGTAAACCAGTATTATCACACCGACTGGATGACTGAGGACGAACTTCCTCTGAAACTGGAAGGTCTGAATGTAGATGCCGTTTATGAGAACTTTGTTTATCAGATTGCAGGAGACTCCTTACAGGCAAACGGAAACGAGTCCTTGCAGGATGTCGTGGAGAGAGACGAAAAGATAAAGAATCTCAAAAAGCAGATAGAAATGTTACAAGCGAAAATTCGCAAAGAGAAACAGTTGAATGTTCAGATGAAACTGAACAGTGAGTTAAAGAAATTAAAGAAAGAATTGGAGGTGTTGTAATGGGATTCGCTGAACGACACGGTTTTGTTACGAAGAAAGCAATTCAAGTAGATGATATGGATTCTTCTCTCAGAAACCGTCTATATAATGCGGTACATAAATATTGCAACCCATCTCCCTTTATTCACGATGAATTGATTTTCGTTGTTGATAAATTGGGTTATCTCAATGAAGGAACAGATGTCAAAAACTGGCGAGTGCTTGATGCTTTATTACTAAGGTCAAGAGACGATATGCCGTGGTATATGCCATATGAAATTATTGAATCGTTTTTTGCGGCAAAACGAGAGCAGTGTAAGCATTGTAGGTATGACTGTCACGAAAAAGGTGGAACTTGTGATGAACTTGCATGGTTGAACAATGTTCCAAATGCCTTAAATGCTATATTGGAAGAAGAGAAATCGGGATACAGGTTCTTCAAAGACCAATTCATTAACATTGTCAATGAAAAAGAGTTGGAATCCATTGACCGTGCATCCAGTTCTCCGTATGTTTCTGTAAACACACACATTAAAAAAGCACTTTCGCTATATTCCGATAGAAAGAACCCTGATTATGAGAATTCTATCAAGGAATCAATAAGTGCTGTGGAAGCAATGTGTTGTATTATCACAGGAATGACAGGTGCATCTGCTACCCTTGGTGCAGCGCTAAAAAAACTGGAAGACAGCGGTGTTGTAATTCATAATGCTTTGCGAGAAGCATTCTCTAAAATGTATGGGTACACTTCTGATACTAACGGCATCCGTCACGGTGGGATTGATTTCAAAAATGCTCCGTCAGAAGATGCTAAGTACATGCTAATTTCATGCTCTGCTTTTGTGAACTACCTAATAGAAAAATATAATAGAACCATATAATAACAAATCAGTGAGGTGAGAAAGTGAAGCTATGTAAAACAACACTGGAAAAACTTCGTATAATCATTAATGGGGATGGAACAGCAGATTATCGTTCCGGCCCAAAACTTGTTGAGTTTTTTAATAATTTGGGTTTTAATGACTGTTACAGTTATGGTGGTGGATTTCCGTCAAGATGGGTTTATACCGACGAACGTCTTGATAAAATTAATGGAACTCCTGAATTAGATAAATGTATAAAAAATGCATTTGCTGTTGTGAATTATGTGGGAAGAATCTCAGAGTTAGACGATTTGATTGCGGATTTTAATCAATACTTGGCGTTTGATAAATGGTCTGTGATCCGAGAAAACGATCTTATTACTTTTAAACGACTTGAAAAAGTTATCATTGATGAATCCCCTAAGTATATGGAAGTCTTGAAGGAAGAGGAGTTTCTTAAACTTGCTTTTGATATTAATATTGATACACTTAAACTTGATACCAATGTAAACGAGATAGTAAAATCTCGACTAAATGAAGTTGAGATTTGTATACGAAGCAACGCTCCTCTTGCGGCAATATTTTTAATAGGTAGTATGCTTGAGGGCATTCTATTAAATATCGCATCTGATTACCCTAAAATTTTCAATCAGGCCAATTCAGCTCCTAAAAACAGAGATACTGGGAAAGTAAGAATGTTTCCTGATTGGTCATTGAATAATTTTATTGATGTTGCGTATGAAGTTGGAATGCTAAGACAGGATGTAAAAAAATTCAGTCACGTTGTGCGAGATTTTAGAAACTATATTCATCCATATCAACAGATGGCAGAACGATTTGACCCTGACAAACAAACAGCAATGATTTGTTTTCAGGTGCTTAAAGCGGCAATTTTCCAACTTAGTGAGTATAGAAAAATGGAGGAATAAGCTAATGGATAAGATGAGTTTATCAGAGATGATAACATATTCTACCGTTTTAATACGATGTCAGTATTCAAATGGAACATCGGGAAGTGGTACAGGATTTATTATAAATTTGTGCCAAGATAAAGAAAATAATACTTGTATTCCTGTTTTGATTACAAACAACCATGTCGTTGCCAATAGTGTAAGGACGGTTTTTGAGTTTTGCAGAGCAGATGAAAATGGAAACCCTATTGATACCCAACCGTTTTCGTTGACATATCAAGGAAACTCTTGGATTCATCATCCAGATAGTTCTGTCGATTTGTGTTGTCTTTTGTTAGCAGAAGCATTAGCAGAATTAGAAAAGAATAGTGTAAAAGTTTTTTATATTCCTTTGGAGACTAACCTAATTCCCAGTCATGATAATTTAGCTGAACTTTCGGCAATGGAAGATGTAGTAATGGTTGGATATCCAATAGGTTTATCCGATACTTATAATCACAAGCCGATTATTCGTAGAGGTATTACTTCCAGTCACCCTAAAAAAGATTATCAAGGCAAAAAAGAAACCCTGCTTGATATGGCATGTTATCCCGGATCAAGCGGTTCTCCTGTGTTTATATTGAACCAAGGAACATACACAATTCCTACTGGAATTGCAATGGGCAACAGAATATATTTGCTTGGTGTGCTTTATGGCGGTCACGAGTTTAATGCACAAGGTGTTTTGCATTTTGCAAACTTACCCAATGTGCCTGTACCTGTAACTCGTATACCTATAAATCTTGGTATAATGATAAAGGCAGAGCGAGTTCTTGAATTTGAAAATCTGTTTAAAAACAGATAATGGAGGAACAAACTAATGGAAAAAATGAGAATGGAGTCGCTCGATATGACGGCTCAAAACATAGAAAAAATAGGTGTACTGTTTCCCAACTGCATTACTGAGACCGTTGATGAAAATGGCAAACCGAAAAAGGCAATTAACTTTGACCTTTTGAAGCAGATGTTTTCTGGTGATGTGATTGAAGGTAACGAAGCATACGAATTTACTTGGGTAGGCAAAAAGGCAGCCATTGTGGAAGCAAACAAACCTATCCGTAAGACTCTTCGTCCTTGCAAGGAAGACAGTGTGAACTGGGATTCCACCGAGAATCTTTACATCGAGGGCGACAACCTTGAAGTGCTGAAACTTTTGCAGGAGAGTTATCTTGGTGCTGTCAAGATGATTTTCATTGACCCTCCTTACAACACAGGAACAGATGTCTTTGTTTATAACGACCAATTTGGAATGACTACGGAAGAGTATGAAGAGAGCATAGAATATCGTGATGAAGATGGTAATGTTAGATTTGTTCCAAACAATTCTGCCAACCCTAAATTCCATTCAAACTGGCTGTCTATGATGTATCCAAGACTTGTCTTGGCGAGAAATCTTTTGGCATCAAATGGTGTAATTTTTATCTCAATTGATGACAATGAACATTCAAGTCTAAAACTGCTGTGTGACGAAGTATTTGGTGCTCGTTGTTTTATTGGTGACATCGTTTGGAGGTCAAGTGATAACAGCAATAACAATGCCCTCACTTTTTCAGAAGACCACAATTATATTTTAGTTTACTCCAAGAGCCCTGATTGGAGACCGAATTTTGTAAATGACCCTAAAAAGAGGTCTCATTTCAAGAATCCAGATAATGACCCCAAAGGCCCTTGGTTTGATGGAAATCCTGTAAACAATCCAGGGTTAAGAGTAAATCTGCAATACGACATTACCACACCGAGCGGAAAAGTTATCCGTCATCCTGCAAATGGTTGGAGGTGGTCTTGGGAAACAGTACAAGAAAAACTCAAAACTGGTGAACTTCGTTTTTCTGAAGATGAAACTCGTTTGATTAGAAGAACTTATTTGTGCGATATGGAAGGACTTCCTCCGTCCTCTTTGTGTATTGATATTGTTGTGGTAAACTAAAATTGTAACAGGGCAACCTAATAAGATATAATCAAAT
>JAQERH010000059.1 GCA_027698105.1 Lachnospiraceae bacterium AM93-12TA
CTAAAGCTTCTATAGAACCACGCGACTATCGCGTGGTTTTCCTAATACAAAAACTTCAGAGGAGACACCGGGTCTCCTCTGATAAAATTCAATTTTTTTTAAAATTTTCTTAAAGATAGCAGATCTGATACTGAATCTCTCCTGATTCCTCTATCTCCATTATCATGTAGCTAGGCCTTCTTCCATCCTGACGCGGAAAAGAAAGACTTCCCGGATTCAGTACAGTCAGTCCATTCCTTGTCTCCAGGTAAGGTTTGTGAGTGTGTCCAAACATGGCAATATCCACACCGCGGGAACCTGCCTCCTCTTCTAACCGTTCTGTTCCCACAGATACACTGTAAAAATGCCCATGGGTTAAAAAAGCCCGGTGCGATCCTATGGAAATCTCCTTCTCCCGATCCAGACGGGAAAAGAAATCATTATTCCCCAAAATCATATGGACCTGGCAATTCTGGTTCTGCTCCAGGCACCAGGCTGTAATCAGATCTTCGCTTCCCTCTGCATCTCCCAGATGGATCAGCATGTCAAACGGTGCAGTCCGCTCAATCACCTCCTGTAAATTTCCATTGCGGCGGTGGGTATCACTCACAATTAAAACCTTCATCTCTCTGTTCCCCCAAATACTTCCTTTAATTTCTCTTTCATCAGCTCCAAAGCCTTTCCCCTGTGGCTGATTCTGTTTTTCTCATCCATAGTCAGCTCGGCAGACGTCTTTCCATAGTCTGGAAGATACAGGATTGGATCGTAGCCAAATCCGCCCTCCCCTGCCGGCTCATAGGCAATCTGTCCCTCCATAAAGCCTTCTGTGGAAATTTCCCTTCCATCCGGCAGCACGGCGGCAATGACGCAGGCAAAGCGGGCGCTTCTCTCTTTCCCTTCTGCCTGCTCCATCCTCTGAATAAGTGCTCTGTTCTTTTCCGAATAGGGCGCGTCTCCCATATAGCGGGCAGAATAAACGCCTGGCTCTCCATTTAAATAATCAATCACAAGACCGGAATCGTCTGCCAGAACCAGCCCTCCTGTCTGTTTCCACACAGCTCTCGCTTTAATTGCCGCGTTCTGTGCAAAGGTTGTTCCGTCCTCCTCTATTTCATCATGAAAGCCTGCCTCAGCCATAGAAATGACTTCCATACCTAAATCGCCCAGAATCCGGCGAATCTCCCTCAGCTTTCCCTGGTTTGATGTTGCAAATATTAATTTCTCTGCCATACTTCTCCTCCTGTATCTTGCGCTTCTGTCTGGCGCATTCTGCGCTTTCGTCTGCTTCTTCTTATCGATTGCGTATTCGAGGCTTTTATCACCCTGACCCTCTATCTGTCTTTCATCCGTCTCGTATAGGCCTTCAGGCACACATTGCAGCTCTGCTCTGTCTCTACCCGGTCCCAGGCTGTTCCACGCAGGCTGATGTATCCCTCTCCATCGCTTATATCCACCTTTGTCTTTTTATCAGGCGCGTTGTACTCTATAGCTACCGGGTGAACAGATCCAGGTGTCCTGACATTCACGATGACTGCAAAGCGCTCTCCAGCCTTCAGACTGACTGGTCTCGGAAAATCAATGGTATAGTAGCCTGCATGCTTCAGTTTTCCTCTGGCCACTGATCTCCTCCTGCCAAAATCCGCGCTTCCTGCTGCGTCATTTACCACATATACCTCATACTGGGTATTTTCATCGGTGGCATAAAATCCTGCCGCCCACAGCTCTTCTTCCTCCTCAGCCTGATAGATATTGGCAAAAAAGGCATCTTCCTTTCCATAACCCAGCTGCCCTGCCCATCCGCACAGATCTGTCTGGTAGATCTTATCGTAATGATTTGCAGCATCGGCGCGGCTGTATACAATATTGTGGATTCCAATATTTGTGTCATAATAGGATACATAAAAATATCCCTGTTCGCCAAAAGCCCCGCCCCAGCTGTTTGCACAGATAAAGGCTCCGTCTCCCTCTGGCTGAACCGGAAAATTCTCTTTGGAATATTCATCATCCCATCCGATAATCACCACATCGTGGTTGGGACGTCTGTCCCCTGTGTAACAGTAAGCGCCTGTTTCTTTATTATAGTAGTCAGAGCTTTCCTCTCCATCGGCCATGGAGGTATACAGGGAGCTTTGAACTCCACCTGTAAAATAGACTGCTTCCTTCACCGCCTCGTAATCCTTTTCCGGAAGAATCTGAATCTCCTGAAGGTGAAGAGCCGGGGAAATGCCTTCCGGAGACCAGCTGTCCCCATATGGATCCTCCTCCTCCAGTACCGGCCCCTGCCAGGACAGCAGGTATGCCATAGACATGGTATAGTCTCCTCCGTCATTCTGATCCATCTGAAAGCTGTTCCGAATCGACATATGGTCCTCTGAAAAATCAAAAGACTGCTCTGGAAGAAGACTGCTTTCCAGAGCCATCAGAGATGCAAACGCCCAGCAGGTTCCCAGGCTTCCCTGATTTTTTACCTCTGGAGCTCTTCCTACTGTCCGGTAATCATATGCCCTGGGAAGCACCTGTTCCTCAGGATTCCGGGAAGTGAAAGAAAGGACTGACTCTTCTGCTTCCCAATTCATCTCATAATCGAAGGCCTGGGCCAGCCCCTCAGCAGGTACAGCCAGCTGCCCCTGCTTCACAGTAAGAGGATAGTCCAGGGAAATTGTCTCTTCATGCTCCCTGTCTGTGTCCTGACAAAGAGTCATCTGTCTTTCCCCTATGGCAATGCTTGCTCTTCTGCCTGCCTTTTCCATTACCAGAATCGTTTCATCATATGTATGGGCTGAACAGGAAAACAATTCCCGAAGCTCGCTTTCCGGAACGAGAAAACTGCCTGTAGCCGCCATCCTGACAGGTGTCTTCAGCTTTTTTTCTTCCCCGTCCACCACGACCTTAATTCCTTTTTCATTGGTTTCCCTGGATACCATCTCATACCACTCTGCCGGATAGCTTCCTGCTGTGTCTCCTTCCCTCACATCCTCCACCGCCAGGCGGCTGCCAAATTTCAGGATGCAGAAGGAAAGCGCAAGCACTGTCAGCAGAATTATAAACTGTCTGCGCCTCATTATCCCTCATTCTTCTCTTCCGGCCGCCTTCTGGGAGGCTTCGGGCCCAGAAACTGATAGAAATATGTCTTCATCATTCCATTATAAATTTTCCTGTTTTTATCGGCTTTTCTTCCAATCCAGCGCTCTGCTTCCTCGTAGGAGGTAATCAGGTACATGGACCAGGCATCCAGATCCCGGTAGCGCTCTCCTATCTGGCGGTACAGCTCCGGCAGATTCTTTTTTTCCTCAATTCGCTCACCATAGGGCGGATTTGTGATAATAAATCCGTACTTCTTCGGGTGGCTCAGTTCTGCTACCGGACGCTGCTGAAAATGGATCATATGATCCACACCTGCCCTGGCGGCATTCTCCCTGGCCGCCCGGATAATATCACCGTCTGCATCATATCCCTGGATATCCACCTGGACGCTGTCATCCATCAGCTCCATAGCCTCATCCACTGCATTGTACCAGTGCTTCCTGGGAACCAGATTTTTCCATCCCTCTGCCAGGAAAGAGCGGTTCATTCCAGGGGCAATATTAGCCGCTATCATCGCCGCCTCAATAGGAAAAGTTCCGCTTCCGCAGAACGGATCTACCAGAATTCTGTCCTTTTTCCAGGGAGTTAACAGAATCAGTGCCGCTGCCAGCGTCTCTGTAATCGGAGCCTTGCTGGTCATGGTTCTGTATCCTCTCTTGTGGAGGGAATCTCCGCTGGTATCGATGCCCACTGTCACCTGATCCTTAAAAAAGAACACTCTGAGCGGATATTCGCTTCCTGTCTCCGGCAGAGGCTGCTGGCCTAAATCATAGGCATCCTGAAGACGTCTTACAATGGCCTTTTTCATAATTCTCTGAATATCAGACGGGCTGAACAGCTTACTTTTAATAGAAGAAGCCTTTGTTACCCAGCATTTTCCATCCCTTGGAATGTAGTGTTCCCAGGGAATTGCCTTCGTCTTTTCAAATAATTCATCAAAGGTCACAGCTGTAAAGCTGCCTGCCTTCAAAAGAACTCTCTCTGCCGTTCTCAAAAACACATTGGCTCTGGCGACTGCCTCCGCGTCCCCCTCAAAAGTAACGCGTCCATCCTCTACCAGAGTAATCTCATAGCCTAAATCTGTAATTTCTTTTTTCAAAACCGCCTCCAGGCCAAAATGGCAGGGGGCAATCAGTTCAAATCGTTCCAATATTCGCTCCTCTTATCTTTCCTGTGCTGCGCTGCCCCTGTTTCAGGGCTGCCCTGTAACTGAATCCCTTTACTTTTCTATGAAGGATCTGCATTTTCTATTCTAATTTAACCACTTTCTCCTGTCAATGGCTGAAGTCCAGTGTTTTACCCTTCAAAGGCCTGAAAATCCTGTTTCTCCAGGTTGTGTCCGCGGTAATACTGGATTCCGTTTGCCACGTCGAAGGCCTGGTAGCCCATCCGCGAAAAACACACAGCTGCCCTCAGGCTCTCACTTCCTCTGGTGCAGTAAAACAGCACCGGAAAAGCCCTGTCTATCTCCTCCGGCCTTCTTAAAAGTTCCTCCAGATCCATGTTTACCGCCCCTCTCAGGTGAAAACGGCTGTATTCCTCCTGGCTTCTCAAATCTATAATCGTTCCGGAAAATCCCTGGTCTAAAAACTGGTCCAGACGCTGCACCGGTATCATCTGATACATGATATTCCTCCTGTGCTTGTTTCTTATTTTATTCTATTCTGTCCTGACACAGCCTGTTCCATCGGCAGACACAAGAACAGGGAACCATTCTCCTGACACTTTGGACATGTCCTGGAAAATAGTTCCCTGCTTCGTTTTATTTCATTTTTCTTCTGTCTTCTCTGTGCTTCTAGCCGTTATTTCTGCTACAGTCCTCAGCTCTGTTTCTGCTGCTGTTTCTGGAAGAATTTCTGGAGCTGTCTCTGCCGCAGTCCTTGGAAGAGTTCTGAGACTTATTCTGGCTTCTGTTCTGAGAATCGTCTCTGTCCTTTAAGCTGTCTGCATTATAGCTGTTTCTGTCTGCCATGTTCATTACCTCCTGACTTTTAAATTGTTACACAGTCAGTATGACCTGTTAAACTGGCATTTATTCAGAAAAATTTTTTATCAGCCCAGCACGCTTACGATCTTTACAGGATTTCTGTAGGTCCAGGGAGATATCTTAATGCCTGTCCGCTCTGTGGAGGCATGTACAATCTGGCCGTCTCCGATGTAAAGTCCTACATGGTTGATTCTGCTTCCGCTGGCATAAAATACCAGATCGCCCGGCTGTATCTGTTCTGCGCTGATCTGCGTTCCCTGGGATGCCTGGGAACGGGAAGAGCGGTTCATATCTACACCGCCGGCATGCTCTAACACGTAGCTTGTAAAGCCGGAGCAGTCAGTTCCTGTATTAGGATCCGAGCCGCCGTATACATAAGGGTTTCCAAGGAAGGTGAGGGCATAGTCTACAACTTCCTGTCTGATGTCTCCAGTCTCTGTCTCCACAACTGCTGCGGTTCCGTTTGCCATCAGATAGCCTTCTTCGCCATTTTCTGAGAAAACCTTCACCCAGCCGTCGCCGTTATCCTCCACTACCTCATAGGTAGCTCCCTGGGACGCCTGCTCTACTACAGCAGACTCTGCGCTCATCTCTGAGTACAGTGAGATCTGCTCTGCTTCTACCTTAACCACCGCGCCCTCTTCAGCCTCAGCGGCCTCAGCCTTCGCCGGATTTACAAATAATACGGCAGAGCAGACACACATCATTCCCAACAGCTTCCATCCCTTATTCTTTATCATCCCAAAACTCCTGACTTTTTATTTTCAATCCCCAATTCTGCAATGTTCCTGCAACATATTAACTTTTTCTTTCTAATTGTTACATAATTGTTAAATATGTTACGACGTTATTATATTTACTTTTTTTTGCAATGTCAAGAAAATTGGAACGATTTATATTTATTTAATAATTTGCCAGCCGTTTCTTTAGCCTTTTGAAGCGCCTCCCATCATGCCGCTTACCAGGAATTTCCGGAATACAAGCGCCAGAACAGCAGGAGGGATAATGGCAATCAACCCGCCTGCAGCTGTCAGGCCATACTGAATCGAATCCTTCGTCATAAACTCACTGGTGACGATGGATACCGGCTTTGTCTCCAGAGAGGAGGCCAGAATTAGCGGAATCTGAAATTGGTTCCAGGCGCTTAAAAACATGATTAAGCTGCATGCTAAAATCACAGGACCTGAAACGGGCAGCACAATCCGAAAGAAAGTCCCCATGGTTCCGCAGCCATCTACTCTGGCAGCCTCTAAAATTTCCCGTGGAATGGTGGCAAAATAGTTGCTCATCAGCCAGGTGCTCATGGGCAGAAAAGAGCTTACATACACCAGGGAAAGCCAGAACTGACTGTCTAAAAGGTCATGCTCAATAAACACCCGAAACAGCGGAATAATGGTGGCAAATACAGGAATTACCATCGTAATCAGAAGTGCATTCTTAAACCACTTCCTGCCTGGAAACTCCATTTTTGTCAGGGTATACGCTGTAATCAAGGCCAGGGGAACTCCAATGGCAAGAGTCACTGCTGCTGCCGTCAGAGAATTTTTCAGGCCCCGAAACAGACGGACACTGTGGCTTGTAGTCATGCTGAAGAGATTCTCGTAGTTGCTCCACACTGCCGTGCTGGGCAGCATATGTCTTGTGTTGGTAAACATTTCATACTCTGGCGTAACGGAAATAATAAACGCCCACACAAAAGGCCCCAGAGTCAGGATTAAAAGTACGGCTGCTGCTGCCCAGTAATACCAGGGCTGACGCCGGACAGATTTCTTTCTCATTCATTTTCCTCCTGTTCCCGATTCATACTTCTCAGATAAAACACTCCCAGCGCCGCGCAGATCAGCATAATTAAATAGGTAAGGGCGCTGCCTCGTCCATAATTTAAGAAAGAGAAGGTTGTCAGATAATTCTGAATCAGAAGATTCTTTCCCAGATCGCTGTAGCCGGAAAGGGTTGCCAGCTCGTCAAACAGATTCACCGCTGTAATCGACGCGGAGGTAAGTCCAATCAGTACAAATGGCCTGGAAAGCGGAAGGGTAATATACCGGAAGGAATTCCATCTTCCGCAGCCATCCAGACGCGCCGCCTCATAAAGTTCTCCTGGAATGGTTCTCAGCCCTGACAGGCAGACAATAGCGCAGAAAGGAATGCTGCGCCATGCAGCCACAATACCGGCCACGGTCAGGAGAAGCCAGCGGGAAGCCAGCCATTCTATCGGCTTGTCCACAATTCCCAGAAGCATCAGCAGCTTATTCATAAATCCATAGCCGGAATGAAACACAAACCGCCAGATAATTCCATTGACAATCGGCGGCATGGCCCAGGGCAGAATGGCCGCTGCAGTGAGAAGACCTGACAGCTTTGTATCTGCATTCAGAACCAGGGATACCAAAAGGCCAAATACTGTCGTCAGCCCTGCCACTAATACCAGAAGAAAAGCTGTATTCTGGAAAGCATACCAGAACTCCTGGGATTTCAGTATCGCTGCATAGTTTTCCATCCCGATAAAATGTGTATTCTGAGGCGCTGTCAGCTTCATTTCCTTTAAGCTGTAGGTAAAGGTAACAGCCACCGGATAAAATACCAGGGCAGCCATCAATACTCCTGCCGGCAGCAGAAGAGCGTAAGGCAGAAGCCTGTCCCCTTTCTTTTTGTGCATTCCATTTCCTCCTGCTTATATTGTATTAAGCCTGGCAAAACGCTTCCATGACAAAAGGAGATGCAGTGAAAGCACATCCGTCTCCCACAGCATCCCCTTCCTGTCTTTCGCTGTTATTTTGCCAGCTCGTTTACCTTTTCATTCATGGCTGCAAACGCCTCCTCTGGTGTCTGCTCGCCCATAACCATACGGTTAATATTGTTAAACATAGCATTGCTCATCTCTGCATAGTAATCCGGCACACCATTGGGGAATGGGGACTTGATCAGCTTAGCCATATCTAACATTGCGCCCGGCTCTGTAATTGTTCCATCCTCAATCAGAGACTCCAGAACACTGTTTCTGGTAGGAATAGAGCCGTTTGCTGTGTACAACGCCTTCTGTGTCTCCGGAGCGCTGTACCATTTTACAAACTCTAAGGCAGCTTCCTTGTTCTCGGAGTAGCTGGAAATACCTACTGCCTCCGGAAGCGGCATGGTCTGCTCTGCTGTGCCGTCCTTTCCTGGAAGCATAATCGGCACTACGTCACCTACTACGCTGCACTCTTCAGGATTGGAAGCAAAACGTACGAACTTTGTCGGGCCTACCATAAAGCTGGCCTCTCCGGCTGTAATCTTTCTGTAGACGTCCATACCTGTAGCTGTCTTAATAGCCGGATCTGTATATCCCTCCTGTACCATCTGGTTCTCAAAGGTCAGGGCATCTGTTACGGATTCCTCATTTAAAGTATTGTCATCGTTGAAGACAACGCCGTTTCTGGCAAATGCCATCCACATCATGGAAGTAGTAGCAGACTCGTCTGCGTTCATCGGCATAGCGTAAGGATACTCTGCCACGCCCTGCTCCTTAATGGCCTTCATAGCCTCATAAACCTCATCCCAGGTCTCCGGAGCCTTCTCAATGCCGGCCTGCTCAAAGTGGGCCTTATTATAGTAAGCAATTCTGTAGTCGTTAGCATAAGGAACAGCCAGAACCTTTCCGTCAATCATAAAGGTTCCTGCAGACGGCATATCAGCCAGATCCTCTTCGCTCAGCTCAACCGGCTCCAGCCAGCCTGCGCTGTTCATCTCTCCAACCCAGGACCAGTCTACTTCAAATACATCAGCTGCAGCCTTGCCGCCTACAGCCGCGATGGAAATTTTGTCGCGGATATCGTCCCAGCTCACCTCGTTCATGACAACCTTAATGCCTGTCTCCTCTGTAAACTGAGCTAAGAGCTCCTCTCCTGGATTCGCCCAGTCCGGAACCATAACTGTGATCTCAGTTCCAGCCAGATCCTTCTTCTCCTCTGAAACGGCTTCTGTCTCTGCTTCACTTGCGGCTGTCTCTGCTTCGCTTACAGCTGCTGTTGTCTCCTTTCCGGAATTTCCGGAACATCCTGTCACTGCTGCCGCCATCATAGCCACAGCCAGTGCGCCTGCAAATTTCTTTTTCATCCTTCTCTCTCCTTGTAAATACCTGTGTAAATCACCTGAAGTACATACTGTCTATTTCAGTATACGGAGAACCGTTTGATAATTCAAGGTTTCCTCCCTGAAAATGTCATTGCTTTTATCTATATCAGGCGATGTTTCATTTATTCTTTCTATGTATTAGAAAGCTGTCTCTGCTAGGATAAGGTCTCCAGCAGAGCCTCCAGCCTGGTGGCAATCTGTCCCTGATCGGATTTAGAGTAATCTGTCTCAATCATCAGGTACGGAATTCCTTCTGCCTCCACGGTGCGCTTCACAAAATGAGCCTCAATATTATAGGTATGGCAGGACTGAAGAATAATCTCCACTACGCCGTCTACCTTGTAATCGTGGATCATCTCCTTAATGTAGCCCTGGCGGCTGTCATTCGGGCTCATAACAGAGCAGTTGATGTTCAGGTATTTCTTCGCCAGTGCGTCGAATACCGGCATAGTCTCATCTACCTCTTCTACCTTTTCCCTGGTTCCGCTGCAGGAATCGAAAGCCACTACATCAGCTCCCATCTCCTCCACCGTCTTGATAATCTTATCGCGGACTCCTCCATTAGGACATCCTGTGATAAGAAGTCTCGGACGTTTGGATGTTTTTCCCTTGTAATTCTCCTCCCAGTCCTTTAACACTTCTTCTGTTCGTTTCTCTACCAGGCGGATTCGATCCTCCATGTCAAAGTTAAAGCCAAGGGAATCAGCTACTGTGCTGATCTCATATCCTGAAATAGGAGATGGATACAGTTTTCCAAGCTCCATAAATTTCAGCATGGCCTTCCTCTCTCTATTCTTCAGCTGGATAGCCTTTTTAATGTCTTCCTCTGTAATCTGAATGCCGTAGAAATCTTCCAGTTTCTCCTTCAGGGCAATGATCTCCTTTTTCCAGAGGTCCAGTCCTCTCTCATTTCTCTGAGCCGGCAGCTGCATTACATAGGTTTCTTTCAGCTCATTCATCAGCTCAAACATTTTTTTCTTGCCGTCGCAGGTAGTCTCTCCCACAATCAGATCAGCAAAATAGAAGTAAGGACAGGTGTCTGTCAGCGCAAAGCCGTAGCTGGCTTTAATTAACGGACAGAGATTTCTCGGCAGCTTCGTCTCAGCTGCAGGAATCGGCTGCTCGCTGGAAGCGCAGAGGGAAGCATTGACAGCTCCTCCGGCCATCAGAATCTCCACTGGGACAAAGGAACAGAATACGCCTACTACCCTGGCGCCGTTCTCCTTCAGCTCCTTCATCTTCATGAATCCTGCTTGCCTTGCCTCATCGTAAGTCACAAAATTTTCCGGCAGATTTATCATTTTTATATCCATTCCTTTCGCTTCGCTCAGGCACAAAACGTTATGAAAA
>JAQERH010000006.1 GCA_027698105.1 Lachnospiraceae bacterium AM93-12TA
TACGCACGGTGGTGTGAGAGGACGGCGGTTAATCACCGCCTCCTACTCGATTTCCATGAAGGCGGCAGACGGAAAAGGCTTGACGGAACGATTCACAATGTTATATACTTATTATAACAGATATAACGAAAGATGGTGAGCCTATGGTATTGAAGATTGACTTTAACAGTGATGAGGCCCTTTATATTCAGCTGAGAAACCAGATTATTGTCGGAATTGCCACGGATCGGATCAGGGAAGGGGATTCCCTGCCTTCTGTGCGGCAGCTGGCGGAACATATTGGTATTAACATGCATACAGTGAATAAGGCATATTCTGTATTAAAGCAGGAAGGGCTTGTGAAGCTGGACCGGAGAAGAGGCGCTGTTATCTGCCTTGATGTTGATAAAATGCGGGCGATAGAGGAAATGAAGAGAGACTTAGGTGTTGTTTTGGCCAGAGGCTGCTGCAAGCGTATCAGCCGGGCGGAGGTTCATGAGCTGGTCGACTCCATTTTCGATGCGTTCTCAGATAACGGCGAAAGCTGTTAGAAGAGGCGGTTCAGACGGAATGCCTGTTTCAGGCAGAAAGAAAAGCCATGGAGGATAAAATATGTTGTGTGAAAGGTGTAAAATCCGAGAGGCGAATATCAAATATACAGAAGTGATTAACGGTGTGAAGACAGAGCACAATCTATGCTCCCAGTGTGCGAAGGAGATGGATTTCGGCCAGTACTCCGCTATTTTTGACGGTGATTTTCCCCTGGGAAGATTACTGTCCGGGCTGCTGGGACTGGAAGGGGCTTCCGCAGAGGAGGAGAACCGGCAGGAGATTGCGTGTCCTACCTGCGGCACTACCTACGAGGAATTTATAGAAAAGAGCCGTTTTGGCTGTCCGGACTGTTATCGTGTATTTGATCTCCTCATTGGAGAAAAGATAAAAAAAATGCAGGGCAATGACAGCCACACTGGAAAGCGGCCTAAATTCCAGATAGAGGAAAAAGAGACTCATGTAGAAAAGGATGGGGCGCTGAAGCTTTCTAAGGAAGAGGAGATCCGGGGACTGGAGCGAAAGCTCAGAGAGGCTCTGCGCTGTGAAGAATATGAGACAGCGGCGAAATGCCGGGATGCGATCCGGGCTTTAAAGGCGGGGGACAACAATGAGCAGATGGTTTGAGGAAGTAAAAAATGAAAACTCCAGCATAGTGGCCAGCCGGATCCGGCTGGTCAGAAACTGGGAAGAATACCGGTTTCCGGGAAGCCTGACTCCGGAGGAGGCCAGAGAGATGCTGCGCAGGCTGAAAAAAGAACTGCGGGGGCTGCCGGATGAGGAGGGGAAGGACTGCGAATACCTGGATTTGGAACGGATGCCTGATTTGGAACGGAGAGCTCTCAGAGAGCGGCGTCTGCTCAGCAAAATGATGGCAGAGAAAAAAACACCAGGCGGCCTGATTCTTTCAGAAGATGAGAGAATCAGCCTGATGTTAAATGGAGACGATCATATCAGGATTCAGGTGATGGAACAGGGACTGTCTTTAAAGGAGTGTTATGAGAAGGCAGACTGCCTAGATAATTATATTAATGAACGGATCCCCTACGCTTTCAATGAGAAGTACGGATATTTGACGACCTACCCGACCAATGTGGGAACAGGACTGAAGGCATCTGTGACTGTTCACCTTCCCACTCTGTCTCTTAGCAAGAAATTTCAGGATCTGTTAGGTGATATGGGGCGGTTCGGAGCTGTGGTCAGAGGCGTTCATGGAAGACCGGGAGAAAATGCAGGAGATCTCTATGAAGTGACAAATCAGAAGACCCTGGGATTGTCGGAGAAAGAGATTCTGGAGCTGGTGGAGAATGTGGCAGTCCAACTGACAGACCAGGAGGCGCAGGTCAGAAAGATGGCTTTAGAGAAGCAGCGTTTGATGATAGAGGACGAAGCTTATAAGTCTTACGGAGTGCTCCGCTATGCCAGAAAGCTGACAGTTAAGGATGCCCAGACTTTTTTATCCCATGTCAGAGCCGGGGCATCAGACGGCCTGCTCCGGTTTAAGGAACCTTGTTCCCTTTATGGGCTGATGGTGAACATTCAGAATGCAAATCTTCAGAAAAATTCCAGCAGACCTCTTAATAAAGAGGAGCTGGAGACGGCCAGAGCAGCCTGCATCAGGGCATATCTGCCTGAAATAGAATAGAAAAAGAACATGGTATACAGGAGGAATGAAGTTATATGATAGATCGTTTTACAGAGAAGGCCAGGGAGGCGATCCAGACGGCGGCAGAGCTGGCGGCACAGATGGATCACGGCTATGTAGGGACAGAACATCTGCTTCTCGGCCTTATCAGAGAAGGGACGGGAGTCGCTGCCATGATTCTTGGACACTATGGAGTGACAGAAGAAAAGGTATTGTCTCTGATGGAGCGTCTCATTTCCCCGGCTTCTCCCACAAGAGTCCAGGGAGAACTGGAGTATACGCCGGGAGCCAGACAGGTACTGGAGGCTAGCTACGAAGAAGCTGTGCTGTTTAAGGCGCCGTTAATTGGAACAGAGCATATTTTAATTGCCATGATTAAAAACGGCAAATGCACGGCAGCCAGGCTGCTAAATACAATGAATGTAAATATTCAGAAGCTGTATGTGGATTTGCTCAATGCCATGGGAGATGACGCGCCGGCTGACAGAGAGGAGCTGGCAGGAAAAACGAAAAAGGAGAAGGGAGAAACTCCGAATCTGGATCACTTCAGCCGCGATCTAACTCAGATGGCCAGAGAGGGAAAGCTTGATCCGGTCATTGGAAGAGAAGCTCAGATGCGCCGCGTGATCCAGATCCTTAGCAGACGCACGAAGAATAATCCCTGTCTGATTGGAGAGCCGGGTGTCGGAAAAACAGCAGTAGCGGAGGGGCTGGCCCAGATGATCGTAAACGGCAGTGTGCCGGAGACCATTGCCGGAAAGCGTCTGGTAAGCCTGGATCTGTCGGGTATGGTGGCAGGAAGCAAATACCGTGGAGAATTTGAGGAGAGAATCAAAAAGGTTCTGGCTGAAATCAGGGAGGATGGAAACATTCTGCTTTTCATTGATGAGATTCACACCATTATCGGCGCTGGTGGAGCAGAAGGAGCCATTGACGCCTCTAATATTCTGAAACCATCTCTGGCCAGGGGAGAGCTTCAGCTGATTGGAGCTACCACTGTGGAGGAATACAGGAAGTATATTGAGAAGGATGCTGCATTAGAACGCCGTTTCCAGCCTGTGATGGTGGAGGAGCCGTCAGAGGAGGAATCCCTGGCAATTCTCAAAGGCCTGCGCGGCTGCTATGAGGAACACCATCAGGTAGAGATTACGGACGAGGCTCTTGAGGCGGCGGTGAAGCTGTCTGCCAGATATATTAATGATCGTTTTCTGCCGGATAAGGCGATTGATCTGATCGATGAAGCCTCCTCTAAAATCCGTCTGACTGTTTATACAGAGCCAGAGGAGATTAAGACTTTGGAGGAAGAGATAAAGATTCTGGAGGAAGAAAAAGAAGAGGCTATCCGTGGAGAAGCTTATGAAAAAGCCGGATCGTTCAAAAAAGAACAGGAAAAACGGCAGAAAAAGATAGAAGAAGCCAGAGCCAAATGGCAGGAGGAAAAGCAGAAAAGAAAGCTGTCTGTGGGGGAGAATGAAGTAGCTGACGTGGTTTCCCAGTGGACAAAAATTCCGGTGAAAAAGCTGTCAGAAGGAGAATCTGAGAGGCTGTTAAAGCTGGAGAATGTACTTCATGAGAGAGTAATAGGGCAGAACGAGGCAGTCTGTGCAGTAGCCAAAGCGATTCGCAGAGGCAGAGTGGGTCTCAAGGATCCGAAACGTCCGATTGGTTCCTTTTTGTTTTTGGGACCGACTGGAGTGGGAAAAACAGAGCTTTCCAAGGCTCTGTGTGAGGCTATGTTCGGTACAGAGAACGCGATGATCCGCGTAGATATGTCAGAATATATGGAAAAGCACAGTGTATCCAGAATGATCGGTTCTCCGCCAGGATATGTGGGCTACGATGAAGGCGGACAGTTAAGCGAGAAGGTGAGAAGAAATCCCTACTCCGTGATTCTGTTTGATGAGATTGAGAAAGCGCATCCCGATGTTTTCAATATTCTTCTGCAGATTTTAGATGACGGACATATCACCGACGCTCAGGGCAGGAAAATCGATTTTAAAAATACGATTCTGATTATGACCTCCAATGCAGGGGCAGAAAATATTATTTCCCCGAAGCGGCTGGGATTTGCCTCTGAAAATGATGAGAAGGCTAATTACAATTTTATGAAGGATCGCGTGATGGAGGAGGTAAAACGCCTGTTCCGTCCGGAGTTTTTAAACAGAATTGACGATATTATTGTCTTTCATCCTCTGAATATGGAAAATATCAGGGAAATTGCCGGCATTATGACAGCTTCTATTGCCAGAAGAACGAAAGAACAGATGAATATTACTCTTACGGTGGACAGCAGCGCCAGAGATTATCTGGCTGAGAAGGGCTATGATGAAAAGTATGGAGCAAGACCTCTTAGAAGGACTATCCAGACTATGATTGAGGATCGGCTGGCAGAGGAGATTCTCTCAGGCTCCTTTAAGAGCGGGGACACAGTGGCTGTGAAAAAGGGAAAGGACGGACTGATTTTTTCGAAAAAAGCCAAGAGAACTTCAGCCAGGAAGACAGCGGGAAAGACCGAAAAAAGCTCTGGTTTTTTAACTGGAACTGTGATAGAATAATGACTACACATAAGAAATACCAGGAGGGCAAACATATGCCAGTAGTAAATGAATTAATCCGTATTGAGGATGACGGCACAATCAGTTTTGGCAATTACAAGCTGACAGAAAAGTCAAAGCTTGATAATTTCGAGTACAAAGGCGATATCTACAAGGTGAAAACCCATGATGAGATCACAAAGCTCGAAAGAAACGGACTGTTCGTATATGAGTCAGTTCCGGGAACAGCTGTCAGCCACTTTGCAGTGGACGACACAACGGTGAAGTTCAGTGTGGAGGGCGCTAAGGATGCCCAGGTAACGCTTCAGCTAGAGGACGACTGCGAGTATGAGGTATTTGTGGACGGAGCGGCAGTTGGCGGCATGAAGACAAACTTAAGCGGCAAGCTGGTAGTCAGCGTAGAGCTGAACCAGGATGAGGCAGCTCAGATTAAGGTTACAAAGCGCTAATGCCTGAAACGAGGCAGAAAATAGACAGGAACATGCCCGGCAGAGGCCCCTTCAGGGGCCTCTGTCTGTTTTAAAAGAGGAGAATAAAGTGGCGAAGGCAAAAACAAATATATTTTTCTGCAGCGAATGCGGATATGAGTCAGCGAAGTGGACCGGACAATGTCCCTCCTGCCGTGCCTGGAATACCATGGTGGAGGGGCTTATCGAACCGGCAGCTAAGGGAAAAGCCCCCAGAGGCGGTCTTACCTCAGTGGGAACAGCGGGCAGTCTGGCTGGACGGAATCGGGCATTTCAGGAGGTTATACCAAAATGCCTGTCAGAAATTGAACTGGAAAGTGAAGATCGGGCAGATACAGGATTTGGAGAATTAAACCGGGTGCTGGGGGGAGGAGCGGTAAAAGGTTCCCTTGTTTTGGTGGGAGGCGATCCGGGAATTGGAAAATCCACCATTCTTCTGCAGGTCTGCAGAAATCTGGCAGAGAGGGGACAGAAGGTTCTTTATATCTCTGGAGAGGAATCGTTAAAACAGATTAAGCTGCGGGCCAGCCGGATTGGACAGATGAAGGAAAGCCTCTGTTTTCTGTGTGAGACAAATCTGGAAGTCATCAGGGAGGTAGTGAAGCGGACAGCGCCGGATACAGTGGTGATTGATTCTATCCAGACCATGTTTATGGAGGACGTTTCCTCTGCTCCGGGAAGTGTAAGCCAGGTGAGGGAGTGTACAAACGCTCTCCTCCAGATTGCCAAGGGATTTGGAATTACCATTTTTATTGTCGGTCATGTAACGAAAGAGGGAGTAGTGGCCGGTCCCAGAGTGCTGGAACATATGGTCGATACGGTGCTGTATTTTGAAGGTGACCGCCATGCTTCTTACCGGATTTTACGGGGAGTGAAAAACCGTTTCGGCTCTACCAATGAAATTGGCGTGTTTGAGATGCGGGAGGAGGGATTGGCAGAAGTCAAAAATCCATCCGAATTTATGCTGGAGGGACGCCCAGCCGGCGCCTCTGGAGCTGTGGCCGCCTGTTCCATTGAAGGAACCAGACCTATGATGGTAGAAGTTCAGGCCCTTGTCACCAGAACAAACTTCGGTATGCCCAGAAGAACGGCAGCAGGAGCTGACTATAACAGGGTCAATCTGCTGATGGCTGTGCTGGAAAAGAGATGCCATTATGACCTGGGGCAGATGGATGCCTATGTAAATATAGCCGGCGGTATGAAAATGAATGAGCCTGCTATGGATTTAGCGATTGTCATGGCCCTGATATCCAGTTATAAGGACAGGGCGCTGGATGAAAAGACAGCAGTGTTTGGAGAGGTGGGACTGTCTGGCGAGGTCCGTTCTGTGTCTATGGCAGAGCAGCGAGTAAACGAGGCAGTCAAACTGGGATTTGAAGCCTGCATTCTGCCGCAGATTTGCCTGAATAAGATGAGACAGAGAGAGGATATTCGCTTAATCGGTGTCAGCAGTGTGAAAGAGGCAGTGGCAGTCCTGTAATCAGGGCTGCCCGTGTTTTGCGAAAAATGTATTAATTTAATATATAATACAAAAAAAGTAAAAAAAGAGAAAAAAACATTTGACAAGAAAACAAGTCTGTGCTATTATATAGAAGTCGACAGCGCAGGGCGTTGAAAACGACAGAAAAAATGAATCAAGGGGAATAGTTCAATGGCAGAGCAACGGTCTCCAAAACCGTTAATGGGGGTTCGAATCCCTCTTCCCCTGCTTTTGATAAGACCAGGAGAAAGGCTGTTTTCTTTATAAAATAAAGAATGACAGCTATTTTTTTGTTCTACAGCCGGTATCAATGAAAAGGGCATCAGATAAAGTACACAGTCTGATGCCTTTTTGGAATTTCTCAGAATTGAAAATCCCTGTAAAAAAGCTGAATATCAAAGGGTTTTCAGAATGGAAATTATATCAAATATACAAAAAATAGACAGTTTCTTTACATTTATGACAAGAAGGGAAAAATGTATCTAAAAGAATGCATGAAATAAAATTCAGTATATTGAAAAATATACAATAAAAAAGCGTTTTAACTTTTTTGAACAAAATTTGACAAACTTCGCAGCGGTATGGTATAAATGGATGAAATCGGGTAATACTATAAATTGCACCAATCAAAAGGAGTTAATAATTATGAAGCAGAAGCGGATTATATTACCAACCGTTGAGGAGGCTAAGAAATTTGTGGCGGCAGCATCAAGATGTGACTTCGATATTGATGTATTTTATAATCGTATTGTCATTGATGCAAAATCTCTTTTAGGAGTATTGAGCCTGGATTTAACGAGAGTTCTCACGGTTGAGTACAATGGAGAGAATGAAGAGTTTGAAGCTTTTCTGGCTGAGAAGGCTGCTGCCGAGACAGCTGCTTAAGAGCATGTACTTATTTAAAGGAAGGAAACTGCAAAAGGCAGTTTCCTTTTTTTGATGACATAGAAAATTGCCTCCCTGTCATCAAAAACGCTCTGCTTAGGATGTGTACTCGCACCAGAAGGAGAGAGGCGGGCAGGCAGAAGGGGATATATGGGAGAGACGATAAAAATGGAACGGGCAGGCATGGCAGAGGAGCGGCACCACCAGGTGAAAATATCGGTTCGCAGCCTGGTGGAGTTTGTGCTGCGCTCCGGCGACATTGACAACCGGAGAACTGCTGGCTCTCAGAAGGAGGCTATGCAGGAGGGGACGAGAATCCACCGGAAAATTCAGAGGCAGCAGGGGCCTTCCTACCGGGCGGAGGTGTTTTTAAGACACCAGGTGGAGGAGGAGGGATTTCTTCTTATAATAGAGGGGAGAGCAGACGGAATTATCGAGGAGCCATCGAGCGTAACCATTGACGAGATTAAGGGCGTGTATCTGGATTTAGATAAAATGGAGGAGCCGAATCCGGTGCATCTGGCTCAGGCTATGTGCTATGCCTGGTTCTATGTTTGTGAACACCAGCTGACTGAGGCCGCAGTCCAGATGACTTACTGCAGCCTGGAGACAGAAGAAATCCGAAGGTTTAAGATGGTGAAGACAGCGCAGGAGCTGGAACTCTGGTTTCAGGGGCTGGTACATGAATACGTCAAATGGGCCAGATACCTGTACCATAATGGAATCCGGCGTGACGAATCTCTGAGAGAGCTGCAGTTTCCTTTTTCCTACAGAAATGGGCAGAGAGATTTGGCGGTATCGGTGTACCGGACTGTCAGCAGGGGAAAGAAGCTTTTTATTCAGGCGCCTACTGGAATTGGAAAGACACTTTCTACGATGTTTCCCAGCCTGAAAGCGATAGGAGAGGGATATGGAGATAAGCTTTTTTATCTGACAGCCAAGACGATTACCCGCTCGGTGGCAGAGGAAACGCTGAATATTCTGAGGGACAGCGGTCTGTATTTTCGTTCAGTTACCATCACAGCGAAGGAAAAACTCTGTTTTTTAGAAAAGCCAGAGTGCAATCCGGAGGCCTGTCCCTATGCAAAAGGGCATTTCGACCGGGTGAATGATGCAGTTTATACTGTTATTCATCAGGAGTTTGGCATTACCAGGGAAATTATTTTGAATTATGCAGAGAGGTTTCGTGTCTGTCCCTTCGAGCTGTGCCTTGATATCAGCAGCTTTGTGGATGGAATTATCTGTGACTACAACTATGTGTTTGATCCGGATGTACGGCTGAAGCGGTACTTTGGAGAGGGGCAGAAAGGAGATTACATTTTTTTAATTGATGAAGCTCACAATCTGCCAGGACGGGCCAGGGAAATGTACAGCGCTTCTATTGTAAAAGAGGATATTCTGGAGATAAAAAAACTGGTGAAGGAAAGATCTCCCAGGCTGACCCGCTGTCTGAACCGGGTAAACCGACTGCTTTTAGAGATGAAGCGGGAATCCGGAAAAACAGAGATTCTTTCAGATGTGGGGCCTCTGGTGATGGCATTGTCCGATGTGTTTTCAGAACTTGATAAATTTTTAGATCAATACCGAGAATTTGGAGACAGGGATCAGGTGCTGGATTTGTACTTTTCTGTCAGGAGTTTTTTGAACATATACGAGAGGACAGACGAACATTATAGAATTTATTCCAGATTTCTGGAAAATGGAGAATTCTGTGTGAAACTTCTCTGTGTCAATCCTATCCGCAATCTGGCGGAATGTCTGGAGCAGGGGAGGGCGGCTGTATTTTTCTCCGCTACCATGCTTCCTATCAGATATTACAGGGAACTTCTCAGCAATGAGCCGGAAGACTATGCAGTCTATGTAAATTCACCCTTCCCAAAGAAAAACAGGGCGATTCTGATCGCTTCAGACATCAGCAGCCGCTACACCAGAAGAAACAGGAGAGAATTTGAAAAAGCGGCAGATTATATCGAGGAAATCGCTTCTGCAAAAGCGGGAAATTATATGGTATTTTTTCCGTCTTATCAGTATATGGAAGCGGTGAGAGGGATTTTGCAGGAGAGAGGAACAGGACTTTCTCTTCTGATTCAGGAAAACCGTATGACAGAAGCGGACAGAGAGGCATTTTTAGCAGAGTTTTCTTTCAAGCGTCAGGAAAGCCTGGCGGCTCTTTGCGTCATGGGAGGCGTTTTTTCGGAAGGGATTGACTTGACCGGGGACAGGCTGATAGGCGTGGTCATTATTGGAACTGGTATCCCCCAGGTGAACCCGGAGCAGGAAATTTTAAAGCAGTATTTTGAGGAAAATGGCGAAAATGGTTTTGACTATGCGTATCGGTATCCCGGAATGAACAAAGTGCTTCAGGCGGCGGGGCGGGTGATCCGCACCATGGAGGACAGGGGAATTATCGCTCTGCTAGACGACCGTTTTCTCCAGACTGAGTATCAGGAATTGTTTCCCAGAGAGTGGAGCGAATATTTTATCGTCACAAGGCAAAACGTCAGGCAGGCCGCCAGGGCTTTCTGGGAATCGCCAGATGTCTGAAAAAGAAAGAGAGGCAGTAATTATGGCTGCCTCTTTTTTTCGTCTTCCTTTGCTCCTAAAAGCTCCATAAACTGTCTGGCAGCCTGGGAGACAGGGATGTTTTCATTGTGAACTACTACCAGCTGGCGCTCCGGAAGCTCCTCTTCCAGATTTAAAATGAAAAGGTCTTTTTCAGAAGCTGGAATGCAGAAATCCGGAACAAAGGCAATACCCAGACCGATTTTAGCCAGGTCGATGAGGAGATCATTGCTGCTCAGCTCGATTTCAGGAACCAGATCCAGCTGATGCTTCTGAAACATACTGTGAAGAAATTCGCTGGTAGTGCTCTTTTTATCCAGCATCAGGATGGGGTAGGTCTGAAGTTCCTCCAGACTCAGTTTTCTTCCCTTTAATGGGAAAAAGCGTTCATTGGCAGCGAATACGTCATGGAACGGACGCAGCATTTTGATGTTCTGTGTATTGGAGAGGGCGGAGTTTGGATAGTTGGTAATAATAAAATCTACCTGCCCGTTTTCCAATAGCTTAGCGCACTCAATAGAGGTGCGGTTTGTCACTTTAATATGAATATTTGGATAAAGACTGTGAAAATGGCTTAAAAAAGGCACGAGAAAATAGCGGCAGATCGTGTCGCTGGCTCCGATTCTAAGCTGGCCGCCGTTCAGCGTGTTGGCCTCCAGCAGCTGATTTTCTCCCTTTTTAATCAGATTCATGGCAGGCTCAATGTGTTTAAGCAGAATTTCCCCTTCTGGTGTCAGCTGCACCCGCTTTGTACTTCTGATAAACAGAGTCTGGTTCAGCTTTTTTTCCAGAACCTTAATCGACTGGCTGACAGCTGACTGGGAAATAAAAAGCTGTTTTGACGCCTCGGAAAAGCTCAGTGTAGAGGCTACATGGTAAAATACCTTGTATAATTCATAGTTTATATCCATCATTAGTTCTCCTTATAAAAGATATTGCTCATTTTAGCATAGACGGAAACATTTTGCAAATTTTCTTTTCTTCCTATTGTACCGCGGGTGTGGTATACTTGATTACAAAAACAGGAGGATAGAACCATGGAACACAGATTAAATGAAAACGAAGAAATGACAGAGTTTGACCATACAGATTTTTATCAGATGTATCAGGAAGAGATGGACTGCATCGTACCCTGCACGGCGCAGGAGATGGAGGAACTGTCGGAGGAGCTGTTAAATGGAAGCGAGACAGCGAGACAGCGCCTGATAGAGGGATGCCTTTTCCTGGCTGCTGAGATAGCGGAGGAGTATCAGAATAAGGGACTTTCTGCCGGGGATCTGGTACAGGAGGCTAATATGGCCCTTCTGCTTCTGGCTTCTGAGTATGAGGGCGGGAATTTCCGGGCGCAGGCCGAAGAGAGGATCCGGGAAGCCCTGGAGGAAGCTTTAGATCTTCAGGACACAGAGTGCCGGATTGAAGAGGAAATGTTAGCGAGAGTCAATGTTTTAAAAGATATTTCTGCCAGCATGGCCGAGGAGCTGGGACGGGAGGCTACTGTAGAGGAGCTGGCTGCCCGGATGAAAATGACAGAAGAGGAAATTAAGGATATTATGAAGCTGACTCTTGACGCTATGAGCGTCAGCGGCGAGTAGGAGGAAAGATATGAAGCTGTATCTGATCCGCCATGGGCAGACACTGTGGAACCAGGAGGGAAAGATTCAGGGAAAGACGGATATTCCTTTAAACGAAGAAGGAAAAAAGCAGGCAGAGCTTCTGGCAAAAGCCATGGAACAGCGAGAGGTAGGAGCTGTGTACTCCAGTCCCTTAAAGAGAGCCTTCGAGACAGCCTCCTGTGTGGCCGGGCGGAAAGGTCTGCCGGTTATTCCGTTAGAAGGTTTAAGAGAAGTGGATTTCGGCCTTTGGGAAGGCATGACCTGGAGAGACATAGAGGAAACCTATTATGAGGATTTTGTCCTCTGGGATAAAAACCCTGCAGAGCATACTCCTACAGGCGGAGAGCGGCGGGAGGACTGTGCAGCCAGATGCGAAAAAGCCATGGAACAGGTTTTAGCCGAAACACCAAAAGGGAAGGATGCTGCCATTGTGGCTCACGGGGGGATTCTTGTGTTTGCGGCTCTCTGGCTGACAAGACAAAGCCAGGAGAAAAATGAAATTATTGTTAAAAATGCAAGTATTACAACCATCGAGTACGACAGAAAGACAGGGAAAGGAACACTTCTGTGCCTGAATGATGTGAGCCATCTGGGCAGTCACTGTTCCGGGGCCGGGATTGTATAAGAACATTCATTAGCAAAAGAGATAACATCTATTAAATATATTAATTTTACTTATTTATAATTTTTGTTTATGATAGATTCAGGAAAGAAACTATGAACCATAAGGAACATATGTGATAGAAATGCGATCTGTAAGGAGGAACGTCATGAGCGTAAGGCGTATTTTTGTTGAGAAGAGAGAAGAATTTGCCGTAAAGGCAAAGGAGCTCAGAGCAGAGATTGAAAACTATCTGGGTATTCAGACGATTACAGGTGTCAGAGTTCTCATCCGTTACGATATTGAGAATGTTTCCGATGCTGTCTACCAGGAGGCTCTGGCTACCATTTTTTCTGAGCCGCCTATGGACGATGTGTATGAGGAGAGCTTTGAGACAAAGGAAGGAGATCTGGTATTTACAGTAGAGTACCTTCCGGGACAGTTTGATCAGAGAGCCGATTCTGCCGAGCAGTGTGTGAAGCTTCTCAGCGAAGAGGAGGAGCCGGTGATCCGTTCCGCTACTACGTATGTGGTATCAGGAACCCTTACAGAGGAGGAGAAGGCAGCTGTCAAATCTCTCTGCATTAATCCGGTAGATTCCAGAGAAAATAACAATCCGAAGCCAGAGACACTGGTGACAGTGTTTGAGCAGCCAGAGGATGTAAAGATTTTTGATGGCTTTATGGATATGCCGGAGAAGGAACTGAACGAGCTGTACAGCTCCTTAAATCTGGCCATGACTTTCAAGGATTTCCTGCACATTCAGAATTATTTTAAGAATGAGGAGAAGAGAGATCCGTCTGTAACAGAAATCCGCGTGCTCGATACTTACTGGTCTGATCACTGCCGCCATACGACCTTCCAGACAGAGCTTAAAGATGTAGAGTTTACAAAGGGCGATTACAATGAGCCGATTGAAAACACTTACAGACAGTATCTGGCTGACCGTGAGGAGGTTTATGCCGGAAGAAGCGATAAATATGTCTGCCTGATGGATTTAGCCTTAATGGCAATGAAAAAGCTGAGAAAAGAAGGAAAGCTCCAGGACATGGAGGTTTCTGAGGAGATCAATGCCTGCAGTATCGTAGTTCCGGTTGTGATTGACGGTCAGGAAGAAGAGTGGCTGGTAAACTTTAAGAACGAGACTCACAACCATCCGACTGAGATTGAGCCGTTTGGAGGAGCAGCTACCTGTCTGGGAGGAGCCATCCGTGATCCCCTTTCCGGACGTACTTATGTATACCAGGCTATGCGTGTAACCGGTGCGGCTGATCCGACCAGACCAATGGCAGAGACGATGCACGGCAAGCTGCCTCAGAGACGGATTGTTACCGATGCAGCTCATGGCTACAGCTCCTACGGAAACCAGATTGGACTGGCTACAGGATATGTAAAAGAGCTGTATCATCCGAACTATGCGGCTAAGAGAATGGAGATTGGCGCTGTTATGGCGGCAGCTCCCAGAAAGAATGTAATCCGTGAAACATCTGACCCGGGCGATGTAATCATCCTCATGGGAGGAAGAACAGGACGCGACGGCATCGGCGGAGCGACCGGTTCCTCCAAGGTACATACAGAGGAATCCATCGAGGTCTGCGGCGCTGAGGTTCAGAAGGGAAATCCGCCGACAGAGAGAAAGCTGCAGAGATTATTCCGCCGTCCTGAGGCAAGCCGTCTGATTAAGAAGTGCAATGATTTCGGTGCAGGCGGTGTGTCCGTAGCGATTGGAGAGCTGGCAGCAGGTCTTGAAATCGATCTGGATCAGGTTCCGAAGAAATATGCAGGCCTTGACGGCACAGAGATTGCCATTTCTGAGTCCCAGGAGAGAATGGCAGTAGTAGTTGATAAAAAAGACGTAGATGAAATGATGGCTTATGTGGCAGAGGAGAACTTAGAGGCAGTTCCGGTTGCCGTTGTCACAGAGGCTCCAAGACTTGTAATGCACTGGAGAGGTAAGACCATCGTAGATTTAAGCCGCGCTTTCTTAGATACAAACGGCGCTCACCAGGAAGCAGCCGTGACAGTTGAAGTTCCTGTAAAAGAGGGCAACCTTTTTGAGAGAAAAGAGATTGGCGATGTAAAGGAACACTGGCTGAAGCTGTTATCCAGCTTAAATGTATGCTCCCAGAAGGGCCTTGTGGAGATGTTTGACGCTTCCATCGGTGCAGGAAGCACCTACATGCCTTACGGCGGACGCTATCAGCTGACAGAGACACAGGCGATGGTTGCAAAGCTTCCTGTATTAAAAGGCAAATGCGATGCAGTGACCATGATGAGCTATGGATACGATCCATACCTGTCCAGCTGGAGCCCATACCATGGAGCAGTTTATGCGGTACTTGACTCTGTGGCTAAGATTGCGGCCAATGGAGGAGATTTCAGAAAGATCCGCTTCACCTTCCAGGAGTACTTCAAGAGAATGACAGAAGACAGAACGAGATGGGGCGCTCCATTCTGTGCGCTTCTTGGAGCTTACAGCGCTCAGATGGGATTTGGTCTTCCGTCTATCGGAGGCAAGGACAGTATGTCCGGAACCTTCAATGATGAGACTCACGGAGAAATTAACGTACCTCCGACACTGGTTTCCTTCGCTGTCGATGTTTCTGACAAGCAGCACGTGGTAACACCTGAGTTCAAGAAGGCTGGAAGCAAGATTGTGGTATTAAAGATCGAGAAGGACGCATACGATCTTCCTGTTTACAGCCAGGTTATGGACAGCTACGAAAAGCTGTACAGAGATATGGAGGCTGGAAACGTGATTTCCGCCTATGCAGTAGAAGCAGGCGGCATCGCTGAGGCAGTGAGCAAAATGGCCTTCGGAAACAAGATGGGCGTAAAGATCGAACACAATGTGGATCCGAGAGATTTCTTTGTTCCGGCATGGGGTGACATTGTCTGCGAGGTACCAGACGGCAAGCTTGGAAATCTCGGCATTACTTACACCGTAATCGGTGAGGTAACAGATAAGGCGGCATTTGAATACGGCAATGTATCTATTTCCATGGACGAGGCATTACACGCATGGACAAAGACTCTGGAGGATGTGTTCCCAACAGAGTCCAAGGTAGAGCAGAAGCCGGTGAGAACGGATATTTACAATACAGATCATGTATATGTATGTAAGCATAAGGTAGCTCAGCCAACTGTATTTATTCCTGTATTCCCAGGTACAAACTGTGAATATGAGAGTACAAAGGCATTTGAGCGGGCAGGAGCCAACGTCATCACAAAGATTTTCAGAAACAGGGATGCGGCAGATATCAGAGATTCTGTTGAGGTTTACAGAAAAGCCATTGCACAGTCCCAGATTATCATGTTCCCAGGTGGATTCTCCGGAGGAGACGAGCCGGATGGTTCTGCAAAATTCTTTGCTACAACCTTCAGAAACGCAGTCCTGAAGGAAGAACTTGAGAAGCTGGTCAATGAAAGAGACGGTCTGATCCTTGGAGTATGCAACGGCTTCCAGGCGTTGATTAAGCTGGGACTGCTGCCGGAAGGAAAGATCACAGAGCTTAAAAAGGATTCACCGACACTGGCTATGAATACCATTGGACGCCATATTTCCAAGATGGTAAATCTGAAAGTCGTTTCCAATAAATCCCCATGGCTGCGGGAAGCAGAGCTGGGCGGAGTATATGTAAACCCGATTTCCCACGGAGAGGGACAGTTCGTTGCCAGCGATGAGTGGATTGAAAAGCTCTATGCAAACGGACAGGTAGCGACTCAGTACGTAGACGCAGAAGGCAATCCGACCATGGATGAGGCATGGAATCCGAACGGTTCCAGGATGGCTATCGAAGGAATCACAAGTGAGGACGGACGCATCTACGGTAAGATGGGCCACTCAGAGAGAATCGGAGACGGCGTATTTATGAATATCTATGGAGATAAGGATATTAAAATCTTCGAGTCTGGTGTAAAATACTTCAAGTAAGATAAAATGTAAAAGAAGATCATCTTAGGCTAATCAAGTCTAAGGTGATCTTTTTTGCGTAATTTCTTCTGCTTTTTACCAAACTCCAATAATTATGGAGAGAAACCTTGCAGTTTCCTGGAAAAGTTATAAAAATGTAAGCAAAAAGTTAGAAATAGAAGAGAAAATTCTGATATAATAGCAGTAACAAAAAAGAAAGTGCAAAATAAGCGGAACTTCTTTGACGAACTGTTTCAGATTTGGTATAATAAACCATGAGAATTGCAAGATGATTCTGACAAAACGAAGGAAAAAGGAGGAGAGAATATGAGGAAGAACAGAAAAAGGATCGCGGTTCTTTCCATGGCAGCTGTGATGGCGCTTGGTATGTCTGTCACTGCTTGGGCAAAGAATGATACAAAAGAAGTAAAGGGACGTTTGGAAATTCGCTTTGACGGAGAAGAGCCGCAGGCGGGAGATTCCATGGATATTCCTGGCTACACAGTCAGCCGTTATCCAGAGGGTGTCAGAACTCAGGTTATGGACGAGTATTTTGATAAGGAAGAGGATGAGTTCCAGAGAGGAACAGAACCGATTATCTGCCTGGAGTTTGAATCACAGGATGATTACGACTTTGACGGCTTTTCAAAGAGCGACGTGAAAGTCAGCGGTATGCACACAGAGCTGAAAAAGATTAAGAAAGAAGACGATGATACTACCTTGATTGTCTACATCGAGATGCGTAAGATTTCCGGTGATCTGGAGGAGCCGGATGAGACAGAGTGGTCCGGATACACAGCTACCTGGAGCCAGGTGGATGATGCAGATCACTATGAGGTAAAGCTTTACAGAAATGATAATCTGGTTACAACTGTGACGACATCCAATGATTACTATGAGTTCTACTCCTATATGACAAAAACAGGCGATTACAGCTTTAAGGTAAGAGCCATTCACAATGCAGACAATGAAAAGAGTGAGTGGGTAGAGTCCGATGAGCTGGATCTTGACTCCGATGAAGTTTATACAACCGGCGGCGGTACAGGTACTGGCTGGGTACAGGATGCCAAGGGCTGGTGGTACAGAAATCCGGACGGAAGTTCTGTTGTAAATCAGTGGCTGTTTGTAGACAACAACTGGTTCCATTTCAACAGAAACGGTTATATGGAGACAGACTGGCAGTTTGTAGACAACCGCTGGTTCTATCTGAATCCTGTATCAGATGGCACGAAGGGCGCTATGAGAGTAGGCTGGCAGCAGATTAACGGCATATGGTATTACTTAAATCCTATCTCTGACGGAACGAGAGGAGCTATGATGACAGGATACCAGACCATAGACGGAAAGACATACTACTTCGATAACAGCGGTGCTATGTGGGCAAACCGCACAGCTCCCAATGGACGTTATTTAGATGGAAGCGGAGCGATGCACTAGAAGGAAATATACTGGTACAGAAACATAAAAGCAGCTAAGACATGATAAAGTGAAAATATCCCGGACAGTTTTGTCCGGGATATTTTAAAATACAGAAAACTACGGAAGGAGAAGTGTGGAATGAAAAAGAAAAAAAGAATGAAAACTGGTTTCCTGTTTCTTTCTCTGTGTATTCTTCTGACATCTGTGCCGGCTTTTCCTGCCCTGGCCAACTCTGCAAGGCTGCAATGGACAGGAACGGATAGAACGGGAGCCATCATTACAGACGAAACCTGCCCTGTCACTGTGGAGAGGGAACAGCTTACCTTTGATATCCAGGAGTTTCCTGAACAATCTTACAGAAAGACAGACGATTATCTGGATTACGGCAGCAGGGTAACGGCGGAATATACGTTTTATAATCTTGCTGATTATGCGGTAACTGCTGTGCTGGTATTTCCCTTTGGAAAACTTCCAGATTACGGGACTGTATACGATGAGGAGAAAGGGGAGCAGATTCTGCCTTCTGATACAGAGAAATATAATATTACAGTAAATGGGGCAGAGATACAGAAGACCCTGCGTCATACATTTGCCCCCTTTGGCCGTCAATTTGACAAAGAAAAGGATATGGCTCTGCTGCATCAGGGGTACATGGAAGACGAATTTTATACTCCTGATATGCCGGTTACCCGCTATACCTATGTTTCCAGCGGGGTAGATACGGAAACCTGGGATGCGGCCAGCGCAGCGTTTATTCCTGTCTTTGATCCGTCTGAAACAAAGATTTTAATGGAAAATCAGAATGGACTGAGCACGCTTGAAGATGCAGTACAGCTGGAAAGCTGGGTTCATGACGAACCATTTACAGTGAATGTGATAGGCAGGCCGCTAAAACAGATGCCTGAATGGAAATTTTATGAAAACGGGGCCTGCGAGAAAGAGATTGAAGGCACCATGGCACTGGCTGATACAAAGGTACTGACACTGGAAGAGTTTGTACTTTCAGAATATCAGGAGAATTCCGGGATTTTGAAGCATGACTGGTACAATGCAATGATTGAAGCCATGAAATATTTTGAAGTCTCTCATGGGATCATTGACAGCAGTGAAAATTCATTTGAATTATTTGATATATCCAGAGAGCTCATGCGGTGGTATGAATATGAGCTTGTGCTGGAACCGGGAGAGCGTCTGAAAAATACAGTTACAGCTCCTGTGTACCCGTCTTTCAATACAGCCTATGAGCCCCCGGTATATGAATACACCTATTTGCTTTCACCGGCACAAAGCTGGAAAGACTTTGGCCCCCTGGATATTGCAGTGAACACGCCGTATTATATGGTGGAAGACAGCCTGGGACAATTCAAACAGGATGACAGCGGTTTTACCTGCCATTTAGAAGAGCTTCCGGAGGGAGAGCTGACTTTTACCCTCTGCCAGGAAGGAAATCCGTCTAAATCTGCTGATAGGAATACTGTTACGGCTGCTGTGATTTTCCTGCCTCTTGCCGCAGTGCTGGTGATAATAGCTGTGGTTATATGGAAAAAGAAAAGAAACGAATAAATAATTACATTGGAATCTCAAGGTAAGCAAAGATAAAGTCTGTTGATAATTATAAAATGATTATAAAGAAAGAAAATTTTGTCATTATAGAATATTGACAGAATTTTAAAATGTGATATAGTAAAAGCATGGAAGCTATTTGTATATGCAGGTTCATTCCACAAGGAGGGATGCGTATGCTGGAGAAACGGTATCTGATCTCCGCAAGCGGAAATGCACAGCCGCCTCCGATTTCCGCTTTGATGCAGGCAGCTAATTTATTTGGCTGTAAGATTTACATAGCGGCAGGTTCGTCTTACTTTGATGTGAAAAATTATGATGAGCTTCAGAGAGGGCTTCAGCCGGTGAGACGGTTTCTTGTACTTTGTTTTGACGGGGCGGATGAAGAAGCAGCAGAATTGAGATTCCAGAATTTATTCGGAGGATTTTTAAAAACAGCATGAAAACAAAAGATGGTAATCAGTGACAGCAGCCTTGGAGTTGAGAAAATTCTAAGGCTGCTTTTATGGTGCAGTCGATAAACAGAACTTTCTTTTTTACAAAAGGTTGTAATTTTACGGCTGCTTTTTTATAATATGGATAACAGCAGTTGATTTAAGATATATTAGCTGAACAAATGGAAAAGGAGAGCAGGATGAGGGAAACTGTGCTATTATATAACTTTAATGGGGAGAGAAAGAAACAGCTGACAAAGGCTCTTCTTCCTCTTGGATTCCGGCTGAAGGCAGTGGCCAAGGAGGATTACTTAAAGCCGGTAGGGTTTCTGGCAGGACTCAAAGACATGGAGGATAACGGCTCTGTTTATGAGGGAGAAGAGTTTCAGGATGAAATGATGCTGATGGCTGGATTTACCTCTGCCCGGATTGATACACTGATCGGCGCTCTCAGAAAAAATGGAGTGGGAAGAATTAATTATAAAGCAGTGCTGACAGAAACGAATAAAAACTGGGATTCAGCCAGCCTCTTTCAGAAACTGAAAAAGGAACACGAATATATGACAGGCGGACAGGAATAAACAGAATTTTTCTGAAAGCCGGAATGACAGTGGGGAGGAGAGAAAGATTATGAAGTACAGAACAATGGGAAAAACAGGGGTTAAGGTTTCAGCTTTAGGATTCGGCACCATGCGCCTGCCTCTTGCAGAGGACGGAACCGTAAACGAGCAGGAGGCTGTAAGGATTATAAGAGCGGGTATTGACAGCGGCATTAACTATGTAGACACAGCCTATGGGTACCACAATGGATTCAGTGAAAATGTGGTTGGAAAAGCATTAAAAGACGGATACAGGGAGAAGGTCTGGCTGGCTGATAAATGTCCCGTGTGGCTTGTGGAAAAAGAAGGGGACTTTGAGAGACTTTTAGACGAACAGCTGGAAAAGCTTCAGACAGACCACATTGATTTTTATCTGCTTCATGCCCTGAATCGAAAGCGCTTTGAGGAAAATGTAAAGAAATTTTCTCTTGTGGAGCGTATGGAAGAAGCCAGAAAGCAGGGAAAAATCAAATATATTGGTTTTTCTTTCCATGATTCCCTGGATGTGTTTGAGGATATACTTCAGTATACAAAGAAGTGGGATTTCTGCCAGATTCAGTATAATTACATTAACTTAGACTATCAGGCAGGCCAGAAAGGCCTGAAAATGGCTGCTGACAGAGGCCTTGGCGTTGTGATCATGGAGCCGCTTCTGGGAGGAAGCCTGGCCAGACTTTCTGACCATGTGGCAGCCTGTCTGCCGGAGGGAAAAACACCGGTAGAGTATGCCTTTGACTTCCTCTGGGATCAGCCGGAGGTAAGTCTTCTTCTCAGCGGAATGGGCGCCATGGAACAGGTGGAGGAAAATCTTTCCTATGCAGACCGTTCCGATGTGGGGATGATGACTCAGAAGGAAAAACAGTCTCTCATGAGGGCGAAGGAAGTCTTTGACCGCATGGCTCTTGTCAACTGCACAGCCTGCCGCTACTGCATGCCCTGCCCCTTTGGACTGGATATTCCGGCATCCCTCGCTGCCTGGAATATGACGGCTCTGGATGAAGATGACGCCAGAAAGGCTTATGAGGCGTTAGAATTTCAGGCAGATTCCTGCCGTGGCTGCGGACATTGCGAGAGAGTCTGTCCCCAGCATATTTCAGTCAGCAGTGTGATGAAACAGATGGCAGGATATTTTAAGAAAAAATAAAAGACAGTACAGCGAAAATGGAGGCTGCCCCTATGTTGGAAAAAGTAGACCTTGACAGAACAATGGAAAAACAGGAGTATGAAGCTGCCAGACGGGAACTGGCGATACGGCTGGGGGCTGCCCAGAGAGCTCTGAAACAGGAAAAGATCCCGGTAGTCATTGTCTTTGAAGGGCTGGAAGCTGCGGGAAAGGGCATACAGATTAACCGTTTGATCCGATCCTTTGACCCCAGAGAGTTTGAGGTTTACGCAAACAGAGAACCAGGGGAGGAGGAGAGGATGCGGCCTTTCCTGTGGAGATTCTGGACGAAAACGCCGGAACAGGGCAGAATTGCCATTTTTGACAGGAGCTGGTATAAAAAGGTTACAGAAGAACGATTTTTTTCGGAATGTCTTCTGAAGAGCTGTCAGGTGCATTCAGAGATATTTTGTCCTTTGAAGAACAGCTGACCGATGGCAGAGCTGTCGTGATAAAATTTTTTCTTTATATCTCGAAAGAGGAGCAGAAAAAAAGATTTAAAAAGCTTCTTGCAAATAAAAGCACAGCCTGGAAGGTGACACGGCGGTCTCTGGAGGAGAATGAGCGGTACAGCGACTATCTGCTTATCAACGAAGAAATGCTGGAACGGACGGACACAGGATACGCCCCCTGGACGATTGTAGAAGCGGAGGACAAAAATTTTGCTTCTGTAAAGATTATGTCCACTGTTTTATACCGCCTGGAGACGGAGCTGAAAAAATGCAGGGAGCACAGGCCTGTTCTGCCGAAGCTGTCACCAGAACCTCCCAAAGAGCCTTATAGAAATTGAAGGCTGGGATGCCGCCGGCAAGGGAGGAGTAATACGAAGGCTGACAAACCATCTGGATCCCAGGGGATACCGTGTCAATCCGACAGCAGCGCCCAATGATGAAGAGCGGCTTCATCACTATCTGTGGCGCTTTTGGAAGCGGATGCCCAAAGCGGGACATATTGCAGTATTTGACCGCACCTGGTATGGCCGGGTTATGGTAGAACGGATAGAAGGATTCTGCACAGAAGAGGAATGGAGACGGGCTTACAGGGAGTTAAATGAAATGGAAGCCCACATGGCAGGGTTTGGAGCTGTTGTTTTGAAGTTCTGGCTCCATATCGATAAGGAGGAGCAGGAGAAACGGTTCAGGGAGCGGATGGAAGACCCGGATAAACAGTGGAAGATAACAGAAGAGGACTGGAGAAACCGGGACAAGTGGGAGCAGTATGAGGAGGCAGTAAATGAAATGCTGATCCGTACCTCTACCATGTATGCTCCCTGGATTGTAGTAGAGGGAAATTCAAAATACTATGCCAGAGTAAAGGTTTTAGAGACCGTGGCAGACGCTCTGGAAGAGAAGATCAGGCAGGTAAAAAAAGGCGGAAAAAAAGAAGAGAGGAAAAGTCTTTCATAAAAGACATAGAGATACAATGAAACAGATAGCAGTAATCGGCGGCGGCGCAGCCGGGATGATGGCGGCTTTAGCCGCTGCAAAGCAGGGCTGCCGTGTTACGATTTATGAGAAAAATGAAAAACTGGGGAAGAAGATCTATATTACCGGTAAAGGACGCTGCAACGTAACGAACAACTGCGATATGGACGTGCTGTTTGACAGCGTAGTCACCAATAAACGGTTTCTGTACAGCGCATTTTATGGCTTTGCCAACCAGGATGTGATGGATCTGATCGAACAGGCAGGCTGTCCTTTAAAGACAGAGAGGGGCGGCCGTGTGTTTCCCCAGTCGGACAAGTCGTCAGACATTATCAGCGCCCTTTCCAGGCTTCTCCGGGAGTTTCAGGTAGAAATCTGTCTGAAAGAACCAGTGAAAAGCCTTATTATTGAGGAGGGAATCTGCCGCGGCCTTATACTGGAGAGGCAGAACAGAAAAATAGAGGCAGACGGGGTCATTGTGGCCGCAGGCGGCCTTTCTTATCCTACCACAGGTTCGGATGGAGACGGATACCGATTCGCAGAGGAGGCAGGCCATCAGGTGACAGAATTGCGCCCTGCTCTGGTACCTTTTACAACAGAGGAGACAGTGGTAAAGGAGCTGCAGGGACTGGCTCTTAAAAATATCGAGATTTCTCTTTGCAGAGGGAAAAAAGAAATTTACCATGACTTTGGTGAAATGCTGTTTACTCATTTCGGCGTCAGCGGGCCGGTTCTTTTAAGCGCCAGTAGCTACGGAGCCAAGGAGCTGAAAAAGGGGCCTCTGACTCTTACGATTGATTTAAAGCCAGCTCTTACCATGGAACAGCTGGATGCCAGAATTCTCAGGGATTTCGATGAGGCTAAGAATAAGCAGTTCAAAAACTCCTTAAATAAGCTCCTGCCCTCTAAAATGATTCCGGTTATTGTGGAGCGCAGCGGCATTGCGCCGGAGAAGCCTGTCAATGAAATTACAAAGCAGGAACGAAAACACCTGGCAGAAACAGTGAAATGCTTTTCTCTGACCATCAACGGGCTTCGTGGATTTAATGAGGCCATTATTACCCAGGGAGGCGTACAGGTAAAAGAGATCAATCCTTCTACCATGGAATCGAAAAAGATAAAAAAACTCTATTTTGCCGGGGAGGTTCTGGATCTGGACGCAGTGACAGGAGGGTTCAATCTGCAGATCGCCTGGTCTACAGGATACCTGGCCGGGCTTAGCGCGGCAGAATGTGTGGAATAGAGAAAAAACTTAGATACGGAGGAATAGACAATGCCGATTAACATAGCGATTGACGGACCGGCGGGAGCCGGAAAAAGTACAGCGGCCAGACAGCTGGCGAAAGAGATGGGATATATCTATGTAGATACCGGAGCCATGTACCGGGCTATAGCCCTTTGCGTGCTGCGCGCTGGAATTCAGGCGGAAGATCAGGCGGCTGTCACAGAGTGCTGCCAAAACGTAGAGGTTTCTCTGGAATACAGGAACGGAGCCCAGCAGCTTCTGTTAAACGGAGAGAACGTGACAGAACTTATCCGGGCAGAAGAAGTGGGAAATATGGCCTCCGCCATTTCCGGCTACCGTCCTGTGAGAGAAAAGCTGGTAGAACTTCAGAGGGAACTGGCAGCCAGAAAGGACGTTGTCATGGATGGGCGCGATATAGGAACCTGTGTGCTTCCCTTTGCCGATTTAAAGGTATACCTGACAGCTTCCAGCCGGGTACGTGCTGAGCGCAGATATAAGGAGCTTTTAGAAAAGGGAGAAGAGCGCAGTCTGGAGGATATTGAGAGCGATATTATTGAGCGGGACAGACGCGATATGTCCAGAGAGGTTTCGCCTCTTAAACAGGCTGAGGATGCCGTGCTTCTGGACTCCTCGTCCATGACTTTAGAAGAGGTGCTTTCTGAACTGGTAAGTCTGGCTGAGGATGCAGGTACGAAGGGCTGCTGCGGCTGCTAATACAGGTGTACAGCGAAGAGAGACTCTGACAGAAATTGCCGGAAATCTTGACACAGAGCCATAAATAGAGAAGGGAAGAAATCATGGAAGTAAGAGTGGCAAAAACAGCAGGCTTCTGTTTTGGCGTAAAACGGGCAGTGGATCAGGTGTATGAACAGATCGAACACGGAAAACGCCCTATTTATACCTACGGCCCAATTATTCACAATGAAGAGGTTGTGGGAGATCTGGAAAAAAAAGGAGTCAGAGTGATAAACAGCAGAGAAGAGCTGGCAGCTTTGACAGAAGGAACTGTGATTATCCGCTCTCACGGCGTGGGAAAAGAGATATATGAGCTGTTGGAGCATAACGGCATTACGATTGTGGACGCTACCTGCCCCTTTGTAAAAAAAATACACAAAATCGCCCAGGAACAGGGGGAAAACGGCAGAAGAGTGATTATTGTAGGAGATGAAAAACATCCGGAGGTGCAGGGCATCAAGGGATGGGGAAACAAGGATACTCTGATCATTCAGTCAGCGGAAGAATTTGAAAACTGTCCTCTGAAAGAAGGGGAGAAACTCTGTGTGGTGGCACAGACGACATTTAATTACAATAAATTTAAAGATATAGTTGAAAAAATTTCTAAAACGCGTTATGATATACTTGTTTTAAATACGATTTGCAATGCAACACAGGAAAGACAGGTGGAAGCAAGTCAGATAGCTTCAGAGGTAGACGCTATGATTGTCATAGGCGGCAGGAACAGCTCTAACACGCAGAAGCTATATGAAATTTGCCGGAGGGAATGTAAGAATACTTACTATATCCAGACACTGAGTGATTTAAAACCTGATAAGGCAGGTTCTGTGCGCAGCGTAGGTATTACAGCAGGGGCTTCAACCCCAAATAATATTATCGAGGAGGTTCATACTAATGTCAGAATTAAGTTTTGAACAGATGTTTGAAGAATCATCAATTAAACGATTACGTGCAGGAGAGACAGTTACTGGTCAGGTTATCAGTGTAAGTGACGACGAGATCATTCTCAGCATCGCTGGAAGCAAGTCTGAGGGTATCATTCCGAAGAGCGAGTACTCTAACGACACATCTGTTGTCCTGACAGAGAAGGTTCAGGTAGGCGACGAGATGGAGGCAAAGGTTCTCAAAGTAAACGACGGCGAGGGCATGGCTGCATTATCCTACAAGAAGCTGGCCGCTGACAAGGGCGTTAAGCGCTTAAAAGAGGCTTTCGAGAACAAGGAAGTATTAACAGAGAAGGTTGCACAGGTCGTAGATAAGGGCCTGGTTGTTGAGGTTGAGGGAACCAGAGTATTCATTCCTGCAAGCATGGTTTCCGACACATATGACAGAGATTTATCCAAGTATGCCGGACAGGAGATCGAGTTCGTTATCACAGAGTTCAATCCAAGCGGCAGAAGAAGCAGAATCATCGGCGACCGCAGACAGCTTCTCATGGAGAAGAAGGCTGCTATGCAGAAAGAGCTCTTCGAGAGAATCGAAGTTGGCCAGACTGTAGAGGGCGTTGTTAAGAATGTAACAGATTTCGGTGCATTCATCGACTTAGGCGGTGCAGACGGACTCCTTCACATCTCCGAGATGTCCTGGGGACGTGTTGAGAACCCGAAGAAGGTATTCAAGGTAGGCGAGACTGTTAAAGCCCTGATCAAGGACATCAACGGTGAGAAGATTGCCCTGAGCCTTAAGTTCCCGGAGACAAATCCGTGGGCAAATGCAGCTGAGAAGTACGCAGCAGGCAGCGTAGTAGAGGGTAAAGTTGCCCGTATGACAGATTTCGGTGCATTCGTAGAGTTAGAGCCAGGTGTTGACGCTCTGCTTCACGTATCCCAGATCTCCAGAGAGCACGTTGAGAAGCCATCTGATGTATTAAGCGTAGGTCAGGTAATCAGCGCTAAGGTTGTTGACTTCAATGAGGATGACAGAAAGATCAGCCTGAGCATGAAAGCTCTTGAGAGTGCAGACGAGGCTGCTGCAGAGGAGAACTAAGAATCATTACAGCAGATGCTGCTGATACAGAGAATACAAAAGAGGTGCAGAAATTATTTCTGTGCCTTTTTTGCATTAAAAAAACAGGATCAGACATTCAAAAAGTTGTAAGCAAAAAGAGAAGGGATCTTAAGAAATATCTGATATAATCAACATTACAATAGAATGAGGGAGGAGAAAATTATGAGGAAAAAATTTTGGGTGTTATGCTGTACGGCAGCTTTAGCCGTATCAGCGGCAGGATGTTCCCCGGCAGAGAAAGCTCCGGTACAGGAGACGCAGACAGAGCAGCAGACTCAGGAGATGGAGACAGAACAGGAAACAGAAGCGGCAGAAGAAATGGCAGCTGCGCCTGAGACGGTAAGATTTCACGGAACTGTTACACAGCCGGAGGAAGGCGGAGACGGAAGCCAGCTTTTTATGAATGCCGTGATTGACGGAGTGGAGGGAGAGCAGGAAGTCATTCTCAATATTTCTGAGGAAACCCTTATTTTAGATGCAGTAGAAGGACTTCCCCTGCAGATAGAGAATATTAAGAACGGAGATATGGTTTATTCTTACATGAGCCCGGCTATGACAGCCAGCCTTCCGCCTCAGTCTTTCGCTTATGTGATACTGGCCAACATTCCGGCAGATTTTCGTGTGCCAGCTCTGGAGAAGGTAAAGTCTCTGACTGTGAACGACGATGGAAGCGCAGTGGTGGAGGCAGTTTCGGGAACGGTTTACCAGATTCCGGCAGACTGCACGCTGCTCCCATATCTTACCAGAAACATGGTAGCAGTACAGGATCTGACAGAGGGCAGAAACTTCCTGGTATGGTCTGAGCTGGGAGAGGATGGAAAAGAAGAAACTGCAAATAAAATTGTAATGTTCCAGAAGGGACAGCTGGCCTTTGACGCGCTGGAGGAAGAGGAAGCAGACAGCGATGAGGCAGAGAAAGAAGATCAATCAAAAAAACTTAACTAGCCATGAATCAGAGAAGAGACGTTTTCCACTTGTATCAGAGGGGAGAACGTCTTTTCTCTGTTTTTGAAAATTCGTCCTGAATAGCCTCTGAAAAAAGGGGAATACTCCTGCTAAACAGAGAAAGGAGATAAGAGATGGCTCAGAGTAAGAAAAAAGAAAAGCAGGAGAAAATTGACCCGGCTCATTTAAAACCAGAGGATAAGCTGAAATTTGAGATTGCAGAGGAACTGGGACTGGGCGACAAGGTGATAAACGGGGGATGGAAGAGCCTGACCTCCAAGGAAAGCGGAAGAATCGGGGGTCTGATTACGAAGCGCAGAAGGGAAATGAAAAAGGAGGTATTGAAAGAAAACGGCTGATCGCATATAATAATAGGGCATTAAACGGGCGGCTGAAAAATGGCCAGACAGAAAATCAGCTGCCGGACAGCGGGGCATACATGGAACAGAAAAGAGAGCTGAGAAGCGGATTTACTACAGGGACCTGCGCCGCGGCTGCTGCTATGGCGGCCGCACAGGCTCTGGCAGGCGGAGAAAAAAAAGAATATGTTTCATTGGTGACGCCGGGAGGCAGGGAAGCTGTCTTTGAAGTGCTGTGGCAGCCGGAGCAAGAGGACGGAAACAGTAAGGATGCCAGAATGCAGGACATGGCAGGACAGAGTCTGAAGAGAATCTGCAAAGTCAAAAAGGATTCAGGCGACGATCCGGATGTGACAAACGGAGCGCTGATAGGAGCGGCTGTTTCCTTTGGAGAGGAGCTTTTGAGAGCAGAAGAGTCGGGAAAAGCGCTTCCAGGAATTTACTGCGACCATTCCCAGAGCCCTGCTGTCTATCTGACCGGCGGGGCAGGAGTCGGACGGGTGACGAAAAAAGGCCTGAAATGCCCGGTGGGGTATCCGGCCATCAACCCGGTTCCCAGGCAGATGATCGCCGAAGCTGTCAGAAAAGTATTCAGGCATTGCGGCTGTGAACGCCCTGTTTACATAGAAATTTTTATTCTCGGCGGAAGAGAGCTGGCTTTAAAAACCTTTAATCCAAGGCTTGGAATTGAAGGGGGAATTTCTGTCCTTGGAACGACAGGAATTGTAAATCCTATGAGCGAACAGGCTCTTATAGAGACGATCCGGCTCGATATCCGGGTGCAGGCGGCGGAGCACAGAACTCTTTTAGCAGTAGCCCCGGGAAATTACGGAGAAGCATTTCTCAGGGAAAAAATGGGACTTTCCATGGATTCCTTTGTCAAGTGCAGTAATTTTGTGGGAGAAACATTTGCCATGCTCAAAGAAGAAGGAATCAGGCAGGTTCTGTTTGCCGGGCATCTGGGAAAGCTTATTAAGGTGGCAGGCGGTGTGATGAATACCCACTCGAAATACGGAGACAGAAGAATGGAGATTCTGGCAGACTGTCTGGCAGAAACCTGGGATTTAGTGGAAACGTCATATGAAACGCGTGATCTGGACAGATGCAGAGCAGAAATCATGAAACAAATTCTGGCCATGAATACCACAGACGAAGCGGCAGAATTTTTAGATAGTCTAAACCTGCTGACACCGGTGATGAAGACAGCAACAGACCGGATTAAGTCTGTTTTAGAAAAGGCATTTGAGATAGAGACAGAGGTAATTGTATTTTCCGGCTCTGCGGGTATTCTGGGTATGACGCCTGGCGCGGCAGCTTTTGCAGAGCAGCTTAAAAGTCAGATTTAGATTGACAAGACCATAAAGAATGTAAAATAGAAATAGAAGATACGAAAGGATTAGTAAGGCAGCATGAAGAAAACAGAAGGAACAAAGCAGGGAATTCTCTACGGAGTAGGAGTAGGGCCGGGGGATCCGGAGCTTTTAACACTGAAAGCAGTAAGAATTCTGAAAGAGTGTGATGTCATTGCCATCCCTCAGGAAAATAAAGAGAATTGTACCGCCTATCAGATTGCAAGACAGGCAGTGCCGGAGCTGGATGAAAAACCATGCCTGCCTCTTCCTATGCCTATGACGAAAGAGAGGGAACAGCTGGCAGCAAGCCATGAGGCAGCTGCTGCCAGGACGGCAGAGCAGCTGGCGGCAGGGCGGACGGTGGCGCTGATTACGCTGGGCGATGCGACGGTATATTCCACTTACTTGTACATTCATGAACGGATAAAGCGCATGGGCTTTGAAACGAGAATTATCAATGGAATCCCCTCCTTCTGTGCCGCGGCTGCAAGGCTTGACATGCCCCTGGTAAACGGATCCCAGAAGCTGCATATTCTGCCTGCCTCTTATCAGATTGAGGAAGCCCTGGATCTTCCAGGGGTAAAAGTTCTTATGAAGTCAGGACGGCAGATGCCCAAAGTGAAGGCTCTTTTACGGGGCAGGGGAATGGAAGCCAGGATGGTAGAGAACTGCGGCATGGAAGGGGAGAAAACCTATCAGTCCCTGGAAGAGATTCCGGATCAGGCAGGATATTTTTCTCTTGTGATAGCAGAATCTTCTGAAAAGGAACAATAGAGGGACATGTCAGGGAACAGAAGGCAGAAGAAAAAGAAGGAGGAGCGCTGAAATGGTGCATTTTGTAGGAGCTGGATCGGGAGCTGTGGATTTAATTACTGTAAGGGGAGCCAGATTATTAAAAGAGGCAGATGTGATTATTTATGCCGGTTCCCTGGTTAATCCAGAGCTTCTCCAGGACAGAAAAGAGAACTGTCTCGTTTACGACAGCGCGAAAATGACACTGGAGGAAGTGCTTGCCGTTATTATGCAGGCAGAGGAACAGGGACAGATGACCGTGCGTCTGCACACAGGAGATCCCTGCCTGTACGGGGCGATCAGAGAGCAGATGGACGCATTGGATGAGCGAAATATTTCTTATGAGGTGTGTCCGGGAGTCAGCTCCTTCTGCGGCGCTGCAGCTGCCTTAAATTTAGAATATACACTGCCTGGGATTTCCCAGAGCGTGGTGATCACCAGGATGGAGGGGAGAACACCTGTGCCGGAGAAGGAGAAAATCGCCTCCTTTGCCACTCACGGCGCATCTATGGTGATTTTTCTCAGCACAGGACTTTTAAAGGAGCTTTCCAGAGAACTGATCCGGGGAGGATACAAGGAGACTACGCCAGCGGCCATTGTCTATAAGGCTACCTGGCCGGATGAGAAGGCAGTGATCTGCCAGGTAGGGACTTTGTATGAGACGGCTAAGCGCGAAAACATTACAAAAACAGCGTTGATTCTGGTAGGCGAGGCAGTGGCCCAGCGGGGATATCAGCGTTCCAGATTGTACGATCCGGGCTTTACCACAGAATTCCGGCAAGGAACTGACACAGTGCCTGAGGCAGCAGAATAGGAAACAGACGCATAAAGGATGAACAGAGTGGAGAAAAACAGATGAGACTGGCAGGGATTGCTTTTACAGACAGGGGTTCCAGGCTTCTGGCCCGGCTTTTCAGCAGGTTCCAGGCAGACGGAGATGAGACGGAGGGAACGGTGTCTTCCTCCTGTGCCGGAGCGGCAGGAGAACTTTCCGTGTTAAAAGAGCCGCTGAAGGAATGGACGAAACGGCAGTTTCAACAGGCAGATGGAATCCTGTTTATCGGAGCAGCAGGAATTGCTGTCAGGGCCTGTGCGCCTTTTGTACAGGATAAGACAAAGGATCCGGCTGTCGTTGTCATAGATGAGACGGGACGGTATGCTGTTTCCCTTCTGTCAGGCCATCTGGGGGGAGCCAACGAGCTGGCCGTCAGGGCGGCAGCAGTGATTGGGGCGGAGCCGGTGATCACTACGGCTACAGACAGGAATGGTCTGTTTGCCCCTGATGTATTTGCGAAAAAAAATGGACTTGTAATAGAAAATATGGTTCTTGCAAAAGAAGCGGCGGCAGCCCTTCTGCGAGGAGAAAAACTGGGATTTTTTTCGGATTTTCCAACTGAAGGACAGATCCCTGACCAGCTGGTTCCAGGAACAGTCTGCCGGATCAATCTGTGGGTGACCTGTGCCGGAACCAGGCGGGAGACTCCGGCAGCGGCAGAAACAGGAGACATTGAGACAGAGAAAACAAAACCGCTGTACTTAAAACTGCTTGCAAAGGATGCGGTTCTGGGAATCGGGTGCAGGAGAGGGACAGAACGAAAGGTCATAGAGGCGGCGGCAGCGTCTGTACTGGCTTCTCAGGGACTGAATCTGAGGGATGTAAAGAAGATTGCTACCATTGATTTAAAACGTGATGAGGCAGGTCTTTTAGAATTCGCCGCCTCCTGTCAGACAGAGATCTGCTTCTATTCATCAGAGGAGCTTTTAACGGTTCCTGGAATTTTTTCCGAATCAGCCTTTGTAGAGAAGACCACAGGGGTGGGAAACGTCTGCGAGCGGGCAGCTGTTCTGGCAGCGGGAAAGGACGCTGTTCTGGCTGTGAAAAAGCAGGCGGGCTGCGGCGTAACAGCCGCTCTGGCTGTCTGCAGAAGGACGGTTAGATGGAGGTAAGGGAAATGGAAAAGAAAATTTATGTGATAGGCATGGGGCCTGGTTCCTTGCAGGATATGACAATCCGGGCGAAAGAGGCATTAGAGGCCTGCCAGGTAATTGCAGGCTACACGGTCTATGTAGATTTGATCAGAGGCTTGTTTCCAGACAAGGAATTTTTGACAACGCCTATGAAGCAGGAGACAAAGCGATGCCGGATGGCACTTGAAACGGCAGCCCAGGGAAAGGCAACTGCCATGGTCTGCAGCGGAGACGCGGGAGTCTACGGCATGGCTGGTTTAATTTTAGAGCTTCTGCCGGAGTTTCCACAGGTGTCTGTGGAGGTAGTTCCGGGGGTGACGGCAGCTTTAAGCGGCGGCGCCCTGCTGGGAGCTCCGCTGACCCATGATTTTGCTGTAATCAGTCTGAGCGATCTGCTGACTTCCATGGAGACTATTGAAAAAAGACTGCGTTTTGCAGCGCAAGGGGACTTTTCCATCTGCATTTATAATCCGTCCAGCAAAAAAAGAGCCGGTTATCTGAAGTGGGCCTGCGGGATTTTAATGGAATATCAGAGCCCTGAGACAGTCTGCGGCATGGTAAGGCAGATAGGAAGAGAGGGCCAGGCAGTGGAGATCATGACTTTAAAAGAGCTTCAGGACGCAGATGCAGACATGTTTACAACGGTATTTGTGGGAAGTTCGGCTACCAGACAGGTAATGGGCTATATGGTAACGCCCAGAGGCTACCGGGATGTGTAGGATTCTAATTTTCGGTGGCACTACAGAAGGACGCCAGCTGGCTCAGTTCTGTGCGGAACACAGAATTGCGGCCTGGGTAAGTGTAGCCTCCCAGTACGGCAGTGACGTGCTTCCGGATTCAGAATATCTCCATATCTTGGTGAACCGGATGGACTGGCAGGAGATGGCCGCATTTATGGGGGATAAAAAGATTCAGCTGGTGATTGACGCCACCCACCCATATGCGAAAGAAGTGACAGAGAACATTAAGAAGGCCTGTACACAGGAAGAGGTACCGCTTCTCAGGTGTCTGCGGGATGGGGACGCGCAGGAAGATACCGCGCAGGATGGCGTTTTTTATGTGCCTTCAGCAGAAGCGGCAGTGCAGTTCCTGGAAGACACAGAGGGCAATGTTTTCGTGACTACAGGGAGTAAGGAGCTTTCCTTTTTTACAGCTCTTACCGATTATGAAAACAGAGTGTATGCCAGGGTTCTTCCATCAGCAAAGGTGATAGAACAGTGCCGGAGGTTGGGAATTTCCGGGCAGCATCTGATCTGTATGCAGGGGCCGTTTTCAGAGGAACTGAATACAGCTATGATGCGCCAGACAGGGGCTGGCTGGATGGTGACAAAAGAGACGGGAAAAAATGGCGGCTACAGTGAAAAGCTTAAGGCAGCCAGGGCAGCCGGGGCTTCAGTCATTGTAATACAGCGGGATAAAGAAAAGGACGGCCTTTTGATAGAGGCAGTGAAAGAAAGGATCCTTGCCTTTTCCAGTAATCGGAAAGAAGGGTTTCCTGAACAAAATCCTGTGTCAGAGGCGAAACCGCTTCAGGTGGTGTTAGCCGGAATCGGCCCCGGTTCAGCCGGACAGATGACACTTGACGTTCTGGAGAAGATTTGCTGCAGCCATGTGATGTTAGGCGCGCCACGGATGGTGGAGAGCGCTTTAAAAGCCATGGACAGGCTGGAGCTGTTTTTTGCGTCTGGAAATCAAAAGGAGAATCACGGATCCAGTGCCCGCCCCCGGACGGAGGCAGCCTATCTTCCGGACGAGGTGATCCGGTTTCTGGAAGGATACCAGGAAGGCGGGCTGGTGACAGTTCTGTTTTCCGGTGACACAGGCTTTTACAGCGGTACGAAAAAGCTGGTCAGGGAGCTGAGACAGAGAAAAATTCCATTTCAGATTCTTCCCGGCATATCCTCTGCAGCCTATCTGGCAGCGCAGCTTGAAATTTCCTGGGAGAATGCAGAATTTCTCACAGCCCATGGCCGGGAACTGGATCTGGGAAAGCTGGTAAGGCAGCTTCAGACAGAACAGACCCCCCGGTGGGTGTTTATCCTGCTGGCGGGAAAGGAAGGCGCGGGAGAGCTGTGCTGTAAGCTGACAGAGCTTGGGTGCGGAGAACTTCAGGCAGCAGTGGGAGAACGCCTTTCCTATGCAGATGAGAAGATACACCGGGGAACTGTGAAAGAAATGGCAGAAATTGTGACGGAGAGCCTGGCGATTCTGGCCGTGCAGACAGGAGCGCAGGAACTTTTGTCAGAGAGACTTTAGAAGAATAACAACAGGAGAAGGTAAGCCTATGCGGGATGAATGGTTTATACGGGGAAATGTTCCCATGACAAAAAGCGAGGTGCGGGCTGTGTCCCTGTCAAAGCTTGAGCTGACACCGGGATCGGTATTGGTGGATATCGGGGCCGGAACCGGTTCCGTTTCTGTGGAAGCGGCACTGTCCTGGGGAGTGAAGTCCGTGTGGGCGATTGAAAAAAATCAGGAGGCCATTGATCTTTTGAAGCAGAATACAGCCCGCGCGGAAGAGGCTGGTTCCGGGACGATTCACCTGCTGGAAGGGGAGGCACTGGCCCTGCTCACGGATCCGAAGGTTAGGGAAGAGTTCCAGACAGAACGCAGGCTGACACACGCTTTTTTAGGAGGCACTTCAGGAAATATGAAGCAGATTCTTAAGGAGCTTTTAAGCCTGAACCCCCAGATGCGTATTGTGATCAATGTAATAGCCCTGGAATCAGTGGCTGCTACCATGGCTGCCCTGAAAGAGCTTTCTATTGAGGCAGAGATCGTCTCTGTTCAGACAGCCAGAGCTAAAAAGGCGGGAAGCTATCACCTGATGCAGGGGCAGAATCCAGTGTACATTATCAGCTTCGGCGGACAGGAGGAGCTTTTATGAAATCCATTCTTTTTGCAGCTCCCAGAAGCGGAAGCGGAAAAACTTTAATTACCTGCGGCTTCTTAGAGGCTGTAAAACGCAGGGGAATCCGGCCAGCTGCCTTTAAATGCGGGCCGGATTATATTGATCCCATGTTTCACCAATATGTGCTGGGAATCCCAGGAGGAAATCTGGACAGTTTCTTTTTAAATCCTGATGAGGTAAGGCAGCTGTCTGCCTCACGCATGAGGGAAACAAAAGCAGATATAGCTGTGATAGAAGGCGTAATGGGCTACTATGATGGGATCGGGGCAGTGTCGAAACAGGCCAGCTCCTGGGACATTTCAGCGATTACAGGAACGCCGTCTGTCTTAATTCTGGACTGTAAAGGGGCCAGCGTCTCCTTAGCTGCCCAGGTAAAGGGATTTGCAGAATTTGTGGATAACAGCAATATCCGCGGCGTTATTTTAAACCGGTTATCCCCGATGCTGTATGAGCGGCTGAAGCCCGTGATTGAGGAGACAGGGATACGCGTGTTTGGATATCTTCCAGAGATTAAGGAGTGCAGTCTGGAAAGCCGCCATCTGGGTCTTTTCCTCCCAGGGGAAATTAAGAATCTTCAGAGTAAAATTGAAAGACTGGCCGAGGAAATGGAAAAAAGCCTAGATATAGACGGACTGCTTCGGCTGGCTGAAGAGAGTGAAGCAGAAAACAGCCACGGCATTGTTTCCTGTTCAGAGAAGGCTGAAGAAGACAGAGGGATGGAGGCTGAACATGTCCGAAAGACAGTGATAGCGGTAGCCAGGGACGAGGCCTTCTGCTTTTATTATCAGGAGAATTTAAGCCTGATGGAGCGCCTGGGGGCAGAGCTTGTCTATTTCAGCCCTCTCAGGGATGCCTCTCTTCCGGAGGCGGACGGATATCTGTTTGGAGGCGGCTATCCGGAAAATTTTGCCGCAGAACTGTCTGGGAATCCGTTTATGCTGGCTTCTATCAGAGAAGCGTATAAACGAGAGATTCCGATTCTGGCAGAGTGCGGCGGCTTTCTCTATCTGCACCGGGAACTGGAAGGAGCTGACGGCCAGAGGTATCCCATGGCAGGTATTATAGATGGAGAAGGTTTTCGTACGGATCGTCTGTCACGGTTTGGATACCTTACCCTGACAGGGCCTGAGGGACAAAAGATACGGGGCCATGAATTCCATTACTGGGATACCAGTCTTTCAGGAGGCAGCTGGACAGCTGTAAAACCCATGTCAGACAGAAGCTGGAGCTGTATGGTAGATAAAGAAGGTCTGTTTGCCGGTTTCCCCCATCTTTATTATCCGTCTAATGAAGAGTGGCTGAAAAAGTGGCTGGAAAAAGCACAGGGAAAACGCGGGAGATGGAAGGAACAGACAGAAGAAGGAAGGCAGCAGAGATGAAACAGGATGGAATTGTCAGGAAACCCAGTGAATCAGGGAGAAAACAGCTGTCAGAGCTTTTAGCTCTTGTAACAGAGCCGGATTCAGCTGCCTGTGAAGCGGCGTGGAAGAGATGGGACAGCGTGGCCAAGCCCTTAAGAAGCCTGGGAGTTCTGGAGGAGGCCGTGGTACAGGCAGCCGGTATTTATGGAACTGCCCAGGTGGATTTCGGGAAAAAAGCAGTTGTGATCATGTGCGCTGACAATGGTATTGTAGAGGAAAGAATCAGTCAGACTGGAACAGAAGTAACAGCCATTGTGACAAGAAATTTTACTTATGGAGAGAGCTGTGTCTGTCTGATGGCAGATGAGGCAGGGGCAGATGTATTTCCGGTAGATATTGGCGTAGCAGAGGTGCTTTCTGATACAGGAAAAAAGCATCCTCTTCTGGAACGGAATATCAGGAGAGGAACCAGAAATTTCCTGAAAGAGCCGGCCCTCACAGAGGAAGAGGTGATTTCTGCTGTGAAAACAGGCATAGAGCTGGTCGGAAGCCTGAAAAAGCAGGGCTATGGCCTGATTGCAACCGGTGAAATGGGAATCGGAAATACGACAACCAGCAGCGCGGCAGCGGCGGCAGCTCTCAGGGTTGATCCATATGTGGTGACCGGAAGGGGAGCTGGGCTGGACAGTCCGGGACTTCTCAGGAAAATTTCTGTGATTCGTCAGGGACTGGAGCTTCATCATCCGGATCCAGAGGATGGAATTGATATCCTTTCAAAGGTGGGAGGGCTTGACCTGGCAGGGCTGGCAGGCATTTTTTTAGGAGGAGCGGTATACCGAATCCCGGTGCTTATTGACGGCTTCATTTCCGGGACTGCAGCTTTGATGGCTCAGAAAATCTGTCCGGCCTCTGCCGGATATATGATTGCTTCCCATGTTTCATCTGAGCCTGCAGGAAAACTTCTGCTGGAAGCTCTTCACAAGAAGGCGGCTGTCTCAGCCGGGCTCTGCCTGGGAGAGGGAACGGGAGCTGTGGCTTTCATGCCCCTGCTTGATATGGCTCTCAGGATTTACAGGGAAATGAGTACCTTCTGTGATATAAAGATAGAGGATTACAAGCCCCTCACTTAAAAATTGGGACAGGAAAGGCGGTCTTTTATGATAGCAGTGGTGACAGGAGGAAGCGGAAGCGGAAAATCAGAATATGCAGAAGCGCTGGCCCAGAAGCTGGAACCGGGAAAGAAGCTTTACATCGCTACTATGAAGGTATGGGATCAGGAGGGAGAGGAGAGAGTGAAGCGTCACCGGCTGATGAGGGAAAAAAAGCAGTTTGAAACAGCAGAAGTTCCCGAAAAGCTGGAGGAATTTTCCCTTCCACCCTTTTTCCAGACAGGCGAAGCTACTGCTCTTCTGGAATGTATGTCCAATCTGGTCTGCAATGAATTTTACAGGCAGGAGGAGGGAGCAGAAGAAAGGCTTAAAGAGGGAATTCTTCATTTGGCAGCTCAGTGCCGTTCCCTGATCATAGTGACAAATGAGGTTTCTGCAGACGGAAGATATTACGGAGAGGAAACAGAGCGTTACCGAAGACTTTTGGGAAAACTCAATCACTTTCTGGGAGAGCTGGCAGACCTGGGGGTAGAGGTGGTTTATGGCATTCCCGTAGAGTGGAAGCGCAGAGAAGACAGCTAAGACAGACGAAAACAGAAAAGAAGGAAGAATGATGAACAGTTATCAGGAAGAAGAGAAAACGGAGTCTGTGGCAAAGACTCTCCTGGGAAGCTTTGTAATTGCCTGGTCCATGTATTCCAGAATTCCCATGCCTCAGATTCAGTGGACCAGAGAGCGGATGAAATATGCCATGTGCTTTTTTCCGTTGATTGGAACCGTGACAGGGGCTGTAACAGCTGCCTTTTTCTTTTTGGCCTCCAGTCTGGGAGCCGGTAAGCTTTTTATTGCCTTGACAGGAACTGCCATTCCCCTGGTGATTACAGGAGGAATCCATATGGATGGTTTTCTGGATACCACCGATGCCAGGCGTTCCTTTCTGCCGCGGGAACGAAAGCTTGAGATTTTAAAGGATCCCCATGCAGGAGCGTTTGCCATGATCGGCTGCTGTGTCTATCTGATCCTTTACTGCGCGCTGTTTTCTGAACTGACGCTCAAAAGCTGCCTGCTGTTTTCAGGCGCATTTATGACAGAGCGGGCTCTCAGCGCCCTGTCTGTGGTGACCTTTCCTATGGCCAAAGAGGATGGACTGGCGGCTTCCTTTTCCCAGGCAGCCTTAAAAAAACGGGTCCGCCTGACAGAGGGGGCGTATCTGCTTATCTGCAGCGTCTTTTTCCTGGTATCAGGAAGACTTCTGTTTCACAGTGCCTTGCCGGGAATTTTGTGCATAGGAACGGCAGGCTTTATTTTTGTCTGGTATTACCGGATGTCAAAACGGGAATTCGGCGGAATCACGGGAGATCTGGCAGGGTATTTCCTGCAGCTGTGCGAACTGGCTCTCCTGGGGGCAGCCGTACTGTGTGGATGGATCTGGCAGTAAAGGAGAAAATTATGATTTTTATTATCGGAGGAAGCTATCAGGGAAAAACAGAGCAGGCACTTAAAAGGCTGGGAGAGGACAGAGAACGCTGTTCTGTCTATGATGGAAGAAAAGGCCAGACAGGTAAACAGTCAGCAGAGGAACTGAAACAGATGATTCAGTACATAACAGATGCCAGGGCTGTGCTCCATCTGGAGCAGATAGTCAGAAAACTGATGGAGCAGGAAGAATTAGTTCCTGAGTGGGAGAAAATGCTTTTGCAGGCCTGTGAAGATAGAGAAGGGCAGGAAAAGATCATTACGGCGGATGAGATTGGATATGGGATTGTGCCGCTTCAGGCCTTTGAGAGAAGATACAGGGAGACGGAAGGGAGAATTTGCCAGAAGCTTGCAGCCAGGGCCAGACAGGTATTTCGAATCGTCTGCGGAATCGAAACGCAGATTAAGTAGGCGGAAAGGATGAACGGAATGAAGATATATTTTGCAGCGGCAGCAGCCGGATTTTGTCTGGATCTGCTGTTTGGAGATCCCTATTGCCTTCCTCATCCAGTGCGCTGGCTGGGAACCCTGATCGGAAAGTCAGAGAGGTGGATTCGGGAAAGATTTCCGAAAACAGCAGGCGGAGAACTGGCGGGAGGCGGGGTTCTGGTTCTGTGGATTCTCTTTGCAGCCGGAGGATGCTCCTGGCTCTTTCTGCATCTGGCAGGAAAACTTGGGACGATTCCCTGGTTTCTGACGGCTTCTGTCATGAATTATTATCTTCTGGCAGCCAGATCCCTGTACAGCGAAAGCATGAAGGTTTACAGGCCTCTTACGGAAGGAAAGACAGAAGAAGCCCGCCGGGCGGTATCCATGATCGTAGGGCGGGATACAGAGAGACTGGATGAAGAGGGGATTACAAAGGCAGCAGTGGAAACTGTGGCAGAAAATACGTCAGACGGCGTCATCGCCCCGCTTTTATATCTGTTGATAGGAGGGCCGGTACTGGGATGGATGTATAAGGCGGTCAATACCATGGATTCCATGGTGGGATACAAAAATGAAGCCTACCTGTATTTTGGCCGTGCGGCAGCGAGACTTGACGATCTGGTCAATCTGATCCCCGCCAGGCTGTCCGCCCTTCTGATGATTGTCTCTGCATTTCTGATGGGCTTTGACGGATCAGGGGCAGCGAAAATCTGGCTTCGCGACCGGTATAACCATAAAAGTCCCAATTCAGCCCAGACAGAGGCAGTCTGTGCCGGTGCGCTGGGCATCCAGCTGGCGGGAGATGCCTGGTATTTTGGGACTCTCTGTAAAAAGCCTTTTATTGGAGATAAATTGAGAAAGACAGAGTATCAGGATATTCCCAGGGCAGGCAGGCTCATGTACGGAACCACGGTTTTGATGTTCGCTCTTTGGGGGGTGATTCTGGCTGTTTCTAAATTATTTATCATGAATATGCAATTTGTTTAAAGGAAAAAGTGTCGCTTAACTGTATATTAAGCGACACTTTTTCCTTGCATAAAAGACCAAAATTAGAAAGGGATATTTGATGCTAATTAGATTTTTTTGATTTCAACAAAAAATTAATAGAATAATAAGAAAATATTAGAAATAAATGGGAAACAGTCTTGTTTCTGCCAATTGACTCTCCCTGTAAAGGATGTTATAATCTACAGGAACTGACATAATAATGATAGACTTGTAAAGAATTGAATTTTATATAAAAAAAGTGTCGCTTAATATACAGTTAAGCGACACAAATCAAAGGGGGGCCAAATGGGCTGGTATGTCATACAGTGCAGGCCGGGAGAGGAGGAGCGCCTTATCAGCTCCTGCAAAAGCCGTATTTCCTCAGATGCCCTGCAGGAAGCTTTTTTCTTTCGCAGTGAACGTCTCTGGAGAGCAGGGGGAGGAAACTGGAAACGGATTATAAAACCGATGTTTCCTGGATACGTTTTTCTGCAGAGTGGACGGCCAGAGCTTCTGTTTCAGGAACTGACCCCATACAGGGAGTTTTTGAAGGTGATGGAAGAACCAGGGTATCTGATTTCTCTTTATGAGGAAGAGGAAAAAAATCTTCGCAGTCTCTGCGGAGAGAACCATCTGCTGTCTCTGTCCTATGGGTATCGGGAAAATGGAAAAAACTTTATTCTGGAAGGCCCTTTAAAGGGACGGGAGGAACGGATTCTTCAGGCTGACTGGCACAGGAGATATGCCAGAGTGGAGCTTCCCATTGCCAGACGAAAAACCGTAGTCTGGGCAGGGCTGGGATTGCCGGGAGACAGGGATCACGCCTGTCTGAAATTTTAAAATACAGAAAAAGGAAGGGATATCGTGGCAGATTTATATGAGGAAAAAGCGGTGAAATGGGAGAAGAGCCAGTCTGCAGAAGAAAAGCAGTGGGAAACCTGTGTCTGCTGCGGAAAGAAAACGCAGGTGCTTAAAAGTGAACCAATCAGCCGCAGAAAGTTTTATATAGAAGGAGGAGGGCAGCTTTGCCGTGACTGCTACTATGAGCTGTATGGACCTAACCGGTAATAATTATTCTGTTCTGATGTCTGTGTACGGAAAGGAACAGGCTGGCTGGTTTCAAAAAGCAGCAGAGAGTATGATGGCTCAAACCGTTTTGCCGTCTGAGTTTGTGCTGGTGTGTGACGGGCCTTTGACGAAGGAACTGGATGCAGTGATCGAATACTTGGATGCCAGATACCAGGGAATTTTAAAGGTTTTGAGGCTGAAGGAAAATAAAGGTCTAGGAGAGGCACTGAGGCGGGGTGTGCTGCTTTGCAGCCATGAACTGATTGCCAGAATGGACAGTGATGATATTGCCTGTCCAAAACGATGTGAAAAGCAGCTGGAGCTGTTTCATAAAAACAGAAATCTGGCTTTCTGCAGCGGAGCCATTGCAGAATTTTCAGATGAAATAGAGCTTTATACATCAGCTAAAACAGGGATGCGAAAAAGGCAGCTGCCCTGCAGCCACAGGGAAATCGAGACATTCGCTAAAAGGCGGAATCCTATGAACCATATGGCTGTCATGTTTAGAAAAAGCGCTGTGCTGAAGACGGGAAATTATCGGAGTATAGAAGGGGCAGAAGATTATGATCTGTGGGCCAGAATGCTGATGCAGGGCTTTCAGGCAGCAAATCTTCCTGATGTGCTGGTATGGGCCAGGATCGGAAATGGGATGGCGCTGCGCCGGGGAGGACTCCGGTATACAGCCAGGATTCTGCGTTTTCAGACAAAACTGTTAAAAATAGGGTTTCTAAATCCATTTCAATATATGTTTAACTGCTGTGTGAGAGTGCCGGTGTGTCTGATGCCAGGCAGGTTTCGGACGGCTTTTTATCAGATATGCCTGCGCAGACAGAAGCAGGAAAGAACCAGGGGAGAGAGGATAGTAAAGTGAAGCAGTATGAACCATATAAGCGTTTAATCAGAATCGGTTCCGCCCTTTCCGTCATAGGGCTGGAGACAGCCATTTACTGGTATGTGTGGAACGGCTACTATAACAGGATTCTGGAATACCCTTTCTGGCGAAGGGGAAACTGGCTGGCGGTGGCGCTGTATGGATGTATTTTCGCCTTTTTTCTTCATACGTATGGAGGACTTAAAATTGGATATCTGAAAACGGGAAATCTGATGTGCTCCCAGCTTCTGTCCCTGATTTTTGTCAATATCATTACGTATTTTCAGATTTCCCTGATTGATAAGAAATTTCACAGCATAAAAGCCATAGCAGTGATGACTGTTGTCCAGATTCTGACCGCAGCCTTGTGGACCTGGCTGTTTCAGAGGATTTACAGACACCTGTTCCCGCCCAGAAGGCTGCTGCTTGTATCAGGAGACAGGCCTGCATTCCATTTGATGGAAAAGGTTCACTCCAGGAAGGATAAGTATTATCTGGCAGGTGCGATGCACATCAGAATGGGAATCAGAGCCATTATGGACGAGGCAGAGCATTACGATGCAGTTATTATCGGGGACATACCAGCACAAAAGAGAAATGAGATTATGAAACGGTGCTTCGAAAAAAATATCAGAACCTACACCGTACCGAAAATATCAGATATTCTGCTTCGGACCTCTTCTGAGCTGGATATCTTTGATTCTCCTCTGCTCCTGTCCAAAAATGAAGGACTGTCAGCAGGGCAGCGTCTGGTGAAGCGGGCAGTGGATCTGGCAGCATCAGGTATCGGGCTGATTGTAACGGCGCCTTTTTTCCTGATAATTGCCGCAGCCATTAAGCTGACCGATGGGGGCCCCGTTTTTTACTGCCAGGAACGGCTGACAGTAAACAGACAGCCCTTTTATATCCGAAAATTCCGGACCATGGTTCAGGATGCTGAAAAAGCAGGAGGAGCACAGCTGGCCAGTGAAAATGACAGCCGTATTCTGCCAGTTGGAAAATTTTTAAGGAGAACCAGACTGGATGAGCTGCCTCAGCTGATCAACATATGGAACGGTGAGATGTCCCTGGTAGGCCCCAGACCGGAGCGCCCGGAGCTGGCGGAGGAAATAGAAAAGGAAATTCCAGAGTTTTCCTACCGTCTGAAGGTCAAGGCAGGACTGACCGGCTATGCCCAGATATACGGGAAATACAATACGACTCCTTACGATAAGCTGAAGCTGGATTTGACATATATCAGGAATTATTCCCTTTTTCTGGATTTGAAGCTGATTCTAATGACACCGAAAATCATGATGTTAAAGGAAAGCACAGAGGGGATTAAAAAAGAAGAGCCTGAAGAGCAGAGGAGGACTTCATGGAAAAACTCCTGACAGTGGCAGTACCTGCCTACAATGCAGAAACATATTTAAAAACGAATCTGGACTCTCTCTGCCGGAACGCATTTCTGGAGAGAATCGAGGTAATCGTCATTGATGACGGATCTTCCGATCAGACGGGAGCCATAGCAGACGCCTATGCAGAGCAGTTCCCCGATACAGTTAAGGTCGTGCACAAGGAAAACGGGGGACACGGATCCGGTGTCAACACAGGGATGGATCTGGCGTCAGGCTATTATTTTAAAGTGGTAGATGCAGATGACTGGGTGGATGAGAACGCATTTTCTAATCTTCTGGATCACCTGGAAGTGCAGTGCAGAAACAAAAAATCTGGCAGTGATGCAGTCGTCAGCGGCTTCTACTGGGTGTATGACGATGGAACGGGACAGATAGAAGGATTTAGACGGAAAGCAGAGATAAAAGAGCCCTTTCATGGTGTGAAGTACGGCAAGCGATACCGCTTTGACGATGTGAGTAGCCGTATTTATATAAAAATGCACGGTCTGACCATTAAGACAGAACTCTTAAAAACACACAGAGACAGGATACGTCTGGACGAGCATTGCTATTATGTGGATGCAGAGTACATTCTGTATCCGATTCCGTATATTGAGACAGTCAGCTTTATTCCGGATTTTGTCTATCAGTACCGTCTGGGGAGAGAAGGGCAGAGCGTAAGCCCTGAAAAAATGATGAAAAATCAGGAAAATTACGACCGGGTGCTCCGTTCCCTGCTTCGTTTTTACGAAAGCTGTCAGACAGGAGAGATTCTCTGCACTAGAGCGAAGCTGCGCTATATAGAGGGTATCATTGCCAGGATTGCAGCAGGGCAAGTGAAAATTATTCTCAGTTTTCCTGCATCTGCGGTGAATAAAAATCAGCTGAAGCAGTCGGAATGCAGGCTTAGGAAAAACTATCCAGGCATATACAGGGCAAACAGAAACTGGGGAGTCAGAGCGCTCAGGCTCAGCAGTTATGGCCTGTATGGACTGGCTTCCAGGATGGTGAGACGAAAAGCGGAGAGATAGAGACAGGAGAATGTGAAGAAATGAATAAGTTTAAACAACGTATTAAGGACTGCTATCATTACCGCCACTTATTACAACAATTAGTGGAACGGGATGTAAAATTAAAATATAGAAGAAGCTTTTTGGGATATCTGTGGAGTATCTTAAACCCGCTGCTGATTATGATCATTATGGTAGCGGTTTTTTCTAATATGTTTCGATTCGATATCGAAAATTATCCAGTATATTTGATTATTGGTCAGACAATCTTTAATTTTGTGTCAGAATCTACAAATCAGGCCATGTGGTCTATTACTGGAAATGCAGCATTATTAAAGAAAACATATGTTCCGAAATATATTTTTACTTTGTCAAAAGTAACTAGTTCCTGTGTGAATACGTTATTTTCTTTGGGAGCTATGCTGATTGTATTTGTAGTGTGTAAAGTACCGTTTAACCGATATATGCTGTTTATTCCTGTTATTATTCTGCAGGTTTATATTTTCTGTGTGGGAATGGGGATGTTCCTATCACAGGCCACTGTTTTTTTCAGAGACATTCAGTATATCTATGCGGCGTTTATTACAGCCTGGATGTATCTGACACCGATCTTTTATCCTATTAATCAGTTGCCGGAGAGCTTAGCCTGGGGAATTAAAACATTTAATCCACTTTACTCCTATGTGACACAATTTCGAACGATTGTATTATCTCAAGTTATGCCAGAACCACACCTGGTAATAGGAGGATTTGCAGTCAGCTTTGGGGTTCTAATCATAGGAACACTTTTCTTTATGAAAAATCAGGATCGCTTTATCCTGTATATATAGTACCGAGCAGGAGGAAGAGAGAATGGATAAGAGAACAGATACAAAAAATCAGGATTCTGTTGCTGTCAGAGTCAGCCATGCGGCAGTTCGTTTCAATATGGCCTCTGAACGTGTGGATAACCTGAAAGAATACTTTATTAAATTGATAAAAAGAGAACTGATGTTTAAAGAATTTATGGCTCTTCGTGATATCAGCTTTGAGGTGAAAAAAGGAGAAGCGTGGGGAATTATTGGAACGAACGGCTCTGGGAAATCTACTCTTTTAAAGCTGATTTGCGGCATTTTAAAACCGTATTCTGGTACAGTAGAAGTAAACGGAACGATTGCTCCGATGATTGAACTGGGTGCAGGATTTGATGGCGATTTGACAGCAAGCGAAAATATTTTTTTGAATGGTGCTGTTCTTGGATATGATAAAAAATTTATGCAGAAACACTTTGATGAAATTGTAGAGTTTGCAGAACTTCAGGATTTTTTGGAAATGCCTATTAAAAATTATTCATCTGGTATGGCTGCACGTTTGGGATTTGCTATAGCTACAGTAGTACGTCCTGATATTCTTATTTGCGATGAAGTATTAGCAGTAGGAGACTATGCATTTCAGCAAAAATGTGAGCGTAGAATGAATGAAATGCGCCAAGAAGGAACAACCCTTCTTTACGTTTCGCATTCAATAGAATCAGTTACCTCTGTTTGTGATCATGCTATGTGGTTGGATAAAGGCATGGTCCGACAGATTGGTTTGGTAGATGAAGTGGCAAATGCTTATATGGGGGAGTTGACAAATGAGTAAAGTTAAAATCTTAGTAGCATGTCATAAACAGGTTCCCAAGTTGAAAAGTAACATGATGGATTGGATTCAGGTAGGTGCTGCCAACCAGAAAGAACATTTTGCAGATATGATTCACGATGATGGAGGAGAAAATATTTCCTCAAAAAATCCCAGTTTCTGTGAACTGACGGCACAGTATTGGGCCTGGAAAAATTTGAAGGCAGATTACTACGGTTTTTTTCATTATCGTCGTTATCTGAATTTTTCGGAAAAAAAATATGTCACAGATGGCTGGGGAAATGTGTTGGAAGACAAATTGTCCAGTCAGATGCAGAAGAAATATGGACTGACAGATGGCAGAATAGAAAAAGTTGTTTCGCAGTACGACCTGATTATTGCAGAAGAAAAAGATGTAAAGAAAATGCCTTCAAAAAACCATAGTGTATATGAACAATATAAAGAAGGAAATTCTTTGCACATAGAAGATTTGGATAGGGTATGTCAGATCGTATTAAGAAAATATCCAGAATACAAAGAAGATTTGGAGCAATATTTAAAGGGAACAAAAACATGCCTTTGTAATATGTATATCATGAAAAAAGAATTATTTTATGAATATATGCAATGGCTTTTTGATATTTTATTTGAATTTGAGGCGAAAGCAGATATGTCGGACTATTCCACAGAGGGATTCCGCACTCCGGGACATTTAGCAGAACGTCTTTTTACTCTATTTTATCTTCATGCTAAGCGTACCCGTAATTTAAGAATAAAAAGTCTGCAGACAGTGGTGGTTTTAAATACAGATTATCATGGACAAGAGGATGTGCTGCCAGCTTTTGAACAAAATAATATTGCCATTGCACTGGCAAGCAATGATTATTTTGTTCCATATATGTCTACTTTGCTGGAGAGCATTCTGGAGCATTCGTCTGGGAACGTGAATTACGATATTTTGATTATGACACAGGATATTTCTGATGTAAATCGAACGATAATCAAAAAAATATGTGATAACTATACAAACTTCAGGGTTCGCTTTTTGGATCCTACAGAATTTATAGAAGGATATGAGTTCTTTGTACGTGGGCATTTCAGCATGGAGACGTATTACCGCCTTGTACTTCCAGAGTTGCTTCCAGCATATGATAAGATTCTGTATCTGGATTCAGATATGGTTGTCCAGGATGATGTGGCGAAGCTGTATCAGGAGAATATAGGTGGATATTTGATTGGGGCCTGCCATGATGCTGACACAGCAGGTCTTTATAACGGATTTGAGCCAAATAAAAAAGAGTATACGGACCACTTACTCAAACTGAAAGAACCATACCAGTATTTCCAAGCTGGTACGCTGTTAATAAATTTAAAGGAGTTCAGAAAGAGATATACAGTAGAAAAGATTCTGAAATACGCAGTTTCTATGAAATTTCAGCTGTTAGATCAGGATATTTTAAATAAACTTTGTGAAGGTAGTGTGAAATTCGTAGATATGTCGTGGAATGTTATGGTGGACTACGGGAGAATTCGTCAGTCACAGATTATTGCCTTAGCGCCAAAATGGCTGAATGATTTATATAAAGAGAGCAGAAAACAGCCGAAAATTATCCATTATGCAGGACCGGAAAAACCATGGATACACCCGGAAATGGATTTTGGAATCGAATTTTGGAATTACGCGAAAAAAACGCCTTACTATGAATATATGATTGCAAGAATGATAGAGAACCGCATGACAGACGTTTATAGAAAATATCATCGCCCAACAATTCAGAGCGGTATTCAGTGCGTTCGCGATCATGGGGTGGCATATACTGTGAAATATGGGGTTAAAAAGCTAAAGAGGAGGTAAACAAATGTACGACTATATAATTGTAGGGGCAGGACTTTACGGCGCTGTGTGCGCCCATGAGGCAAAAAAGGCAGGCAAAAAAGTTCTTGTGATTGATAGACGTTCTACTATTGCAGGAAATGTATACACAGAAAAAATAGAAGGAATTCATGTCCATAAATATGGGGCGCATATTTTCCATACGAATAATAAAAAAGTATGGGAATATGTAAATCAGTTTACAGAATTTAACCGTTTTACAAACTCACCGGTGGCAAATTATAAGGGAGAATTATATTCTCTTCCGTTCAATATGTATACATTTAATAAAATGTGGGGAGTAGTTACTCCTAAAGAGGCAGAAGAGAAGATACAGGAGCAGAGAAGCAAGGCTGGAATTACAGAACCAAAAAACCTGGAGGAGCAGGCCATCAGCCTGGTAGGCACAGATATTTATGAGAAATTAGTAAAAGGATATACGGAAAAACAGTGGGGACGTGACTGTGCCGAGCTTCCAGCTTTTATTATTAAACGACTTCCAGTTCGTTTAACTTTTGACAACAATTATTTTAACGCTCTTTATCAGGGAATCCCAATAGGCGGATATACGAAAATGGTTGAAAATATGTTAGAGGGAATTGAAGTCCGCCTGGGAATTGATTATTTGAAAGAGAAAGAGTATTTTGATGCTATGGCTGAAAAAGTGATTTATACAGGACCGATAGATGCGTATTTTAATTATTCTTTGGGAATCTTAGAGTATCGTTCTGTACGTTTTGACACAGAAGTTTTGGACATGCCCAATTTTCAGGGAAATGCGGCAGTGAATTATACAGATAGAGAGACTCCATGGACTCGAATCATTGAACATAAATGGTTTGAATTCGGAAAAGACGAAAATGGAGAGGACTTGTCTAAAACAGTGATTTCCAGAGAATACAGCTCTGAATGGAATGTCGGAGACGAGCCATATTATCCGGTAAATGATGAGAAAAATGGGGCTTTGTATCAGAAATATCAGGCCTTGGCAGAAAATGAGAAAAACGTAATTTTTGGAGGACGCTTAGGTGAGTACAAATATTACGATATGGATGCGGTAATTAATTCTGCATTGGAAATGATAGGGGCAGAATTATAAAAGGAGATAAAAAAATATGCAAATATATAAAAGAATCGCGCTGATGGGCTCTATTGCGAATCCTAATGTAGGGGATGAAGCTATTGTAGAAGCGAATTTGCAGAGAATTAGGAAAATGTACGGAAATAATTGTAAAGTATATATTTTTACAAAAGATGCTTCCTATACTTCATTATATACTAATAGTGTTGGAAATATTGTTCCCGTAGACTACTTACATAAGTTTACGAAACAGTGCGGTTATGATGTAAATATAATGAAAGATAAGATGGAAGAGTTGATTACTTTTTCAGAAGAAATGCAGAACCCTAATATAGAATATATATCTCTTCATAATTTAATGAAAGAAATAGATGTATTACATATTATTGGTGGAGGATATTTGAATTCTATTTGGCCTGATATACTATATGAGGTATTAATTTTAACCCGATTAGCAAAAAAATACAATAAAAAATATTGTCTAACAGGAATTAGTATTTCACCTTTAAAAAGAGAATATATTGAAGAAGTGAAAGAAATTTTTAATGGAGCGGAAATAGTCGATTTTCGCGATCATTCATGTATGCAGTATGATATTGAAAAAATGGATAACGGTATCACCACAGTAGATGATGCGGTATATATGGACGATTACTATAATGATAGTAATTACGAAAATTATGCGACGGTAGTTTTTCATGACTGGAAAAATAGAACAGATGACATTCGGATCCTAATTAAAAACCAAGTGATTCCACTTATAAAAAGATGTTTACAAGAAAAAAGGGTAGAATATTTTTATATTTTGTATTTTGCAATTGAAGACAAAAATTTATGGAATTCTATGCAAATTTCATGGGACAAATTTGAGAATAAGATCAAATATATTAACGCATTTAGTGAAAATTGTGTATATGCTAAACATTTAGTAGGGAATGCAAAATTCAATATTGGAAGTCGATATCACCAAGCAGTATTTTCATTATCATCGAAAGTACCAGTATTAAGCATTTATTATGATACTTATTATGAAAATAAATTAAAAAGCATACACGAACAGTTTCACTCAACAGAAGTGTTTTCGTTAGAAAATATAAATCAGACTATATTTGATGAATTTATAGAATCTGTAGATAAATCTACCTTCACTATTCAAAGTAATAGTAATAATATCGCAAAGCTAGTAAATGAGAAAAATAGAAAAATAGCGCAAGCCTATGGAATTAATGAAAAAGATAAGCATTACCTTTTTAAGAAGTTAAGTGGAAATGTTAGTACACCTAAAATTTCTGTCATTATTCCGATTTATAATATGGATGCATACTTAAGAGAGAGTTTAGATAGTGTATTAAGTCAATCAATAAAGGATATCGAAGTAATCTGCATTGATGATGGTTCTACTGACTATAGCTCTATGATTTTAGCTGAATATGCTTGGCAGGATCCTCGTATAAAAGTAATTTCGCAGTCTAATCATGGGGTTGGATTTGCAAGAAATAAAGGAATACTAAATGCGACAGGAGAATTTTTATTCTTTTTAGATCCTGATGATTGGTTGCCAGATCCTGATGTTTTTACTGATTTATATAATGCAGCTAAAAAAAATAATGTATTGATATGTGGAGGAAATTTCAGAGAACATTCTGCAAATGGTGTCATTGAATCATGGGAGGGGACTCTGAGTAAATACACGTTTTATAAAGAAGGATTGATGGCATATTCAGATTACCAATTTGATTATGGCTGGGTTCGATTTATTTATAATCGTGATTTTATTATTTATAATAATTTAAAAATACCTGAATTGACATTTTTTGAGGATCCTGTTTTTTTTGTTAAAGCAATGCATGAGGCACAAAAATTTTACTGTTTGAATCGCTGTACATATTGCTATCGAACAGGATATAAAACATTACAACTCCCATATGAAAAAGTGCTTGATTTAATAACAGGTTTGTCAATGAATATTCAATTTGCAATAGAGCATAATTATCAGAGTTTATTGTCCCTAGAACTTTCGAGAATTGAAAATGATTATTCAGAATTCATTGTCAAGTATTTGGTGAGTTCGAATAATATAGAGTTGCAAAAGAAACTTGATGAAATCAATCAGCTGTTATATCAAGGGGAAAATAAAATTGAGTATAAAATGTATAATCGAGTTCTTGAAAGAACAAATTATAATTTGTTTGAACTTCAAAAAAGGCTAGAAAAAGAAAAAAGAGAAAATGAGCAGCGATTAGAAGAAAATCAAAAAGTATTTTATGGTTCTACGACATGGAAAGTAGGACATGCGATTTTATATATTCCTAAACTAGTAAAAAGGGTATTACGGGGAGGTAAGTCATGATCAATCCGGCAGTTTCAATAATAATGCCAATATATAATGCATCAAAATTTTTGAAAGAAAGCCTTGGAGGATTAGTGCAGCAGACTTTACACAATATAGAAATTATATGTGTAAATGATGGCTCTACAGATGATTCTTTAGAAATTATAAAGCAATATGCTTTTAATGATTCGAGAATCAAAATTATTGATAAAAGAAATAGCGGTTATGGAAATACCATGAACGAAGGCATGAAAATTGCAACAGGAGAATACATAGGAATTTTAGAACCAGATGATTTTTGCGATATTTACATGTTTGATAAGCTCTATTCAATAGCTAAAAGTAATAACGCAGAAGTTGTTAAATCTAATTATTTTGAATATAGTCAAAAAGAAAATAAAAATACTTTTTTTGAAGTGTTAAATGGTTTGGAATACAATCATGTAACTTCAGCTGAAGAAAACGAAAGAATTATTTTTATGCGTCCCTGCATCTGGAGTGCAATTTACCAGAGAAAATTTTTAGAATATAATCATATAATGTTCAATGAGACTCCAGGAGCATCGTATCAAGATACAGCTTTTGCTTTTAAAGTGTGGGTATGTGCGAAACGAGTTCTTTTTGTGAAAGAAGCTTACCTACACTATAGAATTGATAATGATAATTCTTCTGTAAAATCTTCTGGAAAAGTTTTTAGTATTTGTGATGAGTTTTGGAGTATGCAGTCATTTTTGAACGAGGACAAAAAAAGGAAAGATAGGTTTTCTAAAATTCTTCAATCACTAAAATTTGATTCATATACATGGAACTTAAATCGGATATCAGAAGAATACCAGACAATTTTTAGTGATCAATTTGCTTTAGAATTCATTAAATCTGAATATGAGGGTGTGCTTGAAGAATCATATTTTGATGAAGAACGTTGGAGGCGTGTTAAAAGCTTAATGAATTCTTATAAAAAAACGCGCGGAGAATTAAGCTTATCAAAACAGCAAGAAATAGAATTTTTGAAAAGACGAGTAAAAGATTTAGAAGAAAGCCATTCATATAAATTTGGCCACTTTTTTATGCTTGTACCAGGGAAAATAAAAAGATTATTTTCACGCAAAAGTAAGTGAGGAATATGATTTGAAAAATGGAATAACCAATATATGGAGATTGATTTTTACGTTGCTAATAATGTATTACCATACCTTTGTTTTTGGTGTTACTGAACCATATCATTTTTCAACAGCTTATTTGTTTGTTGACTATTTTTTTATTTTAACGGGCTATTTGACAATGAAGCATTTTGCTTCTGCTGGTTATGTAGGTATAAATAAGCGAGCAGAGCAGAGTATACAATATACATTCAAGAAATTTGGCAAATTTATGCCGTATACAACAATTGCGATTTTTTTTGAGTATATAATGGATAATTTTCATTTGCTAAAGCACTCTACACTTGAATTTGTAGTGAGTTTTTCTGATATGCCATATGAAATGTTGCTTTTGAGCCAATTTTATAAAAATTATCCAAATGTAAATACTTTATGGTATTTATCTGCTATGCTAATTGTTTTCCCAATATTTTGTTATACTTTGCAGTCTACAAATAAATCTTTTTTAAAAATAATTTCACCTTTATTTCCTATGTTTTTTTGAGGGGCATGTAGGGCGGAATTGGGTTCTTGGGCTGCAATAGTCAGAGCATTTTGTGTGATGATGGGAGGTGTTTTATCTTACTTTTTAAGTTGTTATTTAAAAGAAAAAAAGTATGGAAATAAGGTGAAAATTTTATTGACAATAGCTGAATTTACCTCTATAGCAATTATGATTGGAATTTCATATTTTAGTTTAGAAAATATATTGTGGATTGATGGACTATCAATTATTAATATTGCAATCATGTTTTCTTGTCAAAGCTACACTGTTAAGATTCCAGAAACTAAAATTTTATTTTATTTCGGAAAACTGAGTATGATTATGTATATTTGGCATTGGGTTATAGCAACTTTTATTAACTGTTTTTTTTCTGCATATAGATTGTTTGATAAAATTTTACTACTTTATATAATAACATTTATTGTTTCCAATATTCATCTAATGATAAATAAAGTTTTAATGATTAATGTGGAAAATAAAAGGTTGTTAAAAGTGAAAAGACAATGTTGAAGAGGATTGCATCTAGCATAAAAAGGAGACAGGTTCGATGAACGCAACACTTATCATCATGGCTGCAGGTATCGGCTCCCGTTTTGGAAAAGGTATCAAGCAGCTGGAGAAAATGTCGGATGCAGGGGAAATTATCATGGATTATTCCATTTATGATGCTATCTCCGCAGGATTCAATAAAGTTGTCTTCGTAATCCGGAAGGAGATTGAAGAAGAATTTCGACAGGTAATTGGGGATCGGATTGCTGAAAAGATAACGGTAGAGTATGCTTTTCAGGAACTGGAAGATCTGCCGGAAGGGTTTACTGTGCCGGAAGGCAGGAGAAAACCCTGGGGAACGGGACAGGCAGTTCTGGCCTGCAGGGATGTGGTGAAAGAGCCGTTTGTTATTATCAATGCAGATGATTATTACGGAAGAAGCGCTTACAAAATGCTTTATGAGTTTTTGCTTCGGACAGCGGAAAAGAGCACAGATGGAGTGTTAAAACTTGCCATGGCCGGATTCCGACTAAAGAATACATTAAGTGAAAATGGAACGGTCACACGGGGACTTTGTGTGGCAGATGAAAATGGAATGCTGAAACGTGTTGTGGAGACGAGAGGGATTCGGACACAGGAAGGCCGTGTGATCTGTGACAATGAAGATGTGATGGATCTTTTAACGCCTGATTCCATCGTTTCCATGAATATGTGGGCTGGAACGCCAGAACTGTTTCCGGTTCTTGAACAGGGATTTCGGGAGTTTTTAAATAAGACAGACGGGGATCCTTTGAAAAAAGAATACCTTCTGCCTGATATTGTGGCAGATTTACTGGACAAAAAGCAGGCGGAGGTAACCGTTTTAAGTACAGATGATCACTGGATCGGAATCACCTATCAGGAAGATGTTGAGAAAGCGAAGGCAGATTTCAATGCGTTAGTGGAAGCGGAAATCTACCATATGCCATTGTGGAGATAAACGATCATGAAGCTGTGTGGAATTTCAACTTCCCTTTTTTACCTTTTCATCCTTCTGAAACCCCTCTACATCTTCCCCTCTGGCTCTGTAGGAATAGCGGATATCTGCCTGATGCTGTCCTTCCTCACGGCTCTTCTTGGTAAAAAGCAGAGCGGCCAGGGGATTCGCCTGTTCCGGGAGGATGTTCCCTTTTACCTGTTTCTGGGGTTTGTGGTGCTGATTAATGGATGCTGGTACGTCCATTACGGAAACAGGGAATTTCTCCTTTATACTATGTACTGGATGTATTCAGCGGCAGCCATCTGGACGTTCCGCGTTCTGTATTCTCACGTATTTATGCGTGGAGTGGTGCTGGCCTGCAGCGTCAACATACTAGTGCAGGCAGCGGTTCTTTTTTCCGGACAGGGCCGGTATTTTCATGAGAGCTGGGGCGGTTCCCGATTTATGGGAACATTTAATGATCCGAATCAGTTTGCATTCTTTCTGTTTACCATGTTTCTGGTTCTTTTTATGGCATACTGCCAGAGAAACAGGAACGGTTCAGGAGATACCAGACAGCAGATACTTCTGCAAGGATTGTTTTTTCTGGTGTCTGCGCTGGTACTGTTTTTAATCGGCTGCTCGAAATCGACAGGTGTCTTTCTGGGACTTCTGGTATTCTTTTTCGTCCTGCTGTGGCAGTGGCTCTGGGACAGGATGCGACATTCAGGAAGGCGTCTGTCCTGGCAGCTGGGAGTGATTGGGCTGGCAGTGGCGGGAGGAATTCTGCTGTGGCAGCTCTGGCCGTCTGCAGATTTTGATATCTCTAAAACAGATTATTCTCTGATTTCCAGAGTCCAGCAGAAAATCTGGAAGCTTTCCAATGGGAATCTGGCGGATCTTTTATATGACCGCAGCGCAGAACGCCTGGTTCTGGAGCCCCATTATCTTCTGTTCGGGGCAGGAGAGGGATATTTTGAACGCTTTATTCCCTGGGGATTTGAAGCCCGTCTGAGTCCTGGCGTATTTCATGTGTTCCATGTCAATGAAATTCATTCCAGTTTCTTTGATGTCTGGTTTTCTTATGGACTGATTCCAATGGCGCTTCTTACATATTGGATTATGAAACATGCAGTGCGCTGCAGCCGGAGACAGAGGGCGGCTGTGATTGCCCTGCTTGCTGAAAGTTTTACCCTGATGAATCTGCGCCAGCCATTTTTCTGGTTTATTCTGGTACTGGCCGGAATAGGCGCAGGATCTGCTTTAAACAGGAATTTATCTAAAAAAGAAACAGAATATAAAACAGTCTTGACTGGTTCATAGCCAGAAGCAGTCCTGCGGCAGAGCTTGAAAGTATCTGTCTCAGGGCTGTTTCTGCTTTTCAGAAAAGTTTGTCTTTTTGCGGTTTTCAGGAGACTTTCTGACGGTTCTGTGATAAAATGGGAACGCTTACTACATATGCATACAATAAAAATAAGGAGGCTTTTCTATGCCTTATCTGCACGGCGGCGATGTTTACGGCGCTGCCAGTATAGAGATTGATTTTTCGGTGAATACCACGCCTTTAGGTGTTCCTCCGGCTGTCCTTCAGGCGGTCTTTTCCTGCCAGGAGGAGATTCTCCGCTACCCGGACAGTCAGTGCAGAGCCTTGAGGCAGGCTCTGTCTGAGTTCTGGACCCGCTTTCTGGCTTCTGACAGTTCTGCTGGTCTGAGTCTGCCCGCTTCCTGCTTTATCTGCGGAAATGGAGCGGCAGATCTGATTTTTGCCCTGGCGAGGGCTTTAAAGCCGAGGAAAGCTGTGTTATTTGACCCCTGTTTTTCTGAATATGAGGAGGCGCTGAAAGCAGAGGACTGCAGTATCATAAGAATACCGCTTGTGCCAGAACAAGACTGGCTGCCATCTTTAGAGGATTTTCTGGAATGTATGAAACGGTCTGGAGGAGCAGATCTTGTTTTCCTGGGAAATCCCAACAATCCAACCGGCATGGTTCTGGAATCGGTTCAGACAGAGAAACTGCTTCAAATTTGCAGCCGTTTTTCAGCTGTTCTGGTGGTAGATGAGTGTTTTAATGGATTTCTGGATCATCCGGAGCAGTTTACTGTGGCAGGACTGACAAAAAACTATCCCAATCTGTTTGTGCTGAACGCATTTACAAAGGTGTATGGAATGGCCGGGCTGCGTCTGGGATACGGAATCTGTTCAGATACAGAACTTCTGGAACGGATGACAGCAGTCAGACAGCCCTGGAGCGTTTCCGGGGTGGCCCAGAAGGCAGGGATTGCGGCGCTTTCGGAAGAGTCCTTTGCAGCGAGAGCCAGAGAACTGGTCAGCCGGGAACGGGCATTTCTGACAGAGGAAATGAAAAAACTGGGATTTACGGTATATCCTTCTATGGTAAATTATCTGTTATTTTCCCATCCCTGGGAAACAAAGCCAGAGCTGAAGGCTTTTTTAATGAAGCGAGGTATCCTGATCCGTTCCTGTTCCGATTACAGGAGCCTGAATTCTTCCTTTTACAGGATTGCCGTGAAGACGCGAAGAGAAAACAAAAGGCTGCTGCAGGAACTTAAAGCGTGGAAGGACTGCAGCCAGGAGAATGACCGTGTACAGCAGGAAAACGGGCAGGAAGCACAGAAAACACAGCAGGGAGGAAGATGACATGGCAAAAGCGATTATGATTCAGGGGACAATGTCAAATGCAGGAAAAAGTCTGCTGGCTGCCGGGCTCTGCCGCATCTTTAAGCAGGATGGTTTTCGGACAGCGCCGTTTAAGTCACAAAATATGGCTCTCAATTCATACATTACCATGGAGGGACTGGAAATGGGCCGGGCCCAGGCTGTTCAGGCCCAGGCGGCAGGAGTGGAGCCAGAGGCGGCTATGAACCCGATCCTTCTAAAACCTTCCAGTGATACTGGTTCCCAGGTTATTGTTATGGGAACGCCGGTGGGAACCATGCCTGCCAGGGAATATTTTCAGTATAAAAAGACACTGATTCCAGAGATTCAGAAGGCCTATGAAAAGCTGGATCAGGAATATGACATTATTGTGATTGAAGGCGCAGGCAGTCCTGCTGAGATTAATCTGAAGCAGGATGATATTGTAAATATGGGGATGGCAAAACTGGCAGGAGCTCCTGTTCTCCTGGCAGGAGATATTGACCGGGGAGGCGTATTTGCCCAGCTTTATGGCACCGTAATGCTTCTGGAGGAAGATGAGCGCTCCTATATTAAAGGACTTTTGATTAATAAATTCAGGGGAGATCGGACGATTCTGGAGCCGGGAGCCAGAATGATAGAAGATCTGTGCCAGATTCCTGTGGCAGGGATTATCCCGTATATGAATGTAGACATTGAGGATGAGGACAGTTTGAGCAGCCGACTGCAGGAAAAACGGGACGGCGCACTGATTGATATAGCGGTGATTCGTTTCCCGCGCCTGTCCAATTTCACAGATTTTAACGTATTTTCCTGCATCAGCGGAGTATCGGTCCGCTATGTAAAAGAAGCAGGAGAGCTGGGAAGCCCGGATCTGGTGATTCTGCCGGGAACGAAAAACACGATCCAGGATCTGCTGTGGATGAGGCAGAACGGTCTGGAGGCGGCTGTACTGAAAGCAGCGGCTGTCGGGATTCCGGTGTTTGGCATCTGTGGAGGATATCAGATGCTGGGAAAAGAACTAAGGGATCTGTCTGGGCTGGAATCTGGCATTTCCGGAACCAGACTGCGGGGAATGAGACTGCTGGAAACAGAGACAGACTTTGAAGAGGAGAAAATGAGAACAAGGGTAACTGGGAAGTTCCAGCCTGTTTCGGGAATGTTTTCTGCTCTTTCCGGCCGCAGCTTTTCCGGATATGAAATCCATATGGGACGTACCAGGTACCTGGAGAAAGGAAGGGCCCTGGCGCAGCTGGAGGAGCACCAGCTTAATAAGACAGAGGGTTCACCGGAAGGGCGACTGGATGGGTGTGTCTCAGGGAATGTGTTTGGAACCTATGTGCATGGTATCTTTGACGAGCCGGGAATTGCAGAAACTGTGGCAGAAGCGCTTTTTAAGCGAAAGGGTCTGGGGCTGTCTTCTGTAGAGACGTTTGATTACAGGGTCTACCGTGAGGAACAGTTTGATCTTCTGGCTTCTGAGCTGAGAAAAAGCCTTGACATGGAGATGATTTACAGAATTCTTGAGGAAGGAATTCCACAGCAGGAAGGATAAGGAGGGAAGGACAGATATGAAAACAGAGTTAGAACAGGTGCTTCCAGAGGATATTGAGAAGAGAAGCTTTGAAATCATTTCAGAGGAACTCTTGACATTGTATCCGGAATTTAAGTGTACACCGCAGGAGGAACTGATCTTAAAGCGTGTCATCCACACGACAGCGGATTTCGACTACGCTGAAAATCTGATTTTTTCGGAGGGTGCTGTAAAACAGGCTTTGGAAGCATTAAAGAACGGAGCCGTGATTGTGACAGATACTAACATGGGAAAGGCTGGAATTAACAAAAAGAGCCTGGAAAAGCTGGGATCCCAGGTTTACTGCTTTATGGCTGATCCGGATGTGGCAGAAAAGGCTGCAAAAGAGGGGACAACACGAGCTGCAGCCAGCATGGATAAGACTGCAGAGATGGGAAAAGACTGTATTATCGCTGTGGGAAATGCTCCGACAGCTCTGGTACGTCTCTATGAGCTGATTCAGGAGGGCAGGCTGTCTCCGAAGCTGATCATCGGAGTGCCTGTAGGCTTTGTCAATGTAGTCCAGTCGAAAGAGATGATACTTTCTCTGGAGCATACTCCTTATATTGTGGCCAGAGGGAGAAAAGGAGGCAGCAATGTGGCAGCTGCCATCTGCAACGGCCTGATTTACCAGCTGGCCAGAGAGCGTTAAAAGAAAATTTTTTTTAAACATTTAGAAAGAACCTGCCGGCAGAGCTTTCTTCTGCCGGCAGCTGTCGGTTTAGAAAAGCGGTTTTTTAATGCCGTTTAAAATCAGCAGCAGAAGCCGCCGCCTCCGTTACCGCCTCCACAGCAGCAGCACAGCAGAATGATCCAGATCAGGCATTCACAGCCTCCTCCGAAGCCTCCGCATCCACCGCCGCAGCCATTATGTTCACAGCAGAAGCCGCCGCCGCAGCCACCGCAGCACAGCAGGATCAGAATCAGGAAAATCATGTTATTTCCGCCTCCTGCTGTCTCGCACCCACATCCGCATCCGCAGTTAGTTGCTGATAAATCACTCATACCAAGTTCCTCCGACTTTTTCTTTACACTCCATCTTATGCCTGACTGCTTGCCACAGTTTCCATGAAAATCTAAATAATCTGAAAAATATGCAGGACAGGTGATTGAAGGTACACAGAAAGTGTGTATAATTATAATCATTGACCGGACAGGTCTTAAAACAGGAGGTTAGACGGAATATGGAAAAATTATTTTATGAGGAACCATATCAGAAAACTTTTACAGCAGAGGTAGTTTCCTGCGTAAAAGGAAAGAAGGGATTTGAGATAGAGCTTGACCGGACTGCGTTTTATCCGGAGGGCGGCGGGCAGCCGGCTGACAGGGGAATGCTGGGAGAGGCAGAGGTTGCGGACGTACAGGAGAAAGAAGGAAGAATTCTTCATTTTACAGACAGGGAGCTTCCTGTTGGAACAGAGGTGACAGGAGTCATCGACTGGGAGGAGCGTTTTTCCAATATGCAGCAGCATTCAGGAGAACATATCGTATCCGGGCTGATTCACAGTACCTTTGGATATGACAATGTAGGCTTTCACATGGGAAAAGAGGAGATGACCATTGATTTAAATGGCCCTATGACCTGGGAACAGCTGATGGATATTGAGCGCAGGGCCAATCAGATTGTGTGGGATAATCTTCCGGTACATATTTCTTATCCGTCTCCGGAGGAGCTGGCTGAGATTCCCTACAGAAGCAAAAAGGAGCTGACTGGGCAGGTCAGGATTGTGGAGGTGCCGGGAGCAGATATCTGCGCATGCTGTGGAACCCATGTGGCCCGGACAGGAGAGATTGGCCTGATTAAGTTTTTTTCTATGATCAATTATAAAGGAGGAGTCCGTATTTCCATGCTCTGCGGAAAAAAGGCTCTTTTGGCCTGTGAGAGAAGAGTAGAGCAGGCAGATGCCATTTCAACGCTGCTGTCTGCAAAGGTGGAGGAAATCGTGGAGGCAGTCACCCGCCAGAAGGAGGAACTGGCAGCGGAAAAGTTTTCGTCAGCAGCTCTGTCGCGGCAGCTGATGGACTTAAAGGCAGCATCCTATCCAGATTCAGAGGGAGTGCTGGCTGTTTTTGAGGAGAGCTTTTCACCGGTGCAGGTGCGCCAGTTCTGCAATCTTTTGGTGGAGACAGGAAAGGGAAGGATTACGGCTGTATTTGGCGGAGGAAAGGAAGGATTTTCCTATGTCATGGCCAGCCAGAAGGAAAATATGCGGGAACTCAGCCGCGATTTAAACCGTGATTTAAATGGACGGGGCGGTGGCAGTGAAAAAATGGTTCAGGGAAGCCTGAGCGCATCTAAAACAGAGATTGAAGCCTGGTTTAAGCGTTTGGAAGCTGGAATGAGGCAGGACTCATAAGAAAGGAAGCTATGGAATTAAATAAAGAAAATATGAAAAAAATTATGCTGCTGATTCTGTATACCATCGTCATTTTGTCGCTGGCTTTTCATATAGAATATGCGGCGAAATTTCTGAAAACAGGACTCCAGCTTTTATTTCCATTTTTAGTGGGAACGGCGATTGCCTTTATTTTGAACGTGCCCATGCGGTTTATTGAGACAAAGGTTTTAGGCGGGCTGCTGGGAATGAAGGAAAAAAGCAGACTGAAACGTCCAATCAGCCTTCTGCTTGCCATTTTGTTTGTCCTGGTGATTGTAGCAGTTGTCAGCCTTGTGGTAGTTCCGGAGCTGACGGGAACCTTAATAGGACTGAAACGTCTGGTGCCGGCCTTTTTTGAAAACCTCCAGATCCAGTCAGAGCGCGTATTTGCCCAGTACCCGGAGATTGTCGATTATATTAACAGTATTGAGGTGGACTGGAAAGCTTTGATGGAAGAAGTGGCCGCTTTTGTTACTGTGGGAGCTGGAAGCATTCTGTCCTCTACCGTAACGGCAGCTGTTTCTATTGCAAGCGGTCTGGCGACACTGAGTATTTCCTTTATTTTTTCGCTGTATATCCTTCTGCAGAAGGAGACTCTGGCCAGACAGTTTAAGCGTCTGTTTTATGCTTATTTTCCAGAAAAGACAGTTGACAGAGGCCTGACTGTGCTGCGCATGACAGAACGGATTTTTTCTAAGTTTTTTACAGGACAGTGCGCAGAGGCAGTCATTCTCGGCACAATGTTCTTTGTAACCCTGACTGTACTTCGCATGCCATTTGCCCTGTTAATCGGTGTACTGATTGCTTTTACCGCCCTGATTCCTATTTTTGGCGCTTTTATCGGCTGTGCGGTGGGAATTTTCCTGATGCTGATGGTAAGCCCTGTCCAGGCGTTCTGGTTTACAATTATTTTCTTTGTACTCCAGCAGATAGAGGGCAATCTGATTTATCCTCATGTAGTAGGAGGTTCTGTGGGACTTCCTTCTATCTGGGTGCTGGCAGCTGTTTCTTTAGGCGGAAGCATGATGGGAATCGTGGGAATGCTGGTATTTATTCCGCTCTGTTCGGTAGGCTATGCGCTTTTAAAAGAAAATGTGGGACACCAGCTGGCCAGAAAACACATCAGCGGAGAGAAGACTGCTGTTCCTGTGGCGAAGCAGGAAAAAAAGCAGGAAAAGAAAACAGATTCTGAAAAAACAGATTAAAAGACAGAAACCGGCAGCCATACATATCTTTCCTGCATGGCTGCCGGTGTTTCAGGGGACAGGACTTCCTAGTCAAAATCAGCGTGAAAGGTCTGTCCGCCGGAGGTAATCGTTACATAGGCCAGATTAAATTCTTCCTGCAGAACATCCACCCGGTATTCAAAGACGTCTCCATTATCCCGCTTTGACATGAACAGGTAGGATCCTTCTTCCTTGTCCTCGATTTCATCACAGATTTCATTATAAAATTCTTCACCGTCTACCGGTCCGGTGTATCCACTTTCCCGGATGGTATCTTCGATTGCTTTAAAAAACTCTTCCATGGTAAATCTCCTTTTTCATTTACTTAAAATCAGTATACAGGTCTGAACGTGTATCGTCAATCGCAGGATAAATTTATTTGAAATTGCAGGCGTTTTGTGTATAATAGGATGAGCAAAGATGAAATGCTTCAGCGTACATGAAAAACGGGAAGGCGGAGAATGGCATGTCATATTTTCCAATGTTTGTAGATCTTGAAAAAAAGCAGATCCTGGCAGTGGGAGCCGGAACCGTAGGATTCAGAAGGATATCTGTACTTTTGAGTTTTGGAGCCTGTGTTACAGTGGTGGATCCGGAAAGTGTGTTTCTGGAGAAACTGGTGAAGCCTGGTGAGGAGACATTTTTACAGGGAGGCAGCATCTGCTGGCTGAAAGGAACCTATGAGGAATATAGGGACACTGTGCTGAGCAGACAGCCTTATTTTATGGTTCTGACCTCGACAGGACACCCTGATACAGATAGCCAGGCGGCAGCTGATGGCAGGAGAGCAGGGGCTTTTGTCAGTATGGCCTCAGACAGAACTCAGTCCGATTTCTATTTTCCAGGAATTGCAGCAGCCGGCCCTGTAACGGCAGGCGTTACGGCAGGCGGAGAGAATCACCGCCTGGCCCGGATTGCTTCCCAGGAAGTGAGAGAACTGTTTGAAAGAAAGGCAGAGGAATGGAAACAGGCAGCAGGGGAAGATAAAAGGAGAGACAGCCAATGAGCAGAAAAACAGTAAAAGTGGGAAGCAGGGAAAGCCGACTGGCAGTGCGTCAGACAGAGCTTGTGATGGAGGCAGTCCGGAAGGCTGATCCGAAGATAGAGACTCAGCTGATTACCATGAAGACAACAGGGGATCGGATTTTAAACCAGGCCCTTGATAAAATAGGCGGAAAAGGTCTGTTTGTGAAAGAACTTGACAAAGCGCTTATGGAAGGAACGATAGATCTGTCTGTCCATAGCCTGAAAGATATGCCTATGGAGGTTCCAAACGAACTTCCGATTTTAGCCTGTCCGTTTGCTGAAGACAGAAGAGATGTATTGATTTTAAGAGCCGGTCTGACGGAACTTCCAAAAGATCCTGTGATTGGGACAGGGAGCAGACGAAGGCAGCTTCAGGCGGCTTTGCTTTATCCGGAGGCAGAATTTAAAGGTATCCGGGGAAATATTCATACAAGACTGAAAAAGCTGGATGATGGAGAGTATGATGCGCTGATTCTGGCGGCAGCCGGGATTCTGCGTATGGGGCTTGGAGACCGGATCAGCCGATTTTTCTCAGTAGAGGAAATGATCCCGGCTGCGGGACAGGGGATTTTAGCAGTACAGGGCAGGCGGGAGGATTCCTGGCCTTTTCTTGAGCTGGTTCATTCCAGGGAGACTTATCTGGCTGCCCAGGCAGAGAGAAGTTTTGTGCGGACTCTTGACGGGGGCTGTTCTTCACCGGTAGCTGCCTGTGCCGTAGTAGAAAACGGGCTTCTGCTTCTCAGAGGACTTTATTTCGATGAAGAGACAGGAAGAATGACGACAGGCACAGCAGAGGGAAAGCCGGAGCAGGCAGAAGAAATCGGGCGTCGCCTGGCTGTGAAGCTGAGAGACGGACAACAGGATAAGGGAGAGAATCACCATGACAAACAAACAGAATAAGGGAAAGGTATGGCTGGTGGGAGCCGGACCGGGAGATGCAGGGCTTCTGACACTGCGGGGACGGGAGGTGCTTGAACAGGCAGAATCCGTGGTTTACGATGCTCTGGTAGGAGATGGGATTCTGGGGTGGATTCCCGAAGCTGCCAGACAGATTTATGTAGGAAAACGGGGAGGCTCCCATACAAAATCTCAGGATGAAATTAATGAAATTCTGGTAGAAGAGGCTTCCAGAGGCAGGCGGGTAGTCCGCTTAAAAGGCGGAGATCCCTTTGTCTTCGGACGGGGAAGTGAGGAGGCAGAAGTGCTTCGCGCCCATGGGATTCCTTTTGAAGTAGTTCCGGGAGTCACATCTGCGGTAGCTGTTCCTGCTTACTGTGGAATTCCTGTGACTCACAGAGGCATTGCCCCGTCCTTCCATGTGATTACAGGACACAGGAAGAATGGAGAACCGGCTCAGATGGATTACAGTTCTATGGTAAAAGAGGGGGGAACCCTGATTTTCCTGATGGGAGTTACGTCAGCAGAACATATCTGTCAGGAACTGATAAAGGGAGGGATGGATAAAAATACTCCTGCTGCTCTTCTGGAAAAGGGAACTACTGCAGGACAGAAAAAGGCAGTTTCTACAGTGGAACATCTCTGGGAGGAAGGAAAAAGGCAGGGAATCCGTCCGCCGGCTATTATCGTGGTAGGAGGTGTCTGCGGGCTTGCCGATACCTGCAGCTGGCTGGAGGAAAAGCCTTTATTTGGAGAAAAAATCCTGGTAACAAGGCCAAAACGCCGCTCTCATGGAATGGCAGCGCGCCTTCGGGAGGCCGGGGCAGAGGTAGTGGAGCTTCCAGCGGCAGAGCCGAGACTGATTCAAAAAGAAGAGGAGAGGGCTGCCCTGAAACAGGCAGTTCTGGAAAGCAGCCGCTATGGATGGGCTGTGTTTACAAGTCCCAGCGGCGTGGAGCTGTTCTTTGAATTTATGAAGGAAGAACGAATTGATATCAGAGCCCTTGGCAGTCTGCGATTTGCGGTCATTGGAGAGGGCACCAGAAAAAGCCTCGAAGCTTATGGCTTTTATGCAGATTATATGCCGGGACGGTACTATGCAGAGGATTTGGGGGCAGGACTGGCTGATTTTATTGCAAAAGAAAAAGCACAGGGCAGCACAGCATCGGAAACCGTTCTTCTTCTGAGAGCCAGAAAGGCTTCAAAAGCGCTGACAGAAAAGCTGAAAGAAGCTGGAATTGATTTCGAGGAAAGGGTGCTCTATGATACAGAAACAGCAGATGTATCGCCTCAGGCAGAGAGGGTAAAGAATCTTCTTTCTAAAAAAGCGTTTTCCTTTGTTACCTTTACCAGTGCCTCAACAGTGGAAGGATTTCTGAACATGCTGAATCCCAGCGAAGAGGAAAAGGAAGGCTTTACAGCCGTGTGTATCGGAGAACAGACAAGGCAGGCAGCTGAGGCAGCCGGTATGAGAACGGTTGTCTCTGCCATTCCGTCCATGGACAGCATGGCAGAGCGTATGGAAGAGCTTTGCAGGCATTAACGGGAACTATTAGCCCTAAACTCTATAATATCTTTTAAAAGCAGGTCTGACACCCGCATTCCGCCGTACCCGGTGCCTATGTGGATGTCAGGCTTTTTTGCACCGTGGAAATCGGAACCGCCGGTTGGAAGCAGATGAAACAGGCGGCACAGACTGCGGAGCCGTCTGCTCTGTTCCGCTGTGTGGGAAGAATAGTAGACCTCCATCCCCTGAAGCCCTGCCCCGGAAAGCTCTGCTGTGAGCGCTTCAATTTCCCGCCAGGACAGGTGGTAGCGCATGGGATGTGCAAAGACAGGAAATCCGCCTGCCTTTAAAATCAGGGAGACCGCATCCTTTGGCTCAACTGTCTTTTTCAGGGGACAATATTTTCCGCCAGAAGCAAGATACCGTTTAAAAGCCTGTTCGACAGTGGAAACATACCCGCGTTTAATCAGAGCTGAAGCAAAATGGGCTCTGGTAATTACTGTGTCAGAAATGCCTTCTGTCAGATCTTCCATGGATAAAAGGATCCCATCTGCTGCCAGGCGGCGGAGAATTTCGCTGTTTCGTGACTCTCTGGCCGATATCATATCTTCCAGAAATGCCTTAAAATCTTTCTGTTCCGGTTCAATAAAAAGTCCCAGAATGTGAATTTCTGTTTCTTTTCCGTCATGAAACCAGCTGCAGGAAAGCTCGGTTCCGGGAATCACTGCCGGAGCAAACAGACCGGCATCCCTTCTTTTTTTCTCAGCAGCCAGCGCCTTTGAAACTCCGGCTGTCGTATCGTGATCCGTCAGCGCGATGGCAGACAATCCTGCTTTTGCAGCGCAGTCCACCACCTCCTCTGGAGTCATCGTTCCGTCAGAAGCGTTGGAATGTACGTGAAGATCAATATAGCCCATAAAAGGATCCCTCCTGAAAAATATTAATAGAATTAAAACTGCTGTAACGGTTCTGTAACAACCCTTAGTAAAAAGATACAATGTATCATACCACAAAACTGGCTCCGGGTAAAATTTCGACAGAAATAAAATTTTTAAGAAATAAGTCATTTCATTTTTAGTAAATTGTGCTATACTTGTTCCATAATACTATACTAAGATTTCAGGTGATAAGCATGAGTGAATTTAACAGAAGTTCGTCCAGAGGAAGGACGTCAAATACAGGAAGCAGAAGATCGGCTCCCTCCCGAACGGGAAGAAGCAGTTCCGGCCGTTCTTCTTCCAGAAACCATTCCGGTTCTTCCAGATATGGAAAGTCAAATTATTCCTACAGCGCCAGAAATATGCACAACCGCAGGCGGCGCAGAAACAGGGACATTACCCAGTGGATTGTCTACGGTGTAGCCCTGGTAATTGTCATTCTGGCAGTAGTACTCCTTTTTAAGGGATGCAAGGGAGGCGGAGACACTGCTGAAAGCATCGAAGAGACGATGGCTGAAGATGCAGCTAAGGATGGAATCACAGTCGATGGAATTTCGATTGACGGCATGACTCAGGAAGAAGCCCGCGAAGCAATCCTGGAGAAATATGGCTGGGATATGAAGGTTATTTATAATGACAAAACGGCATCTGTCGGCAATCTGATGGAAGACCGGGTAGACGAGCTGCTGGAAGAGATTTATGGAGGAAGCACTGAGACTTCTTTCGAGGTAAATACCGACAATATGCTGGATGCAGCCAAGGCAGAAGCTTCCCTGATTGCAGGAAACTGGAGCATGGTTGCCAAGAAGGGCGGTATCTCCGGCTATGATAAGGATACTGGAAAATTTACCTTCACAGAGGGAACAAACGGAGCTGTGATTGATCAGGATAAGCTGGCGGAAAATATTGTGGCAGCCATTGCGGCTAAGGATTACAAGGCCCAGATCGAAGCCCAGGTAAAGGATGTAGAGCCGGAGCTGACAGCCTCCCAGCTGGAAGCCAAGTATACGACAATTGCGACCTATACGACGACAGCTACCAACAATAAAGCGAGAAATCAGAACCTGAAACTGGCAACACAGGCGATTCACGGCATAATTGTGAAACCGGGACAGGAATTCTCTTTTAATGAAGCAACAGGTCCCCGCTCCACAGAGAAAGGATATCAGCCAGCTTCGGCCTATCTGAATGGAGAGGTTGTCCAGGAGCCGGGAGGCGGTGTGTGCCAGGTTTCCTCTACGCTGTATAACGCAGTTATATTTGCCGGTCTGAAGAGTACAGAACGTCATGCTCACAGCTATGAGCCGTCCTATGTAACTCCGGGAGAGGATGCGGCAGTCAGCTACGGAGGACCGGATTTTAAGTTTGTTAATAATTCGGACTACCCTATTGCAATTAAAGCCAGCTTCTCTGACCAGAAGGTCACCTGCTCTGTTTATGGTATTCCTGTACTGGAGTCAGGCGTAAAGGTTCGCATGGAATCAGAGAAGACAGCAGAGCTGGATCCCCCGGCTCCGGTCTATGAGGAAGATCAGACTCTGCAGCCAGATGAGGAAAAAACAGTAAAAAATGCGACCCCAGGAAGCAGATGGAGTACAAAGCTGGTAACCTATAAGGACGGAAAAGAAATTGAAAAAATCGATTTCCACAACAGTGTATACAGAGGCAAGGCAGCGATTATTAAAAGAAATACTTCCGGTGTGGTAATTACTACAGGTGCGCCGGAACAGTCAGAAACAGCTGCAGAAGCTTCTTCACAGGCAGCCGGCGAATCTGTCTCTGCTTCGACAGAAGCGGCTCCAGGCCCCAATTCACCAACAGACGGCGGTCCATCCGAAGAGGCGCAGGAGAGTCAGCCAGCAGGAGGAAGTCAAACCCCGGAGGGAGAAGTGCAGTCTCCGGCTGAAAATCCTGTCGTACCGGCAGCTCCAGGTTCCAATTCGCCGGCAGGCGGAAGCGGACCAGCAAATTAACGAACTATGTTTGTTATAAAGTTATCAGTAAAAAATAAAAAGTGTCCATAAAAAAGTGCATAAAAGCAGCAGAGAAGAGGCAGATTCATAAACGAACCTGCCTCTTTCCGCTTTCTTTCAGTATTTCCAGCCAGGAGAAAACGGAACTGTCCGGGTTTCATCATGGTTTGGCAGATTGTTTCTAATTAAGTACGAAGGAAACTTTTTTTTTCGTTTGCATTTTAACAAAAAGTTGGTATAATATGTACAGGTAATTTTCCCAAAAGGGAACTATCTCATAAATATTTTTATATTTATATTTACAGGAGGAATATTCAATGGCAAGAAAAATGAAGACCATGGATGGAAACCATGCAGCAGCTCACGCTTCCTATGCGTTTACAGACGTTGCAGCTATCTATCCTATTACCCCATCTTCTCCTATGGCGGAAGCCACAGATGAGTGGGCAACAGACGGAAGAACTAATATCTTCGGCCAGGAAGTACAGATTACAGAGATGCAGTCTGAGGCTGGTGCAGCAGGTGCTGTACACGGTTCTCTGGTAGCAGGCGCTTTAACTACTACCTACACAGCTTCTCAGGGACTTTTACTGATGATTCCGAACCTGTACAAGATTGCAGGTGAGCAGCTTCCAGGCGTATTCAACGTGTCCGCACGTGCCGTTGCTTCCCACGCATTAAATATTTTCGGCGATCATTCTGATATTTATGCCTGTCGTCAGACTGGATGCGCTATGCTCTGCGAGTCCAGCGTACAGGAGGTTATGGACTTAACTCCAGTTGCCCACCTGGCAGCTATCAAGGGAAAAGTTCCGTTCATCAACTTCTTCGACGGTTTCCGTACATCCCACGAGATCCAGAAGATCGAGACATGGGACTACGAGGATCTGAAGGACATGGCTGATATGGATGCTATTGACGCATTCAGAAAGAACGCATTAAACCCGAATCATCCATGCCAGAAGGGTTCCGCTCAGAACCCGGATATTTTCTTCCAGGCAAGAGAGGCATGCAACCCATACTATAATGCTCTTCCGGCTATCGTTGAGGAGTACATGAACAAGGTAAATGAGAAGCTTGGAACAGATTACAAGCTGTTCAACTACTACGGAGCTCCGGATGCAGAGCACGTAATCGTTGCCATGGGTTCTGTAAACGATACAATCGAGGAGACCATCGACTACCTGTTAAAGATGGGACAGAAGGTCGGCGTTGTAAAGGTTCGTCTGTACAGACCATTCTGCACAGAGGCATTTATCAATGCAATTCCTGATACAGTTAAGAAGATTTCTGTTCTCGACAGAACAAAAGAGCCAGGTTCTCTCGGCGAGCCGTTATACTTAGACGTAGTAGCAGCTTTAAGAGGTACTAAGTTCAATGATGTTGAGATCTTCACAGGACGTTACGGTTTAGGTTCCAAGGATACTACACCGGCACAGATCGTTGCTGTATACAACAACACAGAGAAGCCGGTATTTACAATCGGTATCGTGGACGACGTTACAAACCTTTCCCTGGAACTGGGCGAGCCGCTTGTAACAACTCCAGAGGGTACAATCAACTGCAAGTTCTGGGGACTTGGAGCTGACGGTACAGTAGGCGCTAACAAGAACTCCATAAAGATCATCGGCGACAACACAGATATGTACGCTCAGGCTTACTTTGACTATGACTCCAAGAAGTCCGGCGGTATCACAATGTCCCACCTGCGTTTCGGACATTCCCCGATTAAGTCTACTTACCTGATTCGCCGTGCAAACTTCGTAGCATGCCATAACCCGGCATATGTACGCAAGTACAACATGGTTCAGGAGCTGGTTGACGGCGGAACATTCCTGTTAAACTGCCCATGGGATATGGAAGGTCTTGAGAAGCACTTACCAGGACAGGTTAAGAAATACATTGCTGATCACAATATCAAGTTCTACACCATCGACGGTGTGAAGTTAGGTATTGAGACAGGTATGGGCCCGACACGTATCAACACAATCCTTCAGTCTGCATTCTTCAAGCTGGCTGACATCATCCCGGCTGAGAAGGCAAACGAGCTGATGAAGGCTGCTGCAAAGGCAACCTACGGCCGTAAGGGTGAGGATGTTGTTATGAAGAACTGGGCTGCTATCGATGCAGGCGCTCAGCACGTAGTTGAGATCCAGGTACCAGAGAGCTGGAAGAACTGCGAGGACGAAGGTCTTGACATGACTCACGCTGAGTCTGGACGTGCAGACGTTGTGAAGTTTGTCAATACCGTTCAGGCTGCTGTAAACGCTCAGGAAGGAAACAACCTGCCTGTATCTGCATTCGTAGACTATGTAGACGGTTCCACACCATCCGGTTCCTCTGCATACGAGAAGCGCGGTATCGCTGTCAATGTTCCGCAGTGGAATCCAGACAACTGTATCCAGTGTAACTTCTGTTCCTATGTCTGCCCGCACGCAGTTATCCGTCCGGTTCCGATGACAGAGGACGAGCTTTCCAAGGCTCCAGAGGGAACAAAGTCTGTTGATATGACAGGTATGCCGCAGTACAAGTTCGTTATGACTGTATCTGCACTTGACTGTACAGGATGCGGTTCCTGTGCAAATGTCTGCCCAGGAAAGAAGGGTGAGAAGGCCCTTACTATGGTTCCGCTTGACACAGTTCTCGACGAGCAGAAGACATTCGACTACGGCCAGACACTTGATATTAAAGAGGATGTTATCGCTAAGTTCAAGGAGACAACTGTAAAGGGCAGCCAGTTTAAGCAGCCTCTCTTAGAGTTCTCCGGCGCATGCGCAGGCTGCGGCGAGACACCATACGCTAAGTTAATTACACAGCTGTTCGGTGACAGAATGTACATTGCAAATGCTACAGGATGTTCCTCCATCTGGGGTAACTCTTCACCGTCCACACCTTACACAGTAAACAAGAAGGGCCAGGGTCCGGCTTGGGACAACTCCCTGTTCGAGGATAACGCTGAGTTTGGTTACGGTATGTTATTAGCTCAGAATGCTATCAGAAACGGCTTAAAGGATAAGGTTGAGGGCATCGTTGCCAGCGCTGAGGCTTCTGATGAAGTGAAGGCTGCCTGCAAGGAGTGGCTTGACACTTACACAGTAGGCGCATTAAACGGCGCTGCTACAGATAAGATGGTAGCTGCATTAGAGGGTATTGACTGCCCGGTATGCAAGGACATCGTAAAGAACAAGGACTTCCTTGGAAAGAAATCCCAGTGGATCTTCGGCGGTGACGGATGGGCATACGATATCGGATTCGGCGGTGTTGACCACGTTCTGGCTTCCGGCAAGGACATCAACATCATGGTATTCGATACAGAGGTTTACTCCAACACAGGCGGACAGTCCTCCAAGGCTACACCAACAGGTGCTGTTGCACAGTTCGCAGCAGGCGGTAAGGATGTAAAGAAGAAGGATCTGGCTTCCATCGCTATGAGCTACGGTTATGTATACGTTGCCCAGATTTCCATGGGTGCTGACTACAACCAGACTGTAAAGGCTCTGGCTGAGGCTGAGGCATATCCGGGACCATCCTTAATCATTGCTTACGCTCCATGTATCAACCATGGTATTAAGAAGGGCATGAGCAAGGCTCAGACAGAGGAGAAGCTGGCTGTAGAGTGCGGTTACTGGCACAACTTCCGCTTCAATCCGGCTGCTGAGAAGAAGTTCTCCTTAGACAGCAAGGCTCCGACAGGAGACTACCAGGAGTTCTTAAAGGGCGAGGTTCGTTACGCATCTCTGGCTCTGAAGAATCCGGAGAGAGCAAAAGATCTGGCAGCTAAGAACGAGGCTGAGGCAAAAGAGAGATACTCTTACCTGACAAGACTCGTTACTCTGTACGGAAACGACTAATCAGAAATCATATAGGCGGGAAATCTGCTCTGCAGGCTTCCCGCCTGTTTTTTGCTGATAGTTATCTTTTATTTGCAAAAAATGAAATTTTGTGAGACAATAAAAAAGGAAAAGTCGGCAGACTGTATGGCAGACAGAAGCGGAAGAAAAGGAGAAGATTTCATGGTTAAGACTGAATTTTATATTCCATCCAGTAAAGCGGGAACAAGGCTCCATGGAATTCAGTGGATTCCTGACATTCCTGTCCGGGCATCTCTTCAGATCTGTCACGGTATGATAGAGCACATCGGCCGCTATGAAGAGCTGGCAGTCCATCTGTGCGAACAGGGAATCGCCGCAGCTGGCTGCGATCATCTGGGCCATGGCAGAACTTCAGAGCCTGCAGACTGGGGATTTTTCGATGAAAGGGACGGAGAACTTCGAGTGCTGGAGGATATTCAGATTACAGCTGATTATCTGAAGCGTCAGTACCCATCGGTACCCCATTTTATTCTGGGCCACAGCATGGGCTCCTTTTTTCTCAGGTATTATATGCAGGAGAAAAGCCATGAGATTGACGGAGTGCTGCTTCTGGGAACAGGAGGGCAGACTCCGCTTTTAGCGAAGGCAGGATGCCTGCTTACGGAGGCTGTGACATTCTGGAAAGGAGGCAGGTACAGGAGTCAACTGCTCCATCAGCTTTTGATTGGGCGCTTTGGACGCATGACAGACAAAAACGGCGGCAGCCACTGCTGGCTTTCCAGGGAGGAAGCACAGGTGCAGGCCTACACAGAGGATCCTCTGAATCAGTTTATGTTCACCAGCAGCGCATGCCGTGATTTTATGAAAATCATAGCTCTGGCAGGGGAGAAACAACGTCAGCAGACAATCCGCAGGGATCTGCCGGTTTTTTTGCTGTCAGGAGACAGAGATCCGGTTGGAGAAAATGGCCGCGGTGTAAGGCGCGTATATAAAGGATTCAGGCAGGCAGGTCTTTTGGACGTGTCTTTCAAGCTGTATCCTGGAGCACGCCATGAGCTGATTCATGAGACAAACAGGGAGGAGGTATTTGAAGATATTGCAGCGTGGATCCGGGAGAAATTATCATAAATCCACGTTTATAAACATTTTTTTCTAATGTTCTGATTTTTCTTACAATCCAGATATTGTGATTCATTCTATCAATTCAGTTTTCATTACAAGATCTAGTTCAATTCAAATGTTCAAATCAAATTCAAATCCAATAAAAAAAGGAGTATTTCTATGTTCAGTAAAATCATAAGCTGCGGTATCCGAGGTGTAGAAGGTTACCAGGCGGCCATAGAAACAGACATCAGCAGCGGAGGACTGCCGTCTTTGACGATGGTAGGATATCTGTCAGAAGAGGTGAGGGAAGCGCAGGAGCGGGTGCGGACTGCTCTCAGAAATTCTGGTTTTCTGCTTCCGCCAAGAAGAATTACCATCAATCTCTCGCCGGCAGGTCTGAGAAAGGATGGAACAGCGTTTGATCTGGCTATCGCTGTATCGATTCTGTGCTGTCTGGAGGAAGGGCTTTCGGAGGCAGCTTCCCAGGCAGTATTTCTGGGGGAGCTGGGGCTAAACGGAGAAGTGAAGCCAGTGAACGGGATGATTTCACGAGTTTACTGTGCCAGGCAGGCGGGCTTTTCCAGATGCTTTGTACCACGGGAAAATGTAAAGGAAGGTACGGCAGTAGAAGGAATGGAAATTATAGGAGTGTCAAATCTGCTGGAGCAGGCAGAATTTTTAAGGCATCCTGAAACAGCAGCAGGCCATTGGTTTGATGGAAAAAGCTTTGAAAAAAGTCTGGAACAGGCAGAGGAAAATTTTCCTGACTATGCAGATATATGCGGACAGACAACAGTGAAGCGGGCAATGGAAACAGCTGCCGCGGGCCGTCACAGCTGCCTTCTGATCGGCCCGGCCGGAACGGGAAAAACCATGGCAGCCAGGAGACTTCCCTCGATTCTGCCGCCGATTACACTGGAAGAGAGTATAGAAGTCTCAAAGATCTACAGTATCTGCGGCCTTTTGCCGAAGGATCCTCCTCTGATTACGAAGCGTCCGTTCCGCGCTCCCCACCACAGTGTTACAGCCCAGTCTTTGGCGGGAGGAGGACGCAATCCCAGACCTGGAGAAATATCCCTGGCTTCCGGAGGTGTTTTGTTTCTCGATGAGCTGGCAGAGTTTCCAGGAAGAATTCTGGATCTGCTGCGTCAGCCTCTGGAGGAAAAACGGATTACTGTCACAAGATTGAACGGCATACTGGAATTTCCGGCAGATTTTATGCTGGTCTGCGCGATGAATCCCTGCCGCTGCGGACAGTTTCCATCTGAACGCTGCACCTGTTCAGAATCACAGATTAGACGGTATCTGGGAAAAATTTCAGGCCCGTTTTTAGACCGGATCGATATTGGAGTGGAGGTTCCACCTGTTCCCTACGGCGAATTGAGAGGGACAGGCAGAGCTGAAAAGAGCCAGGCAGGAGAATCCTCAGCTTCTATGAGAAAACGGGTGGAAAAGGCCAGAAAGATGCAGGAAAAACGGTTTGCAGGCTCTCCTGTCCGGTGCAACAGCGAGATGGGATCTGTCGAGATAAAGGAATTTTGCTCCCTTCTGCCGGAGGATGAAACTTTTCTCCAGGCTGTTTACAGACAGTATGGCTTCAGCGCCAGAGGATTTGACAAGCTTTTAAAGGTAGCCAGAACCGCAGCAGATTTAGACGGGGAATGGCAGATTGGACGAGTTCATCTGTGCGAAGCCGTTTCTTACAGGAGCTTTGAGCAAAAATACTGGGGGGCTAAAAAATGATAACAGAAAAGGAATACCTGTACTGGCTGTGCCATGTACCCGGACTGAAGGCCGATAAAATGAAACGTCTGCTGGAACAGGCGGGCAGCTTTAAAGATATATATTATATGAAGGAACAGGAACTGAAATCCTGTCGGTTTCTTACTGCCAGAGAGAGGAATGCTGTGCTGGAAGTAAAAAAGCAGTTTGATTTGACGCGGGAGGAGTATCATAGGCTGAAGGAACGCAGAATAGAATTTATCACCATCTTTGACAGCGGATATCCGGTTCGGCTCCGGAACCTGCCGGGAATGCCCCTGGGATTATTTGTAAAAGGAAAGCTGCCTGAAGACAGCCGTCCGTCGGCAGCGATTATAGGAGCCAGAGGCTGCAGCTATTATGGAAAGGAGGAGGCCAGGTATATAGGCCGGGAGCTGGCCAGGGCAGGTGTACAGATTGTCAGCGGTCTGGCTGTGGGGATTGACGGAGCTGGCCATACGGGAGCTATGGAGGCGGGAGAGGAAACCTATGGCGTGCTGGGATGCGGCATTGATATCTGCTATCCAAAGGAAAACTTCCGCCTGTTTGAGCGGATGGAGCGCCAGGGTGGTATTGTAACAGAATTCCTTCCGGGAACACCCCCCTATTCCCGGAATTTTCCCATGCGAAACAGAATTATCAGCGGCCTTTCTGATTTAGTTATTGTAGTAGAGGCCAGAAAAAGAAGCGGTTCCCTGATTACTGTAGGCTGTGCCCTGGAACAGGGAAAAGAGGTGCTGGCGGTTCCGGGCCGGGTGACAGACCCTTTAAGTGCAGGATGTAATGAACTGATACAGACAGGAGCCGGAGTGTTCCTGACGCCGGATGATGCCCTGGATTTACTGGGCATGAAAAGTGAAAAAAACGGGAACATTGTGAAAAAACCTGAAAATGGGCTTGTCAAGAACGAGAAAATGGTGTATAGTTGCCTAGATTTACAACCAAAGCATTTGGAACAGATTGTAACAGAAAGCGGGCTGCCTGCCGGGGAATGTACGGCAGTCCTTTTAAAGCTGGAGCTGGACGGATTTGCCGTTCAGACGTCAAACCAGTATTATGTTAGGAAATTCAAGTAGGAGTTGGCTATGGCTAAAAATTTGGTAATTGTGGAGTCGCCGGCAAAGGTGAAAACGATCAAAAAATTTCTTGGGGCAAATTATGAGGTGGACGCCTCTAACGGGCATGTGAGGGATATGCCCAAGAGCCAGCTGGGAATCGATATAGAGCATGACTATGAGCCCAAGTATATCACAATCAGGGGCAAGGGAGATATTCTGGCAAAGCTCAGAAAAGAAGTGAAGAAGGCAGATAAAATTTATCTGGCAACTGACCCTGACCGGGAGGGTGAAGCTATTTCCTGGCACTTGTCCAAGGCACTCAAGCTGGAAGACTGCAAGGATAAAAAAGTATACAGAATTACGTTCAATGAAATTACAAAAAATGCGGTAAAGGCGGCATTAAAATCACCGAGAGCGATTGATATGAACCTGGTAGACGCTCAGCAGGCAAGACGTGTATTAGATCGAATGATCGGCTACCGTATCAGTCCTTTACTCTGGGCGAAGGTAAAGAGAGGCCTCAGCGCAGGCCGCGTCCAGTCGGTAGCTCTGCGCATGATTTGCGACAGAGAGGAGGAGATCAGCTCCTTTATTCCGGAGGAATACTGGAATCTGGAAGCAGAACTCCGGGCAAAGGGCTCCAGAAAGAAACTGGAAGCCAAATTTTATGGAACCAGAGAGGGAAAGCTGACCCTCAAAACAAAAGATGAGGTAGAGCAGGTCATTCAGAACCTGGAGGGCGCACAGTATATAGTAGATGAGGTGAAGACAGGAGAAAGGATTAAAAAAGCTCCGATTCCTTTTACTACCAGTACTCTTCAGCAGGAAGCGTCAAAAACACTGAATTTTTCCACCCAGAAAACTATGCGCCTGGCTCAGCAGCTGTATGAGGGCGTTGATATTAAGGGAAAGGGAACCATTGGACTGATCACTTACCTGCGTACGGACTCTACCCGTGTTGCAGAAGAGGCAGATCAGGCAGCCAGAGCCTTTATCAGCGAAACATATGGGGCCCAGTATGTGGCTACAGAGGAGACCTCAAAGAAAAGCAGTGCTAAAATTCAGGATGCCCACGAGGCTATTCGTCCCACGGATATTTCCCTGACTCCTGTTCTGGTAAAGGAATCCCTGGCAAGGGATCAGTTCCGTCTGTACCAGCTGATTTGGAAACGGTTTGCCGCCAGCCGTATGCAGGCAGCCGTCTATGAGACTACCTCTGTCCGTGTAGCGGCAGGAGAGGAAAAGGGAGGATATCTGTTTACCCTTTCTGCTTCCAAGCTGAAATTTGACGGTTTTATGTCGGTCTATGTCCAGGAGGATGAGAAGGAAGAAAACACGGTTCTCTCTGAGAAGCTGGAAAAGGGCGCAGTCCTTACCTGCGACCAGCTGACAAACAGCCAGCATTTCACACAGCCTCCGTCTCACTACACAGAGGCGTCTCTTGTCAAAGCGCTGGAAGAGCAGGGAATCGGCCGTCCCAGTACCTATGCGCCTACGATTACAACAATTCTGGCCAGACGTTATGTGGTAAAAGAAAACAAAAATCTCTACGTAACCGAGCTGGGTGAGGTTGTCAACGGCATGATGAAAAAGGCCTTTCCAAGCATTGTAGACACTACATTTACTGCTAATATGGAATATCTGCTGGACAGAATTGGAGACGGTACTGTACCGTGGAAGACTGTAATTGAAAACTTCTATCCAGATCTGGAGGAAGCAGTGACAGAGGCAGAAAAGAAGCTGGAAGCAGTTAAGATTGCCGATGAAGTCAGTGATGTTCCCTGTGATCTGTGCGGCCGGATGATGGTAATTAAATACGGTCCTCACGGAAAATTCCTGGCCTGTCCCGGTTTCCCGGAATGCAGGAATACAAAGCCTTATCTGGAAAAAATCGGCGTAGCCTGCCCGAAGTGCGGAAAAGAGCTGGTTATCCGGAAAACTAAAAAAGGCAGAAAATACTATGGTTGTGAAAATAATCCGGAGTGTGATTTTATGTCATGGCAGAAACCTTCTCCAGAACCGTGTCCAGAGTGCGGCAGCCTGATGGTGGAGAAGGGAAGTAAGCTTCTCTGTACCAATGAAGAATGTGGTTATGTGAAAGTGAACAAAAAACAGTCCCAGGAATAGACAGATAAAAAGAGGGAAAGTGTCTGAATTGCTTTGAACTATTCCCACAGAAGCAGTATACAGAATAGATTCGCCGAACTGTAACAAAAGAATTATTAAAAAAATTGAAAAAACCAGAAAAACTCTTGTTATTAATCGAAAGTCATGTTACAATTTAGTTGAGCAAGCAGTAATTTTAAAATACTAAGATTAAGAAAAGGAGGTAACTGGTAATGAGCGTTCAGTTGTTGGATAAAACAAGGAAAATCAATAAATTATTGCATAATAATCACTCCCATAAGGTGGTCTTCAACGACATCTGCGAAGTCCTCAGTGAAATCCTTCAGTCCAACATTCTTGTAATCAGTAAAAAAGGAAAGGTTCTCGGCGTAGCCATCTGTCCTGGAATCGATGAAATTGAGGAGCTGATTGAAGATCAGGTAGGCGGATTTGTTGACAATATGCTGAATGAAAGACTGTTAAACGTACTTTCCACAAAAGAGAATGTGAATCTGGCAACTTTAGGCTTTGCAGAGGAGAATGTAAAGAAATATCAGGCGATTATCACACCGATTGATATGTCAGGCGAGCGTCTGGGAACTTTATTTATCTATAAATCAGATGAACAGTATGATATCGACGATATTATCCTGAGCGAGTACGGCACAACAGTTGTAGGACTTGAGATGATGCGTTCGGTCAATGAGGAAAACGCTGAGGAAACCAGAAAAATTCAGATTGTGAAATCTGCTATCAGCACCTTATCCTTCTCTGAGCTGGAAGCAATCACACACATTTTCGACGAACTGGAAGGCAATGAGGGCATCCTGGTTGCAAGTAAGATTGCGGACAGAGTAGGAATTACAAGATCCGTTATTGTCAATGCGCTGCGTAAATTTGAGAGTGCCGGCGTTATCGAATCACGTTCGTCAGGAATGAAGGGAACGTATATTAAGGTGTTGAACGATGTGGTATTCGACGAATTAAAAGCTCTCAAAGCGGAAAATAAATAAAAATCGTTTGTTTTGAAAAAGGAAGAAAAAGGCATCCTGCTTTTTTCTTCCTTTTTTAAATGCAGTAAAAAGAGTGGAAAAACACAAAAAAACAGAAATTTCTATTGACATTCAGCTGAAAAAAGAGTATTCTAAAAGCAGGAATAATTACTATAATTAAGGAGGAGTTATCATGGAATTAAAGGGAAGCAGAACAGAGCAGAATTTATTAACAGCGTTTGCAGGGGAGTCTCAGGCCAGAAACAAGTATACTTATTTTGCAAGTGTTGCAAAAAAGGAAGGCTATGAGCAGATCGCTGCTATCTTTGAGCAGACAGCTAATAATGAAAAAGAGCATGCAAAGATGTGGTTCAAGGAGCTGCACGGAATTGGAACCACTCCTGAAAACCTGAAGGCTGCTGCTGAGGGAGAGAACTATGAGTGGACAGATATGTATGCTTCTTTTGCAAAGGATGCAGAAGAGGAAGGCTTTAAGGAATTAGCCGCAAAATTCCGAATGGTGGCAGAGATTGAAAAGCACCACGAGGAGAGATACTTAAAACTGCTTCACAATGTAGAGATACAGCAGGTATTTGAGAAGGCAGAGGAGACCATGTGGGAGTGCAGAAACTGCGGACACCTGGTAATCGGCAAAAAAGCGCCGGAGGTTTGCCCGGTATGTGCTCATCCTCAGAGCTACTTCGAAGTGCGTAAAGAAAATTATTAAAAAACAGTTGACAAATCTGACAAATGGCGGTAAAATAGTCACAACTTCAGCAAAGAAGAGATTTTAATAAGAATAAGGCAGAGAAGAGAAGAGTAGTAGGCGGATGCTTTTACAGAGAGTTCCCGGTTGGTGGAAGGGAATAAAGGGAGGCTTATGAAGATGGTCTTAGAGCCGCATAGTTGAAATAGATATCTGATTTATTTAGACTATGACGGGATCGCCCGTTACAGCGACAGAGTATAACCTGGAGGAGGGATTTCATCCGTCAGGCGTACTTGCAGAGGCTTGCCGTGTGAGCGGCAGGTAAAATTAGGTGGTAACACGGGAGCAGATGCCCTCGTCCTGATAGATTTGATCGGGACGGGGGCTTTTTTAATATAGAAAAGATGCAGAATTTCTGTATAAATCACTCCCGAATCGTATATAACCACAGAAAAGGGAAAGGAAGAAAAGTCATGATTCAACTGGAGCACATAAGCAAATCATTTGTGACGGCATCAGGGACTGTTCATGCAGTCCAGGATGTAAATCTTCAGATAGGAGAAGGAGAAATTTTCGGAATTATCGGATTTTCAGGAGCAGGAAAATCTACGCTGGTTCGGTGTATTAATCTGCTGGAGCGTCCTACAGAGGGCCGCGTGATAGTAGACGGAGACGATCTGACAGCCATGGATTTAAAAAAACTCAGGGAAGTACGAAAGAAAATCGGAATGATTTTCCAGCACTTTAACCTGATGCGCTCCAGAACTGTATTTCAGAATATTGCCTTCCCGTTGAAAAAAAGCGGGCTGTCTAAGGAAGAAAAAGAGAAAAAGATAGAGAGTCTGCTGGAACTGGTAGGTTTATCTGATAAAAAGAACGCCTATCCATCTCAGCTTTCCGGAGGACAGAAGCAGAGAGTCGCTATCGCCAGAGCGCTGGCCAACGATCCGAAGGTGCTTCTCTGCGACGAGGCAACCAGCGCCCTGGATCCTCAGACAACACAGTCTATTTTAAAGCTGTTAAAGCAGGTCAATGAAACCCTGGGGATTACGATTGTACTGATTACCCATGAAATGGCAGTAGTGAAGGATATCTGTGACAGAGTAGCGATTATGGAGCAGGGCTGCGTTGTAGAGGAAGGAGATACGGTTTCCGTATTCAGCCATCCGAAAGAGGCTATGACGAAAGATTTCATCGACACGGCCAGCAACCTTGGAAAAATCCATGATTTAATTGCAGAAGGACACAGCCTGACCGAGATTCAGCCTGGTGAGCAGATGGTGCTTTTAACCTATTCAGGAAGCAATGCCGGTCAGCCTCTGATTTCAGCTCTGGCTGAGAAATTCGGAGTCAGCGCCAATATCATCTATGGAAATATTGATTATCTGAAGGGAAAACCTTTGGGTAAGCTGGTGGTAACGCTTTCCGGAGAGAAAGAGGCCATGGATCAGGCGATTGAATATATCCGCTCACTGGGAGTAGAAATGGAGGTAATAAAACGATGAGTATTCTTTATAAAATTGCTCCTCATCTGGAGAGCCTGGGTGGAGAGCTTCTCACAAGCCTGGGACAGACTTTTCAGATGCTTCTGGTATCCGGTGTTCTGGCATTTTTTCTGGGAATTTTCTTTGGAGTATTATTGATTGTAGCGAAAAAGGGCGGCATCATGCAGAATCAGATTTTGTACAGCATAATCGACAAGGCCATCGATGTCATCCGCTCCATTCCCTTCATTATATTAATGGTACTCTTAATTCCTGTAAGCCGGGCGATTGTGGGAACTGGTTCCGGTGTGAAGGGCGCTTATGTGGCTCTGATTGTGGGAACCGTTCCATTTTTTGCAAGACAGATTGAATCTGTTCTGGCAGATGTGGATAAGGGGCTGATTGAAGCCAGTCAGGCGATGGGCTTTTCCCCAGTGGAAATTATTTTCAGTGTTTACTTAAAGGAAAGTATTCCTGGAATTACCCGTGTAACCATGATCACCTTTGTAAGCCTGGTGGGAATTACCGCTATGGCAGGAGCCATCGGAGCCGGAGGTCTGGGCGATTTTGCCATTCGCTACGGATATCAGATGGGATATACGGATATGAGCTGGGTAACAGTGATTCTGATTCTGATTATTATCAGTGTAATTCAGTTCGTGGGAAATGCAGTGATTAAAAAGACCACCCATTAAACATAAAACCATGCAGACGTTTATTATGAAAATCACCCTGCTTCAGGGGAATTTATAGAAGATAAAAGGAGAAAAAATTATGAAAAAGGTATGGAAGAAGACAGCATTGGCAGCAGTAACAGCAACAGCAGCATTAGCCCTTTACGGCTGTGCAGGGGGCTCTGATAAGGCAGAGACAGGCGCAGAAGGCACGGATAAGGCTGCAGAAGCAACGGTAATAGAGATTGGTGTAGTAGGCGAGTATAATGATCAGTGGGATACCATTAACGAGCTGCTGGCTCCGGAAAATATTCAGGTAAAGCTGGTAAAGTTTACCGATTATGCTGCTCCCAACAGAGCGTTAGCAGACGGAGACATTGACTTAAATGCATTCCAGACAAAGACATTCCTGGACAACGATATGGCTCAGAAGGGATATGAACTGACTGTAGTGGGAGATACGATTATCGCACCGTTAGCAATTTACAATAATAAGGATAAGATTTCTTCTGTCGAAGATATTAAGGATGGAGATATTATCGCAATTCCAAACGATCTGACAAACGGCGGACGCGCTCTCAAGCTGCTGGAGCAGGCAGGACTGATTGAGTGTGATCCGGAGAAGGGATTTGTACCTACCAAGGCAGATATTACAAAATATAATGTAGAAATCGAGATCCGCGAAGCAGAGTCTGCAACCTTAGCTAATATTCTTCCAGACTGCGCTGCAGCTATTATTAACGGAGGAAATGCCTTTACAGCCGGTTTAAATCCAGTTAAGGATTCTATTTTTACAGAGGATGTAAATCCTGATACAAACGAGCAGGTTCCGCAGCTGGTCAATGTCATTGCAGCCCGTGCAGAGGACAAGGACAATGAGGTATATCAGAAAATTGTAGCAGCTTACCAGACTCCGGAAGTGGAAAAGACCATTGCCGATTCTTACCAGGGAGCATTCCTCTGTGCATGGGAAGGCGCAGGAAACACAGAAGCGGAGGATGGCGAGGCAGCCACAGAAGCTGCTGAGGAGACTGTGGCTGAGACAGAAGCAGAATAATCAGGCAGACAAAAACAGAAATCAATATAAAATAATTGAATAGCAATACGCAGTGAAGATTTTGCGGGGCCTGAATACTCAGATGAGACAGGCCCCTTTATCGAAGGAACAACAGGAGGAAGGGTTTTCATGGCATTAAAGGAGTATGTATTAGAACAGAAAGAATATCTGACAAACATGAGGCAGTATTTCCACGCTCATCCAGAGGTGAGCCTGCAGGAATATCATACCTGTGAGAAAATAGAAGAAGAGCTTAATCTGGCAGGAATTCCCCACAGGAGAGTGGGAGAAACAGGAGTGTACGCCTGGATTGATGGAAAGAAAGAAACAGCAGATCAGAAAAAAGCATCCCGGATTGCAGCGCTGCGGGCAGATATTGACGCTCTGGCCATGGAGGATTTAAAAACAGTTTCCTACCGCTCGGCGAATCCCGGCGTGTGCCATGCCTGCGGCCATGACGCTCATGCGGCTACCCTTTTGACGGCTGCCAAAATTTTAAAATCAAAAGAGCAGGAATTTTCCGGACAAATCCGCCTGTTTTTCCAGCAGGCAGAGGAAATCGGCGCAGGAGCACGCCTGTTTGTTCAGGATGGTTTGTTAGAGGGAGTGTCCAGAGTATTCGGCGCCCACGTATCCAGCCGTCTGGAAAGCGGGAAAATCGCCCTGACAGCAGGTCCGCAGAATGCCAGCTGCGACTACTTTAAAATCAAGGTGACAGGAAGAGGCGCTCACGTATCTACGCCTCACCTGGGAGTGGATGCGGCCTATGTTGCCTCTCAGATTGTAGTGAATCTGCAGAGTATTGCAGCCAGAAGCACCAATCCCCTGGATACCATAGTAGTCGGCGTCGGTGTCGTGAGGGCAGGAACTCAGTACAATATCGTGGCAGAGCATGCAGAGCTTGAGGGAACTACCAGAACGTTCCTTCCGGAAGTCAGAGAATTTACAAACAGGAGAGTGCGGGAGATTGCAGAGCAGACGGCCCATATGTACGGGGCAGAGGCTGAGGTGGAATTCAAAGATTTCGCCGCTCCGCTGATTAACGATCCCCAGGCAGTGAAAGAAGTAACTGCAGTGACAGAGCAGCTCATTGACCGGGGACAGATTGTGGGCGATTTTGAAAAGGCTCTGGGTGCAGATGACTTTGCCGACTACCTGGCAGTAACCAGAGGAATGTATGCCTTTGTGGGAACACACAGTGAGAAGAAGCCAGGAAGCGGAGTTGCCCACCACCACGGTCTGTTTGATGTAGATGAGGAAGCGCTTCTCTTATCCTGCAATGTGTATGTGGATTACGCGCTGTGGGTGCTGGGAGCAGAGGAAATTTAAGAGCAGGAACCGTAAAAATATAAAACAGGAAACATATAAATTTGAAGAAAAATCTCCAGTCATTGCGGCAGACTATTTTTATAGGCTTCTGCTGCCGGGACTGGAGATTTTTATGCAAAGAGAAAAGATTAAAAGAGTTAAAATTTATGTGCGGACGAGAAAATATAATCTAAAATATCTTCAACAAACACAATATGTTCATATTCTGTCTCATCAATCTGAATACCGAATCGTTCTTCTACCTGGGTCAAGAAATAGACCATTAAAAAAGAATCCAGCCCCATATCCTCGATCAGACGCGAAGAAGGAGTGAGGGGGGCAAAAGATTCGGCATAGTCTTTGAGTATATCAGAGAACTCATCCAGGCAGCGCTGTCTGGCCTGTTCCATGTCCATTTCGTAGAGTATTTCAGAAACCATATATTTGCCTCCAGTCTTCCGGGCTTTATACAGCCCGATACTCTGATTATACAGAATTTGATAAAAAATGAAAAGGATTTTCAAATCTATGCATAAAGCATAAAAAAGTGTCGCTTAATAATCTGTTAAGCGACACTTTTTTGACTATTTATAAGAATGATTCTGTATAATTTTCAAGATTCTTTTAGACTCTTGTAGATTATAGCATTCTTTCAAAAGGGAGTCAATTCCTATCAGCAGGTACATATTTCATTTACTTCTAAATTTTTCTTATTTTTTTATTAAAAGTCAGATTTTTTCTATTAAATTCCTGTTTTTTGATATTTTCCCAGAACGAAACGTGATACGGCTGGCAGAGCCGAAAATAAGAGTTTCTTATAAAAGTGTCGCTTAACAGATTATTAAGCGACGTAAAACAGCATAAAAAGGAGGGAGTCTGCCCTATGAGCTGGTATATTCTGCAGTGCAGAACCGGGCAGGAAAGAGAAATCATTGCTTCTTTGAAACAGCATTTGTCCAGTGAAGCATTATCAAAGGCCTTTTTATTTCAAAGTGAACGTCTGTGGCGGGCCGGAGGCGGAAATTGGAAGCTGATTGAAAAAGATATGTTTCCTGGCTACGTATTTATGGAAAGTGAAAATCCAAAGAGGCTGTCAGAGGAACTGGAGCAGTACAGAGGGATTGTCCGGATTATGGAGGATCCAGGATATCTGTATTCTGTCTATGAGGAAGAAAAAAAGCGTCTTCTTATGCTGTGCGGAAAGGAACATATATTGCGTCTTTCTTATGGCTATAGAGAAAACGGCGTAAACTGCCTGTTGGCAGGGCCGTTAAAAGGGATGGAACATCAGATTATAAAGGCAGACTGGCATAGAAGGTTTGCCCAGGTAGAGGTTCCTCTTTCTGGGAAGAAAACGATAATCTGGGCTGGTTTGGGACTGCCGGAAGAGAGAACACTGTGGAAAGCAGGGTAGAGGCAGCTGCAGAAAATGGTATGCCATATTAGGGAAACAGTAAAGAAATACAATTACTGATAAAAGGAGCAGAGGCTGAAAGAAACAGTCCAAAAAACAGATGGATAAGAACAGGTTAGAACAGGAAAACGGTAACAACCGTATAGAAAAAAACGGCGAGTCAGAATCATTTGAAATCTGTGTTTCCTGCGGAAAACAGACGGATATTCCCAGAGAAATGCATGTCTCAGAACGCAGATTTTATATCGAGGGGGCAGGGCAGCTCTGCAGGGACTGCTATTATCAGCTGTATGGTCCCGGCCGTTTTGGAAAATAAGGGTTCAGATGGAAAGGCTGGTAAATAAAATAAGCTGTTAAAAATGACAGAATTATTGTGAAAATCAGGATGGAAGATACAGATGAAAAATTATGAACAGTACAAACGGCTGATGAGAGGAGTGTTCTGTCTCCTTCTTTTGGCTGTTCAGGCTGGTATGTTTTGGTATGTGTGGAAAAGGGAATACAGCCCTTTAATGGAGAGTCCTTATTGGAGAAAGGGACACTGGCTGATCGCAGCCATTTATATTCTCCTTATCTTTATTTTTCCTAAAATATACGGCGGATGGAAGGTAGGATATCTGCGAGTGTTCAATCTGCTGTATTCGCAGTTTTTAGGAACGCTGCTGGCGAATGGAACCATGTACCTTATTATCACGCTGCTGACGAAGCATTTTGAAAATCCGGCGATGATGGGGCTTATGACACTTTGCCAGACAGCAGCCATGACAGTGTGGGGATTTTTTGCCAACCGGATTTATCAGAAGGCTTATCCACCCAGAAAAGTGCTGATGGTATATGGAGAACGTCCGGCAGCAGGCCTCTTGCAGAAGCTCCATACCAGAGAAGATCGCTTTGAAATCGGGGAAATGGTACATATTTCAGAGGGAGTTCAGAAGATAGAAGCTTTGATCGGAGACAAAATCAAAGGCTATGGGGGCGTTGTCATCTGCGATATTCCCAGCAGGGAACGGAATCAGATTTTAAAATACTGCTACGGAAAAGGGGTCAGAACCTACACCACCCCTAAAATTTCAGATGTCATTATCAGAAGCGCAGAGAGTCTTCATATGTTCGATACACCTCTTCTTATGTCGCGAAATACAGGGCTGACGGTAGAGCAGAGGGCCGTTAAACGAGCTGTGGATATCATTATTTCCCTGATTGCCTTTATTCCAGCTGCCCCGATTATGGCGCTTGTAGCCCTGTGCATTAAGCTGGACGATGGCGGAAGTGTGTTTTATAAACAGAAACGTCTGACCGAAGGAGGAAAGGAATTTTTCGTCTATAAATTCCGCAGCATGAGAGAGGATGCGGAAAAGGATGGTGTGGCCCGGCTGGCAGGGGAAAATGATGACCGCATTACACGGGTGGGCCATGTGATACGAACCATCCGCTTCGACGAACTGCCTCAGCTGATTAATATTCTGAGGGGAGATATGAGCATTGTTGGCCCCAGACCAGAACGGCCTGAAATCGCTAAAGATTATGAAAAGGAAATACCAGAGTTCACCTATCGCCTGAAGGCAAAAGCAGGGCTTACCGGTTACGCACAGGTATACGGTAAATACAACACCACGGCCTACGACAAGCTGAAACTGGATCTGATGTATATCCAGAATTACAGCCTGCGCCTGGACTTTGAAATCATGTTCAAAACGGTACAGATCCTGTTTATGAAGGAAAGTACGGAAGGAGTGGAAGAAGGACAGGTGACGGCGATGGATGTAAAACGAGAAGATTAAAAGGATGTAAGTTTCATGAAAATTGTGGAATTTGACTATAGGAAAAATGAATGTGGAAACCAAAAAAAATGTGTTCTTCTTTTACCGCGCCCTATTTTTCCCTTGATCAGTGGATATTCCAATAAAAATTACAATTTAATTGCAGGACTATCTAAGAAATACAATTTGTTTTTAATTGTGCTGTCTCAGCGAGAACTTTTATCTGAAGAGATAGAGTATTATAAAACTACGGTTTGTCATACAACATTAATTGTTATGCCCAAAATAGAAAATATATTTGGAGCGTTAAGAACTGTTCCTACATTAGTTCCTCTTCAGGTTGGATATTATTATAAAAAGAAAATCCAGAAAATTGTTGATGTGAAAATAAAAGATGCAGATATAGTAATTGGCGCTTTAATAAGAACAATAAAATACTTAGATAGTGTTTCTAACAAATGTATTAAAATTTTTGATATGGTTGATTCTATTGGATTAAATTATTCACATTCAGCGGGGCAGTCCACATCATGGTTTTGGAAGATGGTGTATAGAATTGAAGGAAAGCGACTTATTCGTTATGAAATCGAAAAGATAGGTAGTTCTGACTGCACTTTTTTTGTAAATAAAAATGAAGAGAACTATTATAGTCAATATGGAAAAACAGTTTGGATTCCTCATGGAGTAAAAGAAGAATTATTTAACTACCAACAATCAGATAAAACTTATCAAAATTGTGTAGCATTTATCGGAAAAATGGATTATCAACCTAATATTGATGCAGTGAAATGGTATGCCGAGTCGGTACATAGTAAACTAGGGAAAACAGTACCTTTTATTATAGTAGGAGCGAATCCTGCTCCTGAAATAGTAAATTTGCAAAAAAGATATCCCAATATTAAAGTAACTGGATTTTGCGAGGATCCTTATCTGTATTTAAATTCAGCTATGGCGATAGTAGCTCCAATGCAGACTGGCGGCGGTATTCAGAATAAAGTTCTGGAGGGAATGGCTCTGGGAAAAATTAATATTATTTCAACTTTAGCAGCTAGACCAATTATAGGAGCAGAAGATGGAAAACATTTTCTGATTGCGGATACAGCAGGAGAGTATTGTGAATTAATTGAAAAAATTATTGGCAATCGAGAGCAGTATGCTCAGATTGGAAGAAATGCCAGAGAGTTTATAAAGAAAAATTATACATGGGAAGCGTACATAAGGATATATTTGAAAACGCTAGAAGAATGCGAGGAATAGAATAGAAAAAAGAGAAAGAAGAGATAAGACGATGGAATATCAAATAGAGTATATTCATGAAAAATTGTTTGAGATGATGACAGTTTTTGATAGTTTTTGTAAAGAAAATCATTTGGAATATTATTTAATCGGAGGTTCTGCACTTGGTGCTTTAAGGCACAATGGATTCATTCCGTGGGATGATGATGTGGATGTTGCATTAAAACGGAAAGATTTTGAGAAAATGGAGGACATTTTGAAAAATCAGATGGGAAATCACTTAGGAAGAACATTTGCATATGTTCCGACTGAACACAATGGGCCTACAGGACATTTGTATTATTATTTCAAGGATGTGAAACAAAAAGAAAAATGGATTGCAATTGACATATATCCCTTAGATAATGTTCCCTCTTCTATATTAGCACAAGAAGTCCAAAGAATATTTTGTCAGGTATATCATCTAGCCACCTATCGTATGCCACCTAAAAATAGAGGCAGGTTAATGCGAGTAGGGAGTCAATTGGTATTAAAATGTTCGACTAAAGCTTTTTTGGACAGGATTGAAAGCATGTCAAAGAAGATTATTACCTATTGGAATAGTAAAAATACACAAATGATCAGTAATCTGTTTGGAATAGCTGGGTATAAAAAAGAAATGGTTCCTAATATTTATTTTGGAAATTCTATCCCGCATAAATTTGAAACAGGAGTATTTCCAATTCCAGAAAGAAGTCACGAATATATGCAACATATTTATGGAAACTATATGGAACTGCCACCAATAGAGAAGCGTGTACCCAAACATTTATAATAATCAAATAGTAGGAGAGGAAATGATGAACTATCTCATTTTTTTGGCAGGTGGCATCGGAAGCCGTATGAAATCTTTAGATTGTCCTAAACAATATTTACTGGTGGATGAAAAACCAATTTTTTTATATTCGTTAGAGACTTTCGAAAAGAGCGGAGATATCAATGGAATTATTATTGTTGCACATAAAGAATGGAGAGAATTTATTTCTAAGTGGATCAAAAAAGCAGATATTAAAAAATTTATTACATTTGCTGATGCAGGTGAAGCTAGGCAAAGTTCTATTTATAATGGATTAAAATTATTAAAAAAACTAGCAAAACAAGAAGATAATGTTATTATTCATGATGCTGCAAGGCCATTAGTTTCGGGAAAACTCATACATAATTGTCTGCGACAGCTTGATAAATACGATGGTGTCATGCCTGTACTTCCTGCAAAAGATACTTTTTATCAAAGTGCAAATGGAAAAAATATAGGAGGTTTGTTACCTAGAGAACATTTGTTTGCTGGTCAGGCACCAGAAAGCTTCAAAATGGTTCCATATATGTTAATTCATGAAGAAAAAACAGATGATGAAATTAACAAAATGACTGGCAGTACTGAAATTGCATATAAAGCAGGATTAACAATAAAAATGATTCCAGGAGAAGAACAAAACTTTAAAATTACAACTGAAGAAGATATAAGATTGTTTAAAATATATTTGCAGGGAGAAAGAGTGAAAAATAAATTACTGGTTTAGAAAGATTTAATCAAACACAAATAGGGAGTCTTTCGGCTCCCCCAAAAATATTTTAGGAACAGCGACAGTGACTGTCATCCTGCGACTGAATAAACATGGTTTATTACCAATGATAAGAGTCCGGGCTCAAAGTCCCACTTGTTTCTGCTTGAAAGGATGACGGCACATATAAATTATACGGGGTCGAAATAGATTCGCCACTCCTCCTTCCGTGCTCTGTAGTGTATTGCTATTCCCTACAAGAATTATAAATCAAAGAGTGGAGGGGCACAATATTTTTTCATAACTTGTTTGTGCCTTGAGCGAAGCGAAAGGAATGATAAGAAATATGAAAGCATTAGTGCTAAAAGAAATAGGGAAATTGGTTTTAGAAAAAAAAGAGAAACCAAAGCCTAAAGACAATGAGGTATTGATAAAAGTTATTGCTTCTGGAATTTGTAATAGTGATATTGATCGAGTTTTCAAAACGGGAACTTATCATTTCCCAACAATTCCAGGTCATGAATTTTCAGGAATCATAGTAGAAACGGGAAAAAATGTAGATACGAGATATTTGAATAAAAGGGTTGTGATCTTTCCATTGCAACCTTGCATGGAGTGCGTCTATTGTAGAAATGAAGAGTATGCGCGCTGTGAAAATTATAATTATTTTGGTTCGAGATGTGATGGAGGTTTTGCTGAGTATATTGCAGTACCTATTTGGAATGTGGTTTGCTTTTCTGAAAATTTATCTTTCGAAGAAGCGGCAATGTGTGAACCGGCTTCAGTAGCTCTTCACGGAATTCAGAGAGCAAATATAAAAAAGGGAGAATCTGTATTGATACAAGGCTCTGGAACAATTGGGCTGCTTACAGGACTTTGGTTAAAAAATTTAGGACTTAGAAATTTGATTTTTGCTGTGAGAAATACCTACAAAAAGAATCTTCTTATGAAATTGGGTTTTACTTCTGTTATAAATTTAGAGATGGAAACTGAATTAGAAGGGCTCAAACGTTTAGGCATTAATGAAGACGTTGATGTGGCATTTGATTGTGTTGGAAGTGTACAAGCGGTTTCTTCCTGCATACAGTTTGTAAAAAAAGGAGGACGAATTCTTCTTTTTGGAAATCCTATAGAAGATATTATTTTACCAAGGAACATTTATTGGAAAATTCTTCGCAATGAACTTTCTATAATTGGGAGCTGGAATTCATCGTACAATTCTATAGAAAATAATTGGAAAACAACCATAGAAGCAATGGAAGAAAGAAAGTTACAAGTAACTCCATTAATTACACATAGATTTAGCCTCGAAGAATCAGAATCGGCATTTCATATTTTAAAAGATAAAGTAGAGCCGGCAATTAAGATTATGTTTATAATGAAAGGATAATTTATGGAATATAAAAAGAAGGGAAAAATATCAGTTTCTATGATGTGTGAAGATTTGGTACACTTGAAAGAGGATATTTTGCTTTTTGAAAAAATGGGAATAGAATATTTGCATATTGATGTGATGGATGGAAAATTTGTTCCTAATTATGGATTGGGAACTGACTATATAAGAGGATTGCGCGAGTTAACCAATATTCCTTTGGATTTGCATTTAATGATTGAAAGTCCGGAAGAAAAACTTAAGTGGTTTCATATTCAGCCTACAGATTTGGTAACATTGCACTACGAAAGTACTCCTCATATACAAAGAGCTTTAGAGAAAGCTAAACAGTATGGATGTAAAGTAAATTTAGCGATTAATCCAGGTACACCTATTTGTTTCGTAGAAGAACTGTTAGATGATATTGATGGAGTTACTATGCTAACAGTTAATCCTGGATTTGCAGGACAAAAAATAGTAAAAAACTCTTTTGAAAAAATGAAAAAATTAAATCAGTATTTAGAAAAAAGAGGATACCAAGATATGGAAGTGGAAGTGGATGGAAATGTTAGTTTCGAGAATGCAGAAAAACTACATTCCCTCGGAGCAACGATTTTTGTCGCTGGGACAAGTAGTGTATTCAAAGATGATCGTGAACTGAGACACAATATTTTCAAGTTAAGAGAAAGTATTTCTTAAGACTGTTCAAGAAAAAAAGAAATTATTGGTGAGGATATGGGTATGAATCCTGTAATTAGTATAGTAATGCCAGTGTATAATTCGGAAAAATTTATTCAACAGACTATAGACAGTATAATACGGCAGTCATTTTCCGATTGGGAATTGATATTAATTGACGACGGCTCCGATGATAAAAGTGGAACAATTTGTGATATGTATGCGGCTAAAGAGCCAAGAATAACCGTATTGCATCAAAAAAACTGTGGCATTACAAAAACTAGAAATTTAGGACTTTCTAAGGCCAAAGGAAAATATATTGCATTTGCTGATGATGATGATTATTGTGATGAGAATTGGCTGAAAATTAATTATAAATATATCAAAGAATATAAAGCAGATTTTGTTAAATGTGGTGCGATACAAAAAATATATGATGAAGCTGGAAATGAGTCAAACATTATTTACAGAACGATAGACAAGTTTGTTGTTTTGGAAGAAGAGGATTTTTTCAACCAATATTACTACCTAAAACAGTCTTTGATTTTAAATACTATTTGGAATGGCCTATATAGTATAGAATTTTTAAACAACAATAAAATTTCTTTTGATGAAAGTATGAAATGGGGATCAGATGATCAATTGTTTAATTTGGATATATATAAGAAAGCAAAAAAGGGAGTTATAATTCCTGATACTTACTATACGTGGATGCAAAGAAAAAAACATAGTAAATCTAAAGAATATAACTTAAATCGATTAGATGAATACTATAGATTATATTTATCAGAAATTGCTCTTTTGAATAAGATATTTCCCGATACAATAAAAGAGAGGTTTTGGTGCATTCGAGTCATGCAATATATAACACATAGTATTTTTGAAATTTCTTCTTTAAATAAAGCTTTGCTTTGGAAAGAAAAAAAGGAAGCTCTAAAAAAACTATATAAATATCCTGTTTTAAAAAAGAAGTATTTTAATTCAGTATTCCAAAATTTGCTTAAAGAAAAACCTCTATTTGCATTAGTTCTTTTATTGATGCACTTTGATTTGTGGAGAACTACATTGCTATTTTCAACTATCTATTTGCGCATAATAGATATTATAAAGAGGTAACAATATATGGTTAGTATAATAATTCCTGTTTACAATGCAGAAAAATATTTGGCTGAATGTGTAGATTCAGTATTAGCACAAACATATAGAAATATTGAAGTAATATTAGTAAATGATGGTTCTAATGATTCTACCAAAACAATTTGTGATGCTTATCTAAAAGTAGATGATCGAGTGAAAGTATTTCATCAGAAAAATAAAGGTGTGAGCAGTGCAAGAAATGTAGGGATAGATAATTCACGTGGAGAATATATTACATTTATTGATGCTGATGATGTCGTAGATAAAAAATTTATAGAGAAACAACTGCTATGTATTCAATTTACAAAAGCAGACATTTGTATGAGTGAATATTTAATAACACTAACACCATTATCAGTTACTGGAAAAAATCATGAATTAAATTACATATGCTATTCAGCCAAAGATATTTTGAAGGATGTACTCAATAAAAAAATATCTAATGTAGGGGCAACTACAAAGTTGATTCACAGATCGTTGATTGATGATTTGAGATTTCAAGAGGATATTTTCATAGCAGAAGATATGTTATTTACAATTCAATTATTAGGAAAAGCACAGAAAGTAGTTTATCTTCCGGAAAGTTTATATTTCTACCGCCAAAATATCGAGGAGAGTACAACTAAAAGAAATTTCACTAAAAAAGTTAACACATTATTTTTGGCATATGATAGGATGCAAAAGATATTATCAACAGTAGATGTAGAACTGATATCTGCATTAGAAAATCACAGATATAGAATTAGCTTTCATGTAATTAATTTGATGATTTTGTTAGGGATTCCATTTTGCGATAAAACATTTCAAACTGTTTATTGTGAAATAAAGTGCAATCGACGTAGAATTTTAAAAGATCCAGTATTATCTTTGAAAGCAAAGATGGGCATCATTATACTGGTTAACTCAGAAAAAAAATACAGAAAAATAAAACTGTTTTTAACCAAAAAAAGAAGGAATAGATGCAATAGGTGATTTCTGGTTTTGAAACATTGCGATTTTAGGGAAATGGAATGAGATATTATTTGATAAAAAAAGAAAAAAATTATGATTTATACATTTATATTTGTTTGTTTTTCTTTTTGCCTGTTACTTATATGGAAAGGATATTGGAGTCAACTATTTTTTTTCCAATAGGAAGAGTATTATTATGTACTTGTTCATTTATTTTATATTTTTTTCGTGGAAAAATATCGTTGAATCTTATTTTTATTTTCTTTTTTTCCTGTATGATGAATATTAGTACATTTTTTTATGGAGGTTCAATTGCGTCAGCAGTATACGGACATTTTTATCTATTATTGGGAATTTGTTGTTTTGTAGAATACCATTTAGAAAAGTCACAGCTGTTAATATTATATTATAGATATTGCTTTTTTTGGATTGTTTTAAATTTATTTTCAATTGTCATATGGCCTAGCGGAATGTTTATAGCCCCTGGAGATGGAGGAGAAGGGATTAATTTTTTACTAGGCAATTATAATTCATTTATCAAATTTATTTTGCCCGCTTTAGGAATTGGATATTTTTTGCTGGATCAAAAGAAAATATCTAAAAGACAATATTTTTTCTTGTGGATGTGTGTTATAGTAACATACTCTTTAGTTAATTCGGTAACTTCAAAAATAGGAGTACTAATTTTCGGGATTTTTTTATTATTATTTAATAGACATATTTTTTCGTGGGGAGTTAATCCGATATTTTCAGTTTGTATTATGACAAGCATGACATCTGTATTTGCACTATTTCCAGTAAAGAGTTTGCAGACAAAATTAGCAGAAATTACCGGAAAAAGTGTCACGTTTTCCGGGAGAACTCTTCTGTGGGAGCGGATGGTAAATGAAATAAAAAATTCTCCTATATTGGGTCACGGGATCCAAAACGGTGAATTTCTAATGGAAAAATTTCAACTTCAGTATGCTGGGGAAGCCCACAATTTGATTATACAAATATTATATCAAAATGGAATAGTTGGAATTTTGTTATTCTTATTTATCTTTTTTTCGATATCTTATTGCTTTTTTAGAAAAACAGATGGGAAGACAAAGAGAGCTCTTAAATGTGTTTTGTTGGTTATGTTAGTGATGTCATGCTTCGATTTTTATTCATATATTTGGATGTTTCAGATGTTTTTGATTATTTCTTATTGCATGAAACAGAGTAACTTAAATAAATTATCTAATACAATGAATAAGGTAACTAGATAAAATAGTTTAGAAAAATAGAGGGAATACTTGAGAACAAAATATACTATTTATAATTCTATAGCTAGTTTAATTTTTTATTTTATAACCATTATTATTGGGTTAGTAAATCGTAAATGTTTGATTACACTATTGGGTATCGAATATCAGGGTATCAACGGACTTTTCAGTAATGTTTTATCTATGTTGTCCATTGCTGAATTGGGAATTGGAATTACGATTATTTATCATTTGTATCGGCCCTTGGCGGAACATGATACTCAAATGACAAAATGTTTGATGGCATTTTATAAAAAATGCTACAATGTGATTGCTTTAGTCGTAGCAGGATGTGGTCTTTTGTTTATTCCTTTTTTACCATACTTTGTACCGGATTATAGCCTGCCACAGAGCTTGAATCAAATTTATATTTGGTTTTTGCTGGACTCTGTATGTTCTTATCTATTTACATACAAGCGCTCTATTCTTATTGCTGATCAGAAAAACTATATTGTTACATTTTGCGATATTTTATATCAGCTTACTTCCAAATTGGGGCAAGTTGCTGTTCTCCTGGTTACAGAAAATTTTATTTTATATCTAATAACTATGGTTATTTGCCGTTTGGCAGAAAATTTTCTTTTAAACTTTCTGGTGCTGTGGAAGTATCCGTTTTTAAAAGAAAAGACAGAGGACAAACTTCCGGCCTATATTTTAGAAGATATTAAGAAGAAAGTAAAGGGAACTATTTTTCACAAAATGGGGAGCTTTTTTGTATTAGGTGTTGATAATATCTTGATTTCTAGATTTTTTGGCCTTGCAGTTGTTGGTATTTATTCTAACTACCAGCTTATTATTAATACTTTGAAAAATGTTGCTGTTCAATTTGTAACTGCTGCTACTGCCGGTGTGGGACATCTTTTGGTAGAAAAAGATGAAGAAAAGAACTACGGTATTTTTTGTCAGCTTCAACTTGTGAATGCTGGAATTATGAATTTTTCGGCTTCGGGATTGTTTTGCGTGGTAACTCCACTAATACAATTTATATTTGGAGAAGAACTTGTTTTTTCGGATATAGTTGTTTTTTCATTAGCGGTTAAATTTTACATTACTGGTATGAGACAAGTTTATGCAGTATTTAAAGAAGCGGCTGGAATTTTATACGAAGATAGATTTATACCACTCATAGAATCTGCGCTTAATGTAGTAGCTTCTTTAGTATGTTTGCATTTTTTTGGCGTTATAGGAGTGTTTATCGGAACAATTATAAGTTCTTTTGCACTATTTGGTTATACCTATCCAGTTTTGGTTTATAAAGGTCTATTAAAACGAACGATAAAAGAGTATAGTATTAATTTGCTTCATCTTACTGCAATAGCAGTTTTAAGTATGATAGTTTCTTACCTGTTTGTAAATACTTTCTACATAGACACTCTTTTTATAAGAATCATTTTTAATTGTCTAGTATGCTGTATCATACCAAATTTTCTTTTTTATCTGCTGTATGCACGTAGAAAATTAGAATGGCAAGAGCTTCTTACCAGAATACAAAAAAGAATAACCCGTTAAAAATTTCGCTGACTTGAAATTTTAAATTCCAGTGCATGATTAAATTCCACATGGGTTTAA
>JAQERH010000060.1 GCA_027698105.1 Lachnospiraceae bacterium AM93-12TA
GCGGATTCCGGACTTTCACCAGTTAGAGACGTGCGCCGCCGGGCGCACTGATACAAAAGACTGCGTCTCATATGGGACACAGTCTTTTTTCTTCGTCTTTTTCTTGACAAATCTCAGATTCTGTGTATAATACTTTCTTACGGCCACAATTATTACAAATGTGTTACATTTATTAACTTTTGTAATATTCCAGCTGTGTTTTTTAATATCCTATTCTATATCTGAAATTTAAGAAAGGTTTTTTATGAAACAGACACTAAAATTATGTTTTTTAACTATGTTTTTTACACTGCTCGCCGCTTTTTCTTCATTTGCTTCCGGCAGCAGCGCAGGGCATCTTGATTTTTTCGATGAATCCGGCATCTCTGGATGGTTTTATGAAACAGGCCGCCCTGCGGAAGCAGCCTCTTTTTCCATCCGGCTGACAAACGCCGTTACAGGAGAAACGGTTCAGGAAATTCCCATGACCTCCTCCCTCTCCCGTCCGGATCTGGAAGGACAAACCGGAAGCGGAAGCACTCCCGGTTTCTACACTTCCATTGACTGGGATTCTCTGGGCGGCGGTCTCTACACAGCCTCCATCGTAAGCGGCGGCAAAACAGTGGGCAATTCTCTCTCCCACTATTCCGGAAGCAAGAACAGCGAAAGTGGTCTCCCGGAAGGAGTTTCTTCTGTACAGAATCTGGGCTCTTTTCGTATTACCGGCTACTGCGCCTGCCGCAAATGCAGCGCAGGATGGGGCGGACGGACCAGCTCCGGAGCCATGGCTGTCTCCAGAAGAACTGTGGCAGTTGATCCCAGAGTCATTCCCATGGGAAGCCGTCTTCTCATTAACGGTCAGGTTTATGTAGCAGAGGATACAGGAGGCGGAGTAAAAAGAAATCATATTGATATCTACTGCGATTCTCATGCCCAGGCTAAAAGCCTTCCCTTCCAGAATGCTCAGGTCTTCCTGCTGCGGTAACAGACTGAATCCTGTTTTTCTTTTTTCAGAAGGCCTTCTTCCTATTTAAAAGGAACTGTGGCAGAGGCAGTCCCTGACGCTCAGAAGCCTCCCCCAGAGAGAAGAATGTCTCTCTGGGGGAGGCTCTGAGCATTAAAACACATATGTAAATATAAAAAGGGAGGCTTAGTAATTCCTAGAACCGCGCCATACAGGAGCGAATCATATCTGCGGTTCCCTCGATTCCAAAGCGGGAGCTTGTAATAATCAGATCGTAATCCACCTTATCTCCGCACTCTGTCACAGAATAGATATCTCTCATTCTGCATCTTTCCTTATCCATGGCAGCGATCTTTTCTTCTGCAGTCTGGCGGTCAATTTTTTCACTGTCCATAGCCCAGCGGATCTTGCTTTCCATATCAGCCTTTACAAAGACGTTAACATTCTTCTCTCTTCCCTGAAGTACACCGGCTGCACAGGTTCCAACAAAAATGCAGGAGCCCTTATCAGCCAAGAACTTGATGGCCTCTCTATGCATTGCAGGAATTTTATTTTCATCCTCTGCTGCTCCCTCCGGAACCAGATGATTTTCCTCTGCCACCTGTGTCAAAGCTTTTTTATCATAGAGCGGGACTCCTGTCTTTTTAGACAGCCACTCTGCAATCCTACGTCCGTTGCTTCCATACTCTCTTTCAATACAAACTGTTTTTCTTGACATACCTTAAATCCTCCTAATCCATTATCATTTTTATTCAGGCCAAAGCCGTTTCCCGTTCCCCATTTACGAGCTCTCCTTATCTTTGCCCTTATTATACGTTATTTTTTTAACGATATCCAATACTTTATTTTTATCAATTCATAATATTCACGTTATAATTTACTGTATTTCCCTTTCTTTTTTCCAGTTTTACAGTATAATAGAAAGAAAAAGCAGACTGACTTCCCATAAAACCGGAAAATCTGTTTTCTATTTTTTTAACAATTCCTGAAAGGAGGCTGTTTATCATATGGAACTGCTTCAGCTTCGCTACTTTCTTGTAGCAGCCAAATACCAGCACATGACAAAGGCAGCCGAAGTTCTAAGGATTGCCCAGCCGGCTCTCTCCCAGTCCATCAAGCGTCTGGAACACGAACTGGGTGTCCCCCTCTTCGATAGGGAGAAACGAAATATCAGGCTGAATGACGCCGGACAATTTCTGGAACAAAAGCTGCTGCCGATCATGGCTGCCCTGGAGGAACTTCCGTCTGAAATTAAGAAAAGAGATTTAATGAATCAGCGCACAATTTACTTAAATCTGCTGGCCGCTACCAGGCTGGTGACTGACTGCATCATTGCTTATAAAGAGCTTCATCCGGAAGTCATTTTCCGCCTGGTACAGGATCCTGCCAGGGAACATGACGATATCTGCATCTCCACCGTATTTCCAGGAGAATTCAAGAAAGAAAAGGATCATCTGCTGCTCCGTGAGCGATTTTTCATGGCTGTTCCAGCCGATTCCGCCTACAGCTCCCAGGCCTTTGTCAGTCTTCCTGAACTGCAGAACGAGGGCTTTATCAGCCTCTCCAATAACCGGCCAATCAGGCGGATCTGCGATCGTTTCTGCCTGGAGGCCGGTTTCGCTCCCCACACTGTCTGTGAGACAGACAATCCTGAATCTGTCCGGAACCTGATTGCCGCAGGCCTGGGCGTAGGCTTCTGGCCAGAATATTCCTGGGGACTTCTCTCATCCCCAAAAATCCGCCTTCTTCCCATCGCGCAGGTGGAATGCTGTAGGGATATTATCATCCGTTTCCGCCCCAGAAACGAGGAGATGAAAATAGCCACAGACTTTTTCTGTTTCCTGATGGACTACACCAGGAAAAAAATCGGGGACAGTGAAATTGATTTTTCTTGACACAGGCTTTCAGATATGTTAGAACTGAAAGAGAAAAAAGAACATTCGGTAGGTGAGGCTACCACAGGGATAAGGGTTACTGCCGGTTAAAAGTGGAGACACTTCTAATCAGGTTAGCAGTCTGTGTCGGATTAAGGCGCAGAATAATGTAATTTTCAGGCCCTGTGAAGCTAAAGCTTGAACGGATAGTGATACGTATTTCCAGATCCATATCATTCGCTCAGGCTGATGATATGGATTTTTTTGCAGCATCCGGCTGAGACTTTACAGATGGAATGCTGCCGATTAGAAGAAAGGATGTGAGTGCATGGACGGAGACGGTCACCCTGATACCTGTAAATTAGAATACGCGAAGCTGGCTATCCGCCTGTGCAGGTCCATCTGACCACAGCCGGGTCCTTTTTCAGCCGGTTTTTCGCGTATTCTGCGATATGCTGAATAGGAGGACACTGACATGAGAAGACATGAATTTATTAACGAAGAGATTGTTCAGGAGATCATTCAGTTTATAAGATCTGAAAAAAACCGGGAAGCACTGCTCTCCCATCTGGATGATTACCATGACTACGATATTGCCCAGGCTTTAGAAGAGCTGACACCGGAGGAGCGGCGTGAGCTCTACGAAAAAATGGGCGCAGAGTGGACAGCAGAGATTTTCTCCTACTATGACGAGCCGGAAACCCTGATGACCGAGCTGGCCCCCAGAGAGGCTGCAAACGTTATTGAGTACATGGACTCCGACGATGCGGCAGAGCTTTTAGATCAGCTGCCCGATTCCTTCCAGGATAAAATCGAGGAAAATTTAAGCGAGGAAACTTCTGGAGATATTAAGCTGATTTCTTCCTACGAGGATGATGAAATCGGAAGCCTGATCAGCAACAACTATATTTCCATCTGCCATACTCTGACTGTCAAGGAAGCCATGAAGGAGCTCATTCGCCAGTCTGCTGATAATGACAATATTACCACACTCTATGCAGTGGATGAGCATGAACGCTTTTATGGAGCCATTGATTTAAAGGATTTGATTCTGGCCAGAGACTATACGCCTCTGGAAAGCATTATTGTCAACTCCTATCCCTTTGTCCATGATCACGATGATCTGGAAGAGTGTATGGACTGGATCCGCGATTACGAGGAAGATTCCCTTCCTGTTCTCGACCAGGATGACCGCCTGATTGGCGTTATTACTGTCCAGGATATTGTAGACTATATGGAAGAGGAATCAAAAGAGGTTTACAACAAGCTGGCCGGTATCGCAGAAGGCGACGGCAGTGAAGATATGAAGGAAACTCTGGCCGTCAGCATGAAAAAACGCCTTCCCTGGCTGATTGCGCTTCTGTTTCTCGGCATGTTCGTATCAAGTGTCGTGGGAATGTTCGAGGGAATTGTGTCAAAAGTTGCAATTCTTGTATGCTTCCAGTCCCTGATTCTTGACATGGCCGGAAATGTGGGAACCCAGTCCCTGGCAGTTACTATCCGCGTTCTGATGGACGAGGATATCACCTTTAAGACAAGACTGGCGCTTATCTGGAAGGAAGTAAAAATCGGCATGGCAAACGGAGGTCTGCTGGGAATCGTATCCTTCCTCTGCATCGGCGTTTACGTATGGCTGTTTAAGGGAAATTCCATCCTGTACGGCTTTGCAGTTTCCGCCTGCGTCGGAATCTCCCTGCTGCTGGCTATGGCCATCTCCAGCCTGGCAGGAACCGTGATTCCTCTGTTTTTCCACAAAATCAAGGTAGATCCGGCAGTTGCCTCCGGTCCCTTAATCACAACTGTCAATGACCTGGTGGCAGTTATTACCTACTATGGCATGGCGTGGCTGATGCTGTTTCACCTGTTTCATCTGGCCTGATCAGGGTTTCAGAACGCTGTTTTTATAAAAAGAAAAGAGGAGAGCTTTCCTGTTCTAATAAAAGAACTGAAAAGCTCTTCTCTTTTTTATTTTTATCCTTAAAACCCCGGATATAGTTCCTCTCCAGCGTTATCTTCCTGTCTCTGCCGCCTGAAGCCTTTCTGTCTCCATCTGGGTCTGAAGCTCTTTCATGTGGCGCATCTCCCGCCTGATCAGAAGCATGGTAACAAGAAATGCAGCAAAATCGGCTGCCGGGCCTGCAAACATGATTCCATCAATGCCAAACAGCAGTGGCAGAACTAAAAGCAGAGGAACAAGGAAAAATACCTGTCTTGTCAGTGACAGAATCACACCCTTCACCGGCTTTCCAATAGCTGCAAAAAAATTAGAAGACTGCAGCTGCACTCCGTTTATCGTTACCATGAACAGAAAGATTCTCAGAAAACGAATGGCAAATTCAAAATAAAGGGGTTCTCCTGTTCCAAACACAGAAATAATCTGCCTTGGGAACAGCTGAAACAGAAGAAATCCGATTCCGGAAACCGTAAGATTCCAGGTAAGGGCAAGGCGGTAAATCCCTCTCACTCTCTCATACTGCTTCGCTCCATAGTTAAATCCTATAATAGGCTGGGCTCCCTGGGCAATTCCGATAATAACGGCCAGAAGAATGGCATTTGTCTTCATTACAATTCCACAGCTGGCCAGTGGAATCTCACTTCCATAGACAGAGCGGGCACCATAGTAAGTGAGTGAATTGTTTAATACAATCTGTACAAAAGTAAGCGCCAGCTGATTCAGGCTTCCATTCATTCCCAGGGAAGCAATCCTTCCATACACCCTAAAACAGGGAATAAAATGGCGGCGTTCCAGCTTCACATGGTGGAACTTCTTCAGGTAATACAAAGCCATCAGACAGGAAACCAGCTGTCCTACTACTGTGGCAATGGCAGCCCCTGCTACTCCCTGGTGAAGCACAAAAATAAAAACGGGATCCAGAACCGTATTAATAACAGCTCCCACCACCATGCAGATCATGGAATATTTCGGACTTCCATCTGCCCTGGCCAGATTGCTGAGTCCATTGGTGAGAATCAGCAGAGGCATACCGGCTGCTGTAATGCGGGTGTAGCTCTCCGCATACGGCATAATCTCCTGAGTAGCTCCAAATACTGTCAAAAGAGGAGTCAGAAACCATTCCACTGCCACTACATAGAGGATACCCATAAAAACCATCATGGAAACGGCATTTCCCACGGTCCGGGCCGCCTGCTCTTCTCTTCCTGCTCCCAGCTCCAGAGAAAAACAGGAAGCACTTCCGATTCCGATAAGCAGGGCAATGGCCAGACAGATGGTTGTCAGAGGATAGGACACATTCGTAGCTGCATTGCCCAGATATCCTACACCCTGGCCGATAAAAATCTGATCTACAATATTATAGAGAGAGCTGACCAGCATGGCAATGATGCTGGGGATGGCATAGCTCTTTAAGAGAACAGGAAGCTTCTCATAGCCGAGAGGATTTCCCTGCTCTGTCTGTGATATTGTCTGTGTCATTAGTAAGTTCCTTCTTTCTGTTTCATATTTCTGTACGTATGACGTCCGCCTGTTCTTATAAAAGCTGGTTCTTCTGAACTATTCATGCAGCTCCAGCGGCAGGCCGTCCGGATCAAAGAAAAACGTCATCTTCTTCTGTGTGTAATCGTCTGTCCGGATGGGTTCGCAGGAAATGCCAAGGGTCTCCAGCTCCCTGACTGCCTCCTCCACGCTCTCCACACGGAACGCCAGATGTCTCAGCCCGCAGGCCTCCGGTCTGTTTACGCGCTTCGGGGGATTCGGCTCCGCAAAAATCTCCAGCTCCACAGCATCAGATCCCTCTCCCACCTGTAAATCCAGCTTCCAGTCCTTTCTGTCCGCCCTGTAATTCTCCCGGATTACCCGAAACCCCAGCTGGTTCACGTAAAAATTCCTGGATTTTTCATAGTCTAATACAATAATCGCGATATGATGAATAGATGATAATTTCATAACTCTGCTTCATTCCTTTCTAACCTGAATATTGTATCATGGGGATTTTGCGCTGTACAGAAGTTTTTGAAACAAAAACGCAGCAGAGTATCTATCTCCTTCCGTACCCTGCTGCTCTGTGAGCTGTATAAAATACAGCATATCCCAGTGCAGCCCCCGCCACGTTCGTTATGACGTCATCCAGCTGAGAATATCCTCTGGACGTCATATATTGTACCGTTTCAATCCCTGCGCTGCACAGAAACGCAGAGAACAGGCATGCTGGGAATCGGAATCTTCTCTGTCCTCTAAAACGAAACAGCAGAGGAAACAGGAATCCAAAGGGAAGAAACAAAAGCACATTTTCCGCCACATAGGAATTTCCCTGGGCGCTGCGGCTGACAATGCGGCTGACGCAAAACGCCAGAACAGCCGCCCCGCATCCGGCCGCCAAGCTTACCGGAAGATTCTGACATGCCTCTTTTAAGTCTTCATAAATATAGGGAAGCATAGGGAAGGTTCCTTTCATTTTTTATATAGTCTCTCTCATTATAAATGCAGCCGGGATATTTTTCTATAGACTGTTATCTGATAAAAAAGAAAAGCCGAAACATCATAAAATTTTGTATTGCATCCAGGATTCCCCTGCCAAATGTTTGATGAAATCTTTCCTGAATCAGTAAGATACTCTTCTTGTAAGAGTTTTCACAGACCCCAATGCCGCAGACGGCATTGGGACAGATATGCACTGGCGATATAGAATCTTCGCCGACTAATGTTTATTTTTTCAAGATTGACTGGACTGCAGATACTTCTCTGCTTCCTTTTTGAACACATCTAAGGAATCTGCTTTAGCTGCCAGCTTTAATAAAGTCCTCAAATCTCCCAATTCCTCCAGCTCTTCCAACCGGTCCCTCAGCTGGTCTGGAACCGGCCCCAGCTCTTCCAGAAGCTCTAAAATATTCTCTCGTGTGGCCTCCAAGCGTCCTTCCTGCTTTTCATCCTTCAACAGCTCTTCCAAAGTCATATAGCGCTCTCCCATTTCCCGGTCTGTCTTAATATCGCGAATGGTTTTCTGGAGCTGGCTTACCAGCCTGTCCTGAAAATCACCTTCGCTCTCCTTCAGATCAGCTGTCACAAATTTCAGAAATCTGACAAGCTCTGGCGGAACTGCTTCCTCATTTTCTCCCCTGGTACTCAGGAAAATCGTACAGATTCCGTCACCAGAAATCCTCTGCAGTTCTCCTCCACACTCATTTGGCGGCATCACACCTATGCTCGTTTCTGATAACTGCACAACCGCAGTGAATCATAAAAAGAGCGACTGGTACAACACTGCCTTAAACACAACTTATCATGAGATGGCAGAACATTTCTCCGATAGATGCCTTTCATGTCTGCTATTATCTTTTTATGTATCTTTTCAGTTCATCATAAAAGTTTTCTCTGGTTCCTGCCATGACAACAACCACTAACTCTCCATCTACACGCTCAATCGTATATGCAAGTTCATAATTGGTCTTGTTATAATAAATGTCGTAACCATAAAACCCTGTCAAATCACCTGTTTTCGTTTCGCCTATTGTATAATCTTCTCTAATCTTATCAATAGCCTCTTGATACAGTTTTTTCAGTTTCTTATCCTTCAGCTTTTTAATATACTTTGCTGCCGGAGGATCAAATCGTACTGGCAGCATGAATCAATCCTCCGTTCCAAATACATCTTCATAGGTTGCATATTCTGCTTTTCCGGAGGCAATATTCTCAGCTTTAGCAAGCATTGCTTCTGCAGCCGGTCTGATCTGTGCCTGACGCTTTTTGAATTCTGCAAGCAATTCTTCTCCAGACAAACCTTCCTTAATTAGATCTGTCAGAATCTGTTCAGCAAATTCACCACCCGCAACGGTCTTGATCGGACGTATAATAAGTTCATCGCCGCGCACAATGCATTCTGCTTCATCGCCAAAACCAAGCGACTGGTAAAACTTCTGTGGAATTGTAATCTGTCGCTTTGAAGAAATACTAAGAATTTTTCTGTTCATTTTTGTGTTTCCTCTTTCCATTACAGCTGTAGGCATACTTACTACCTCCTTCTTATCTTATGCAAATATATTTCTCTGTACTCTCATTTTCTTGGTTTCTTTGTTTCTAAGTTTATTATAAAGACTGTCTTCATCAAAGTCAATAGCCTACCATGCAATATGTAAGCCCACCATATCACCAGGTCACTTTCTACCGATAGTGTCAAGATTTTTTCGCAAATTTAATTCTTGCCGTTCAGTAGATGGCAGTTAACCGGCTATGATATCAGACAGCAGATCATCCTCCGGTCTGGAAAGATGAGCCATATTCATGTAGCGCCTGGTTCCCCATTGGGTTCCGACTACATGACGCAGTCTGGCACATACAAGCATCAAGGCACTTTGTCCATCAGGAAAAGCTCCGATTACTTTCGTGCGACGTTTAATCTCACGGTTTAACCGTTCGATGGTATTATTGGTCCGGATTCTGGTCCAGTGTTGAGTTGGAAAGTCCATGTAGGTTAGAGTTTCTTCTATGCCATCTTGTAGTTTTTTGGCGGCAGAGCTAAGCTTCATTTCCTTTAGTTTTTCGGCAACCTGCCGTGCTTTTTCGCGCGCTGCTTCCTTGCTTTCCTGGGCATGGATGGCCTTTAACATCATGGCTACAGCCTTCATCCTGTTACGTGGAGTAACAGAGAAAATGTTTCGATAAAAATGAACTGTGCAGCGCTGATAACGGGCATCCGGGAATACTTCCGGTATGGTTTCGAGCATTCCCAGATTTTTATCTCCAATGATCAGCCGGACTCCAGTTAAGCCTCGTTCTTTCAGCCATACAAAGAAGGAACGCCAGCTCTCCCTGTCTTCTTTCATACCTTCAGCCGCACCAATGATCTCACGGCAGCCATCGTTGCTGACTCCAATAGCAACAAGGATAGAAACATTTTGAATTTCACCACCCCAACTACGTTTCAGATAGACACCATCCACATAGACATAGGGATAGCTGCCAACCAGTGGCCGTGTACGCCAGGCTTCAATATGCTCATATGCCTTTTTATTGATATTACTGATGGTTCCCGGGGATACTTTTGTTCCCCACAAAGCTTCTGTGATGTCTTCAACACGCCATACGGAAACGCCTGCCAGATAAATCAAAGCTTCTTCAACAGAAGATTCCCTGCGGCGGTAGCGTTCAATCATGGCAGTTTCAAATGAAACTCCTTTCAGCTTTGGAACTTTTAATTCTACGTCACTGGCAGTAGTCTGGAAATTTAGCTTGTAGTGGCTGGAGCGATATCCCTGACGGTCAGAAGAACGCTCATATTTCTGGGCATTTACGAGTTCGTCAGCTTCTTTATCAAGCAGAGCATTCAGAGTTTCTTCGACGCTACTGCGGACAAGATCCTTTAAATCATGTTTATTAAATCTTCATTGAGTTGTATCATGTTATCAGACATGGTTCTATACCTCCTATGGTGAATTTTGTGTGGTAACTTTATTCTACCAAACGGCTATAGACCATGTCTATTTTTATGAAATTGAATTTGCGAAATCTAAAATGAAATTTTAAATTCCACCGTCCTCTTATGCGGTGGAATTTACCGC
>JAQERH010000061.1 GCA_027698105.1 Lachnospiraceae bacterium AM93-12TA
CAGCCCCTTATAGGGGCAGAGCAAGCCACCGGCTAAGCCGGTGGTCTTGACTCTGCTGCCTGTGAAGATCTGGTTTTACTGAGAGCCTGCCGCTGCTTCTGAAAACTCTGTTGTCACCAGATCGTGATAGGGAACCCGTATATTTAAGACACCAGCTTCCTCCAGGATATTCTGGAGAAGATCAAAACTTTTCTCTTCAAAGACAGTATCCTTTTTCCAGGTGTCCTGAGCCTTATACCGGCTGACGATGGAGGCAATGGTGTTCTGATCCGTTTCAGGAAACTGGGGACTGATGACAGCAGCAATTTCTTCCGCGGAGTGGGAATTGACATAGGAAAGCCCTTTCTGAATGGCGTTTGTGAAGGACTGAATTACTTCCGGACGTTCAGAGAGAAAGCTTTTTCTGGCACAGTAGGCAGTGTAGGGAACATAGCCGGAGTCGACTCCCAGAGAGGCTGCTACATATCCCTTTTGATCCTGCTCCAGGGCAGTGGCATATGGTTCAAATTCCACGGTGTAATCTGCGTTGTTTCCTGCAAAGGCTGCAGCTGTGAGGCCAAAATCAATGCTTTTGTCAATGGACAGATCAGTCTTGGGATTCAGCCCGTTTTTTTTCAGAATGAATTCAAAAATCATCTCGGGCATTCCGTTTTCCCGTCCTCCGAGAACCGTTTTTCCTTTTAATTTCTCCCAGCTGAAATCGGGATCGGGAGTTCTGGATACCAGAAAATTTCCGGCCCGCTGGGTAAGCTGGGCAAAATTGACAGCATAGTCTTCTGAACCTTCCTGATAGACATAAATGCTGGATTCTGATCCCATGAATCCGATATCTGCCTCTCCGGAAATCAGGGCGGTCATGACTTTATCGGCGCCCTTTCCGTTTACAAGAGTCAGGTCAATGCCCTCCTCTTCAAAATATCCCAGCTCAATGGCAGCGTACTGAGGTGCATAAAAAATGGAGTGAGCCACTTCATTTAAGGTAACAGGGGTAAGGCCGTCCCCATTTTGAGAACAGCCACATAGAGTGACGGCAGCCAGAAAGACAGCAGACACTCTCTTGACAGCAGATAATTTCATAACCATAAATCCTCCCTGGAAAAATTGATACTGCTATCATATGAGGCAGAGGAGGGAGCGGTGAACAGAAATTAATATTTTCTTTATCTTTTTGCTATGGACTTCAGAACTTTAGTATGCTAAAATTAGAAACAGGAACTATATTGTCAGAGAAGGAGTTGCATCTATGAATAAGAAAATAAAGACAGAAGCAGTGGATCATCTGTTCCAGGCGATTCTGGCGCTGAAAAGTCCGGAGGAATGCTACAGCTTTTTTGAGGATGTGTGTACGGTTAATGAAATTCTTTCCTTTTCACAGCGCTATGAGGTAGCGAAGATGCTTCGGGAAAAGAGAACTTATCTGGAAATTGCGGATAAGACAGGGGCTTCTACAGCTACGATCAGCCGTGTCAACCGTTCCCTGAACTATGGAAATGACGGATACGATATGGTATTTGCACGCCTGAGCGGAGATGCGGCTCCGAAGAAAGAGGAAGAGTAGGACAGGATTATTTCCTGTCCTTTTTTCGTTTTCCATCGGAGGGAGTCTCCTGCCTCAGCTCCTCGGCAATCAGCTCAATCATCTGCTTTTTCAGGTACACATCGAAAGCCAGCTCACACACAAAGGCGAACAGCCGCAGATATTCGCGGTCTTCCTGTTCTGCCTCTTCTTTCAATTCTGGAAAATCCTCATCAGAAAAGGTTTTCATGGCAGAGGCAAATTTTGCTTTTACATCTTCCACAAGGCGTCCCCTCTGCTCTGACTCCAAAGAGAAAATCTCCTCGTACAGCCGGGACAGCTCAGGCTGGGATCCGGGAGCAAAATGACGTTCGGAAACAGGAGAGAGCAGCTGTTCAATATCCCGAAGAGACAGCACATTTTTAAAGTAGTAAATAAAAGTTAAAAGCAAAATATGGTTTCCGGAATATTTTTTCTTTTCCGGAGGGGGCAGAAGATTGTTTTTTGCATAATTATTAATCATGGTCTTCGTGAGAACCTTTTCCTCACCAGGCTTCAGAAAGGAAGAAAGATGAGTGTCCATAAAGGTTGTCACCTGATCCATATACAGGTTGATATTTGGAATGTCAGCAGCGTTGATCCGCGACAGACTGCTAATAAAATTCATCAGATCATCGAGTCTCTGTTCGTTTGTCTTCATATTTTGTCACCTCATAGTTGTATTATATAGTATTCAATACTAGATGACAAGACAAAAATTCTGATTGACTTAAATCCGATATCGGACTAAAATAAAAGAAAGTAAGTCCGATATCATACTAACATAAGGGGGAGAATGGAACTGTCATAGCGGCAGAGAAAGGAATTATATGGAAGAGATTAAAAAAACAGAGTATAAACAGGAACTGCCAGTCCGAAATGTGGAAAGAGGCGGGATGGAAGGCAGCCAGGGCCAGGAACTTCGGGAATTTAACCGCCTCTACAAACGCCTGGATGATCTGTACCACAGCTTGTCACTGAAAATGGGGATGTCGGACAGCACATTTATGATTCTTTACACCATTGCAGAGCTGGGGGATGGGTGTTCCCAGAAGGAGATCTGTGAGCAGGTTTATGTGAGCAAGCAGACTATTAATTCCTCTATCAGGAAGCTGGAAAAGGAAGGCACTATTCGCCTGGAAAAGGGAGACAGAGGCAGAGAACTGCACATTCGGCTGACAGAGACAGGAAAAAAGACTCTGCAGGATAAGATTTACCCTGTTATGGAGGCAGAGAATCGGGCTTTTATTTACATGTCCGCAAAGGATCGGGCAGAATTTCTCCGACTGAGCCGTCTGTATGTCAATGCGATGATTTGTCAGACAAGACAGTTTTTGTCTGAAGAGGAGGATATATGAAACATATTTTTCGGTTTATCAGGCCTTATAAGAGGCTGACGGTTCTGGCGCTTCTGTTTGTGATACTGGACGTGCTGGGAGCTTTGATTATTCCCACCATTACAGCGGATATGATCAATGTGGGAGTGGGAAACGGAGATCTGGACTACATTATTGAAAAGGGTATCTGGATGCTGATAGTGACTGTGCTGTCAGGAGCCAGTGCGCTGATGGGAAGCTATCTGTCAGCAAAGCTCTCAGCTCAGATAGGAAGGGATATGCGGAATGCCCTGTATGAAAAATCCCTGGATTTTTCGATTCACGATTTCGACCAATATGGAACCGGATCCATGATTACAAGGATTTTGAGCGATGTGTCGGTGATCCAGCAGGCAGTCGTCTGGTGTGTTACGATGGTACTTCCTGTTCCGGCTCTGTCACTGATGGGAATTGCCATGGCCTTTTCTATTGATCCGTCGATGGGGCTGGTGCTGGGAGGCGGTGTAGTTTTTGTGGCGTTTCTGACTGTGTTTATCAGCAGAAAGGCTGCGTCTGTATTTGGCCGTCTGCAGCGTTTTTTAGACAGAATGAATGTGGTGATGCGGGAAAATATTACAGGCGTTCGTGTAATCCGGGCTTTTAACAAGGAGAGCTATGAGACAAAACGCATGAAAAAGTCTTTTGAGGATTATGCAGAGGCTGCCGTAGAGACGAATCTGTTGTTTGCCGGGCTGGACAGTTTTTCATTTTTTGCTATCAGTGTTCTGGTAGTGGCGATCCTGTGGTTTGGAGGCAACCGGATTGGAGCGGGAACCATGGAGATAGGAGACATTACAGCTCTGACAGAGTATACAATCCTGATTCTGTTTTACCTGATGATGGCTCAGATGGTCATTATTCTCCTCCCCAGGGCCAGGGTGTGTCTGGAACGGATTGGAGAGGTGCTGGACCGGGAGCCGGAGATTCAGGACGGGGATGAAGCAGAGGCGGAGAACTGTATCGGAGAGCCTGCAGCATCGTTTGAGAGCGTCTTTTTCCGGTTTGCCGATGCCGATGAGGATACGCTGGGCAATCTGACCTTTACCTGCAGGCGGGGAGAGACCACAGCAGTGATTGGAGGAACGGGAAGCGGAAAATCTACAATCGCCAAGCTTCTGATGCGTTTTTATGATGCAGACAGGGGAACAGTGCGGGTCTGCGGCAGTGATGTAAAAAAGATGAGGCAGCAGGACCTGCGCTCCTGTGTTTCCTACGTTCCTCAGAAAGCGTGGCTGTTTTCAGGAACGATTGAAGACAATCTGAGATATGGAAATCCAGACGCCTCTGAAGAAGATATGCTCCATGCCCTTTCTGTGGCTCAGGCAGATTTTGTCACAGAACTTCCAGAGGGACTTTCTACCCACACTGCCCAGGGAGGAACTAATTTTTCCGGAGGACAGAAACAGCGTCTTTCTATTGCCAGAGCCTTAATGAAACAGGCAGATCTCTATATTTTTGATGACAGCTTTTCCGCTCTGGATTTTAAGACGGACCGCGCCTTGAGAAAAGCCCTGAAGGAGGAGACAAAGAATGCGGCAGTATTGATTATTGCCCAGAGAATCAATACCATTTTAAATGCAGATCAGATTATTGTGCTGAATGAGGGACAGATTGCAGGAATCGGAACTCACGAAGAGCTGATGGAACATTGCAGCGTATATCAGGAAATTGCGAAATCGCAGATGAGGGGAGGGGAAAATTAATGGATCAGGAGAAAAGAGAGACCGGGGAGGAATTAGAGCTGGAGGTTCCAAACCATGCCGTAAAAACTTTAAAAAGGATGTGGGATACTTCGAAGGATCAGCATCTGAAACTGTATCTGGTAGGGGTTTCCGTAGTATTTTACACTCTGTTTTCCATTATATCGCCTCTTTACAGTGCTCACCTGGTAGATTTTATCTGGAATGGGGTGAAGGAGGCAAAGGCAGCCGGAAGGGTATTTTCATTTACCTGGACATCGGGAGGCATGCAGCTGCTTATCATGTTTTCCCTTTACTTTATCAGCTGGCTGTTCTATACGCTGCAGAATTTTCTTATGGCAGGCTTTGCAGAGCGGCTGAATGTAAGACTTCGGGAGCAGATAAGCCGGAAGCTTTCAAGGCTTCCACTGTCCTATTTTGACGGACACCAGCCGGGGGAGATTTTAAGTCAGGCAGTGAACGACCTTGATAAGGTATCTGAGGCTCTTCAGACAGGACTTTTAAAATTGTTTACATCAGTGGGACTGGTGGCTGGCTCTCTCCTCATCATGTTTTTTTACCATGTACCTCTGACTGTCATATTTGTATGCTTTACAGGGCTTTCCATGGTTCTGACAAATTTTTTCACAGGTAAGACACTGAAAACGGCGGCCAGACGCCAGAGAGCTTTGAGCCGGCTGACCAGCTGTGTGGAGGAGAGCATGAGCGGCCGTGTCATTATCAAATCTTTTAACAGAGAAGAAGAGAGCAGGCAGGAAATCAGGCAGGCAGCAGAAGAGCTGGCTCAGACGGCAGGCCAGGCTGATTTTCTCACCCAGGCGATCAATCCGGCAATCAGGTTTGTAAACAGGGTAGGGCAGGTTTTGATTGCAGTGATAGGAGGAAAGCTTCTCATAGACGGCGTGATGACAGTGGGAGCGATTCAGGCTTTTTTACAGTATGTGTACCAGGCAGCGGAACCGCTGACAGAGGTTTCCTATATGATCAATTCCATGCAGTCGGCTCTGGCTTCTGCCGAGCATGTATACCAGATGCTGGATGCACAGGAGATAAGTCCTGAACCGGAGAGACCGGAACTGGTGAAGGATACAGAGGGAGGCGTAGTCTTTGAACAGGTGCAGTTTGGATACGATCCGGGGCGTCCCCTTATGAAAAATCTGAGCTTTAGGGCAGAACCGGGACAGAAGATTGCGATTGTAGGAAACACAGGAGCAGGAAAAACAACTCTGATCAATCTTTTAATGCGGTTTTACGAGGTAAATGGAGGCCGTATTCTGCTGGATGGTGTGGATACAGCCCATATGACGAGAGCAGCTCTCAGACAGAATTTTGGCATGGTACTGCAGGACACATGGCTGTTTTCCGGGACGATTGCAGAAAATATTGCCTATGGCCGGCCGGAGGCCTCAAGAGAAGAGATTATAGCTGCGGCCAAGGCAGCTCATGCAGACTTTTTTATCCGAACCATGCCTCAGGGATATGACACGGTTCTGGATAATGAGGCGGAAACGATTTCGGCCGGTCAGAGGCAGCTGCTTACCATTGCCCGCGTGATGCTCTGCAATCCTCCCGTATTAATTTTGGATGAGGCTACCTCCAGTGTAGACACCAGGACGGAGATGGCCATTGGAAAGGCAATGCAGACTCTTATGAAGCACAGAACCAGCTTTGTGATTGCTCACCGCCTGTCTACCATTGTAGATGCAGATTTAATTCTGGTAATGAAGGACGGAGATATTATTGAGCAGGGAAATCACAAATCCCTTCTGAAGGCAGGAGGTGTTTATGCAGAGCTTTATAACAGCCAGTTTGCATAGAGAAAGCGGGGAAAAGAGATCATGACAGATGAGCGGAGCGGGTGTATAATAACTGTATGATGAGACAGAGAAGGAGGAATTGTCATGAAAATTGCAATTATTTATTACAGCAAGACTGGAAATACCAGAGAAATGGGATCTGTCATCGCAGAGGGAATTGAGCGGGCCGGAGGGGAGGCCAGACTGTTTTCGATTGAGGAGCCAATGGATCAGGAATATCTGGATGCCTGCGACGGAGTCATTATCGGAACTCCGACCTGGGTAGCCAATACCTGCTGGCAGATTAAGAAGTGGTTTGATGTGGACAGCCGGGAACTGAATCTGGCAGGAAAGCTGGGAGGCGTTTACGCCACTGCCCACTATGCCCAGGGAGGTGCAGACGTAGCGCTTCTCACCATGATCGGCCATATGATGGTAAAAGGTATGGTGCTTTATTCTGGAGGAGCATCTCTCGGAAAGCCGTTCATTCATTTAGGCCCGGTAGCTCTGGATTCTGTGGGAACCCACTTTGAGGACTGCAAGGAGGATTTCCGAATCTATGGAGAACGGTTTGCGAAGAAGGCTGGAGAGCTGTTTGAGAGATAGTGATAGTTTCTAAACAAAATGACAGGCCGGAGGGCGTTCGGAGACGGACGGTTCTCCGGCCTGATTTCTGTCCGGCAGGCAGATTCTGCCGTTTACTGCGCTGAAACGAGGGTGACACAGGACGGAAAATATATTATAATGGGAAAGCGGATTAAGCCGCAGAATTGTGAGAAATGATATAGGAGATAGTATGGACAATAAATTCGAACTGTTAAATCCGAAGCAGAAAGAAGCGGTCTTTCATACAGAGGGGCCTCTGCTGGTGCTGGCCGGCGCCGGATCGGGAAAGACCAGGGTTCTGACTCACCGGATTGCCTATCTGATTGAGGAGAAGGGAGTAAATCCGTGGAATATCCTGGCCATTACCTTCACCAACAAGGCAGCGGCGGAGATGAGGGAACGTGTGGACAAGATTGTGGGCTTTGGCTCAGAGAGTATCTGGGTCAGCACCTTCCACTCTTCCTGCGTAAGGATTTTAAGACGTCATATCGACCGTCTGGGCTATGAGACCAGCTTCACGATTTACGATACAGACGATCAGCGCACGCTGATGAAGCAGATTTTCAAACGTCTTCAGGTAGACACCAGGCAGTTTAAGGAGAGAGCTGTGCTCAGCAGGATTTCCTCCTTTAAAAACGATATGATAGATTCACAGGAAGCGCTCCAGAATGCAGGAGGCGATTTCCGGGAGAAAAAAATTGCAGAGCTTTATGCAGAATACCAGAAGGAACTGAAAAAGAACAATGCTCTTGATTTTGACGATCTGCTTTTAAAGACAGTGGAGCTGTTTGAGCAGGAAAGAGAGGTGCTGGAGTATTACCAGAATCGGTTCCGCTATATTATGGTGGACGAGTATCAGGATACGAACCGGGTGCAGTTCAGGCTGGTAGATTTGCTGGCCGGAAAATACAGGAACATCTGTGTAGTAGGAGACGATGATCAGTCCATTTATAAGTTCCGGGGAGCTGACATTGAAAATATTTTAAGCTTTGAATCTGCATTTCCAGGAGCTCATGTGATTAAGCTGGAGCAGAATTACCGCTCCACCCAGAATATTTTAAATGCTGCCAATGAAGTGATCCGTCACAACAGAGGCAGAAAGGACAAGACACTTTGGACCTCCAACGGAGAGGGAGACCAGGTGCGTCTGGCTCAGTTTGACACAGCCTATGAGGAGGCGGATTACATAGTCAAGGATATTCTGGAGGAGACAGAAAAAGAAAACAGGCCGTTTTCTGATTTCGCTGTGCTTTACAGAACTAACGCCCAGTCCAGGCTTCTGGAGGAGAAATGTATTTTGTACAGTATTCCCTATCGTCTGGTTGGCGGTGTAAATTTCTATCAGAGAAAAGAGATTAAGGATATCCTGTCTTATTTAAAAACCATTGCCAACGGACAGGACGATCTGGCCGTGCAGAGAATTGTCAATGTGCCGAAGCGGGGAATCGGAGCCACCTCCATGGGCCGTGTGATTTCATTTGCCTCTGCCAATGGAATGAGCTTTTACGATGCTCTTTTAAGGGCCAGGGCAGTTCCTTCCATTGGAAAGGCAGCAGATAAGATTGCAGGCTTCACAGAACAGATTGAGGATTTCAAGGCCAGACTTTCAGAACTCACGATCAAGGAGCTGATTGAGGAGATTCTTGAAAAAACGGGATACAGGAAGGAAATCGAAGAAGAAGGAGAGGTAGAGTCTGAGACAAGGCTTCAGAATATCGAGGAGCTGGTTAATAAGGCGGCCGCCTACTGGGAGGGCGCAGAGGAGCCGACTCTGGGAGGCTTTCTGGAAGAGGTAGCTCTGGTGGCAGAGGTAGATAATATGGACGAATCAGAAAACAGAGTTGTCCTGATGACTCTTCACAGCGCCAAGGGACTGGAATTTCCTTACGTCTATTTAAGCGGAATGGAAGATGGCCTGTTCCCAAGCAGTATGTCTATTATGTCTGACGACGCTGATGCAGTGGAGGAAGAACGCCGTCTCTGCTATGTAGGTATTACAAGAGCCAGAGAGAGGCTGACTATGACGGCTGCCAGACAGCGGATGACCAATGGAGAAACGCGTTTTTCCAAGCTGAGCCGTTTTGTGGAAGAAATCCCTCCTATGCTTTTAAACAGGCAGAATCAGAAATCCATGTTCGCCAGAAGCGGATCCTGGACGGAAAACGGGGAAAGCGGCAGGCGCTCCGGAAGCACAGCAGGAGAGGGGCTGCACTTTGCGGACGATTTCGATGACAGCGGACTTCCCTGGGGCGATGATTTTGAGATGGAGAGAGAAGAGAGAGGGGCCTTTGGAAGAGGCGCTTCCAGCAGCGGGGCAGGTTCTTCCTGGGCAGGCAATTCCTCCTGGAGCAGCAGTTCCTTTGGGGGAGGCAGTTCCTACGGCGGCGCTTCTGTGTCAGGAAGAGACTGGGATCGCTCTACAGAAGGGTGGACTGCCCCGAAGCGTTCTGCTGGAATCAGCGCCTTTGGTCAGAAGCCGAATGCCTATGCTTCCAAAACAGCATCCCCGGCTCCTTCCTTTGGAAAGGCTTTTACGGTGCAGAAAGCGAAAAGCCTGGATTACAAAGAAGGAGACAGGGTACGGCATATGAAGTTTGGAGAGGGGACCGTGAAGGCCATCGCAGACGGAGGCAAGGATTATGAGGTAACCGTAGATTTCGACAAGGCAGGAGTGAAAAAAATGTTTGCATCTTTTGCCAAATTGAAAAAGATGTAATAAAATTTCTGTTTTTGAGGTAAATATATATAGTAAAAAGAGCAGGATAATGGTATAATATTGTCAGACAAATCTTATAGAGAAAGGATGTGGAACAATGAATAAATTCGATATGATGGGCAAGGATGCTTTTAATCGTGTAGAAGAGATTATGAATGCTACAAAACTGAATGAGTTCCTCCACAGAAAAGAAGAAGAGGAGAAGAAAAAAACCTGCGTACTCTGGATCCTGGCAATCATCGGCGTAATAGCCGCTGTAGCAGCCATTGCTTACGGAGTGTACCGCTTCTTTACACCAGATTATCTTGAGGATTTCGAAGATGACTTTGAAGACGATTTTGACGATGACTTTTTCGATGAGGAAGAGGCAAAGGCAGTAGAGAAGGAACAGGATCAGGAATAAAAGACAGGAGCCGGGGACCGAACAGGTTTCCGGCTTTTTTGCTTTATAGGAAAGTTCGACTTTCGTCGAACTTTTGAATGAAAATAGCCCGCAC
>JAQERH010000062.1 GCA_027698105.1 Lachnospiraceae bacterium AM93-12TA
GATGGAGACTTGGACTACATATACAGTCTGTTCCAAAAAATCCCGATTTTGAACCGACTGCTGAAGTAAGCATTCCAATAAGTAAGAGAAAAAAGAAAAGGAGAGATAAGCATGTTGAGCTATATGACATATCATTGGGACAATTTAAGTGACATTGAGATGATGGAAATAACAGAAGAGATCAAGAGGAAAAAAATAAAAGGCGTTTTTTCTAGTAAAGAGCAGGGAGAGCAAGTGAACGCTCTTCTTTTTAGAGCAAGGCGTGATAATATTAGCAATATAGACATTATTTGCTATTTACTTGACTGCTGTGACGAGCTGAGCAAGCTGAAATTTACGAGTATGCGTGAATATCAGGAAAAGATACGGAGTGGGGAGATTAAGCCTGCAATGAAGGATATAGACATGGATCTGTTAAAAACCTTTAAATATAAATATGGATGGAGCAATAAGCGTCTGGCGGAGTACTTTGGTGTGACGGATCGGACAATCAGGAATCGTTTAAATCAGCTGAAAGGGGCAGGAGGCAAGAAATAATAAGTACAGCATAGAAAATAAGCAATATGGCTTCTGTTAGCAGATGTTAATCTTCCGATTGGATTTTTTGTCTGGTCTGGTTTACCTAGTATAGCGTATCTGCTCAGTATAGCATATAGATATGTTATCATAAGCATATAGAAAAATGTATTTTTCCGAGGTAGCATAAGTATGTGAGCTAATCTTCGGACTGAATTATTTGACAGTTCTGGTTTACCTAGTATAGCGTATCTGCTCAGTATAGCATATAGATATGTTATCATAAGCATATAGAAAAATGTATTTTTCCGAGGTAGCATTCGTATGTGAGTGAATCTTTGGACTGAATTATTTGACAGTTCTGGTTTACCTAGTATAGCATATCTGCTCAGTATAGCATATAGATATGTTATCATAAGCATATGGAAAAATGTATTTTTCTGAGGTAGCATAAGTATGTGAGCTAATCTTCGGACTGAATTTGCTGGCTGGTTTGGTTTATCTGATATAGCATATCGGAGTAGTATGGCATAAGAACTAAGGGTATAGCTTCTGAGAGCTGGTAGTAAGCGTTCCTGTGGGTTCAGTGGCATTCTGGGTTGATATAGTATGGCATAATCGTTCAGGATAGCATAAGGCTGTAACGGGTATGGCTTCTGAGAGCTGGTAGTAAGCGTTCCTGTGGATTCGGCAGCTTTTTCTGTTTATCTGGTATAACATATCGGAGTATGAGAGCTGAGTGAGATATTTGGTTTATCTTCGGGCAGGTGCTTATAGCTTCTACTTCCTCCCCACTGACATTTCAGAAGAGATTCCTTTGGCTTACCGCTACGCTCTGGCTTGCTCCCTGCTACTTTAGACTCCCTTAAAATCTGGGAGCAGTAGGAAAAAAAATTCCTACCATTCTCAAAGCTTTTAAGTGACTAATAGGTGCTAGAAAAATCTGAGATATATCTCCTCTCTGCTTGAGCTATGAGATCTTTTTCTTGTAGATTGGGCATTGAGACTTGATACTATGTGAACTGCTGTGATGCTTTAAGTTTAATGGCAGTAGAGCATTCCTGTTTCAGGCTGACATTCCATAGACGAGTTGATTACCAAATTACCAGATTTATAGCTGTGTCAAATCCTGTTAAGCATGAGGCTGGTATGGGATAACATTCCTCAGTGTGGATTTATACATATCAACTCCCTGTATAGCAAGTCTAAAAATGGTTGACATAAGAAAATGTAATAGCTTGGAAAGCAAAATAGTTCCAACATGAATACAAACATATTAGCAATATTTGATTTATGCTGGCTGTCCTGCATTGAGTTCTGGCATAGTCCATAAATGGATAGCGTGAAATCCGGCAGATTGTCTACTGTCAAAATGATGTGTTAGCGTTACAATAGGAGCATACAAAAGAAATGGAGCGTGATAAGAAAATATGATTGCATAAGAAAATGAACTAATCTAATTGAATAAAAAGGCTGTCTGTGTTAGAATAAGCTTGAAAACTAAAAAAGCATAGCACCTAGAAGAGTGCTGGAACACTCTCCCAGGTGTGAAAAGTGTTTTGCAGAACACCTTTCGCAATGGTTGCTACCACTACTATGCCATTACATTATAATCTAAGTTTAGGCTTTAGACAAGATGGAAAATGGCTAGGAGTTTATTTGTTGTACTCAAAAAAGACAGCAAGGCGTGAAGTGTTCGGCTTACACCTTGCTTTTTTAGTTTTCCTATCAAACATAGGAGGACAGCCTAACATGATTCAAGTATCTTTGATTTCAATAAACATTGATGAGGCAAGTATGGCAGATGTAGTAGTGAAAGCAGCTGGTTCTAAAATCAAACAGGTGTTGATTCCAGCAGTAAAAGAGCAATGTAGAGCATTAGAAGAATTATTGGCAAAGAAATATTCGCATACCCAAAGTAACTATTGTAAGCTGGCATTGAACGCATTACATAATTGTATGCCTGAAGGGCAGCAAGTGATTCCTGATATGGCAGAGCCTGTGAATGTAATCTGCATTGACTTTGAGGAAGCATTGTCCAGTGAAGAATCAAGTTTATTCTGGGATACAGAACAGTTTACAGAGTTACTTCAAGACTTTGACAGTGACTTTACATTCCAATCAATGGAGACATACCCAGATAAAACAGGTGTCCGTATTGACTTATACGATACTACGGTAGAGACGGCATTGATTCTGGCGTATTCCTTGGATGAATATTTCCAGCGTTGCGGAATTAGTAATCATATCAAAAAGGTCAGCTTTGACTATGTAGAGTAGTATTTAGCAATATAAAATAAGTACTGACAGTAAGATTATCTAGTAAACATTAAAATCTAAAGAGTACGGAGGTAAAAGTGTGATGAAGCGTAAAGGATTAGCAATAGCTGGTTTAGTGGCTGGTTTATCAGCATTAACTTCCATGACAGCATTTGCAGGCGAATGGAAGCAGGACTCCAATGGCTGGTGGTGGCAGAATGATGATGGCTCTTATCCAGTATCTACATGGCAGTGGCTTGACGGAAACAAGGACGGTTTATCAGAGAGTTATTATTTTAATGAGGCTGGCTATCTTGTAACGAATACTACCATAGATGGTTATACAGTAAATGCAGATGGAGCATGGACAATAAATGGAACTGTCCAGAACCAAAAACTACTTAAAGAAAATCCTATCGACTTAAATCGTTGGATTGGAACATATAAAATGGATGAAAGTAACTGGATAGAAGTTTACTATGCGGATGAAAATGGTATTATCATTGAGCATATGTTTACTACGTCTGCACAATCTACAACATGGGGAAACCCATTTAGCTCTTTTAATCTTATAACGGGAGATAATCATTTGATAGCATTTGAAAATGAAGAGAAAACTCGTGCTTCAAGAACCTTTACATCAAGAGAAGAAGTAGTAGATGTAATTGGTGTAGATACAGGGGCATTAAAAGAGACTTATGAACTTATGGAAGATGGTAGCATACAAATTACATTTTCTTCTGAAGATACTACTTTAACAGAGCAGTGTAGTGGCAGGTATACAAAAACAAGTACAATTGTTAAAACGGTTGCCGACAGACAAGCGAATACTGTTATAGAAGGGGAACTGCTTGGTTCAAATGTAGACTTGGGAGATGTAGAAGTTGATATGGATGCAATTCAAAAATCAATCGACGAGTGGACGTATGCAGAGGCTAAAGAAAGAATGAAAGTTGCTCTAGAATATTACGGTCAATAGTTTTAAAAGAATACAGCTGAAAAAGTAGTAAATAGACTTGTGAAAGAAGCAACATAACAGGATAGACAGCATAGAGGGTATTAGTTTACAGGACTGATGCCCTCTGTGTATATTTCAAGTTAGCGTTATCAAGTCAGCAGTTACCAAATTACCAAACATTGAATAATTAACGGTGTACTGTTAAAATGAGGTAAGCAGGGTTCCGGATTGGTTCAACTCCTCCTACTCCTCCTGCTTCTTTATGATAGTTACTACTTAGAATCGAGCTTGTTTATAGGTGGTAGTAAATTTATTTTTTAAGTGTATTGATACAGTGAGATTACAATAGGAGGCAAGCAATGAAAATCAGACTGAACAGACTTATCATAACAACAGGAGCATTATTGTGTTTAACAGTAACTCCTATTTCTCAGACCAATCCTCTGGGTTCTATGGAGGTTCAAGCAGCAGAACTTCCCTACTCTATTTATTGGGAGACGCAGGCAGATGGAAGTTGGAAGTATCGTCTTAATACAGGAGGATATGCTTCTGGATGGATTCAAGATGAAGTAGATAAAAACTGGTATTACATGGATGAATCCGCTACAATGCAGTCTGGAGTTTATAAGTCTTATGGTAAGTATTATCTTTTATCAGAGATACACGATGGGCATTATGGTCATATGGTTAAAAATGGAGAGGTTTATCAAGGCATAACCATATCAGCCAGCACCAATGCAGATGATGAAGGAGCCTTAACCGATTCTACATTATCAGCATTAAGAGATGCTGGAGTCAATGTAGACAATGTTCCTGACATATCCGGTAGCCAGCATGTAAAAGATGGTGAGATAACATCACCCACACCAGCTCCTCAACCAAACTTTACAGATAGAGAGAAGCATAAGCAAGATTTATTAGACAAGTATTTTGGTGGTAGCGAGTCTGGTCCTTTAGATAAAGGCGGAACAGGAGATAAGATTCATCTTTATAACTAAGCTTTTCACTTAATCATTTAGATACAGTAACTTAGCAATGAGAACTTCAAACAATCTCATTGCTGGGTTGCATAGATTTATTAAGCTAGCTCTATAATTTATGGTCAAAAGAAAGGAAATAAACATATGAACAAAATTTCAAAAATCACAATAGCATTAAACATTTTATTTGGATTAGCTTTTATTTCAACTGTGCTGTATGCAAAGAGCATTAGTTTATTCTTCACAACTGGTGCTGGTTTACTTGTATCATCAACTATGTTTGTGTGCTGTGTGACATATGATTACATCAAGAACTACAGAAGAAGCAATCCTAAGATAGCAGAGCAATAAAAACATAGGCTACATACTAACTATATCAAGCATAAGGAGGTTTACATGCATGACTAATAAAAGTAAAGCTTCAGTAAAGAAAACTTCTGGCAGTAAAAGAATGGAGTTAATCGACAAATCTCTGATGGTGTCAGATAACATAGCATTTATATGAGTGGAGACAACTATTATGAAGAACAGACTTAAGAAAATCATTATTACAACAGGAGCATTATTGTGTTTAACAGTAACTCCGATTAGTCAAGCAAATCCTTTAGGAGAGTACATGAGTTCTATGACAACTATCACAGCTCAAGCAGCAGAGCTTAATCAATCCCCTCGTTGGCATGCAGATTCCAATGGTGCCTGGTATTTAAAGAATGAGGCTGGAACTGGAAATGTAGTAAACAGTTGGTTTCAAGATTTAGATGGCTCATGGTACCTCCTGGCTCCCAATGATGGTCATATGTATGCAGGATTGATTCACGATACATTAACAGATAAGTGGTATTACTGTCAGACAGAACACGATGGCTATTATGGCAGAATGGCTCATACAGATGGTGTTTATACGGTAAACAATCAGCAAATACATTTGACATTCAATCAGAACCATGACGGTACATTTGGAGCGATTACATCTGGTTTATCTAGTTTACAGTCAACTGGAGTAGCTTCTCAGGACGTAGCCGGACTTCCAACAGAGAGTACCGGAGCAAATACTGGTGGATCTGGACAGAGTATAGCTCCAAGTCAAGAGCAGAGTAGCAATGGTGGTTTAACAGATTTAAGTAGTGGAGCAGAGCGAATCCCGTTAGCTCCGACAGATAAATCTCCGATCGGCACGAAGAGGGATGGATATACATTACGTTGGAGTGGGTGTTCAGAGGAAGCTCCGTACTGGTCTAAGGATGCTGTTGAAGTTTGGGAAGGTCATATGGGAAATATGATTTATCAGTAAAAATATATCTTATAGAATTAGATAATGAGACATTACAAGGAGTTGGTTTACAAGACCGACTCCTTAACTCTTTTTAAGAGCATTTTCAGTATAAGCTATAGCTTGTAAATAAGCATGTTTATATGTAGTGATAAATTTTTATTTTTATTAACAAAGGAGTAAAGTTTATCATGACATATAAGATATGTGAGTACTGTGGAAAAGAGTTTGAACCATCAACATCTGGTCAGAAGTACTGTAGTAGAGATTGCGGTATTAAATATTGGAGCAAGCAAGGATATGTAAAGATTAAGGCATCAAGAGAAGGTTATACTACAGTAAAAGGAAAGAAGCTTATAGATTGGTGCAATGAAAATGGGGAAGAAGGACAGAAGTTATTAGCTGAGTACAGTTCTAAAAATGAGTCTTCTTCTGAAAAGGTACCAGCTGGAAGTAACAAGAAAGCTTACCTGTTTATTATGAGAGGGCAGAAGGTTCCTGAAGAACTTGAAAAAAAGCTGATTCAGAGGGAACAGGACAGGATAGCCAGAGAGAGACAGAAGCAAAATAAAAATGAAGCATAGAAGTCAGGTGGGACATAAAGTCTCGCCTGTCTTTTGGTTTATGGGGAGATAGCGTTTCTGTGTGCTGGTGGCAGCTTCTAAGAAATCGAGTTAGAGCGTGGAAAATGAAAATGCAGCCAGCATATGAGTGGGTTTATGGGTGCGTATGAGAAACGGACAGGCAGTAAATAGAATCAGAGCAGTTGTTGGAAAATATAAGAAGGAGACAAATAAAATCCTGAACTAAAAAACAAGTCGGATTCTGCTTGGAAATCGGAGTATGGCGTGGAAATTTCTAAAAGGTTGGCAGTACCGGAAAATTTAGGGTGCGTTGCGCTTCTGGCTTGTCAAAATAAAAGAGAGAGAAAAAAAAAAAAAAACGGATAGGTATGTGGTGGGAGATGGGTTGAGAGACGGGACGAAGTTTGAAAAAGTAGCGATTCTGATGGTATGGGGTTCGAGGTGCGAAAGTTGGTTTTATAGAGGGAAAAATGAGTAGTAAGTCAGGCGGTCTCCAGATCTGCGACAGTTGTAGCAGTTTGATGGAAAACGCCAGCAAGTC
>JAQERH010000063.1 GCA_027698105.1 Lachnospiraceae bacterium AM93-12TA
ACAAGGGCTTATAGCCCTAGAGCAAACCACCCGTTGGACGGGTGGTTGTGATTATATAAATTTAGTTTCTGTGAAGGTAAACAGGGAGGCCGTTTTCCATAATCCGGGCTGGTTCCCCCTGAATGAGAGGAAGGGCGTAGTCTAAGAACTCCGGACTGATATTGGTTCCGTGATCAGTAATCCATTCTTTGGGAAAGGTTTTTTCACGGTTGCAGACCTGGTTTACATCGGTCAGAGCGCAGGAGAGATGGTATTCTTTTCCAGGCTCTCTGACAAAGGAAACCATCATACCGGTAGCGCCCAGCAGTGCTTCACGAACGCCCACAGAGCCTGCCATGGATGCCTCTTCTATGTCAGCAGCAGAGACAGTCATACCGGAACAGCGCTGGCATACATTCAGCTCTACAGAGCGCACCTTTACATGGAGCTGCTGGCGGACGAAATTTTCCAGGATTTTTCCGCATCCGGTGAGCATTTTGTGACCGAAGGTATCGATCTGGGCCTCATTAGAATACTCACAGATAAAAGTTCCGCTGGCATCGGAAATGCCCTCAGATACACAGACTACTACGTTGGGAGTTTTCTTAAAAGCAGACTCCAGATCCTTAGCAAACTGTTCAAGGGAGAAATCGGATTCCGGCAGATAGATGAGAAGAGGGTTATCCTGCTCATGTTTTCTGGCCAGGACGCTGGCGGCAGTCAGCCATCCGGCGTGGCGTCCCATCAGTTCGATAATTGTGACAGATTTCTGCTGGTAGACAGACGCATCCAGAACGATTTCCCGTACCATGGAAGCTGCATATTTGGCGGCACTTCCGAAGCCAGGTGTGTGATCTGTCATGACTAAATCATTGTCAATGGTTTTCGGCACGCCGATGACGCGGATATCACTTTTTACGGCAGCAGCATAGCGGGACAGCTTGCTTACAGTATCCATGGAGTCATTGCCTCCAATGTAGAAAAAGTATCCGATATTTAAGGCGTCAAGTTTCCGGAACAGGGTCTTGTAAACTTCTGAATTTAAATCCTCCGGCAGCTTAAAGCGGCAGGAGCCCAGATAAGCGGCAGGAGTCAGCTTTAAAAGTTCCAGCTCTCTGCTTCCAAGAGTGTGGGACAAATCTAAATAATGATCAGCCAGAAATCCTTCGATTCCGTTTACCATACCGTAGACGGTGTCAATCTCCTCTTTGTGATTCAGACTTTCTGTGATGACTCCGTAAAGACTTGCATTAATGACTGCAGTAGGACCTCCGGACTGTCCTACAAGTACGTTTTTCTTCATTTAAGGGTTCTCTCCTTTATGTTTTCTGGCAGATGCCGTGTAAATGGATTCTGCAGACGGCAGCCGCACCTATTTTATAATAGTAAACCAGATATTTCAACTAAAATGAAAAATTTATGTAAAACAATCAGAAAAAAATATCACAAAATTTTGACAAAAGCAGTATTTTAGATTTTACAAATGAAGAGCTATACTATAGCTGTTCCTGAGGGAACAAAACAAAAACAGGCACTGTTAGGATGCAGTGCAGCTTAGAACGGAAAAAACAGACAGCGTCCGGACAGCGGACCGAGAAAAAGAGGAGAATAAAACTATGAAAAAAATGATTGCACTTATGACGGCAGGAGCTATGGCAGTGAGCATGACAGCATGTGCAGGCTCTGACACAAAAGAGACAACAAAGGCAGCCAAAACAGAGGCTGGAGCAAATACAGAGGCGGATACAGAAGCTGCTGAGGCAGATGAAGATCTGACAGGAACAATCACAGCGGCCGGTTCTTCCGCATTAAAGCCGCTGGTAGATGATGCAGCAGATATGTTTGCAGAGAAATATCCAAACATTGCCATTACAATCGATGCGGGAGGTTCCGGAGAGGGATTAAAGCAGGTTTCTGAGGGAACCGTCAATATTGGAAACTCTGACGTTTTAGCAGAGGATAAGCTGGAACCGGAACAGGCGGCAGAGCTGGTGGATCACCAGGTATGCGTCGTTACTATGGCTCCTATTGTAAATAACGATGTATATGAGGCAGGAGTGACTGACCTGACAAAGGAACAGTTAATCAGTATTTTTACAGGCGAGACTAAGAACTGGAGCGAAGTAGGCGGACCGGATGAGGAGATTGTGCTTGTGACACGTCCTACATCCTCTGGTACAAGAGCAACTTTCCAGAAATATGCCCTGGACGGCCAGGAGGAGGCTTCCAATGCAGCCATGGAGACAGATGATTCCGGCGTTCTTCTTCAGAATGTAAAGGATACAGAGGGAGCAATCGGATACGTTGCCTTATCTTACTTAACAGGTGATGCAGGTGTGTCCACTCTGGCAATCGACGGAGCGGAGCCGACTCTTGAAAATACATACAGCGGCGATTATCCAGTATGGACTTATGAGCATATGTACACTAAGGGAGAGCCGGATGAGGTGACAAAGACATTCATCGACTATATTATGTCTGACGAGTACGGCGAGCAGATGGAGACATTAGGCTACGGCGTATCCTCTAAGATGACAGTAACTGAGCACTAAGAGAGAAAGAGCTTTTGCAGCAGACCAGGATAAAAGGGAGAGCAGGGGAGCATCCTTTGGCTTCTCCCTTTTTCTTGAAATTTTTTGTTCTGGTACGGCTGTGCGGGCCAGGAGGATTTATGGATAGGACAAAAGGAAAAAGCATGTTTGCCAAGGAATATTTCTGGCGTGATCTGATGACAGCCTGCGGTTTATTTGTGATTGTCCTCACAATCGGAATCGGAGGATTCCTGGTGTATAAGGGCTCTGCCACATTTTTAACCTATGGCCACTCTCTGTGGGAGTTTTTAGGCTCTGCCCAGTGGTCTCCAGCTGACAATTCAGAAGGTGGGGGAATGGTCGGAGCACTGATTTTTGTGGCAGGTTCTCTGTGTACCTGCGGCCTGGCTCTTTTAATTGCAGCTCCGTTTTCATTAGGCTCTGCCATCTTTATTACAGACATTTCACCGAAATTTGGCGAGCGGTTTTACCGTCCGGTAGTAGAGATTTTTGCTGGAATCCCTTCTGTTGTCTACGGATGGGTGGGACTTACGGTACTGGTTCCGGCTATCAAGACTGTGTTTGACCGCCAGGTGGGACACTCCATTCTGGCAGCCGGTATTGTGCTGGCAGTGATGATTTTCCCGACAATTACTACGGTATCTGCTGATGCTCTGAAAGCAGTTCCCAAGGAGTGCCGCATGGCAGCCTATGGACTTGGCTCCACCAGATGGCAGACTATTTATAAAATTGTAGTGCCGGCAGCGGCTCCTGGTATTATTTCCGGTATTATTCTTGGACTGGCCAGGGCCTTTGGGGAAGCTTTGGCAGTAGCCATGGTAATCGGACAGACAACAGCACTTCCAACCAGCATTTTTTCAACTACAAAGACACTTACTACAGAGATCGCAGCCCAGATGGGAAATGCGATGGAGGGAGGAGAGATGAAATCAGCCCTCTGGTCCATGGCGCTGCTTCTGTTTCTTATTTCTCTGCTGTTCATTTTCATGATTCATCGTGTCTCCGCAGTAAAAACAGAGGATGACAGCAGAAAAACTGCCAGAAAGGGAGGGAAATAAGTATGGCGGAAAAAAGAATTGCCCGTGCCAGAAATATAGACGCTTTTATGACAGCGGTGTTTTATGCCATTGCCATTTTTTTCTTCACTTTGCTGGCTGCATTTGCAGGAAAAGTCATTATTGGAGGCTTGATGGGAGCTACGCCGGAGATGTTCCGGTTTGCCAGAAAGGGAAGTATTGGAAACCAGCTGTTTAATACTGTGTATCTGGTTTTTATTTCCCTGGCTGTATCAGTTCCTTTAGGCGTATGCGCCGGTATTTATCTGGCCATGTATGCCAAGGAAGGACCTGTGACAAAGTTTTTGAGAATCTGTATTGAAACTTTGTCTTCCCTGCCATCCATTGTAGTAGGACTGTTTGGATACCTGGTATTTCTGGTTTTCTTTGGAATGGGAAAGAGCCTGATAGCAGGAGCATTGTCCGTATCGATTCTGACGCTTCCGCTGATCACCACTACTACAGAGGATGCCATTAAAGGCCTTCCGGCAGGCTATTATCACGCAAGTATGGGTCTGGGAGCTACCAAGTGGCAGAGCATTTTCCATGTGCTTCTTCCGGCCTGTCTGCCGAGAATTATGACAGGCGTGATTCTGGCAGCGGGAAGAGGCTTCGGAGAGGCGGCTGCTCTTCTCTATACAACAGGATCCGGTACGTCTTTAAAGTGGGGCAACTGGGATTTGTCTGCCCCTACCTGCCCGCTTAATATTTTCCGCCCGGCGGAAACCCTGTCGATTCAGATCTGGAATCTTCAGGTCAACGGCCAGGACAGGGCTCTGGCAAACTGTGCTTCTGCAGTGTTGATGCTGCTGGTGCTGGCATTCAGTATCGGGGCAAATGTGTGGAGCAGCAGGCTTAAAAAGAAGCATGCTGGAGAGTAAAAGCAGAGCAAAGGCGGATAAGATAGATAAAATCCAGTACCTGAATGCAGAACAGAATTGATGGAAAGGAAAAAACATGGGAGAAGCCAGCGTAAAATTTGATATCTCAGAACTGAATCTCCACTATGGAGAGTTTCACGCTCTGAAAAATATAAATATGAAAATCGATGCCAACCAGATTACGGCATTTATCGGGCCGTCTGGATGCGGAAAATCCACTTTTTTAAAAACCCTCAACCGAATGAATGATATGGTGGAGAATGTAAGAATTGACGGAACTGTCCGCCTAGATGGGACTGATATTTTTAAGGAAATGGATGCCATTACTCTGCGCCACAGAGTTGGAATGGTATTCCAGCAGCCAAACCCGTTTCCAAAAAGCATTTATGATAATGTAGCCTATGGGCCAAGGATTTTTGGAATCAAAAAGAAGGAACAGCTGGATGAGATTGTGGAGAGGAGTCTCCGTCAGGCAGCCATCTGGGATGAGCTGAAGGACCGCCTTCATAAGAGCGCTATGGGGCTTTCCGGCGGACAGCAGCAGAGGCTGTGCATTGCCAGGACTCTTGCTGTGGAGCCTGAGGTTATTTTAATGGATGAACCCACCTCTGCCCTGGATCCAATTTCCACATCAAAGATTGAGGATCTGGCTATGGAGCTGAAGGAAAAGTACACGATTATCATTGTCACCCACAACATGCAGCAGGCTGCCAGAATTTCTGATCAGACGGCTTTCTTCCTCCTGGGAGAGTGTGTGGAATTCGGCGATACAGGAGAAATGTTTGCCATGCCGAAGGATAAGCGGACAGAAGACTATATTACAGGGAGGTTTGGTTGATGAGAACAAATTTCGACAGACAGTTAAACGATCTGGAAAAACAGCTGATCAAGATGGGGGGGCTGTGCGAGGAGGCGATTTCCTTATCAGCCAAAGCCCTTGGGGGAGAGGGAAGCGCAGAGCTTGCCGTTCAGGTTCACCGGCTTGAGGACGAAATCAACAACATGGAGCGGGAGATTGAGAACAGCTGTATGACACTGCTGCTGCGTCAGCAGCCCATTGCCCATGATCTTAGAAATGTTTCGGCAGCTCTTCGGATGATCGCCGATCTGGAGCGGATTGGCGATCAGGCAGATGATATCGCCGAACTGGTTCCACGGATTGCAGGAAGCGGGCTTCAGAGCCGGGTTCATATCAATCAGATGGCCATGGCTGCTGTTTCCATGGTGATGAACAGCGTGGAGGCCTTTGTAAAGGGCGATCTGGCTCTGGCCCGGAAGGTACAGGCAGATGACGATGAGGTAGATCGTCTGTTTGACTGTGTAAAAGAGGAGCTTATGAAACTCATCGAAGAAAAGGGGATTGGAGCCGAGGCAGCCCTGGACTTTCTGATGGCAGCCAAATACCTGGAACGAATTGGGGATCATGCAGTCAATGTAGCAGAATGGGTAGAATATTCGATTACAGGAAATCACAAAACAGGGGAGATGTTTCAGGCATAACTGAACAGACAACCGGACAGCGTTTCGTACAGGAACAGCTGTCCGGCTTTTTATCATTACATTTTCTGTGTCATAAAAAAATACCCCGCCTGCTGCACGAAGCCAACAGGCAAGGTATTAAAAAGGGGAGGATAAGTATTCAAAATTTTCTCTTTTGTTGATACTCTTATTATGGACAGCTATGAGAAAAATATACAGAATAGATTCATTTTTTTGATATCCGGAATTTTCTGTCCCCCATGAGCAGGCAGGAAGATGCGTGGCTGAATGGTTACTATTTGTCGCGGCGGAAAAACGAAATCCATTGCAAAATGTCGGGACTTGTTATATACTGGTAGGGAGCTTTCCCGTATCCAGAGCTTTGCAGCCAGGAGACGAGAACGACTGATTAGAAAAAGAATGGAGCGGTTATTATGACATTACTGGAAAACTGGAGAAACCTCGCATACGGCGACGGACTCGATGATAAAAAAAGAGAAGAACTGTGGTCCGGATACTTTACAATTGAGAAGGGAATCTACGAGCAGATTCTTTCTAATCCTGCCCAGGTGGTAGAGGGAACAGTTAAGGAGCTGGCTGAGAAGTACGATACAGAGGTTCTGATTATGACAGGTTTCTTAGACGGAATTAACGAGAGCTTAAAGGGATACGAGAACCAGATCGAGACTATGGATGAGAATACAGTGGTAAAGATTGAGATCGATCCGGAGAAGCTTTACTGGAATATGGTTGAGGCTAAGGCAGACTGGCTGTACAACCTTCCGCAGTGGGATGCGATTCTGACTCCAGAGAAGAGAAAAGAGCTTTACAGAGATCAGAAGGCTTCCGGAACAGTTCGCAATGAGCAGAAGGTTTACCCGAACGATCCATGTCCATGCGGCAGCGGAAAGAAGTACAAGAAGTGCTGCGGAAAAAATAAATAATAAGTATCTGCACAGACGCTACCTGCGTCTGTGCCTTTTTGTATTAGGAAAACCACGCGATAGTCGCGTGGTTCTATAGAAGCTTTA
>JAQERH010000064.1 GCA_027698105.1 Lachnospiraceae bacterium AM93-12TA
CGGTAAATTCCACCGCATAAGAGGACGGTGGAATTTAAAATTTCATTTTAGAATTAAGGATTTCGTAAGCCGGAAACATTTACTAACGAGCCTATCTATGGTATATTACCTATAGTGCATAAGTCTGCCTAAAAGCAGGAAATACGCAGTGAACAAGGAAGTACAAGGAGAAAAATATGAAGGGAATCGTTTTAGCAGGCGGCTCAGGAACACGTCTGTATCCGCTTACAAAGGTAACATCCAAACAGCTTCTGCCCATCTATGATAAGCCCATGATCTACTATCCGATTTCTGTGCTGATGAGCGCAGGAATCCGTGACATTCTGATTATCTCCACGCCAGAGGACACGCCCCGGTTTCAGGAGCTTTTAGGGGATGGACATCAGTTTGGAATTGATTTAAGTTATGCTGTTCAGCCAAGTCCGGACGGACTGGCCCAGGCCTTTATCATTGGAGAAGAATTCATTGGAAATGACTCTGTGGCCATGATTCTGGGGGACAATATTTTCCAGGGACAGGGACTTCCAAAGCGTCTCAGGGCGGCTGCCTCTAAGGAGTCAGGTGCTACAGTATTCGGCTACTATGTGGATGATCCGGAGCGGTTTGGAATCGTAGAATTTGATGAGAACGGAAAAGCTGTTTCCATTGAGGAAAAGCCGGAGAACCCCAAGTCCAATTACTGTGTGACAGGTCTGTATTTCTATGACAACCGGGTGGTGGAGTTTGCCAAGAGCTTAAAGCCGTCTGCCAGAGGCGAGCTGGAAATCACAGATCTGAACCGTATTTATCTGGAAAAGGGAGAGCTGGACGTGATTCTGTTAGGACAGGGCTTTACCTGGCTGGATACAGGAACCCACGAGTCCTTAGTAGAGGCTACGAACTTTGTCAAGACAGTAGAGACTCACCAGCACAGAAAGATTGCCTGCCTGGAGGAGATTGCCTACTTAAACGGCTGGATCAGCCGGGACGATGTGATGGCTGCCTACGAAGTTTATAAGAAAAATCAGTACGGAAAGTATTTAAAAGACATTTTAGACGGAAAATATGTAGATAAGCTCCATCAGAACTAAGATAAAAACTGAAATTTCAGAAATGATAGAAAAAGTCAGACAGGAGAAACAGATATGAAAATTATTGTAACAGGAGGAGCCGGTTTCATCGGCGGAAATTTTGTACACCACATGGTAAATAAGTACCCGGACTACCAGATTGTAAATCTGGATCTTTTAACCTATGCAGGCAATCTGGAAACCTTAAAGCCAGTGGAAGGAAAGTCGAACTACAAGTTTGTAAAGGGTGATATTGCTGACAGAGAGTTTATTTTCCGATTATTTGAAGAGGAGAAGCCGGATGTAGTGGTAAACTTTGCCGCTGAGAGCCATGTAGACCGATCCATCACCGATCCGGAGAGCTTTGTCCGCACCAATGTAATGGGAACGACTACTCTCCTGGACGCCTGCAAGGAGTATGGTATTAAGCGCTATCACCAGGTATCCACCGACGAGGTGTACGGCGATCTTCCGTTAGACCGTCCGGATCTGTTCTTCACAGAGGAGACACCGCTTCACACTTCAAGCCCTTACTCTTCCTCCAAGGCAGCAGCAGACCTGTTCGTTTTGGCTTACCACAGAACCTACGGACTTCCGGTGACTGTTTCCCGCTGCTCCAATAACTACGGTCCTTACCATTTCCCGGAGAAGCTGATTCCTCTTATGATCAGCCGCGCTCTGGCTGATGAGGAGCTTCCTGTTTATGGAGACGGCGCCAATGTCCGCGACTGGCTCCACGTATCTGACCACTGTGAGGCCATTGATTTGATTATTCACAAGGGCCGCGAGGGTGAGGTCTACAACATCGGAGGGCACAACGAGAGAACGAATCTCGAGGTAGTAAAGACGATTCTGAAAGCCCTCGACAAGCCGGAGAGCTTAATCAAGTATGTGAAGGATCGCCCAGGCCATGACCTTCGCTATGCCATCGATCCGACCAAGATGGAGACTGAGCTGGGATGGGAGCCGAAGTACAATTTCGACACAGGAATTGCCCAGACCATTCAGTGGTATCTGGACAATCAGGACTGGTGGAAGCACATTATCAGCGGAGAGTACCAGAACTATTTTGAAGAAATGTATGGAGACAGATTATAATGAAAGTATTAGTGACAGGCGTAAAGGGCCAGCTGGGCTACGATGTGGTAAATGAGCTGACAAAGAGAGGACATGAGGCTGTAGGCGTAGATGTGGATGAAATGGACATCACGGATGGGGAAGCCTGCCGCCAGGTGATTACAGAGGCGAATCCAGATGCAGTCATCCACTGCGCCGCATATACTGCAGTAGACGCAGCTGAGGACAATGTGGATCTGTGCCGCCGTGTGAATGCTGACGGGACGAGAAATATTGCCCTTGTCTGCCGGGATCTGGATATTAAAATGGTGTATATCAGCACAGATTATGTGTTTGATGGACAGGGTACACGTCCCTGGGAGCCGGATGATGCAAGAGATCCGTTAAATGTATACGGAGTGACAAAATGCGAGGGCGAGATGGCCGTGGAAGAGCTGGTGAAAAAGTTCTTTATTGTCCGCATTGCCTGGGTATTTGGTGTAAATGGAAAGAACTTTATCAGAACCATGCTGCGCCTGGGAGAGGAGAAAGGTGCAGTCAGTGTGGTAGATGACCAGATTGGATCTCCTACTTATACGTATGATCTGGCAAGACTTCTGGTGGATATGACAGAGTCCGAGCATTACGGACGCTATCATGCGACCAATGAGGGCTTCTGCAGCTGGTATGAGTTTGCCTGCGAGATCTTTAAGCAGGCAGGCATGGCAGAGGTGAAGGTAACGCCGGTAGACAGCTCTCAGTTCCCCGCTAAGGCCAAACGCCCGATGAACAGCCGTATGGATAAGAGCAAGCTGGCTGCCAACGGTTTTGAACCGCTTCCAACATGGCAGGATGCCTTAGGCAGATATTTAAAGGAGATTCTGTAGGCGGAATCAGACAGGTCAGGGGCAGCAGGACAGAACGGGGAATATATCTAGTTGACATAAAACAGGAGGAAAGGAAACATGGGAAAGTATTTTGGCACGGATGGATTCCGCGGCGAGGCAAACGTAACGCTGACAGTGGAGGATGCCTATAAGGTAGGCCGTTTCCTCGGCTGGTATTACGGAAAGAAAAAGCCGGAGGAGAAATGCCGGGTTGTGATTGGAAAGGATACGAGACGCAGCAGCTATATGTTCGAGTATTCACTGGTAGCCGGTCTGACAGCTTCAGGGGCAGACGCATACCTGCTCCACGTCACCACGACTCCCAGTGTTTCCTATGTAGTCCGCACAGAGGAGTTTAACTGCGGAATCATGATCTCCGCCAGCCATAACCCATTCTATGACAATGGAATCAAGGTCATCAACGAGAAGGGTGAGAAGCTGGAGGAAGAGGTTATCACAGAGATTGAGAAGTACCTGGACGGGGAGATGGGAGAGATTCCTTATGCTGTGCGAGATCAGATTGGCCGTACCGTAGACTATGCGGCAGGAAGAAACCGCTATATCGGCTATCTGATTTCCATTGCCACCCGCTCCTTCAAGAATAAGAAGGTGGGACTGGACTGCGCCAACGGAAGTGCTTCCGCTATTGCTAAAAACGTGTTTGATGCCTTGGGTGCAGAAACTCATGTGATTCACAATAATCCAGATGGTGTCAATATCAACACCAACTGTGGTTCCACTCATATGGGAGATCTTCAGAAGTATGTGGTGGAGAACGGCCTGGACGTGGGTTTTGCCTACGACGGAGACGCTGACCGCTGCCTGGCTGTAGACGGCGAGGGTAATCTGGTGGACGGCGACAAGATCATGTATGTCTGCGGAAAGTACATGAAGGAGCAGGGAAGCCTTGTAAACAATACGGTTGTCACCACGATTATGTCTAACTTCGGCCTCTATAAGGCTCTGGAGAGAGAAGGAATTGCCTTTGAAAAGACAGCGGTAGGAGACAAGTATGTATATGAAAATATGTCCCAGAACGGCCACTGCCTGGGCGGCGAGCAGTCAGGACACATTATTTTCAGCAAGCATGCTACAACAGGAGACGGAATCCTTACCTCCTTAAAGATTATGGAGGTTATGCTGGAGAAAAAGGAAAGTCTCAAGAAGCTGGCTGACGAGGTAGAGATTTATCCTCAGGTGCTTAAAAATGTGAGAGTTCACGATAAAAAGACAGCTCAGGATGATCCGGAGGTTCAGGCAGAGGTTCAGAAGGTAGCAGATGCCCTGGGAGATACAGGACGGATTCTGCTTCGCCAGAGCGGTACGGAGCCAGTAGTCCGCGTGATGGTAGAGGCTGAGACCAATGCGATCTGTGAGAAATACGTGGATCAGGTGATTGATGTCATGAAGGCCAGAGGCCACGTGATTTAGGAGTGAAATCATGCGGGAGCAGCTGACAAAAAAGGATATTGAGAAGATTCAGGAAGAGATTGACTACAGAAAGCTGGTAGTGAGAAAGGAAGCCATCGAAGCGGTGAAAGAGGCCAGAGCCCAGGGGGATCTGAGCGAAAACTTTGAGTATTATGCGGCTAAAAAGGATAAGAACAGAAATGAGAGTCGTATCCGCTATCTGGAGAACATGATCAAGAATGCCAGGGTGGTGTCTGACCAGTCCAGAGAGGACGAGGTAGGCTTAAATGATACAGTCACACTCTATTTTGAGGATGACGAGGAGGAGGACGTTTACCGTCTCGTAACCAGTATCCGGGGAAACTCTCTGGAAAATAAGATCAGCATTGAGTCTCCTCTGGGAAAGGCTATCCGCGGCTGTAAGGCCGGGGATCGGGCCTATGTAAAGATAAATGATAAGGCCGGATACTATGTGGAAATCAGAAAGATAGAGAAGACAGGCGACGATGGGACAGACGCGATCAGGAGCTATTAGGCTTCCCTATCTGCTGACGCTTTTCCTGGTAGCGGTCTGCATGTATACAGGGTGTCTGCCAAACGGCCTGGCAGGCGCCCTGATTCTGCTGATGGTGCTGGGAGCAGGACTTAATACCCTGGGAAATACCATTCCAGTGGTAAAAACCTACCTGGGGGGGTCCGTGGTCTGCATTCTGGGGGCGGCGGTTCTGCAGGCAGCAGGAGTATTTCCACAGGATGCGTATGAGACAGTGGACAGCTTTGTCAATGAGCAGGGTTTTCTGGTGTTTTACATTTCTGCACTGATCACTGGAAGTCTGTTTAATATTGACAGAAATCTGTTAATCCGCGCTACAGTTAAGCTGCTGCCGACAGCAGTGATTTCCCTGGCCGCAGGTGTTCTGACTGCTGGCATTCTGGGGCTTTTTATGGGACATTCCTTTCTGGAGGGAATCCTTTTCATCGGAGTCCCCATGACAAGCGGCGGCATGACAGCCGGGGCAGTTCCCCTGTCAGGTATGTACGCTTCGGCTCTGGGAGCTGACGCAGGGGAGATTCTTACGAGAATTGCGCCTGCCACAGTCCTCGGAAACTGTGTGGCGATTGTATTCGGCGGTCTGGCCAACAACCTGGGAGAGAGACGCCCGTCTCTTACCGGAAACGGCCGCCTGGTCAACGACGGGACGAAAGCGCCGGATCCCATTCCCATGAAGCCGTCGATTCCACAGCTTTCCAAAGGGCTTATCATTTCCCTGGCCTTTTATGGGCTGGGAGCCCTCTGCAATCATTTTATCAGCATTGTGCCGGCCTACGCCTGGATGATCGTGGCTGTAGTCATTGTAAAGGGGACGGGGATTTTGTCGGAGGAACTGGAGGATGCAGCCAGACAGTGGGGGCAGTTTGCCATTCACAGCTGGACAGCGGCAGCTCTGACTGGAATCGGCATGACTCTGATTAACCTGAAAGCTATCATGCAGACCATGACGCCTTTTTATTTTTTCACCATAGCGGCGTCTGTGATGGTGATTACCATGACAGCCGGGGCGGTGGGCCGCCTGGTGGGCTTCTACCCCTTGGAATCCGCCATTGCCGCCGGCATGTGTACTACCAATATGGGAGGTTCCGGAAATGTGGCTGTGTTAAGCAGCGCGAAGCGCATGGAGCTTCTCCCATTCGCCCAGATCGTCACCCGGTCCTGCGGCGCCCTGATGCTGACGCTGGGAGGCGTGCTGGTGCAGATGATGGGGTAAGAAGGAGACTCCCTCTTTTAATTTGTCAAAAATTTTAAGAGCAGAGAGCGGAGAAGATAGGAACATGGAGCAGCTGAAAACAGAAAAAAAGCTCCAAAGAGAATATCCAGAATATTGAGGAGCACAATGGGAACAGACAGCAGCGATTCTGTGACAAATAAGCAGATAAACCAGTATATTTTAAAGTAGAGAAACAAGCAGAGCGGTATAAGCAGGAGATCAAGTTTTTTTTTGCTGACAGAAATAAACTGCTTCATAAAAATCTCCATTCCGCCGCCGTTGGCTGGCGGCACAAATAGTAATGAA
>JAQERH010000065.1 GCA_027698105.1 Lachnospiraceae bacterium AM93-12TA
CAAGGTTTACCTGACGTCTTTTTTTCATGGTGCTTTCCAATAAAAAGCAAAGATTACTAATACATTACCGATATGTATACTGATTAAGCGTGAACTATTGGTAGAAAAGTGCTTGATATTCAAGAAAAGCTACCAATATGTTAGTATATACTTGTAAGCGAGAGGGACACAAAACAGTCCTGAGAGCTTAGAAATCGCCCCCATAACCTAGAAGAAGTGCGCCTGTTTGGCGATTGCAGAGTACTTATTTTGGGGAGTGGTGTGTTCAAGTGGGAAAAGTCTGTGTAAAAGTGGCTTGTTTAAGCAGAATAACATAGAAATACATTAAATAGACAGAATATTATGACATTTAAAGCTATAGCAAAAAAACTGTACCTTGACAGCGGAATATGGATGATTAGACGCTAAACGCTTTTGCGCTTTAATATAGAAAAGAACTAATGGAGGAATCAAACATGGATAAAAAAATGGAACTTTTGAATAATGAGAAATGGCTGGTTGAAATGGCAGGAATCTTTGACCGTGTTACCGGATACCGATATATCCATCTTACAACGACAAATAAAGAGGAGAACCTTACTTATAAAAGTTTTACGGTACCGTTCGATAAGGTTGTGGACAATAAAGCGAGATTCAATGAGTTTACCTGTTATGGCTTGAAAAGAAACGAAGTGAAAACGGTTGTCCAGGAAATCAAGGGGAATCTTGGAAAACTTCAATATGAGGCAAGCAATGATGCAGCATCGAATTTTGAGGATGTCCTGGAAGTGCTTTGTAAGAAAATCAAAGCGGCAAGTAAGGTAGAGCGTATGACGTGGGACTTTGAGGATAAGGATAACAATAGTTACTATAAGATTCCTAATCCGACTTTTAAGAAATGGTTTGAGGAGGAGAACTTTGAAGGCTGGAAGTATCAGGAGTTTGTGAGAGACTTGAAGGTTTTTGAATATACCTTGTGTAGCAAAAATAGAAACGATTATAAAAATACAAAAGACGGGATAAGGGGGATCTGTTTGCAGGTCGATAAGATTATGAAATATATAGGCAAAGAAGAACCTGAGAAAAGAGAGGAGCGGCATAAATGAGAAATATTAGCTTTATGCCGTGGACAGGCGGCAAGTTCAGAGTGGTTGACTGTCTATATCCGTTATTTCCGGATTACAGCTATTATTATGAACCGTTTTTTGGTTCTGGGGCAGTATTGATAAATAAACAGTGCAAAGGAAGAGAAACAGTCAATGATTTGGATCGGGATCTTTATACATTACATAAGGTAATGAAAGACAGGGAGCAGGTAAAAAAACTGATTCAGACATTCCAGACTCAGCCACTGACAGAAGAGGCATTTAAGGAGGCAAAGGAAAAGCTGGATCAGAAAGAGGAACTCAGTGATTTTGAGCGAGCACGATGTAAGTATCTGCTTATCCAGCTGTCTTATAATGGAATGGGGAAGCATTATTCCGGTTATAATGGAAAACAATTTGGAGATATGGTGGCTTGGAAGTTCCCGATAATCTGTGACCGATATCAGAATGTGGAATTTCGTAATGCGGACGGTATCAGTTTAATGGGAGAGGACAAGGTAAAATACAATTCAGATGCCTTTATATTTGCCGATCCGCCTTATGTGTTGGAGTTGCGAGGAAATAAGAACATCTATCAGTGCGATTTAACGGATGAGGCTCAGGTAAAGATGCTTGAAACGATTCGGGACGCTACCTGTAAAATCATGCTTTGCGGTTATGCTGGAGGGGATCATCTGTATGACAAATATCTGTTTCAGTGTGGACAAAACTGGAGGCGTTATAAACTGGCAGATCTGGTACATTCCTGCTCCAATCAGAGTAAGAAGGGGGTTGGCGAGGAGTTTATCTGGGTCAACTATGAACTGCCGGAGTCTGCCGGATATTACATAGACCTGAGTACGGAAGTATCAACTGTACCAGAGGTGGCTGCGTAAGCGGCAGGATACATAAAAATTGAGTGAAAACACTGTGAAGAATGGCAATAGACAGACGGGGAGGGTCAGCGTTACCCTCCCAGACAGAAAGGAAATGTGTATGGATAACGAGAAAAGAGTGCCGCTGTGGCATAAATACAGCCTGACGATCCGAGAGGCGAGCGAGTATTTCAATCTGGGAGAAAAGAAGCTCCGTCAGATTATACAGGAGCAGCCACAGGAGGATTTTATACTGAATAATGGGACAAAGGTACTGATTAAGAGAGTGAAGTTTGAGCAGTTTATGGATGCTGCAAGCTGTGTATAAGGGATTACGAAAGGGGACAGAACAATGGCAGTAAGTGAGAAACGAAAAGATAATAGAGGACGGATTTTAAGGGACGGAGAACAGCAGAGAGCAGATGGGCGTTATATGTATACATATAAGGATCCGCTGACCAGAAAAGTGAGTTATATATACAGTTGGAAGCTGGAACCCCATGACAGGGTTCCGTCCGGCAAGAGAACGGATCTCTCCCTTAGGGAAAAAATCAGAGAGCTTAAGGAAAACGAGAGGAACGGGATTCTGTACCGTGGTGGAGATCTGAGCGTTCTGGAGCTGGTAGAAAAATATCTGAATACGAAAAACGGGGTACGCCCAACGACCCAGAACGGCTACCGTACCGTAGTGAACTTCCTGAAAAAAGACCCGTTTGGAGAAAAACGGATTGACACGGTTCGGGTATTGGATGCCAAAGAATGGATTGTAGGCTTACAGAAAAAAGGAAAAGGATACAGCAGCATTCATTCGATTCGTGGTGTGCTTCGTCCGGCATTTGCACTGGCGGCAGAGAGCGATTTCATCAGAAAGAACCCGTTTGACTTTGAGTTAAAGGAGGTCTTAATCAATGATTCCAGTAAACGGGATGCAGTGGAGCCAAGCGTGGAGAAAAGATTTCTGGACTTTGTGAAGAATGACGAGACCTATCGTGAGTGCTATGACGGGATGTTTATCCTGTTTAAAACCGGACTTCGAGTTTCAGAGCTGAGCGGACTGACATTGAGAGACATTGATATGAAAGAGCGTATAATCAATATCAACCATCAGCTGCAAACCACAGGTCATAAAGGAAAGTACATCGAGGAAACCAAGACCAATGCAGGAACAAGAATCCTGCCGATGACGGAAGAGGTTTATGAAGCATTTCAGAGAGTGCTTGAGAACCGGAAATCCCCAAAGGTGGAGCAGATCATAGACGGATACAGTGGATTTTTGTTTCTGGACAGACGGGGAAAGGCAATGGTATCGTATCAGTGGGAAAAGCGTTTTCAGCGTGCAGTTGAGAAGCACAACAAAGAGAATAAAAGGAAGCTGCCGAAGATTACCCCTCATATCTGCCGCCATACCTACTGTACGAATATGGCGAAGAGCGGTATTAGTCCGAAAACGCTGCAATATCTGATGGGGCATAGTTCGATTGAAGTAACGATGAATGTGTATACTCATCTGGGTCTGGTGGACGCCAAAAGAGAAGTAGACCGTCTGGAGGCAATGAAGGAGATCAACGAAAAAGAACAGACAGGAAAATGGTTCCGGATGGCATAGTCCGGAATCTTTTTTTTGCCTGAAATCCATAGGGACAGAGAATTTACCTGTGAATTTACTTTTTTTGCTGGCCTAGATATGCGAAGATATGCTATACTATGCCTACATATAGTATTAGGGCAAATGCTTTGAAATGTAGAGAATACAAGGAAAAACGAGGTTATACCAGGATATGAAACGATATGTCAGAGTGCTATTTATTTGCCACGGCATGATATGAACACACCCTCGAAAAAACCAGTAAAATCAAGGAAAATCGGCACTCGAACACCCTCAAGTACGCCATTTTGTACGCCAAATTTTTTGAAAATCCCTGATATGACAGTACTGTTTTGAACGTGAAAAATTCCAAAAATCGCCGTGAAAAATCATAAAATCACGGAGGATTTACAAATGAGTAAACAGAAGAATAATGAAGTTTTAAAGTATAATGAGCCTGCATGTGCAGGGGCAGGAGACTATTTGATTCCGTTAATTAAGTTACAGCCTGTTGAAGAAAAGAGGCTGAATAAGTATGGCAGGATGCGTAGGGCGTTTCTACAGGAACAGAAACCAATGATTTTCGATGACTTGGTGCTGACTGAGCAGCTGTTCCCGCATCTGTATGAAGTGCAGGAGATTGCAGAGAAAAGAGTGGAAGTGATTATGGCCGGACTGCTTGAAAAGAATCCGGCTCCGGATAGGGAAATAGACGCTATGACCTGGGTAAGGCACATGAATCTGCTGAAAGCAATGGCGGAGGAAGTAGTTATGGCAGAAGTTATATATTGTGAATAATGGATTTAGGGGCTGGCTCAGATGTGAGTCAGCCCTTTTGTAAAACCTACATTAGTGGTACAATTATATATAAAAGATTTTACAAAAGATTTTGGAACAATGGAGACTGGTGGTCATGAATGAATTAGAAAAAGTAATAAGAAAACAGCAAGAAATTATGGATAGATTAAATTACTCTGGAGCGTTCTCTGCAATAAAAACTTTAGAAGAGAGTCCTGCAATCCAGGCTTTACGCCAGTACGAGAAAACGATTGCTGCGTTGCATGAAGATGGAGCTTTGCGAATTTTGCGTGAAGAAGCTGAGAGAACGAAAAGGTTATTAGCTCCTTTAAATAGTTATACCACTGCATTTGGAAATTTAACTTCTGCGCTGGAAAGCTATAGAGGAATAAATGAGTTAACATGTGTCAGTCGTCAAATGGCAGAACTTATAGAGCCATGGTCTGTGAGCACAAAAGTTTTGCAAAATATAACACCGGTTATGGATAGTTTAGCGAAGCTTTCTTCGGTGACAAACCGTGTATTTGAAGAACCAAGTTTGTTGACTCATTTGCATGAAGTTTTAGAAAGTCAAATAGATACATCGTTATGGGATTACTATGATTTTATTGATGGTGTTGAAGAAAATCTTGATGAAGAAACGGTAGAGGAAATTATTGAGATTATAGAATCTCCGGATATTATTGAACGTATTAAGATTTTCCTTCGTGAAAAAGGGGAATTAGGAAAACAGGCTATCGTAGCGATTGTGGTATGGATAACGCTTGAATTCTTATCTGGTCTTTTAGGTTATTGCAGTGAGCCGATTTATAAAGTGATAGCTACAACCTTTTTGCGTCAGGAAGAAAGCGTAGAAGCAACTGAATTGACGGAAATTCCGAGAAATACAGAAATTCATGTTTGGAATGAAGTAACAAATAATTTTGTGGAAATCACATATCAGCTAAACGGAATTGAGTACCAGGGCTACATAACAAAAGAAGAGCTGGAAAATAATGCAGAATTAGTTTCTGGTGAAGTAACCTATGAACAAATTTCTTTTATGAATGATATGGTGGAGGTTTTGGCCGAGAGATGGAATGCTGATCCAGATAGTGTATATGAGTTTTTGAACAATGAAACCAATTTAGTAAACACTTATATATTAAAGTGCTATGATGCACTGAAACATTTGGATAAAACAGAATTTGTAAGGAATTTAGAAGAGCATTGCAAATCAAATGGAATTGAAATACCTTTTGCTCACAACAATGCTGTGGAAGAAATTAAATAAGGATTCTATGAAAAGAGGGTGTCGCAAAATCATCAAATTAGATGATTGAGCGATGCCCTCGCTCTGGGAGTATCCCAAAGTTTGTGTAAACCTTCAAACTGATGTAAGATAGACTTA
>JAQERH010000066.1 GCA_027698105.1 Lachnospiraceae bacterium AM93-12TA
GCAAGCGGAGAGGACGCAGGAGCAAGAAAAATTAAATAGAGACCATGGTTTATAAGTCAGGGGCATTGCCTCTGGCTTATAAAGCATTTATCAGTTAACGGTGCATCGTTAATGGATTGGTTACCAAATTACCAAAAAATAGCAGGTTAGGAGATGAGAGCGTGAGTATCCGAACAAGATATAACTGGCGAGAACTTTCAGAAGAGGAGAAGGAGCAGATCCTTTCTGATATTAAGCAGAAAGATAGAGAAATGCTCAGCTATATGAATTGTTTATCCCGTAAGAGTGGAATCTGGGACTTGATAAAACGGGCAGAGAGACAGGGAATCACTGAAACGCAGCTTCTATTGTATATTATGAGCTGTTGCTGCTATATGACTGACAAGGAGCAATATATCGAGCAGAAACGGAAACAGGATGGAGACTTGGACTACATATACAGTCTGTTCCAAAAAATCCCGATTTTGAATCGACTGCTGAAGTAAGCATTCCGATAAGTAAGAGAAAAAAGAAAAGGAGAGATAAGCATGAAAAAACCTTGGGAGTATCAATGGGATAATTTAAGCGACATGGATATGAAGGAAATGTTAACAGATATCAGAAAAAATCCATGGAAGTATACGTATAGTAGGGAGGCAAGCAAGAACAAATTTTTATATTATACATTATGTGTAGAAAAACTTAGTCAGTCGGAAATTATAGATATTTTGTTTAATTATTGCTGTGATATGAGCAGTTTGGCTCATTGCAATATGAAAGAACATCAAATGAGGATGAAAACGGGGGAGATAAAGCCTGCATTAAAGAGGATAGATATGGACGAGCTTGAAAAGCTGAAGCAGGATGGATGGAAGATTAAAGACTTGGCAACGAAGTATGGCGTATCAGAACGAACTATTAGAAATCGTTTGAATAATCCGGAATATTATAGGATGATTCAAAGTGATGTATAGGCATAAGAGTATGAGCTAATCTTCAGATTGGATTTCTGGTCTGGTCTGGTTTACCTGGTATGGCATAAGAATTATGGGTATGGCGTATCGGAGTAGTACAGCATATAGATATGTTATCATAAGCATATGGAAAAATGTATTTTTCCGAGGTGTAAGCATACGGGTGCGAGTGAATCTTTGGATTGAATTTTCTGACAGGTCAGGTTTACTCAGTATAGCGTATCTGCTCAGTATAGCAATAAAAACTGTGAGTATGGCATATGGAAAAATGTATTTTTCCGAGGTGTAAGCATTTGTATGTGAGCTAATCTTTGGATTGAATTTTCTGACAGGTCAGGTTTACTCAGTATAGCGTATCTGCTCAGTATAGCAATAAAAACTGTGAGTATGGCATATGGAAAAATGTATTTTTCCGAGGTGTAAGCATTTGTATGTGAGCTAATCTTTGGATTGAATTTTCTGACAGGTCAGGTTTACTCAGTATAGCGTATCTGCTCAGTATAGCAATAAAAACTGTGAGTATGGCATATGGAAAAATGTATTTTTCCGAGGTGTAAGCATACGGATGCGAGTTAATCTTTGGATTGAATTTTCTGACAGGTCAGGTTTACTCAGTATAGCGTATCCGCTCAGTATAGCAATAAAAACTGTGAGTATGGCATATGGAAAAATGTATTTTTCCGAGGTGTAAGCATACGGGTGCGAGTGAATCTTTGGATTGAATTTTCTGACAGGTAAGGTTTATCCGATATAGCATATTTGTTCAGTATGGCATAAGAACTGTGAGTATGGCATATGGAAAAATGTATTTTTCCGAGGTGTAAGCATAAGTATGTGAGCTAATCTTCGGATTGAATTATTTAACAGGTCAGGTTTACTCAGTATAGCATATTTGTTCAGTATAGCAATAAGAACTGTGAGTATGGCATATAGAAAAATGTATTTTTCCGGGGTGTAAGCATAAGTATGTGAGCTAATCTTCGGACTGAATAATTTAACAGGTCAGGTTTATCCGATATAGCATATCGGAGTAGTATGGCATAAGAACTAAGGGTATAGCTTCAGTGAGATAGTAGTAAGCGTTCCTGTGGGTTCAGTGGCATTCTGGGTTGATATAGTATGGCATAATCGTTCAGGATAGCATAAGGCTGTAACGGGTATAGCTTCTGAGAGCTGGTAGTAAGCGTTCCTGTGGGTTCAGTGGCATTCTGGGTTGATATAGTATGGCATAATCGTTCAGGATAGCATAAGGCTGTAACGGGTATGGCTTCTGAGAGCTGGTAGTAAGCGTTCCTGTGGATTCGGCAGCTTTTTCTGTTTATCTGGTATAACATATCGGAGTATGAGAGCTGAGTGAGATGTTTGGTTTATCTTCGGATAGGAGCTTATAGCTTCTACTTCCTCCCCACTGACATTTCAGAAGAGATTCCTTTGGCTTACCGCTACGCTCTGGCTTACTCCCTGCTACTTTAGACTCCCTTAAAATCTGGGAGCAGTAGGAAAAAAATTTAATACCATTCTCCAAGCTTTTAAGTGACTAATAGGTGCTAGAAAAATCTGAGATATATCTCCTCTCTGCTTGAGCTATGAGATCTTTTTCTTGTAGATTGGGCATTGAGACTTGATACTATGTGAACTGCTGTGATGCTTTAAGTTTAATGGCAGTAGAGCATTCCTGTTTCAGGCTGACATTCCATAGACGAGTTGATTACCAAATTACCAGATTTATAGCTGTGTCAAATCCTGTTAAGCATGAGGCTGGTGCAGGAAAGCATTTCTCAGTGTGGATTTATACATATCAACTCCCTGTATAGCAAGTCTAAAAATAGTTGACATAAGAAAATGCAATAGCTTGGAAAGCAAAATAGTCCCAACATAAATACAAACATATGAGCGTATCTGATTTGTGCTGGCTGTTATGAGCTGAGTTCTTGCATAATCCATAAATGGATAGCGTGAAATCCGGCAGATTGTCTACTGTCAAATTAGTTCGTTAGCGTTACAATAGGAGCATACAAAAGAACTGGAGCGTGATAAGAAAATATGATTGCATAAGAAAATGAACTAATCTAATTGAATAAAAAGGCTGTCTGTGTTAGAATAAGCTTGAAAACTAAAAAAGCATAGCACCTAGAAGAGTGCTGGAACACTCTCCCAGGTGTGAAAAGTGTTTTGCAGAACACCTTTCGCAATGGTTGCTACCACTACTATGCCATTACATTATAATCTAAGTTTAGGCTTTAGACAAGATGGAAAATGGCTAGGAGTTTATTTGTTGTACTCAAAAAGACAGCGAGGCGTGAGGTTGGAGGCTTACACCTTGCTTTTTTAGTTTTCCTATCAAACATAGGAGGACAGCCTAACATGATTCAAGTATCTTTGATTTCAATAAACATTGATGAGGCAAGTATGGCAGATGTAGTAGTGAAAGCAGCTGGTTCTAAAATCAAACAGGTGTTGATTCCGGCAGTAAAAGAGCAGTGTAGAGCATTAGAGGAATTACTGGCAAAGAAATATTCGCATACCCAAAGTAATTATTGTAAGCTGGCATTGAATGCATTACATAACTGTATGCCTGAAGGGCAGCAAGTGATTCCTGATATGACTAAGCCTGTGAATGTAATCTGCATTGATTTTAAGGAAGCATTGTCCAGTGAAGAATCAAGTTTATTCTGGGATACAGAACAGTTTACAGAGTTACTTCAGGATTTTGATAGTGACTTTACTTTCCATTCAATGGAGATAGATCCAGAAAAAACAGGTGTCCGTATTGACTTATACGATACTACGGTAGAGATTGCATTGATTCTGGCGTATTCACTGGATGAATATTTCCAGCGTTGCGGAATTAGTAATCATATCAAACAGGTCAGCTTTGACTATGTATAGTAGTATTTAGCAATATAAAATAAGTACTGACAGTAAGATTATCTAATAAACATTAAAATTTAAAGAGTACGGAGGTAAAAGTGTGATGAAGCGTAAAGGATTAGTAACAGCAGGATTGGTAGCAGGTTTATCAGTGTTATCTTCCATGTCGGCGTTTGCAGGCGAATGGAAGCAGGACTCCAATGGCTGGTGGTGGCAGAATGATGATGGCTCCTATCCGGTTTCTACATGGCAGTGGCTTGACGGAAACAAGGACGGTTTATCAGAGAGCTATTATTTTAATGAGGCTGGCTATCTGGTAACGAATACTACCATAGATGGTTATACAGTAAATGCAGATGGAGCATGGACAGTAGATGGACAAATACAGACGATGCAGACAAGTTTAACAGATTCATCAGTTCGTGCTGTTGATGTAGAGAAGGCAAAAGGAACATATAAATTAGTTAAGTACTCTAAAAATGGAGTGGAGCAGTCTGTGGATAGTCTTAACTACAAATTATCAACATCTACTAATGGTGGTATTAGTTGGATGGCTGATGATCTTTCTGCTTCAATGTATCATTGTCCTTTCCTTGAAATGAATAAATGGGAGTTTATGGGGGGCTTGGATTTCGCACATCTTAGTGGAGGCGTATTGACATTGATAGATGAAGAAACAGTTGAAATTACAGGTTATGCAAATATCTATTGGGATCCAAGTGAACCGCCTATTGGACAGGATCAGATATCTTGTATCTTTAAGCGGATAAAGGCATGGTAATGTAGCTGGTTTATTTAGAACTGCAATAATTTCCAGCGTTGCGGAATTAGTAATCATATCAAAAAGGTCAGTTTTGACTATGTGTAGACAGCATAGAGGGTATTAGTTTACAGGACTGATGCCCTCTGTGTATATTTCAAGTTAGCGTTATCAACCTAGCAGTTACCAAATTACCAAACATTGAACAATTAACGGTGTACTGTTAAAATGAGGTAAGCAGGGTTCCGGATTGGTTCAACTCCTCCTACTCCTCCTGCTTCTTTATGATAGTTACTACTTAGAATCGAGCTTGTTTATAGGTGGTAGTAAATTTATTTTTTAAGTGTATTGATACAGTGAGATTACAATAGGAGGCAAGCAATGAGAATCAGACTTAACAGACTTATCCTAACAACAGGAGCTTTGTTGTGTTTAACAGCAGCACCCATAGCCCAGACAAATCCTCTGGGTTCTATGGAGGTTCAAGCAGCAGAACTTCCCTACTCCATTTATTGGGAGACACAGGCAGATGGTAGTTGGAAATACAAGCTTAATACAGGAGGTTATGCTTCTGGATGGATTCAAGATGAAGTAGATAAAAACTGGTATTACATGGATGAATCCGCTACAATGCAGTCTGGAGTTTACAAGTCCAATGGTAAGTATTATCTGCTATCAGAGTTACACGATGGGCATTATGGTCATATGGTTAAAAATGGAGAGGTTTATCAAGGCATAACCATATCAGCCAGCACCAATGCAGATGATGAAGGAGCATTAACAGATTCTACCTTATCAGCATTAAGAGATGCCGGAGTCAATGTGGATAATGTTCCTGACATATCCGGCAGTCAGCACAGAGACCGTTTCAAGTTTTGTGTAAACTCAAAAAACTGATATAAGATATGTC
>JAQERH010000067.1 GCA_027698105.1 Lachnospiraceae bacterium AM93-12TA
ATTTTCATAACGTTTTGTGCCTGAGCGAAGCGAAAGGAATGGATATAAAAATGGAATATGTCATGAAACTTCATAAGGTCGGTGCTTCCTATGGGGCAGAAAAGGTTCTTTCTGATATATCCATGGATATTCCTGCCCATCGGATTACAGCTATAATCGGTCCGTCCGGATGCGGAAAGAGTACGTTGCTGCGGTGTATGAATGGCATGCTTTCCGAGGATCCTGGGACATCGACAGAAGGAGAAATTTTTCTGGGCAGTCAGAACATTAAAACTATGAAAACAGATATACTGCGCAGAAAAGTAGGACTTGTATTTCAGACCCCGTCTCCGTTCCCATTTTCCATCTATAAAAATATGATTTATGGTCCCAAATATTATGGGATCAGAGATAAAACTGTGCTGAAAGCTATTGCAGAAGAAAAACTCAGAATGGCAGGACTTTTTGATGAAGTAAAGGATGTTATGGGAAAGAGCGCTTTACATCTGTCTGGCGGACAGCAGCAGAGGCTGTGTATTGCCAGGGCGCTGTCTGTAGAGCCGGAAGTGCTCCTCCTTGATGAACCATGTTCTGCACTGGACGTAAAAGCGTCGGCTGTGATCGAAGAAACATTGATGCGGCTGAAAGAGAAATACACAGTCATTATTGTAACCCATAACATCGCCCAGGCCAGGAGAATCTCGGATTATGCAGCCTTTCTCTTTGGAGGGAAGCTGGTAGAGATGCGTCCTTCCGAAGAGCTTTTCACATGTCCTGAAAAAGAAGAGACAAGAGAATTCCTGGAAGGGATTTATGGATAAAGGAGCAGAATGATGATACGAATTGAGATACCAGGATGGGAATCACTTGATATCTGTCATATTGTGATGGATTATAATGGAACTGCCGCTGTGGACGGAGTATTTCTGGCAGAGGCAAAGGAAAGGATTCTGAAATTAAAAGAGATGGCGCAGCTGTATATCCTGACAGCAGATACTTATGGTACGGTGAAGGAGCAGTGCCGCGGTTTGGGAATAGAGGTTATGACGTTTCCGCGGGAAGGAGCGGCCGAGTGCAAGGAAGAAATTGTAAAAGGTCTTTCAGGCGGCGTAGTCTGCCTTGGAAACGGGCTGAATGATATCCAGATGTTTGATGCGGCAGATCTGTCCATTGCAGTATTAGAAAAAGAGGGACTCTGCGGCAGGCTTTTAAACCATGCGGATGTGCTTGTGCCTTCGTTTACAGCCGGGTTGGATCTGCTGCTAAAACCCAACAGGCTGAGGGCAACATTGAGAACGTAACTAGAATAGCGTAAAAGTATAAAAGAAGTCTATGACAGTGGCCAGACTGCTGCCATAGGCTTCTTTTTGCTGTGAACCAGTGTTGAACAATAGAAAAACAGTATAGAATATTTCTATAATACTATGTATTTTATTGTAAATAACGATTATACATTTTATTGAAAATGTGCTATAAAATAGAAGGTTTATTATGGCATTTTTCAGAATAAAAGGAGGTGCAGAAGTGGATATTGCAAAAAAAGAAGCGCTTGCAAAGCTGGAGACAAGCGAGATCTTAACCAGAAAATCAGTGGGGATCAAATTCTTATTTACAAAAGAAGAATATGAGGCTTGCCCAGTAGAAGAAGCCAGGGCCAAGATGGCATATTGCGTGATGGTAAAGACAGCCAGCTTAGGAGTATGTATGAAAACAGATATTGCAAAGTGTATCTGTGGAGGCGGAACGCGCGCCGTAGGGCTGGAGGAGCCTTCAGAGCGTTATTTTACCGGATGCGAGGCTTATTCCTTTGGTTTGTACCGGGATTTAGCAGTTGCCAAGCAGGAGGTAAACAGTTTAACTTTCTGTAAGCATCATACGCACGGGCTTTTGATACAGCCGCTGGAAGCTTATGAGGATTATGATCCAGACGTGGTGATTCTGTTTTCTAATTCTTTTGGAACCATGCGTTTAATTCAGGGATATACATACCATTATGGGCCGCAGCCTAATTTTAAAATGACAGGAAATCAGGCTCTGTGTTCCGAATGTACGGCATATCCGTATGAAACCAATTCCATGAATATTTCTATGTTCTGTTCCGGAACACGCTATCTGGCCGGCTGGAGTGACACGGAGATTGGTATTGGAATGCCATACGGAATTTTTAAGGGAGTCTGCGATGGACTTTATCTCAGCGCTAACGGTGTTGAGAAGGATTCCAGAAAGGCTGTGCTTCGCGAAAATTTGAAAAAAGCAGGTCTGGAGGATCCGGGACTGGAAGATGGAAAGGCTTATTATATGGCCTAAAATCAGGGCAGGAGGAGACGATTTATGAAACAAAAGACAGCATGGTCTGCACTGCTGCTGAGGACTCTTTTAATTCTTTTTGTACTGGTGTTCTGGGAGTGGGGAGTGCAAAGCGGCCGTCTGCCGTCTTTTTATATCAGCTGCCCATCGGAAATAGCAGGTGATCTGAGAGATTTTATTGTAAGCGGAGAATTATGGAAACATACCTCTGTGACGCTTCAGGAAGCTTTTATAGGTCTTTTATATGGAAGTATAGCAGGTATTGGAGCAGGTGTTTTATTTGGCCAATTTCCGTTTTTAGGACAGATTTTTAAACCTATTATTACGGCAATTCATGGTATTCCGCAGCTGACACTGGCGCCGGTCTATATCCTCTGGTTTGGTATAGGGATGCAGTCTAAAATCTTTTTAGCTGGTCTCAGCTCTTTTTTCTGCGTCTTTTTTTCAACTTACGGAGCCATTTTGGATATGGAGCCAAAGCTGATAGAATCGGCCAGTCTTCTGGGAGCTAAAAAGTCACAGATTTTGTATATGGTGGTGCTTCCCACCTGTACGCCCTGGATTTTATCAGGAATCCGCTCAGGTTTCAGTGCCAGCCTGATTGGAGCTATTGTAGGCGAGTATATGGGAGCCGGAGCGGGCTTCGGCTGGATGGTTGCCTATGCAACATCCTATTTTAACATGAAGCGTGTGATGTCCTGTATCTTTATTTTGCTTCTTCTTGGATTGGTTTTGAATTTTGGATTAGATCGAGTGGAAGAAGCTCTTTTGAAATGGAGACCTCAGACGTCCTTAAATATTGGGGAAGAAAAAGAAAGTAAAAGCAATTAAAAAATAAAATGCAGAAAGGAACCAATGACAAATGAGAAAGTGGGTATCTTTTATGTGTGCTGCCAGTATTGCAGCAGCTGCACTGATGGGATGTTCCGGAACAAAGACAGAGGGAACAGGGGAGACAAAGGCGCCAGTTGAAAGTGCAGCCCAGACGACAGCGGCTGAGAGCAGCAAAAGCGAGGAGACAAAAGAGAGCAAGGAGCTGAAGAAGGTTGTAGTTTCGGAGTTCCGCGGAATCTGCTGGGCATCTGCTTATGCGGCAGAGCAGCTGGGATACTTTGAGGATGAAGGACTGGATGTAGAGTTTATGCTCTATAAAGATGGACCGATTGCATTCCAGGGAATGCATGCAGGAGATTCTGATTTCTGCCTGCTTTCTGCTGAGCCTGTAATGACTGCTTATGATGAGGGAATGGAATCAAATCTGATTTTAACCAATACAAACCGCCGTACCTATGCGTTCGCAACAGCAGAAGATATTAAGACAGTGGCTGATTTGAAAGGAAAGACAATTTTTGCCGGAATGCCTGGTTCCGCTCCATATTCCTTCGTTTTATCCATGCTTAAAAGCGGTGGTCTTAGCGAAAATGATGTAAATTTCATTAACCTTGATTATGGTTCTGCCATTGTCGCTTTAGGTGAGAAGCAGGTAGACGGAATTTTCTTCGATATTTATAACAAAGCTGTTTTAGAGGAAACAGTTCCTAACGCCAATATTCTGTTAGACTGCACAGACTCTGAAACTCACGAAAAACTGTATGGTTCCCAGTTCTGCCAGACAACCATTGTAACCTGTACAAAAAAATTTGCAGAGGAAAATCCTGAAACAGTGCAGGCGTTTGTAAATGCTTCTTCCAGAGCTTTAAAGTGGATTAATGAGCATACTTCCAAGGAGCTGGCAGAATTAATTTCCCCTATGTATGACAGTATGACAGTTGATGAGCTGACTGCAAAATTTGAGTGTATTAAGGATTCATTCTCTGAGACAGGAGAGATTATTCCTGAGGGATATGAGACAATGGAAAAATTCTGTGTAGACCAGGGACTCATTAAAAAGAGTATTCCATATGAAGATATTGTAGCTTCCAGCTTTATGGATGCAGCAATAGGAAAATAGGAGGATGCGTTTACCGCAGGAGGAAAGATGGCTTATATCTCATTTGAGCAGATTGAAAAATATTATGGTTCCCAGCATGTGCTGAAAAATCTCAGCCTGTCTGTGGAAAAGGGGGAGTTCGTTACGCTCCTGGGTTCCTCTGGATGCGGAAAAAGCACACTGCTTCGATGTCTGGCAGGTCTGGAACCGATTTCTTCCGGACGCATTTTGCTGGATGGGGAGGAAATTACGCATACGCCTCCCCGCCAGAGAAATGTTGGAATGATTTTTCAGCAGTACAGCCTGTTTCCGACTATGAATGTATATAACAATATTGCATTCGGGCTGAAAATACAGGGGGTATCAAAGGCAGAAGCCAAAGAGAGGATTACGGATGCGCTGAAGATGGTCGATCTGGCAGGCAGTGAAAAAAAATATCCTTCTCAGCTGTCAGGAGGAGAGCAGCAGCGAGTTGCCCTGTGCCGCTGCATTGTGACAAAACCTAAGGTTCTATTAATGGACGAGCCGTTTAGTGCCATTGATGCCAAGCTCAGGAAAGCTCTTCAGAAGAGGATTAAGGAAATTCACCGGGAGCTGGGAATGACTACTATTTTTGTTACACATGATCAGGATGAGGCCATGTCCATGTCAGATACGATTCATCTGATGAATCAGGGGATTGTGGAGCAGTCAGCCAGACCGCTGGATCTGTATGCACATCCAAAGACAGCCTTTGCCGCCAGCTTTATGGGAAATTATAATATGGTGACGGCAGCACAGTTTCAGGATGTAACCGGAGAGCCGTGGAGACAGGATGTGTGTATCCGACCAGAGCTGATTGAAATTTCCGGAGATTCTGAAAAAGGTTTTGAGCAAAGAAAAGGGGGATATACTCTTTCGGGAACAATAACAGGAAGAATTCCCCAGGGAAATACAGTATTGTATTATGTAAATGTATCGGATCTGCAGTTTAAGGTATCCAGATTGTTTAACAGCCCTGTATTTTTTGAAGAAGGACAGGAGGTCAGTCTGTTTATCCCCAGAGATGCGGTACTGCAGTATGAGAAAGAAACATAATTGACGGCTTGGGAGCCTATGGTAAAACGGCAGAGGGATAAAAATGTTTTCCAGTGACTTTAACTGGAACAAGGAAAACATTTTTATCCCTCTGTTTATTAGTGCGCCCGGCGGCGCACGTCTCTAACTGGTGAAAGTCCGGAATCCGCCC
>JAQERH010000068.1 GCA_027698105.1 Lachnospiraceae bacterium AM93-12TA
TCTCCTTCTTATATTTTCCAACAACTGCTCTGATTCTATTTACTGCCTGTCCGGTTCTCATACGCACCCATAAATCCACTCATATGCTGGCTGCATTTTCATTTTCCACGCTCCAACTCGATTTCTTAGAAGCTGCCACCAGCACACAGAAACGCTACATCCTCATAAACCAAAAGACAGGCGAGACTTTATGTCCCACCTGACTTCCTTTCGGTACAATCCTTGATTAAAGCCTTAACCGCTTTTATCGCTAAGACTTTTCGCCAACCCAGATCACCTCTCTCATAATGCTCTTATAAACACTATCCAGATTTTTTCCCACTCCTATGCTGATCAACAGGTCATCCAATGCCGTATCTTCTTGTTTAAGCAAATCTGTAATCAGCACATCTGCCTTCACCGGAATAAAAGCATTTTTTAATTTTTCTATTGTAGGAATATCCAGTTCCTTTGTATCCACTACAATATCTATGTCACTATCCTTATCATTTGTTCCTCTGGCATAAGAACCAGCTAAACCTAATATCAACCCTGTATTTCTGCTTATCTCTGAAAGTTTGTTCAGTATGCTTTCTTTGCTTATTATTTCCATAAAAGCACCACCTGACTTCTTATGCTTCATTTTCTTTTTGCTTCTGTCTCTCTCTGGCTATCCTGTCCCGTTCTCTCTGAATCAGCTTTTTTTCAAGTTCTTCCGGAACTTTCTGTCCTTTCATAATATAGAGAAATGCCCTCTCTTTATCTTCGTCAAAGTCTGGCTCCTGATCGGTTGTACTGCACAGGTTAATTCCCAGCTTCAAAGCATACTGTATCATTCTTTCCTCGTTCTCAATCTCTTCCGAAGTCCTGAGAGGAAATTCATCCAAGCTTCTTTTCGGCAACTGCCTTTCTAATCTCTGCATATCCTGTAATATATCGTCAATACCTTGCAGGTCTCTTACGCTAATCATTTTTCCGAATGTTCTCTTCTCTCATTTGAAGCATTGCACGCTTGATATTTGTATCCGTAATCATCTGTCCCAGTTTATTTCCCGCTTTCCTTAACTCCTCGCCTATATCAGACAAGTTTGCCTGAGGACTATCATGCAGCGTCTTATAAACTTGCTCTTGCATAAGATGATATGTGTCTGAACCTACAATAATGTAGTAGGCATCTGAATAGGAACAACCTAAAATATGCATCACAATCTCTACCATGATTGCTACCTTTGCCCCTATTACATCTTTTAAAGAATCTATTTTTCCCATTTTACAGACCTATGCTTCATTTTCTTTTTGCTTCTGCTTCTCTCTGGCTATCCTGTCCCGTTCTCTCTGAATCAGCTTTTTTTCAAGTTCTTCCGGAACTTTCTGTCCCCTCGTAATAAACAGATATGCTTCTTCTTTATCTTTGTCATAGCCGGATTCTGTATCATCCGTCATATAAAGGTTAATCCCCAACCGCAAAGCATACTGCTTCATTTGCTCATGCCTTTCAATCTCTTTCGGGTTTCTAATCTGAGAACGGTCAACCGTCCTCGTAGGGGACAACTGAATCAACCTGTCTATTTCCTTTAAATGCACATCTATTCCCTTTAATTCTTTGACATTCATCATTTTTTAGGTGCCCCTTTCTTATATATTATATGATATTCACTGGCTATCTTAAGCATATCATTGATTGCTCTAGTTCCATTATTTATTATGCCCTTTTCCAGATATTCATTCGCTAATCTGGCATAATCTCCTATAAACCGCTCACATTCCGATTTATAAGTCCTTTCTATCACATAAACAGAACCATCATGCCCCACAGCTGTCATACTCCTCAATGATGGAGTATCCTTAAATGTTTTAATGTCTGTTGCAGAAAAAGTACCTGTACTCGGGTGGTTATGCATGTATATCAGCGTCCGGTCAGGCGCTGATTTTATAAACAAATTTGCTTCTCTATCCTGAGAAAAGTCAACTGCTCTTTCCTGCGTTCCCTCAATGAGGATAGCCTCTTTCGTTATGATACTAAACACAATAGCACATTCCATATCATTCCGTCTGTATCGCTCACAAAGCTCTCTGGCATTTTGTAAAAGCACTTTATGATATTCCTGTATGATCGCATTTTCGCTATCTGTTAAACCAAACAACTGAGTTCTTGGTACCTTAGAGATTGCTATATCTGTAATCTTGATTGGTCTGTTCCTTACTTTTGACTGCTCTACTATTGTATTTTCCATGCTTCACTCCCTCTATATAATGATTATAACGCACTCATTATGAAAATACCATAGATTTTCTGTGAACTTTCAGAGCCAGAGAGAAGCAGATATGCCTCCCCCTGAATCCATGTAAACTATCTCCATACTCTGTGTTGCCAACAAGAAAATATATGCTGTTATAACCTAGCTCTTTTTCAGTAAATGCCAGTCTTGTATTTTCTAAAATGTATCTTGGAATATGATGAGCTACTAATGTCCAATCATCTTTTGTCCACTTAGTCATTCCATAAGGACCAGTACAAGGTAAACCTTTAATGTCTATTATATCCGCATTACGCTTAGATCCCATAAACATTTACACCTCTCATTATTAAAATAAATATATACTTCCCCATATAATAAAGCTAAATTGTAAGCATCTAAAACATTAAAATGTCCTAAAAATGCAGCTAAGGAGCTGACACTCCAGATCAACTCCTCTTAATGTTCTTACTCAATTTATAACTGTTTTAGCAATATAGCTTAAGTAGCATTTCTTTTATTTTAAGACTGCTGTATTGCTAAAACAGTTACTTAAACTTAATGATAGTCCCCTTTAGACATTGCATCTGCTAAGGCATCTCTATATGCTTGACTACCAGCACCTATGCCATCTGTATTAGATATTGAATCCCCAAATGGGTTCTTTTTTGCAGGTGTGCCTTGGCTACCTGAAGGCTGCTGAGTATTACTCTGAGGCTGATTGGAGTCCTCTACTGCTTGGCTACTAACGCTCTGTCCTGGTCCTCCACTAGACGCTCCACCTTTGAATGTACTCGTATAATAACAGTTGCTATTGTTAATATCTACTACCACTAAACCATATTTTGACTGTAAGGCATTGATTCCATCTGCGTTCTTGATTTTTCCAAATGCACCATCGTGACTCTGCTCGATGTCAAGATAAACTCCATCATAGTTCCCACTTGTATGCCTTAACATTCCATAATAGCCATTATGATTTGTCTCTAAGCTATAAATATTTCCTGTCTGGTCTTTTACTAATCCATGTGATACCATATTTCCATTTGCATCAATTAAATACCAGATGTTCTGACCATTAGAAGCTACTGCATCATCACATACCCAGCCATTTTTAATTGTATTGCCATTTCCATCTTTGATATGCCAAGCTCCATCCTCTGACTGATACCAATATTCACTGAATGTAGGAGCTTGCTCTGCTGCTTGAGCTGTAATAGTTGTCATAGAACTCATATACTGCCCTAATGGGTTTGCTTGACTAATTGGAGCCATCGTCATCATCAATAATGCTCCTGTTGTAATAATGATTTTATTTAATGTTTTCATTGGTATATCTCCTAAATGTAATTAAGGAATTGACTTGTAAACCAACTCCTATAAATGCTATCGCTATTCAGTTTTAGACGTTCCAGTTAATATGCACTTCTCTATGATTAACATCTCCCGTAAGTCAATTTAATGACTGCTTCCTCTTATCTGTTTTATGATCCTCTAAACACTTCTATAGCTATTGATAGATCAATGTAATCCACCATAATTACTTCCGTCGCCCATCATATCTACAAGCTCTTTAATATCATCTTCTGTGATTCCAGCTTCCTTCATTAGCTCTTCTAATGAACTATGCTTGTTTGCAGATCCATTATCTGTAGATCCATTATTTGAAGGTGCTGTATTATCAACACTCTGTCCAGATCCACCAGTATTTGCTCCTGTACTCTCTGTTGGAAGTCCAGCTACATCTTGAGAAGCTACTCCAGTTGACTGTAAACTAGATAAACCAGATGTAATTGCTCCAAATGTACCGTCATGGTTCTGATTGAATGTCAAATGTACTTGCTGATTATTTACCATATAAACACCATCTACATGAGCCATTCTGCCATAATAGCCATCGTGTTCTGTCTGACAGTAATACCACTTATCTGTTAATGTATCGTGAATCAATCCTGCATACATATGTCCATCATTGGGAGCCAGGAGGTACCAAGAGCCGTCTAAATCTTGAAACCAACTGTTCACTACATTTCCAGTACCAGCCTCATTCTTTAAATACCAGACACCATTGGAATCTGCATGCCAACGAGGGGATTGATTAAGCTCTGCTGCTTGAGCTGTGATAGTTGTCATCTCGTTTAAGTACTGCCCTAATGGGTTGCTCTGAGTGATAGGAGCCATTGTCATCATCAATAGTGCTCCTGTTGTAATAATAATTCTTTTAAACTTGTTCTTCATAATTTATTGTCTCCAAATTGTTATATGTAGATATGTAAGGAAGCACCCTTATGAGGGGTCTGCTCTTCTATCTTAGTAGTGCTTCTTCTGTAGTTCTTGATGTAATCATATGTCACACAACACACAAACATTGTTGATGATACAAGTAAACTGATACCAGTTGTGAAAAATAATCTAATGCTGTCTGCATAAATTACAGTCGCTACAAAAGTTAAGCCAAATAAAATGTTTAATGCTATTATGATTTTTGAAAATTTGTTCATATGTTTGTTTCCTTTCTTGTATTATATGTTTTATGAGAATATGTAAGGAAGCTTATTGCCTCCTTACATATATGAATGATCTAAAACAAAGTTTAATTATAAAGATGAATCTTATCGCCTGTTCCACCCTTATCCAGAGGACCATTAGGTCCACCAAACCATTTGTCCATAAAGGCATCTGCATGAGCTTGAGCACTCTGAGATGACTGATCGTTCTGAGGCTGGGATGGCTGAGGAGCTGGTGAAGGGGTTGCTATCTCACCATCGGATATGTGCTGAGGGAGTATCCCAAAGTTTGTGTAAACCTTCAAACTGATGTAAGATAGACT
>JAQERH010000069.1:0-2960 GCA_027698105.1 Lachnospiraceae bacterium AM93-12TA
ACAAGGGCTTATAGCCCTAGAGCAAACCACCCGTTGGACGGGTGGTTGTGATTTCTTTCTGATTTGATATAAAATCGTTCGTTTTTTGAGAAAAACTAGAAAATTTAGATTTTAACGAATTTCTTAAAGCTACTTGAATTATAGGAAGCGATTAGATATAATAAGAATACAGAAAGCACCCACTCCAAAAGTGGATGCCTCTAGTTGGATTTTATGTCCTTAAGGACACGCCCATCCTGTTGGCCGACAGGATGGGCATTTTTACTTTCGCTTGTTTCTCTTATCGAGAAAGGCGATGAATGCAATGATAAATCCAGCAAAGGCTATGAGCAAACTCAATATCCCTATGATAACCATGATGGTCTCATATGCTGTCATCAGCACCACCTCCTTCCCTATGTACTCCCGGCGAACCAGGGCAGATCTGGAGGCATACCACTCCTGTCATGAGTGCTTTCCGCAATATTATTTTATCACGGAAGTTTTTGCGCTTCAATGAAAAATTTCGTTTCAAACTTCTAACCGTTTTTATAGACAAATTGCTCATCCTATCTGTTTATAGGATGGGCAATTTTTGTCTCACAAGCCAAAGTCTAAAATTTTAATTTCCCATATAAAAACAGGAGTACCACTCCTGCCATTGCTATGACAGTTGTGATACTCCTGAAATTATCTTATGTATTAATAGGATTCTATTGATTAAGACCAAGCCATCCCTCGCCGATTACGATCTGTCCGTTGCGTGTTTCAGCTTTATATGTATACTGATCATCATCGTATAACTGAATGAACGGTACGGATACAGTTGCATCCTCGCTCGGATCAAAGTTGGTTCCCTTAATAGCATCCTCTGCAAGCTGCTTTAAAGCTGCTGCTGTATAGGTGCTTCCACCTTCAACCTTAACTTCCTTAACCTTCTTGCCAGTGAATGTTACGTTAACATCCTCTGCTGCGATTCCTCTGTTCTCGATATCGTACTTCTTGTTGTCGCTCTTGGAGGACTGGATCTTACCCTTGTTGTTTACTAAGTAGATATCTCCATTTAAGTAGTACAGTCTGTAGTCATCATCAGCCTCAAGTCTCTTACCGTTGAAGTACAGGTAGTTATCCTTCTCGCCTGTGAAGCCCTGGCCGTTGCTTCCGTTCTTTGTGTTGAAGTAGAAGCTGTAATCGTCATCGTCGCACTCTACGTCAGATACCTTGCCGTCCTGCATGTAGCCGTTCTCGTCGAAGTAGTAGAAGCCGCCGTCTTCTGCAATGTACTGAAGACCTGTCTGCATCTGACCCACCTCGTTGAATGCAAAGTACTTCTTGCCCTTGGAGCTGTCTACTTTGATTCTTGCTACGTATACAGGGCCGTCCTCATCGTCTGTAGCGTAGTCAGAAGTTTCTGCGTGCTTAACTTCGCCGTCATCAATGAAGTACCAGTCTGTATCATCGTCTGTTCCAAGATCCTCAGAACCGTCGATCTCGTACCAGCCGTCGCCTCTCCAGCCTTCCTCTACTACGTTGTAGTAAAGCATATCTTCAACTGCAGTGCTTCCGGAAGCGTTTCCGTCAAGATGAGCGTTTCCTGGTGTTGCTGCGCTTACTGCCTTACCATTGATCCACTCGTAAAGCATCTGGCCATGCTCGTTGAACATGTAGTAACGGCCATTTACTTTCTTCTTGCCGGAATCCTTGTACATCTTACCGCTGGATCCGAACCAGTACCAACCTTCGTCGTCGCACTCGTCCTCGTCTGCGCATGTAAGGATCTGCTCCTCATCCTCATCCTCGTCAGCGTCGCCTGGCTTCTCAAGCCATAACCACTGATTCTCTGCTCTCCAGCCTTCGTCCTCTGTTCCAAGGTAGAATACGTTTCCGTTCTCCTCGTGCCATCCGTAGAGCATCTCGCCGTCTTCGTTGAAGTAGTATGTCTTGCCGTTGATCTTCTTGTCTTCGGAAGTTACTTTCTTACCCTTGTTGTCGAAGTAGTACCAGTGATCGCCGTCGTCGTCCGGATCAGAAACATCCTCGTCAGCTGTTGTCTTAATCCAAGCGTTCTTCAGCATAGCGCCGTCAGCGCCTACATAATACTCATCGTCTACCCATGTATCGGTAGCCATGTTTCCATCTTCGTCAAGGTAGAACCACTTGGAGCCGTCCTTTCTCCACTCGTCCTCTACCATCTCATCATCGCTGTCGTAGTAGTGCCAGATACCATCCTCGTCCTTCTCCCAACCTGCGAAGGATGTCATGGAAGCGCCTACTGCAAGTAAAGCTGCTGCAGAAAGAACTGCAACTAATTTAGTCTGCTTTCTCATAATAAATGCACTCTCCTTTTTTCTTTTTGAAGTTATATGTCCGAAATTCCTAACTGCATTACGTGGCTATTATACTTCGGATAAGGAAAAGTATAATCAGATGGTTTTAGAGGGAAAAGTAGTGCATGTTTATGAGAAGAAATCAGGTTTTTCCCTGATTAAAATAACGTATAAAATCATAGAGAAGGGGATTTTAGTGAAAATATCCAGCAGAATAGGCCATCTGATTAAGCGGGGAAATGAAAGAATTATTGCAAAAATCAAGAAAAGCTGAAATTTAAAAAATTTATGGAAATCATTGAATTAAAAAAGATGATCTGTTACTGTAAAAATACAGTTCAAAACACAAGCACGATATTTTCCCCTTGTATCCTGCCGTCTGATATGGTATAGTTAAAATAGAAAAAGGGAAGCCACAGAGGCGGCCTACCCTCAGAATAATCTAACGCAACACAATGTGTCGGCCGTCAACTATTCCCAGTAGTTGGCGGCTATTTTCTTTTGTCCTTGAAAATCTCGTAGCAAAGACCAACAAGGGCAACAATGAATATTCCAATCTGAATTAAGTCAGAATATGTAACATACATTGGCAGGCCCTCCTTTCTTTCGTCTGGAGGGTTAGCCCCTCCGAACATGGAGGGTAAGCCGCCCGGC
>JAQERH010000069.1:2970-4696 GCA_027698105.1 Lachnospiraceae bacterium AM93-12TA
TATGGTTATTATATAGCAAGGCCTGTGGCCTGACAATCTTTATTTGCCTTTCTTGCTGATTTTGCTAAGATTTCAGCGATAGTCTAACAACTGAAAATTCAGCCTGCTATTTATCGCCTCAACTATTGATGTAGAGCTCCAAAAACATACATAAAAATAGCGGAATACTATTCCCAGAACTTTTCAGTCCTAATAAATAGTATTCCGCTAATTTAATTAACTAATCTACTTATGTACATAAGTTAAATTGACATTAGTCTAACCAATTGTTAGTATTTGGTACAGATGTACCTGTATGAGCACCATACCAAATGATATGATCTTTATCTAAGGCTCCACTACTGCTATCTTTCGCATAGCTGTAGTAGTTATCATACAGAGCGATAGAAGGAACAGAAATTCCCATATTCTTCATGCTTTCAGGTGTATCGCTAGATGCATCAAGAGATACATTAACAGATTTTCCCTCCTCATCGTATACTTTCTTAATGGAATCATCGTTGTTGAATTCGAACTTGAATGTTCCACTATATGTACCACACTTCAGTTCCTCTACATCGTACTTCTTGCTTTCGGAAGACTGGATCTTACCCTTAGTATTTACAAGCCAGTATTTTCCTTCACAGTAGTATATTCTGTAGTCATCATCAGCCTCAAGTCTCTTACCTCCGAAATAGAGGTATCCGTCCTTCTCACCCATCTGGCCCTGGCCGTTCTTGCCGTTCTTTGTAATGAAGTAGAAGTTGTAGGAGTCATCGTCATCCTCTACATTGGTCTCTTTACCAGTCTGCATGTATCCATTCTCATCGAAGTAATGGAATGCTTTATCCTTGTTGATGAACTGGAGACCTGTCTGCATCTGTCCCATCTCGTTGAAACAGAAGTACTTGCCGTTGATCTTAATTTTAGCTCTGTATACAGCCTTATTGTCTCCATCTGTAGTAACGAAATCGTCTGCGGAATCAGCTCTCTCAGCCTCACCATCATCGAAATAGTACCAGTCTGTATCGCCGTCTGTACCTGTATCTTTAGAACCATCGATCTCGTACCAGCCGTTTGCTCTGGAACCATCCTCTACCACGTTAGAGTACTGCATATTCCAAATATGTCCAGCACCCTGATCTCCATCAGCTACAGCATTTCCATCTAATGCATTGTTTGCAGACGCGTTACCTAAATTATCTAAATTGAGACCAGAAGGTGTTGCATTCTTGTCTACATTATATTTCTTGTTGTTGATCCACTCGTATACCATCTGGCCATGGTTATTGAAGAAGTAATATTTTCCGTTTACTTTCTTCTTCTTGGAATCCTTGTACATCTTACCGTTGGAACCGAAGTAGTACCAGCCTTCTTCATCACAAGTAGGGCAGTCCTCATCACAGATACCGCCATCGATGCTGTTTCTCTCTACATCATCTTCGGTTGGTAATGCAAGCCATAACCACTGGCTCTCTGCTCTCCAGCCTTCATCTTCCTCACCAAGGTAGAATACATCGCCGTTATCCTCATACCAGCCATAGATCATCTCACCATCTTCATTGAAGTAGTATGTTCTGCCGTTGATCTTCTTGGAACCATCGGCTTCTTTCTTACCATTGGAACCGAAGTAGTACCAGTGATCTCCGTCATCCTCCGGATCATCGATATCATCCTCAGTTGTTGTCTTAACTCAGTCATTTTTAACCATAGCACCGTCAGCGCCTACGTAGTACTCATCGTCTAC
>JAQERH010000007.1 GCA_027698105.1 Lachnospiraceae bacterium AM93-12TA
AAAGATTTTCCCTCCCCCTGCATAGCAGGGGGTTTATTTTTTCTGTGACACAACCGGAACGGGCGCCCCGCTGACAGCAGGACGCCCGTTTGGGCTTATACTATTCTATCACAAACCCTTTTGTGTTTACACAGTACAATATTTACAATTTTCTTACAGCTTTCCGCTCTGACTAGGCAAAAACAACTCCATATACGCTTATCAGTCCGGAGATGGTGACTACTCCTACCAGAACAGGGGTGAGGAAGCGGATGCAGAGAATCCACAGCTTTTTAAGCTTAAAGCTGACTCCGTTTTTCTCAATCTCCTCTACCAGATATTCCGGCTTCCACTTCCAGCCAATGTAGTAGCACATGGTCAGACCGCCGCAGGGCAGCAGAATATTGTCTGTTATCATGCCAACAAAATCAAAGACACTGTAGTTGGCGATCATCACGTCACCCAGCACGCCGAAGGATAAGGCACTTGGAATTCCCAGCAGGAAAATCAAGGCTCCGATAATCAGAGTCGCATTTTTTCTCTTCCATTTCAGAGTATCAATGGCAAAGGACACAGATACCTCCAACAGAGCGATAGCGCTGGTAACTGCCGCAAAGAAGACCAGGGCAAAGAAAGCCAGAGCGAAGACAGCTCCTCCTCCAATGCTTCCAAATACCTTCGGAAGCGTTCCGAAAATCAGTCCTGGTCCCTGTCCTGGTTCCAGGCCAAAAGCAAACACTGCCGGGAAAATAGCGATTCCCGCCAGGATTGCTATCAGTGTGTCAAGTCCTGCCACGCTGGCGCAGCTTTTTGGAATATTTTCCTTATCATTTAAGTAGCTTCCGTAGGTAATGGTGATTCCCATACAAAGGCTGAGGGAATAGAATACCTGTCCCAGAGCAGCGGTAATGGAACCCAGGGAAAAGCTGGAGCCCTGAGGAGTGAACACGAAAGCTACTCCCTCTCCCGCTCCTGGAAGGGTCACGCTTCTGCCGATAATAATCATCAGAAGCACAAACAGCATGGGCATCATAAACTTGGATACCTTCTCGATTCCGCTGACTCCCTTATAGCAGATCACCGTAGTGGCCAGCATGAAAATAAAATGCCACAGCACCGGCTCTGCCCCATTAGAAATAAAAGCTTCAAAGTCTGCCGGAGCGTTAAACGTAGTGGCATAGCTGACAATATATTTCAGAAGCCAGCCTCCAATTACACTGTAATAGGACAGAATAATAAATGCCGCCAGTACACCGAAAATACCTACGATTCTGGCATTGGGATGAATATCCGCATAGGCCTGAACCGGATCATGGCGTGTCTTTCTTCCCAGGGACATCTCCGTAATCATAACGGGAATACCCAGAATGCAGATAAAAATCAGGTATGCGATGAGGAAGAAAAATCCTCCGTTTCTTCCCATTAAGTAGGGAAATTTCCACAGATTTCCCAGTCCTACGGCAGCTCCTGCCGTAGCCAGAATAAAGCCAAGCTTACTGGCCCACTGATTATGAGCTTTCATCGTAATTGTACTCTCCTATTTTCTCTTTTTCATAAATATAAACACCAGACCGCTGAGTCCCATTAAAATCGGATAAAAGCAATAAGGCATAATCTCAAAGGGAGTCAGTCCAGTCAGGCTGGCTGCTGCCAGCATCTGTGCGCCGTAGGGAATCAAGCCCTGGCCCATGGAGCTGAACATATCGAGAAGAGAGGCGGAACGTCTGGGCGTCACGCCAAACTCATCGCTGATTTCCTTGGCAATCGGTCCAGCCATAACAATCGCTACTGTATTATTAGCCGTACACATATCCACCAGCAGGGACAGGGAGGCAATTCCCAGCTCTCCTCCTCGTTCGCCGTTGATCCGTTTTTTGATAAAGGACAGAACAAACTCAATTCCTCCATACTCCTTTACCAGGGCTACAATACAGGCCACTACCACAGAGATTACTGTGATATCATACATACCTGTAATACCTGCTCCCACATGGGTAAACATCTCTCCCACTGTAAACGCCCCCGTGGACACGCCCACAACCAGAGAAAGAACCGTTCCCGCCAACAGGATAAGAAATACATTCACTCCTGCCAGGGCGCCAATCAGCACCACTAAATAGGGCAGCACCTTAAATATGTTGTAAGTCAGTTCCTCTTCCAGATGGTAATCTGCATTTCTCGCAAGGATCAGAAAAAGGATAACCGTCAAAATGGCAGCCGGAAGCACAATCAGGAAATTCTCCCGGAACTTGTCCTTCATCTCGCAGCCCTGGGTTTTCACTGCCGCAATCGTCGTATCAGAAATCATGGACAGATTGTCTCCAAACATGGCTCCGCCTACCACTGCTCCGGCACATACTGCCATGGAAAATCCCGTTTTCTCGCTGATTCCCACTGCGATGGGCGCCAGCGCAGTGATGGTTCCCACAGAGGTTCCCATGGAAATGGAAATAAAGCAGGCAATCACAAACAGGCCTGCCACCGCTACATTAGACGGAAGAATGGAAAGCCCCAGATTGACTGTACTGTCCACACCTCCGGCAGCCTTCACAGCGCCGGAAAATGCTCCTGCTGCCAGGAAAATCAGGCACATGGTAATGATATTTTCCTCGCCTACTCCCTCTGCCGCAATCTTTATCTTATCGGCAAAGGAGAGACTTCTGTTCTGCATGAAGGCCGTAAACAGCGCAATTAAAAAGGCCACTATGGCCGGCATGCTGTAAAAATCTCCTGTCAGGAAACCAGAACCCAGGAAAATAAGCAGAAATACAAGAATCGGCAGAAGAGCCGATGCCCTTGCCTTTTTTTGTTCACTCATAAAAATCCCTCTCTTTTTTTATAGTCACCACTGATTATATCTGTTTTTTCCAGCCCTTTCAAGGGAAAAGTCCTGAATCCTGGAAAAACTGACAGGCCTTTCCCATATACATAGATTATAAAAAGAAAAGCGAGGTACAAAAATGGAAACCTACAATTATGATTCATCATCTCAAACAGGCAATGAGGTCAGAGCAGAGGAAGCGGAAACTGCTTCCTATCATCCGCCTTTTGGATCCATCTCTGATCCGAATACAGCTCCTGGCTTTGGCCCAGCCGGGCCTGTCACCCCTGCTCTCCCGGGAAACACCGGAAACTGTGTCAACTGTGGTTCCGGACAGGGAAATCTCTCCAACCTGTTAGGCAATATTCTCTGGGCCTGGGGCTCCTTCCCCTCTTCTTCTCCCTCCGGCGTCTCCCATGTCCGCTTCTATAATGCGGCTGCCATTCAGGAGCCTCTGGATATTTACTTAAACGGAAGACTGGTAGTCTCCGATCTGGATTACATGAATTTCACCCGTTATCTTCATATTGTGCCTGGAAACTATCTTTTAACCGTTTACAGGAGAACTAACCCAGGAGGAGCTCCGATTATCAATAACCGCGTACAGTTCCAGGCTGGTAATTATTACCTGCTTTCCCTTTTAGGAGGACCTTACGACTATTCTGCCCAGCTTGTAATTTCCTGACCGGCTTTCTGACCGGCTTTACCTGAAAAAAGAGGGAGGCAGAGTCAGCACATGCGCTGACTCTGCCTCCCTCTTTTAACCTCTTTACTGCTCTCCTGTTCCTTCTCTCTTAGAATGGCACAGGCCGGAGCAGCTGCACCCGCCGCAGTTTCCGCCGCAGAGGGACTTTCCATTTCTTTTATCTCTCACAATGCTTCTGACTGCCAGAAAGACAATTCCGGCTACAATAAGCCCCACAATCAAGGTGGACAATCCAGATAACATCAGCTCCATCACAGTCACCCTTTCTGAATTTTAAAATTCTGTCTCTAAAATTTTATCACTTTTTAGTATTATATTCCAGCAATTTTCCTGTATTCCCTGCCAAATGCCTTTCTCTCTCTGTCTGGACGTGCCATCAGATAAATCAGAAATACCACAGCAAAAAGAGCTGCCCCAGTACCGGGGCCGAAGGCAAGCTCGCCAGTTATAAGGCCGCCAAACTGGTAGATGCAAAGAGAGACAAGGTAAGCGAAACCGCACTGGTATCCAATGGCAAACCAGGTCCATTTTGCATGGTTCATCTCCCGTTTGATAGCTCCGATGGCCGCAAAGCAGGGGGCGCATAAAAGGTTGAACACAAGGAAGGAGTAGCCGGAAGCAAGGGTAAAGCTGCCCGCCAAAGCTTCCCAGATCTCAGCTCCGTCCTCCGCTACCTCAGCAAAGCCGTAGAGAATTCCGAAGGTTCCCACTACATTTTCCTTTGCCACAAGGCCGGTGACAGCCGCTACAGCCGCCTGCCAGTTTCCCCATCCAAGAGGAGTAAAGATCCAGGCGATTGCTCTTCCGGCAGAAGCCAGAAGTCCCTGACTCAGATCCTCTACCGGGCCGAAACTTCCGTTTACAAATCCATATCCGGATGCGAACCATATCACCACTGTAGAAATCAAAATCACCGTGCCGGCCTTTTTTATAAAGGAAGATCCTCTCTCCCATGTGCTTCTGAGTACACTTCCTGCTGTCGGAAGATGGTAAGCCGGAAGTTCCATCACAAACGGAGACGGGTCTCCGGAAAACATCTTTGTTTTCTTTAAAATAATTCCTGAAATGACGATGGCGGCAATTCCTGCAAAGTAAGCGCTGGGAGCCACCCAGGGCGCTCCGCCGAAAATCGCTCCTGCAAACAGGGCAATAATCGGAAGCTTGGCGCTGCATGGAATGAAGGTAGTAGTCATAATCGTCATTCTTCTGTCGTGCTCACTCTCTATCGTCCGGGAAGCCATGATGCCGGGAACACCACAGCCGGTTCCAATTAACATGGGGATAAAGGACTTTCCGGACAATCCAAATCTGCGGAACATCCGATCCATGATAAAAGCAATCCGAGCCATGTAGCCGCAGCCCTCTAAAAAAGCCAGGAACACAAACAGCACCAGCATCTGGGGCACAAATCCCAGAACAGCTCCCACACCTGCCACGATGCCGTTTACAATCAGATCCTCAAGCCAGGCTGCACAGCCTGCTGCCTGAAGTCCGGCGCTGATCCATGCCGGAACAGACGGCACAGCTCTTCCAAACAGCTCGAAACCTTCTCCGAAGATGCTGTCATTGACAAAATCTGTGGCCATGGTTCCCACAGTAGTAACCGATATATAGTAGACGAGAAACATCACTGCGGCAAAAATGGGCAGGGCCAGAATCCGGTTTGTGACAATCTGATCAATTTTATCAGAAAGAGTCAGTCCTCTGCTCTTCTTCTGACAGCTCTTTCCTATTATGGAGGTAATGTATTCATACCTCTCATTGGTGATAATGCTCTCTGCATCGTCATCCAGTGCTTCCTCTGTCTGCTGAATGAGACTCTCCACATCCGGCTTCTGTTCCAGGCGGTCTGTGATTGTCTCATCCCTCTCAAACAGCTTAATGGCGTAAAACCTTCTCTGGGCCTCAGGGACAGAATGGGGCAGTCTGGACTCTATCTCCTCAAGAACTGCTTCCACTGTACTTCCGTATCTGTGAACCGGCGCGGCGCCCCAGTCACTTTTAGCCAGGAGAACCGCTTTCTCTGCTGCCTCCTTGATTCCAATTCCCTTTAAGGCCGAAATTTCCACTGTCTCGCAGCCAAATTCCTCAGCCAGGGCAGCTGTGTTAATCGTATCTCCCTGCTTTCTCACCACATCTATCATATTGACTGCCATGAGAACCGGAATCCCCAGCTCCATCAGCTGTGTGGTCAGATACAGATTTCTCTCCAGATTCGTTCCATCCACAATGTTAATCACTGCGTCCGGCTTCTCATCCAGCAGATAATTTCTGGCCACTATCTCCTCCGGAGTATAGGGAGACAGAGAATAGATTCCTGGAAGGTCTGTGATAATCACATCCTTCTGTCCCTTCAGCCTTCCTTCTTTTTTCTCCACTGTTACGCCCGGCCAGTTTCCCACTGACTGATTGGACCCGGTCAGGGCGTTAAACAAGGTTGTTTTTCCGCAGTTTGGATTTCCTGCGAGAGCAATTTTTACTGACATCAATGTTTCCTCCGTCCTGTCTCTATCTGACTTCTATGATTTCTGCATCTGCCCTGCGGACAGAAAGCTCATATCCGCGAAGACTCAGCTCCACCGGATCTCCCAGTGGTGCAACCTTTCGTATATAAAGTTCTGTTCCCCTGGTAATTCCCATGTCCATAATACGGCGTTTTACTGCGCCTGCTCCATTCAGCCTCACAACAGATACGGTCTGTCCTACTTTCACGTCCTTTAGTGTCATGCCCCTCTCTCCTTATACTATAATTTTATTCGCCATCTCACTGCTGATGGCCACTCTCGACTCCTTTACGCCAACAATTACATTTCCCTGATTGCGGGAAATCACTGTCACTTTTCCCCCTGGCACGAAACCAAGCGTCTCCAAAAATCTTCTGATTTCCTCTTTTCCGCCAATCTTTTTAATAAAAAGTTCCGCTCCTGGTTCTGCTATTGTCAACGGCATCCCGCCACGCTCCTTTCATCAGCAGTCAAATCCATCTTTTTAAATATTTTAAATTTATTCATCAGTTACCTTTGACTAACTTTAGTTAGTTGTTTCTAACTGTTATAAAGTTAGCATAAACTAACCGATTTGTCAACTGCTTTTCTCCGTGTTTTTTTCTGCGCTCAGATTCGGCTGGCTTTTTATTGTATTTTTGGTATAATGTGTAAGAAAGGAATAGTGATAAAGGGGAGGTTGCATTGAAAATCCAGCAGTCAGCAGAGGACTATCTTGAGACGATTCTGGTTCTGAGCCGCAAAAAGCCTCAGATTCGTTCCATTGATATCGTCAATGAATTGGGCTACTCCAAGCCCAGCGTCAGCGTAGCCATGAAAAATCTTCGGGAAAACGGGTATATTTCCATGGATCGGGAAGGCTACATTACACTGGAGGAGCCGGGACAGAAAATTGCCGAAACCATTTACGAGCGCCACACCTTTCTGACAGGATTTCTTGTCTGTCTGGGGGTAAGTCCTGAGACGGCGGCGGAGGATGCCTGCCGTATGGAACACGTGATCAGCCCGGAAAGCTTTCAGGCTATGAAGCGTTTCGCTGAAGAACATTTAAAATAACATACTGCACAGCAAATGTGAAACGAGAGCAGATTTCCAGCCTGAACAGGCTGCAGAATCTGCTCTCGTTTCACATTTTACATACATCTCTCTTTCAAAATCTCAGAAAGAGCGCTCTGGCTGCTGGTGTGGCAGCGCACCACCTCTGTCCTGGTTCCTTTCGCGCTGTCCACAGCTGCCCGTATCATTTTATGGGACACTGTATTTGTAAACAGCACCAGCAGATCCGGACTGCCTATCTGTTTTCCGAAGTCAGCGCTCATCTGGGTAAATACCTTTGCCCTGCACTTAAAATTTCTGCAGAGCTGTTTGTACTGGCTGACCATTCTGTCGTGTCCGCCTACAATCACAACGCTCATAAATATCCCCTCTCCCGTTTTCTTTTACACCTCTGCCAGCTGTCTTCCCAGCTCCTTCAAAGCTTCCTCTGCCCCTGAATCCGGCGCTCCGCAGCAAATGGCATCTTCAGCGCCCAAAACCACAGCGCCAGCCTGTTTCATCCGATCTGCCCAGTCTCTCATCCACTGTCCGTCTCCCCAGCCGTAGGAACCAAACAGTCCTATCGTCTTTCCTGAAACCATCTTTTCCGCCTCTTCCACAAAGGGTTCCATGACGCTCTCCTCCAGAATTTCATCTCCCATAGACGGGCATCCCAGGGCTACAGCCTGGCAGGCGGCCAGATCTCCTGCTGAAGCATCTTCAGCTAACAGAATCACAGGCTCCTTGCCCGCCTCTTTTATGCCCTCAGCTACCATGCCTGCCATAGCTGCTGTATTTCCCGTTCCGCTCCAGTAGACAATTAAAATCTGATTCATGTTTTTTCTTCCTCCTGATAATAGATTCTATCTTCCGACAGCCTGTAAAACAGGCTGCTGTACTCTAAGCTGCCGCTGTCTGGCCAAAGATTGGCTGTCCCATAAAGGAAGCACAGATCTGCCACAAGCTTTTTCCCCGCTTCGTCTCCTCCACCACGCGTTCTCTCACAGCTGTATAAGCTGCAAACCTTCGTCTGGCTTCCTCCGGCTCCCTGTATACCTTCCAGTAGCCAGAAAACAGGAAATCTCTGCCCTTATGCTCAATAAAGCCCCTTACATCCCAGATGGGATACTCTAAAATCAGACCGATCTCATGTGGAAATTCTCCCTGCCCTTTTGCATAAAGCTGATACCGCTTCTCCAGCCTGGAAAGCACGTTTGGAAGCTTCATGGAGCCGTAGCCAAAGCTTCTGAAAAACCGCTCTGTTTCTCTGTTTTGAAGAATTCTCTCTGCCTGCTCCCTCCGGTACAGCAGATAAACGGTTCTGCCCTCCCCTGCCCAGAGACATTGATACTCCACTCCTGTCCCAGACAGGACGAAGGCCACGTCCTCCTCTGTTCCCTCTGTTATAATTAAAATATTGGAGGCCTTCACTCCGGCCAGTACCTGGGCGCAGTGAAAAGCCGCCTGCCTGCAGATTTCATTCTGTTCCCTGCTGTATGAGCCCCGATCCATTTTCTTTCCTCCTCTGTCTATGTCCTTTATTTGAGCTGTGCAAACGTGTCAGCTTCTTTTCCTTATAGTTCATATTTCTTTTGGTTAGTTCTAACTAACTTATGTGGTTAGTATAAACTAACTTTCCTGTTTTGTCCAGCACTTTTTTCATATCAGCACAAAAAGAAGCGATCCAGCTCCACTCACTGAACCGCTTCTCTCTATTGATGTATGCAGTTACGATTTTCCCGCTCCGGCTAACACTTCCTGCATCTGTCCCTTCAGAGTCCGGCCATAAATCCGGTTAATGGCGCTTTCTGCTTTCTTTCTCAGCTGTTCCTGCTCCTCAGGACTGGCCCCTGCCATCTGATCGATGTATTTCTGCGCCTCATCTGCCAGCGCGTGATCTCTTCTGTAATCGCCTACCGTATAGTTGGGGGAGAGCACATGGGAATCATCGTAGCCTTCTAAATACTCCCCTCTTCCCTCTTTCTTAATATTCTCCTTCTCTGCTTCTGGAGCCGTAAAAACAGCTTCCGAAAGACCGGCTGTCAGCCCGTCCATGGCCTGCTTCCAGATAGAGGCAGGATAGGAGGAACCGTAGAGGGAAGAAAGAGTTCTGGGCGTATCATAGCCCACCCACACAGTCACTGTATAGTAGGGTGTCATTCCGCAGAACCAGCCGTCCTTGCTGTTGTTGGTGGTTCCCGTCTTTCCAGCCGCCTCGATCTGGCTCTTCCACCCCATGCCGCGGGCCGTTCCCCTTGATATAACGCCTTTCATAACATCCACCATCACAGAAGCCGTCTGCTTGGAATAAACCTCTTTCGGCTCTCTTCCCGTGTAAATATTTTCTCCTGACAGATTTTCCATTCTGACAATACAGTCTGGTTCCCGGTACACTCCGTCATTTTCCAGGGCGCTGAAGGCTCCGGCCATCTCCTCTGCCGTCACACCATAGGTAAAGCCGCCTAAGGAAGCTGCCATATTGTAATCATCCGGCACAATCTTATCAAAGCGCATCTGAGTCAGATAGGAAAGTCCCTCCTCCGGCGTCACCTCGTTAAACAGCCACCAGGCCGCTCCATTCCGGCTCTTTTCCACTGCCTGGCGCAGAGTGATCCAGTTTCCCGGAAGAGATGCCACATCTGCCTTGGGCTCCTTGGCCGCATCCACGCTGATGTCCTTGACACTGGAAAAGGAAGCGTAGCCGTTTTCCAGAGCCGGGGCATAGACAATCAGCGGCTTAATACTGCTGCCCGGCTGACGGAAGCTCTGGAAGGCTCTGTTCAGGGTGTAGGTGCTGGTCTCCTGGCTTCTGCCTCCCACAATTGCCTCCACCAGACCGGTATCATTATTGACAGCCACTGCAGCCCCCTGAAGGGCATAAATACCATTGTCTGCCGTCTCCCCGTCAAAGGAGAGCACCTGGTCTACCGCCCCCTGCAGAATCTCCTGCTTGGCCGGATCCAGGGAAGTATAAATCCGGTAGCCCCCTGTATACAGCTCATCCTTTGCAGCAGCATAGCTCTCCTCATAAGCTGCCTGGTAGGCCTTATAGTCATCATAGTTTGAAAATCCGTACTCAAACTGGAAGCCTTCCCTTTCCATCAGCCAGCGCACTGCACAGTCAATGGCATAGGTAGTTTCATAGTTTCTCATCTCATAGGAATTTCCCGTTACGATAATCTCCTCAGCCACCGCCTCATCATGCTCTTCCTGGGTAATGTAGCCCATGGTCAGCATATCTCCGAGAATCTTATCCCGCCTTGTCAAAGCGTGATCCGGGTGGCGGTAGGGATTGTAATAGGACGGGGAATTGGGGATGGCGCACAGATAAGCGATCTGGCTTAGACTCAGCTCATCTGCATCCTTTCCAAAATATCCTTTCGACGCTGCCTGCAGTCCATAATATGTATTAGCATAATTAATGTCATTGACATAGAATTCCATGATCTGCTCCTTGGAATACTTCTCGGTCAGATCCATGGCAATTAAAATCTCTTTTACCTTGCGCTTAATAGACACGTCTCTGGTCAGATACCGGTTTCTGGCCAGCTGCTGGGTGATTGTGCTGGCTCCGTGCATCTCCTCGCCCTTTGTGAGAATAAAATTAATTCCCACCCTGACAATTCCCTTAAAATCTACGCCGCAGTTTTCCCAGAAGGTTCTGTCCTCAATCGCAATGAAGGCATTCACCGCATCCTGGGGAATTTCCTCATAGGGAAGATATTGGGAATCCTCGTCTCCTGAAATTTTAGCCAGCACATTGCCTGCCGCATCATAAAAGTAGGACGCCTGGCCCGGCAGAAAATCTGCCTCTGTACTCTCTGCCACCAGTCCTTCCACCTCTGCCCTGCAGTTGCTGTAAAACTTCCAGCCCAGAAACCCGCATCCTGCAGCTGTCACAAAAAGAATCAGAAGAAACAACAGCAAAAAGCGTTTACACAGACGTTTCCAGCCTTTTTTCTGCCTGGAAGCCCGGCGTCTGCGTCTGCTTCCTTCCTCCGTTCTCAAAGCCGGTTCCTGTTTTGAAGGCTCCTGGCTGGATGGTTTCTGGCTGGAGGTTTCCGGCTCCCCGGCTTCCTCCTGCAGAATACTCTGGATCTGTTCTCCCAGCTCCTGCTGCACTGCCTCCTCAGCCTGTCTCTCCTGAAGCTTCTCGGCTTCCTTTCTATTCTGTCTCTTCTGCCCGTCTGCCGGCTTTGGCATCCTCTGGTCCTGCAGGCTCTCTGTGTGCCCGCGTTCCTTTTTTTCTCTATCCATACGTCTCCTTTTTCTGCCTGTACCCGTCTCATCCGTACATCATCTGCTCTGTCCCTTTCTCTGAAAGGCCTTTCTTTAGCCGCAGGCAGAGCTTTTGTCTATTCTACCGCGTTTTCCTCTATAATACAACCTGTTTACAGGTTATCTGCATCGCAGCAGCGCGGCAATTTCATGGACAATCAAAGGAGCAGCTGCCAGGGACAGCAGAAAGCCCCACTCAGAAAGAGAAAGCACACAGGTTCCAAACGCTTCTGTCAGAGCCGGAATCTCTGTCACTGCTGTCTGAAGAAGAATTCCCAGTCCAAAAGCCAGAAGCATCAGATGATTGGAACACAGATGAGAGCGGAACACAGAAACGGAACTGTCACGCATTCCTACTGCATGAAACAGCTGGGAAAGTCCCAGCACAGTAAAGGCATAGGTCTGGGATTTCACTAGCACCTCCGGCTGACGGAGAAATTCCCGGACTGCCAAAAAGCCTTCTGAACCTGCCAGCTCCACAGGCAGTCTGAAAAAAGCGATCAGACTGACCGCTGCAATTAAACATCCGTATCCCAGGGTCAAAATCCATCCGCCCCCTGCAAACAGACTCTCCCCTGGCTGTCTTGGCGGCCTTCGCATAAGCCTTTGCTTGTCATTTTCATCTACCCCCAGAGCCAGGGCCGGAAGAGAATCTGTGATCAGGTTAATCCACAGAATGTGGCTGGGTTTCAGGGGAGAAGCCACTCCGGCCGCAATCGCTGCAAACATAGTAGCAATTTCACCAAAATTAGAGGATAAAAGAAAAATCACTGATTTTTTAATATTCTCATAAATACTGCGTCCTTCCTCCATTGCTCTCTCAATGGTGGCAAAATTATCATCAGTCAGAATCATGTCAGCCGCCTGCTTCGCCACATCCGTTCCTGTTTTTCCCATTGCAATTCCAATGTCTGCATTTTTCAAAGAAGGAGCGTCGTTGACCCCGTCTCCCGTCATGGCTGTTATGTGTCCAGACGCCCTGAACGCATTGACAATTCGCACCTTATGATTAGGGGAAACTCTGGCAAATACCTTTAAATCTCTGATTCTTTCCGCAAGCTCTTCCTCTCCGGTCTGTTCCAGCTCCTCCCCGGTCATGCACTGCCTTCTGGAATCTGCGATTCCCAGCTGTTTCGCAACTGCCAGAGCTGTGTCCACATGATCGCCTGTAATCATGACCGTATCCACGGAAGCCTTTCGAAACTGCTCCACCGCATGTCTTGCCTCCTCCCTGGGCGGATCCATCATACCTGCCATCCCTATAAAGGTAAGCCCTTTTTCCTCCGGCCCTCTGGCATCCTCCTTCACTGCGGCAGCCAGTACTCTCAGAGCCTGGCCAGACATCCGGGCAGCTGCCTCCTGAATCTCCCTTCGTTCTTTGGGAGTCATGGGAAGGGTGCTGTGGTTCTTTCTGATATGAGTACACTGCCTGAGAACCCGGTCCGGTGCTCCCTTTGTGTAGGAAATTCCCGTTTTCCCCTGTCTGTGAAACGTAGTCATCATTTTTCTCTCTGAGTCAAAGGGAAGCTCTCCCTTTCTTGGCTTCTCCTTCTCCCTCTGCTCCTTTTCAACCCCTGCCAGGCTGGCAAACTGGAGCAAAGCCAGCTCTGTCGGATCCCCTCTTCCGGTATCCAGCTGTGCGTCGCTGCACAAAGAAAAGCACTCTGCCAGGATCTCCGATGGCTTTTCCTGTGTGCCTTTTTCCACTGAACAGAGCTTCCCGTCCTCGTACCACTGAGTCACTGTCATTACGTTTTTTGTCAGAGTTCCCGTCTTGTCTGTACACACCACGCTGACAGCCCCCAGGGTTTCCACTGACGGCAGCTTTCTCACAATCGTTCCAGCCTTAACCATCCTGGTCACGCTTAACGCCAGCACAATCGTGACAACTGCAGGCAGCCCCTCCGGCACGGCGGCTACTGCCAGGGAAATGGCAGTAATCAGCATTTCCATCACATCACGCTTCTGTATCACGGCCATAAGAAAAAGAATCGCGCAAAGAGCTGCTGCCGTCAGGCTGAGCACCCTTCCAAGCTCTCCAAGACGTTTTTGAAGAGGTGTTTCCTCCTCTGAAGCGGCATGGATCATCGCTGCAATCGTTCCAATCTCTGTTCCCATTCCCGTAGCAGTCACAATTCCCTTTCCGCGGCCAGAGGTGACATAGGAGGTCATGTAAGCCATGTTTTTTCCTTTTTCAGAGGCAGTACCTGCTTTGGAAGCTGTAAAACCTGCTGACTTAGAGACAGGGATCGATTCTCCTGTCAGGGCTGATTCTTCTATTTTAAGGCCTGCCGACTGAATCAGACGCAGATCAGCCGGAACCTGACATCCTGCTGTCAGGCTTACCAGATCTCCGGGAACCAGCTCCCTGGCATCGATTTCCCGCTCTGTCCCGTCCCGGATCACCAAGGCCTTCAGACGGGTCATCTGCTTTAAGGATTCCAGCGCTTTCTCTGCCTTTCCCTCCTGCACCACGCCTACAATTCCGTTGAGCGCCACCACAGCCAGAATAATCACTGCGTCGCTGTATTCTCCTAACAGCACGGAAATGCCTGCGGCTGCAAACAGTACAAAAATCAAAGAGTCGCACAGCTGCTCTGCAAACCGCTGCAGCAGTGTTTTCTGCTTCTTTTCCCTCAGCTCATTGGATCCGTAATGCTTTCTCCGCTCCTCCACCTCCTCCTCTTTCAGTCCCTGCTCTCCGTCTGCGCTCAGTTTCTTTAACGTCTCTTCTATGGTTTTTTCTTCATACATGCGTCTCTCTCCTTCGGACAGCCATTTGATCTTTTGACACTTTATGAAGGAAGGGCCTGTTTTAGAACTGAGCACAGAGAAAAACAGAGCTGCTTTAAAGCAGCTCTGTTTTTCTTTTTCTAATCCGTCTTTAAGAAAGTCCTGGGCCGGAAGGCTTATCAGGAGTGATCTGGATGATTCCATTGACCGTCCACTGTCCCTGTTCATTGACTGTGAATCCATCTGGAGTCTTTCCATTTTTCACCATAGATCCCAGAGGCTGTCCCTCTGTCTGTTCTTCTGTAAAATAGTAACGGTGATCTCCAATCCAGCGCCATCCTGTCTCCATGGAACCCAGCTGGGAATCCTTTTTATCATGCAGGAAGTAGGTATGGCCGTCCTTATCAGTAAACCATCCTGTCTCCATATAGCCTTCTGCATTAAAGTGATACCAGCCCCCTCTTCCATTCCAGGAGCACTCAAACCAGCTGTCTGCCGGATACGTTCCGTTCCGTCTGGCGAACCACCATCCTCTGCTGTCCTGCTTCCAGGAACCGTTAGGCTTCTTGGTCCACTCAGCCTTAGAATCGCCTCTGCTGTGGTCCTGATCCTCGTCTTCGTCCTGATCTTCTTCCTCTGGCCTTGGAGGAGCAGGTTTTTCCAGAATCATCTCATAGTCTTCGTACTTGCCGAAATTTGTCACTTCCTTTTTTTCACGGAAGCTGTCGATGCCATGAAACTCATCCTGATCCACAGAAATCTTCACATTTTCATCGGAATTCACAGTAATGGTTCCCAGATCCAGCTGCTCGCCCTTTTCCAGCACCGGCTCGCGGTCTGCCACATAGACTGTCATCTCCTGTGCATCCTCGTCATACCGTGTCTCGTACACAGCCGGTCTCAGCTTCGACTTTATATCCTGTGAAAACTTAAATACCGGATCCTCAGAAATCGGCTCATCGCTTTCAAATATCAGCTTTAAGCTGAAAGCCGTAAAGCTGTCTGCCTGTTCCTGTTCCTGCAGCTTTAATTTCAGCCTGACTGAATTTTTTCCTGTTTTTTCCCAGGTGATCATCTGGTTTCTTTCCGCCATGGAGTGCATGGACGGAAGGAGCGCCAGACTGAGCGCTGCTGCACACAGACTGGCTGCAAATGTGGTCTTTTTCATTCTCCTTCTTTCTCTCCTTATTTCATACGGTTACCCTGCGGCTTAATTTCGATATTAGGAAGATTCTTCGGCACATCCACAAACAGCGTATCGCTGACAAGGCGATCTCCCTCGTTTGTCTCAGCGTTGTCTACCCGGTACATCTCAGCCCGGACTTTATCAGGAAGCGTTACCCCTGCCATCTCATCCGGTTCAATGTAGTATATCCAGATTCCGTCTGAGATCTCACCCAGCTGCCCGTTCACCGGATCTGGAGCGAAAATCAGCTGATGGGCTGTAACTGCGCCGTCTGCATCTTTTCCGCCTACTGGATTTCCCTCCTCATCATAGAGGATAAAGGTGTTGTAGGCCGGATTTCCCTTATAGCTTCCGGTAAATATAACAGAGCCTGCCGGAATCATGTCAGAACCTGCATCTCCTGTCTCTCCAGAACCTGTTTTGCTGAACTGGAAGTTCTCCTTCAGAATTCCAATGCCAGCTGTCACTAACTCCACATTGTCTCCGGTAGGTCCCAGAATATCCAGCTCTGCAGCTGCAAACCGTTTGGAACCTGCAGCTGTAATTTTTAAGTAGGCTGTCTCGTACACATGGTAGCGCGGATCGTCCTTCAGGTCGAAATAACCAAGAGCTGTGCTGCTTCCTTCCTCAAATTCAAAGGTTCCGGACTTAATCTCCGTCCACTTCTCTCCGTCCTCGCTGATGGAAAGCCTGTAATTCTTCACAGGATTTGCCCCGCTGTATGTGTACTTAACGCCTGCAATGGACTCGGTCCTTCCAAGAGAAATCACTGCCTCTGCTTCTTTCTCTGAAGTAGTGCCCTCATATGCCTGATTTGACTGATTGTCAATCATCATACCGGCGCTGCTGACCGTTCCGGAACACGGGATGTCTGTCTCGTTTCCATTCTCCGGCTTTTTATCGCTTGGAGAGGTGGTGTTGACTGTAATCTTCCAGTCTGTCTTATCTAACATACCCTCATGCAGGAGCTTGAACTCGTCCGGAATGCGGTAGGTTTCAGTTGGATTCATGCACTTGTCAATGCCCCGCACCTCGTAGGATACAACCCGGTTATTGACTGTCATCACATGGTCGGTAAAGGTATCGCTGGTGGTAAAGCCCACTACCCGCTTCTCCTCCTTACCGTACCTGCGCTCGATTCTGGTGATCTCATAGCCCAGAAGTTTCTCTCTGTTTCCTTCATCACTCAGGCTCATGGTGAGATGAACCTGGTTGGAAGCCTGCTCATCCTTGTTCGCCTTTGCCGTCACCTTCACAGCTTCGGCAATGCTCTCTCCGCCTTCCCGGCGGTATACTCTGGAGTCGTCGTTCTCATAGAAGATAGCCCGATTCTCCCTGTCAAACTGCTTGGCGTACTCGTCTGTGGTCCTGTCAGGCGTCATACCCCAGCGGATGAAGAACTCTCTTAAATCCTTCTCTGCCGCTGCACAGGCCAGACGAATCAGCGTATTATCCTTATCAGCATTATTCAGCGTCAGCTTGATTCCGCCTGGAGCAGGCGCACGGCTGGTATCCCTTGCATAGGAGTCGATCCTTGCAAAAATCAGGTTTTCTCTCTGATCCTGATAAGTATCGTAGGTCTTAAAATTGTATCCTCCATTGTCGTAGGCCATGTGCAGCTGCCAGTACATGGCCAGGCGCTCGCTGCCGCCTCCCTTGGTTCCGGATGTTACTTTCTTGTATACCGTCTCATAGGGAATACGGGCCATCTTGCTGCTGTCATCTGACTGGGCAAGCTGGGCGTAGTAGTTATTGGTCACTTCTGGATATGTATAGATCTTTTCATTAATAATGTGGCCAATCTCGTGGGAAATGCCCCAGCCGAAATACTGGCCGCTTTCGTATTTTCCATTCCCGTCTGTCACCATCGGCTTAGCCGCCGCCAGCACAGGCACAGAATCCCACTCAATTCCGATGTGAAGTCCTCCTGCGTACATGAAGGCGCCTGCAAACATGCGCTGGTAGCGGATATTGAGACGGCTGGACGGCATTTTATCCTTGCCGTAGGCTGTTTCTCCTATCACAGGATTATCGCTCAGACCCTTGTGCTGATAGAATAAGTCAATCATCTGATCCATGGCATCCAGGGTGTCTGTCAGCTGTTTTACCGCCTCATCCCTGCCTTTGCCTCCCTCTGTCAGCTTTGCGTAAAACGGCTTCACAGCCACAGAATACATCATTTTATCCAGAACAATGTCTGTCGCTCCCAGAATACAGTTTTTCTCATCATATGCTTTTCCTGAAAGCGCTGCGTGGGAGGTTGCCTTCTCAGAATCGGCGTTGTGAAGATCCTTGATCTTCCCTGCCCGCTCTTCTATCTGGTCAAAATAAGAACCGATTAATTCAGCCCTTTCCTTCTTGCTCTTTGCTTTTGTCAGATCCAGCACCGGGTAAGGAGAACCGCCGCTGACACGGACAGCGTAGGAGTCCTTGGAATTGCCTCCTGTATACTCAATATACAGAGCGCCTCCCTGTTCGTCACCAAGGTTAGATACCACTGGAATCGTAATCTCGTTGACTCCCACCTTAAGAGTTCCCGCTTCTTTATGAAGTGCAGAAGCCTCAGAATGATACTGTGTGGCAATCACCTTTAACGGAGTGCTATCCCCTGGTTTCTTTCCCTGAGCGCCTACGTAGACTGTTATCTTCTCTCCGGCCAGCGCCGCCACACCCAGAGGCTGCCATGCGTTTAAGCCGCCGCTGAAGGTAATATGCTTATCGTAGGCCTTGGATACAGAGGTATCGATCTGGATCACTTCCTGGCTTGTCCCTGTCTGCAGAATGCTCTTGGCTACTTCCAGATCCTTTAATGCCAGTTCTTTCTTCGGGTGAGCCTCCCCGCTGACCGGATCGATCTTCTCTGCTCTATTTTCTAACTCTTCAATTCGTTCCATCGTTACATCCGGCTTCAGGGCCACATGGAGAGCGTCTGTAAACAGATCGTTTACATCATTTAACAGGCTGTCGTATTGATAGAAGCGCACCTCGCCGATACTGATGTATCTGGAATTTCCGCTGGCTGTCAGGTTGATCTGAACCTTTTGGGCGTGGAACGGCTTGCTGGCAATAAATTCGTAATAAACGCTTCCATTGCCATTCAGGCTGGCAAGTCTTGAAAAACGTCCTGGAATTTCTGTGCCGCTTCCTGACTGGTCTTCTCTCTCCCAGGCAAGAACCTTAATGGAGCTGAGATCCGTTCTCTGGGCCGGGCCGGCAGTGAAGCGGATGGTATCCATCTCATAGCTCTGATCCAGAGTGATAATCGGTCCCCTGGGGCTGTAATACACCCCGGAATCCCAGTCCTCCAGCATCCAGTAGCTGGTCGGATCTCCGTCTGCAATTACCCACTGAACAGCGGTTTCCTCATCTTTTCCGTTAAAGTTTGCGCCTTTTACCTTTTCCACTTCTTCAATGTGGTTTGTCACATTTTTTCCTTCAGCCGGGCCGTCGTTCAGCAGGCCGTAGGCAGGCATCTTCGCCGTGGAAGCCGGGGCTGTCCTTCCGGAATACATCTTGGACTCAGGACTGTCTCCTATCTCATTATGTCCTTTCATGCAGATCTCATATTCCACATTGTCTCCCAGATGATCCAGAGTAAAACTGGTTTCACTTCTGTCGATATTCTCGACTGCCGTGAACTCTTCCTTTCCCTTCTGGCGGTAGAACAGGGTGTAGGACTGAGTATCCTTCATCTTCTTCCAGGACACGTTCAGGCTGCGGTAAGCTCCCTCAATGGAGATATCCTCCGGAGCAGGCGGCGGGCCGCTTGGCTTAGGCGTTACAGACAGTTCTTTACTGTAGCTGCTCTTCCAGCTTCCGTTGACAGAGCGCACTCTCACCTGATAAGTCTCATAGTTTAACAGCTCTTTCTCGCCAAACCGCTTAACAGTAATGGAATTCTCCTCAGAAGACAGCGTCTCTGTCTTTCCACCATGGGCAACAGATATCTCATAGCCAGTTACATTGACCTCTTTATCCCAGGTTAAGGTAAATTCCTCGCTTCCCTCTTCTGCCTGAAGATTCTTAGGAATATTCTGGACTGGCGGCGGAATGCGATCCTTCATGTCCTCCATGAATTCCACCTGGCTGATCTCTGCCAGGCTTCCCTGGCCTACCGTTCCTGTAATGCGGATCGTCACCTTTTTCACCGGCTTCTGGCTCTTCAGATTAACGACAATGGAACCGTCCGGCTGAATCTCCGCCGTGCCCTGACTTCTTCCGAAGCGGGCCTTTCTGGTTTCTCCAGCCTTCACAATGGTAAGTGTCTCTTTCTTGTCTTTTCCATTGTCCTCCACAGTCACCTCGATCTCGCCTTGGGTAATGGCATGATCCGATCCTGACGGTGACTGGATGATAAAGCCCTCCGCTTTCATCTCTGTCTGGCTGTGGGTAAAATCTAAGGTCAGTTCAACCGGATTTTCCTCGGAAATTATCTCTCCGTCCCTTCTCTCCACAGTAACAGACGAGTCTTCGCTGTCATGGTCAAACAGATCTTCCGGTCTTCCACTGATCTCCACTGCGTCGCTGGGGCTGGCCGTATCGTCGAACTTTACCTCCCCCTCTTTGCGGGTCACAGATCGCTCTACCGTTGAAATATATTTAAGGCTGCTGGAACTGTGGTCGTAAAAACTTGCAAAATACTGGACATCCAGCAGATTCAGCTCCCCGTCCCGATTGAAATCCATGGCGTTTCCGCCTGACTCCTCCCCGTGGACAGCGTCTAACAGTTCCTCTAAATCCTCCTCGTCGATGGTATCATCGCCGTTCACATCTCCCATTCGGATCAGTCCCGGATGGGCGGAAGGATACTGTTCCTCGTCGTAATAGTCATTAAACAGCATGACCTTGCAGGTATCTTCGTTGATTTTGATCTCCTGCTTATAAGGCTCATACCCGTCTGCGTTTACTGTCAGCAGATACGTTCCTTTCGGCACATAACCGGACTGGAACATTCCCTTTCCAACCTCAGACAGCTCTCCGGGCTGAACGGTAAACTGTCCATACTCGTTTATCTCTGCTTCCTGTCCTATAAGCTTCGCCAGCCTGGACGGCTTCTCTGTCAGATAGACCTCGAAGGGGATCTCATCTTCTACAGGGAGCACCGTACGGATCTCCACAATCACATTGCCTCGGTGCGGATTCTTCGGCGGCGCGTCAGACGTTGCCACAGGCAGCTTTTCTTCCTCCTGCTCCTGTCCATCTGACGGGCTGGACACAGGAAGCCATTCATTCTGACTGCTTTCTGTCTCCGCCGTTTTGAACACCGGAGCGCCGTAAGCCTCCACTGCCGTGAGCGGCTGCTGCAGTCCCATCCAGGCAGCCAGCACAAATGCCAGTTGTCGTTTCATGTTTTGCTTCTCCTACTCTCTTGTATTTTTGCTTGAAAGCGCTTTATTATATCAAATATTTCATATCTTCACAAGGGTTTTTGATAGTAATTATTGTTTTTATTATACGAAAAGAGGAAACAATTTTAGCGTCTCCCTAAGTTGTCTCCTCTTCTCTCTATTTCTTCTATAATAAATGCTATTCTTCAGCAGTAATCTCGTACTGCCCATTTTTTCTTTCTACAGACCAGACCATTCCTCCGTCCCGGTATCGTCCCGATCCCTGAATCTGGCCGGAGCGGTTGACCAGATAATCCTCATCATCTACTGTCTTGATCTCATATTTTCCCACATCCTCTGCCTTCTGCAGTACCCCGGCTCTGTAGAGCTTTCCTCCGTGAGGGCCGTGGACTGCCTTTCCGCTTTTGTGGAATTCAAAGGTGCAGGTTTCTCCTCCGGCGACAATCTCCACTGTTCCTGTCTGTTTGGCTCCGCTTTTCTCATCGAAGTACATCAGATCATACTCGTCCAGGTACTGTTCCAGATCCTCTGCATCGCAGTCTGTGCTGTCGCCTGCGCAAATCAGGGTTTCCCCGTACTTTTTGTTCTTAGTGACAGCTATCAGCCCGGTACGCATAATTCCAGCCTGGTCAAACAGATACTCTTCTCCCCCTATGGTTCTCATGCGGTTCTGCACTACCGTTCCATCGGACAGCCCGTAATACCACCGTTTTATATGGTGTTCGCTGGCATAGGGATCCTGGGATGCCTTGGGAATCCGTTCAATCCACTGCTCTGTCAGGGCAGCAGGGCTGCTGCTTATCTTTTTGGAAGATCGCATGATTCCATACTCGTCAAAGGTATAGCGGTATCTTCCATTCTCATCACTCTCTGTGATGCTGGTGTCCGCTGCCTTTTTTCCATTGGAATAAAAATAAAACCAGCGCTGCTCCATCCCTCCATGATCCCGCTGGATAGGAAGGTATTTCCAGCCCTCAGCTGCCGCTCCCTCATCCGGGCTGCCGCAGTAGTAGACGCCGTCCATGTAGGCTGTCCCATCGTCCGTCAGCGGATTTCCCTCTCCGTCAATCCAGCCGCTCAGCATGGTTCCGGATTCATCAAAGAAATACAGCTTTCCGTCAATTTCCTTCCTGCATTCTCTGGCGCATCCTCCATCCTGATTCCAATATCTCCATCGCCTGGTTCCATTCTCCTCTGTCTGCTGCCAGCCAGGGGCCTCCCCTCCTCTGTGAGCGCATCCATGAGCCCACACAGCGGATGGGGAGACGGCCGCTAACGCGGCCGCTGTTAAAAGTGCAGAAACCATTTTTCTGCCTGTTCTCATCTGTCTCCTCCTCACTGCATCATAATAAAAACCGCCTATTCTTCATATCTGCGTTTTCTGCGGATCAGGAACCAGGCCAGTCCTACAGCCGCTGCAGCGGCGGCGGCAAAGGCCGCGATTCCGATTCTTGACTGTTCCTCAGAACCGGAGGAAATCATATACATCTCCTCTGTCACCAGACCGGCCGCCTTCAGAAGTTCCAGCTTCTCCTCCTCATCCATCAGCTCTCCTGCCTGAGCAGACAGAAGATCTTCTGTATTGTAAAGGCGGCTGGAACCGTCCTTTGTGTTAAATGCATAGGCATATGACACGGTTCTTCCTGCTGCTTTATTCTGTTTCTGGCCGTCTGCTGACAATGCTTCCCCGTTCTCAGACTCCAGCTTCTGTTTCTCCTTCTCAGCCTCTGCCTTCTCAGATCTGCCAGCTTCTGCCCTGTCTGCCTCAGCTTTTCCGCTTTCTGTCTGGATTTCTCTGTCTGGGTTTGTCCTGTCTGCATCTGCGTTTTCTTTTCCGGCTCCATCCTGCTCTGACTGAATCATGTCTGTTTCATTCTTTCCAGCCTCTGTTCTGTCACTTTCTGGCTTGTCAGTCTCTGTCTTTCCATTGTCTGCCTTGCCGTCCTCTGACTCGCCGTTTTCTGGCTCTCCGTCTTCTGGCTCGATGTTTCCGCCTTCTTCATCCTGATTCTGACCTGCTTCATTGAGATCTGCCTCCGACTGTCCGGATTTCTCCTTCTCTGCCTGGCTCTCTCCCGAATCAGCTGTTTCCTCTGAAACAGCTTCTCCCGGCTGGCCTGCTTCCTGATTGGAACCTTCCTTAGAGGAAGTTCCGTTCTGGCCCTCTGCACCGCTTCCATCATCTGGTCCGGCGGCAGCGCCGTCCTTTCCTTCCTCTGTCTGTTCCAGACGGTTCACAGCTTCATTAAACTGGCTGTCTGTAATCGGAGACAGGGTCAGCTGGTGCTCCAGCTCCTTCAGATCGGCAAATTCCAGGCTTCCTCCGTCAGCTCCAAAGAACTGATCGGCAAATCCTGCTGCAAATTCTAAGAATGACACATCAGAGAACGCGTTTTCGATGGGAAGCTCCTCCCCTGTCACATAGTTGAAGCCCTTAGCTGCTCCGTTTGCATAGCGCACCAGTACATAAGGCGCGTCTGCATCCAGCGTACTGCTCATGTGGGCGATTCCCTTTCTGTTAAAGTGATCCGGCGTATGGATCGGATCCGCCGCATCTCTCAGAGTTCCCTTCTCGTCAAGGAAGCTGGCGTAGGTTTCTCCATTGTAGGAATCTAACACCATTCCCTTTAAGGACTGGCCGCCCGTAAGGGCATACAGCCGGCCGTCTTTCTTCACCATCTGCTGCTCCTGGGTGAACAGCTCCCCTTCTTTTTCTACCTCCGTAAAGGTTCCAAAGGTGTGAAGCTCCCCGTTCTCCCAGAAGGCTTTGGCCTTCTGTTCCCTGCTCCAAGGCTCCTCCGAGCGCTTCCTGCTGTCTCCTCCTTGCAGAGCGTATACCGTTCCGTCCATGCTGAGAGCTTCTCCTCCATAGAGATGGATGATCTCATCGTCCACCGCTGTGCCGGTTTCGTCCATCAGCTTTCCATCACAGGTATAGTAGTATTCATCTCCCCATACCATGACTGTGCGGCGCAGATTCGAAGCATCGACCGTTATAGTCTGAGTTTCTCCTCCGGCTGCCAGAGTCACGGTTACAGGACTTCTGTAATCATAATTCAGCGTATACACCCGATCCTCTGGAACAGTATCGCAGAGAATCTGGCCTCCGGATTCTGCAGTAAATCTGGTCAGCCCAGCTAAATCAGCTCCCAGCTCCACGTTGACAGTATCCGCGCCGGACGGATAGACCGTCACGGCTGACAGTACAGCCTCATTCAGAGACAGAGTCTGAGGCCCTGACTGGCTTTCCGGAATCACTACGCCTCCGTAAAATTCATTGTCTGTTCCTGAATATCCTGTGTAGGTGTAGGAAGCAGACGTATTTTCTGAAGCCTCCTTCCAGCCCCACAGCTGTTCTGAGGCATCCAGACCCGTTCCAAAGCCTTTCGGCAGGCCCTCCTGGGCTCCGCGGCTCCACAGGCTTCCAACACTTGGATAAGGCATGTACGGTTCTGTATCCATCTTGACAATAGGAGAATATTTTGTGCTTCCATCTGCCATCTTCACACCAGCGAAGTAGTATCCCCGGCCTGCCAGCGGGAATTCCGCTACATTAGATTTTATATAAACATTAGGGTTGATGTTTACACCATAGGCTCGATACCAGGTACAGGTTTCAGCCCCTTCCGGCATCACAAGCACCGGTACGGTTCCGTCTGCTTCCACCATGTCTGTGGCAACAAACAGCTGCGTATCCGCCGGGATCTCCTGCTCAGTTCCATCCGGTTTCCTGAGCCTTATGCCCACGCCCGGCTTGTAGGTACTATTCTGTTCTGTCTCCGTATCCATCCGGCCCAGACCCTGGTAATTCCAGCTGCCGGCCCAGCCCATTCCTCCTTCCTGGAATTTCTTATTATAAATTCTGACATCCATCAAATCCTTTGATGTGACAAAAAGCATGGAGGCAAGCTTCTCTGTATCTGCCTTATCATCCTCCACCAGGTTGTTTCCAAGGGCCTTTGTCTTATAGGTTTCCAGATACTCCATATCAGGATAGAGCTCTGCGGCTCTCTGTCCATTTAACTGGGCCTCTGTAAAGAGGCGCAGGGACTTTCCGCTCCAGCTCAGTCCGCCGTCTGTATTGATAAACAGATCGGCTCGTGAAGACACTTTTTCTGAACCGGCTGCTCTGGCTCCTGAGGCAGTGGCTGTCGGGCCGGAGACTTTGTCTGCCTCCACAGTTCCCATCATCACAAGGCCATAGAAATTATCCGGATTCGGGAACCAGTAATTACCTGGTCCCGGAATATATTTTCCTACAAAGCCGCCTACATAATCCTGTCCCTTCACCACATTTTTATTATAGCTTTCATAGAACAGGGCATTTTCGTAGTTACCCGGAACCTCGGTCTGGCGTCCCTGCATCAGGCCGGTAAAGCCTCCGACATTGTTTCTGCCCTCTACCGTACTGGACGAGTCAGCAAAATTCTGCCGGAACTGTCCGCCTGCTGCATAGCCGAACAGACCGCCTACATTGTCGCCCTCTGCCCTGACGGAAGTCTCCCTCGTATAATTTCCATAGACATTTCCAGCATAGGCGTATTTTCCTGTTATACCTCCGGCAAAGCTCTCCCCAGTCTCCTGGTTTACTCCTGCCTGGATATCTGTATGGATCACTCCGTTTCCAGCCTGTCCTGTGACTATATTAGACGTCAGACCGCAGACGCCTCCCCCGTAGGGACCGTCCGACTGGATCCTGGAGCGGGCCACCAGATTGCTGCTTATATCTGAGCGTCCTTCGCCTGAAAGTCCGCCTGCTGCCTGAGGCGCCCGAACCGATATCCGGTCCGCCAGACAAGTTCCAATTCCGCTTCCATTGATTCCGGCAACGCCGCCTGCGTTTGACTTCAGTGCCGTCACCTGAATTCCTTCCACTACGCCGTTTCCCATGCCGCCGCTTCCGGCAACGCCGCCTGCAAATTCCAGACCCTCTACCACTGTTTTGGGAATCTGATAGGGGGCTGTCTCATCTTTTCCAGCTGTGCGGACAATACCGTAGCTTACGTATCCGCTTCCTGCAATTCCTCCCACATAGGAAGCCTGGCTGCATCTCACCTCCACATTTTCTGCTATAATATAATTCTGACCGCCGCTTCCGGCAACGCCGCCCAGATATTGAATCGTGTTTGGCGTATCAGGATAAGCATTCTCTGCGGTGACGAAAATATCTGCCACCTTGGATTCCTTCTCCTTGTTCTCTCCTGTACTCTGGCCTGCTACTACAAAGGATCCACTGCCCACAGCGCCTCCGATATAGGAAATATTGGTTCCGCTTCCGGCTATTTCATTGGTTCCCAGAACCTTAATTCCGACAGCGCTCACATCCTCTGTCAGATTTCCGCTTCCAAGAATACCTCCGATTGTATTGCGGCCGCTTACCAGATACTCAGAAGAATAACTGTCTCCGTCTTTTGTAAGAGTTCCCTCTGCGGTGATCCGGCGCAGCGGCTGCATCGTTCCGCCTGCCAGGCCTCCCACTCTGTGATCGCCGGAAACCTTTACATCTCTTACTGTCACATCCTCCACAATGCCCATATTGTAGCCAATGCAGCCAGTATACTGACCCATGCCGGACTGAATCGTAATATTTTCAAAGGTTACGTTCCTGATCGCACCCTGGTTCATACCTATTAATCCGATATTTTCATAGCTGGTTTTTCTTTTATCCTTCGGCACAATCCACTGGCAGTCCTCAAACCGTACATTGGAAATACCGGACAGGCAGTTGGAAATAAAGGAATCCCGGATTCCGTTTACCTCATGGTTAATTCCGCTGATAGTAAAAGACCCGCCTGCGCTGGTCAGGCTGTTAAGCTTAATGCCTGTCACCAGCTCCTCCTCCGGAATTTCTCTCAGGTCAATGTTTCCTGTCAGCTCAAAGTTTCCGTAGGTGTCCTTATACTTTTCCATGGCCTCGTTCCACTCTTTTGCGTTTCCTATCCGCACTGCGGTTCCTCCTGTCGGTGAAACAGAAGCGCTCAGGGTAATCTGGATGTCAGGATCCTCCACAGACTGCATCACCACGTTGAGACAGTAAATGTTGCCTCCCAGCTCTGACTCGATGAATGGAAATTCCCAGCGCTGTCTGTCCTGACCAGACGGCCACTCTGCCTTGTATCCATTTTTTACGGTTCCGTCTGATGCATTGACGCGGGTATTCATCTTCATTCCGTCTATGTAGATATTCGGAGCTTCATTCACCTCAGCCACTCTGTACCTGGTTTTATCATAGGAAAGACCAAAGATCAGCTTGTATGCCTGGGTGATTCTCTTGTGGCCAAACCACTTGTCGCACTCCTCTACCGCCTGGGCATTGATGGCGAATCCGTCCACCTCCAGTTTCATATCCCCGGTTCCGACTGGAATCGGATCCTGGCCTGGAAGAATCTGTCCGTCTGTGCCCCGCAGCTTAGGAAGGTAGCCGTCTGCCACCCCCTGCTCTGCGCCGTTATAATCCCAGCTTGTGGCATAATCAGAATCCTTCCAGCCGAGACGCTTAAAATAAGTGTCCCGAATCCCCAAATCTGCGGCAGACAGCACTGCCTCTGCATCGTCCACCTGTTCTGGATCTACCTTATTATTGGCCATCTGACTTTCATAGCCGAAATTCTTCCCGTATCTTCCGTCGGCAGGATATCCTGCTATCCGGTGGACGCCCTCTGCGCTGGTACTGTGGACAAAGAGATTTCCAAGGGACAGGTTGCCCTGGAAACTGGAATAATTGTTCTGTCCGCCAAATGCTCCGATGAGGCCGCCTATAAAGCTTCCGTAAGCGTCAATATTGACCCTGGAATAGCAGTTCTCTATCACTGCAGTGGAGGATGCCTGATAGCCGACGAGACCTCCTGCATACCTGTATCCAGTGTGGATCGTTCCCTCTGTATAGCAGTTTTTTATCGTCACTGTATCTGTATAGCCCACAAAACCTCCGACTCCGGCATTATCCAGAGCCTTCATGTTATCCAGCTCCAGCCCCTGTATGTAGCAGTTCTTTATCTCTGTCTGGTATGCATAGCCAAAGAAGCCTCCCGCATACGCCTTGGAGTTGGATGTCGGCTCGTAGGTAACAAGACGGCTGTCCTTTACAGAGGAATTCTGAATCACAGAGCCTCCTCTGGACTCAGATGCCAGAAGTCCTGCCTTGATGGAAGCGTGAATCTCAGAAGAAGCAATCTCCACATGATCCACCGTTCCTCCCATTACTCTCCTGATAAAGCCGATATTGCCGTCTGCATTAGTCTCAGACGTGTTGATTCTCAGGTTCTCCACTCTGAGGTTTTTCACGGCTCCGTACAGATCATGGATCATATAAGCCATATCCATATTGATATTTTTAAATACAGCTGTGTGGAGTTCTCCGTTTTCATCTCTCCACTGTCCGTCAATGGTTCCGTAGAAAGCCCGGCTGAGACGGTACTGGGTCTTGAAATCAGAAGGCTGCAGGTTTCCGAAATCGAATACCTCTGCCTTCAGACGGTAGTTTCCGTAGACATCTGCCTGGCTGGAGCAGACCTTGTCTCTCCAGTCCGCTATGGTCCGGATATCCCGGTAAAACTCAATTCCCACCTCCATCTTTTCCTGGCTCTTATCTTCCACGTCGAAGTTAGTGCTGTCATTTCCCGCAATACCGGCTGTAAACTTATTAACATAATATTTGGAGCGGAAATGCTCCGGCTGAGAGATCCGCACATCTGCATAATATATACCTGCCTCGTCCGTTCCCTGGCCTGTGATTTCTGTCTGGGCTGCCGGAGCCAGATAGGTGCGGACACCTGATTCCATGTTCATGACAGCCATCTCTAACGCCTTGACTTCCAGACGGTTTCTGTTGTCAAAATAGAACCGAACCATGGCGTAGTCCTCTGTCTGTTCCCTCACCTCGCTGGATAAAAGCTTGATCGAGGCGCTCTGGCGGGACGGCAGAAAAGCTACTGGCTGCTTTCCATCCATACAGGGCGGCATCTGAAGCTGCGGGTAAAGTCCGTCTAATACCATATCTGTAAGGAACCGTCCGTCCTCATTGACAGCCTGATCCATCCACTCCTGATCCCAGAGGGACATATTGGTCACCCGGTTATTGTAATTGTTCTTATAATGGGTTCCTGAGAAGGACTTTGTCTCCACATAGCTGATATTTTTCACATGGTTGACACTTCCCACATTTCCCACTGCCGGGCCTGTCTTGTCGCTGGGAAGCCCGTTCTGCATGGTCATGCCCACGCTGAATACGTTCCTGAATTCTCCATTGGCCTCCCCTGCCACCAGACCCTGGTTTCCGAAGTCCTTGGTTCCAGGATCCTCCAGCTCAGCCACTGCGTACAGATTTTTCACCACGCCTCCGTTGTGGACGCCTATCAGGCCAGCCCTGTGATTGTGGCCTCCCTGGCCGGATACGTTCATATCCATGGTAATCCGGCTCTGGCCGTCGCTCACCAGATAGCCGTTTGAAATCTGTCCATAGTTAGCGTAGGCTGCCAGACCGCTGGTGGCTTTTGTATAGACGTTTCCTGTCATCTGGATAGCAAAATTATCCAGCGTTCCGTAATTGTAAAGGCAGATTCCTCCCCAGGCAGTATTGTCCTTTCCATTGTCCACACTGGTTTTTAAAACGATATTTTCCATAACGCCCCGATTGTTGGTGACAATCAGTCCACAATTGTTGATACCTGTCATCTCCTTGGTTACCTGAATATCAGCTACCAGATTTTTCACCCTGGCCTGCTCCATGAGCTGGGTAAACAGGGTTCTCCTGTTTTTCATGGTGATCTGGTGTCCCTGGAAATCCATGGTTCCATAGAAATTTCCAATTACATTGTCTGCAGTCTTTACCTCAATATCCCGCACCACCACAAAATCATCGATTGGATTGTATCTGGCAGCCCGCAGTCCGGCCTCAGACTTAATTACCTTTGACGTGCTGGCCGTATTCAGGGAAACAGAAGAGAGCACAATCCTGTTTCCTCCCAGCTCTACCGTCTGACGGATTTCATACTGGCAGTCCGGCTCCGCCTTCTCCAGATACACAATATCATCAAACTTCCTGCTCTCCGGATCGATCTGATATTCTTCTGTCCAGCTCTCTGTCTCTCCTTCCATATCTGTCTTTTCGATCTCTAAGGTAAAGAACGGATCCTCGCCCAGATTCCGCTCTGAATCAGACAATGTCATATGAATGCCGATATTTAAGCTGTCAAGGTTCAGCAGAGGTGTTATCTGGCGAAGCACTGGTTTCGTTGTATAATTTTCTCCAAAGTTTACGTTAGCTCTGATATAGGCTCCGTTATCCGGTATCTTCAGATAGTTCGTACCTGTCACATAGCCTAAAAACGTCTTATCTGCGTCATAGACCAGAATACCGGATATGCCGCTGAGATAGTAAACAGAGGACGCCTTTACAGGTGTGTAACCGCAGTACTGGTAATAGTTGTAGCTCTGCTTCACATACCTGTTCTGCTCGCTTAAATACATACCTGAGTTCCACTTAATGCCGGGATTCTCCTTGCTGTCCAACAGATTTTCTCCAAACAGGCTGTCAGCTCTTTTGCCCAGATAGATCCTGTCTTTGCAGTCCTTGTGCATATTGACACGCATATATCTGGCATTATCTGGCACATAAGCTGTTCCACACACAGCATTTGGATCTGTGTATGAGATATATTTCTTATCCACATCATAAAAATGAATACGCACATACCGCCAGTCCGTAGCTCCCTTTATAGAAGCATCCAGTCTGATCATCCCCGTTCCCGGCTCTACTGCTATATAGTCGGTGGAAGCTGCGTTTTCAAGCTTCTGCTCCTTATCTGCATTGACAGTGATACCCTCTGTAATTTTGGCCTTTTTCATCAGGTTGGACACAGAATCCGGCTCTGTAAACAGAAGCCTGGAGACATAGGCCGTGGCAGAATTACTGACGCTGCAGTAAACACGGATATACCGGACTCCTTCTCTTGTTTTATAATAGCTTCCCGGCGCCCCGCTGAGTGACGGCGTATTCACAGCTTCTATCGGCTTTTTTTCGCTGTCATACTGGAACAGTGTTACATATGTGCCGCCTCCCAGCATATATACAGTATCTTCCTCCACCTCGATATAATCTGATACCAGGTTAGATACACTGTGAAATACTCCGTTAGCATTGATGGCATAGTCCAGCTCGCCCTTATTAATATCAAACAGGTTAATGCTTTCGATAGAGTATCCGTCCTTAGGATCCTCTGTCTCGTAGCCGTTTTCCATGCTGTCCAGCTTCATCGTACCGTAGAGCAGGTTCTGGGCGCGGAAAGACATCTGTCCCAGAAGCTTCTGCAGCATTTTGCTGCTGTTGGTATAGCCCTCGTTATACTCTGCCGCTACTATCTCCAGCCTGTAGTTGGTATTTTCCTCCAGATTCTGGAAGGTAATGCTGTCCATGGCATTTAATTCTTCCACTGTCATGGTCCGCACCTCCAGAAGAGAGGCATTGTAGTCATTTCTCAGACGCAGCACCAGCTTTCCTCCCAGAACAGCTCCGTCGGGATCATCTACTCTCAGTTTATAAAAGGTGGCAGCGCTGCCGTTGATGTAGGACATGTCATAATCGACTGCTGCCGGCTGCTTTAAGGTTTTAAAGGCGGTCTGATAATACCGTCCTGTCACATCCTCCTCCACTGCTGATCCGTCGCTGCTGCCCCGCACCGCCTTTGCCCGCACGCGGGCCTGGAAATCAGTAGCTGAGGCCAGACAGCCCTCTCCGAAATTCACTTTCAGGGTTCCGTTTGTCAAAAGAGCGTCCCAGACGCTTTTTCCTTCCCCGCTGTCTGCCGGAAGGGACACTGTGACAGCCGGAGAATAGGAAGGACTCTCCACCGCCGATGACGGAGTGGCCAGAACAAACTCATCGCCCGGCTTCATCGTCTTCTGTTCCAGCGTTTCCCTCTCAAGCTCCATGGAAAAGGCCGGGCTTTCTGCCTTAGATGTATGTAAGGAAACATCAAGGCGGGAAATAAACGGATACAGGGCCTTTGGAATCTCTGACCGAATCCTTGACTCTACCTCAGCCGAGCTGTTTGTAATGTGGTCCGCTTCCAGGTGGAAATTCACAGTTCCAAGACCGGTGAGAGAACCTGTGGTTACCGGCAGCTTTCCCATCACTTCTTTCTCATGGATCTGGCCGTCTTCTACGTCAAAGCTTCCCTTTACCCATACGGTGTAAACAGTGTTGGGGAGAAGGCTTGTAAATACCAGATCCGCCTCGTCTCTGTTTTTCAGTTCGTAGCGGATAAATTCCTCATTCTCTCCCTCCAGCTTAAAGGGCACCGGCGTCTCCGGCATATCCTCATAGGTCACATAGAGATAAGGTTTCTCGCTGTACTCTGCCCGATCTGGATTCTGAATCTCCACATGAAGAGCCGTTTTGTCAATGGTACTCTTGTGATCCACCCATAACGCGGCCTTCGGCGCCTCCTTGCAGGTCCGGGCCTGTCCCCGTACCATGCTCTCCTCCTCCACTGGAAGGCGGTTGCCGTAGCGGTCATACAGCGTAATCTTATAATTGTACCAGCTGTCAGAATCCAGAATATCCGGTGTTTTCCATACAATGGATTCTCCCCGTTTCAGCTGATTCATCTGGAGCGTTCCCATCAATGTGGAAGGCGCATTCCAGTCTGGCATTCCCTTCTTCTCAAAATTCATCTGCACTGCCGCAATGTAAGGAACTGCGCTCAGAGCTCCCTCTGCGTCAGAGGAGGATGCCCTCTTCTGAGTTTCTGACAGGATCTGGAAATCCCTGACAAAAATTGCATAAGGCTCCACATTTACAGTGTCCTCTTTCTGGGAAATCTCCATGGCATCCAGCGCGCTGACCGGAAGAGTCTTTCCGCAGGCAGTTCTTTCTAAGAAAATCTCTCTCTGCTTTCCCTGCTGTGGATGACGGTAGTCAAAGTAACCTTCCACCTCATAGTTTGTATCAGGCTCCATCGGCTCAATGGCAATTTCTCCCGGCGTGTAGAACATTTTCCGGTAGGCAGCACGGGTCTCCCCCTCCCTGTAGAACACTAAACGCACTCCCTTAATCATGGAGTTGGATGGATCCTGGATCGAAAGCTGTGCCTTAGCGCTGTACACACTGAACACAAAGTCCTTTACAGACGCAGACGGCTTCTCAAACGGGAACTCTCCCCCGTCTTCTCCGCCCGGAATATCGCCCTCTCCGCTGTCTCCGGATCCACTGCCCCCGGATCCGTCCCCATCCGGGTGCTCCGGTAAGCCTGGCTTTTCTCCCTCTCCGTCCTCATCTCCGGAACCGTTTAAAGAGTCTTCATCCTCTGGAAGATTCGGAAATTTCCACTTGGGATCATCTCCCGGAACAGGCGGGTGCTCAGGCAGGGTGCTATCCGGCTGGCCTGACGCATATTCAGCCCCTCCCTCGGATTCCTCGCCGGGCTGGCTCTCCTCCATCATTTCTTCCGGCAGCGTCTGTCCGTCTTCTACAGACAATCCTTCTTCCGGCAGTGTCTCGTTCTCTGCCTCTGTCTCCTCTGTTTTATCTTCTGTTTCAGCTTCTGTCTCCCTGTTATCCTCTTTTTCCTTTTCATCCCTTTCATCCAGCCCTGTCAGGCGGGCAATCAGTTCTTCATAAGGCATGGTGACGCTTCCCACTGTCACCTCTGCCTGCATGACATCACGGTACTGGTTATAATGATAACGTCCTTCCTGGAATTCATACCAGGCAGCTCCCTCTCCAGTCAGATTCATCAGGCTGTTTGGCTGAATGATTTTTTCTCTGGCTCCTGAACGGATCCTCATCTCCTGGACGTTCAAAAACAGGCCGTCTGGACTTTTCATAAAAATGAACTCGTCCGGATCCGCCTGTTCTCTGTCACGGTTATAGGTGTGTCCGTCAACCACGTACAAACCGTCATATGTATTCAGAGTGGAAAAATCCGACGCAATCAGCTCTATTTCATCTGAAAAGCTGTAGAGAAAGCTTCCCTCGTTGACATATACCGGGTAGGATACATGAAACGCCTCATATTCCTTTCCCACAAAATACTTATTTCCCCGGCGGTACAGGGGAGAAGACGCCTCGTATTTTTTAAGCTCCAGATCAGCGGACTCCTCCCCCTGATCCCAGTTTTTTAAATAGTTCGCCGCCTGTGTATCGTCAATCACGTACATGGCGTCCTGAGTATAGCCCAGCAATTTATAGTTATAAAGCTGGGCAAACATCAGCACCACTGCGATTACCGCTGCAAAGATACCAGCTTTTTTCATTCATTTCCCTCCTGCCTGTCTCTATTTTAATAATTCAAAGGCATCCGGACTGGAGGATAAGAGAAAAGATTTCCCGCTGTCCAGATCTGCTATGTCACTGCTCATATTCAAACTGTATTGTTCTCCTTCGGAGACTGCGCGCACGACCTCTTCCCCGCTGGACACATACTCCGCCTGTTTGTTCTCCTGTGAATAATAATAAAATCCCTTTTTGTTAAACACAGAAATATAGGAGAGAGGGGAAAGCTCCAGATTTTCTGTTCCCCATGACACAGTCACCGGATCCAGAAACAGATAGGTATTCCTTCCATCGAACAGGTATCCTCCGTTTAACTGGTGCTCCTTCCTGCCTCCTGTGCGGATACGCGCCACGCCGTCTGAAACAGAAACTCTGGCAAAATGGTTGACTCTCCGAATCAGCCCTGTGTCATAGTTGGAATAAATCATTTTTCTGCTTAAAACCACGTCGCCGCTCTCCTTGCAGTACACAGGAACACCGGAAAGGAGAAGGGTTCTGGATCCGTTCTGAAGGATAACCTCCTCGTCGGAATCCCTGTATTTGAGCTTTGTCGTGCCTTTGTACTCCTCCTTCTCTCCCATGATGCTGACCATCACAGGTTCCCGTATCGTCATGCTGTCTTTATTTGCTATGTAGATAGCCGTAGCTGCCATCGCCGCCAGAAGAGCTGCCACTACAGCTCCTGTAATCATCTTCTGCTTTCCCTTCAGGCGGGGGCCATCATTCTTCTTTCCGAATTTCAGGATTTCCATTTCGTCTTGTCCTTCCCTCCGATATTTTCTTTATATCACGTAAAAAGAAATACGCTGTATACAGAACCATAAAAAGTCCTGCCAGCACATACACTGCAAAGATACTGTTCTCAAAACGGATCTCCCTCATATATGCCAGAAGCACTCCGCTGGCATAGAGCCCGCCGAGCATCAGAAGCGTATTTCCTGCCTCTTCCAAAATTCCACGGATTCTAAAGCTTAAAAGCCCCAGAATCACTGCGAAGCTAATCAGCATCGCCGGATATACCGGTCTGCTGACTGTCATTGTCACCACCGCATAGGCCACCATCACCAGACGCAGATAAAGGCAGCTGACCCTTATCTGCTCTGTCTGGGACAGGTCTGTAAAAAAGCCGTGGATCCGAATCAGTATTCCGTTCCAGCCAAAGCGGCTCAGGCTGATGCGGTAGATAATCCCCAGCACAAGGCCGAGGCCTGCCGACACCATCATGTAGCCCTTCAGCATCCAGACTGCGTCCATCACTCTTCCAAACATGTAAAATCCTCACTAATCATCAGCGAAAACAGGTTTTTCCTGTGGCTGAAGAACCCCTTCATGGGTCCGGTCTGGTACTCCCCTTCTCCGGACACAATAGCGACTGTCCCGTCGATCTCCCCAATTACCGGCATGTAATCCTCCATAATCAGCAGGTTGTACTCCCTGCTTTTAATACGGATCAGGCTCACGCCTTCTATTTCTCTCAGCCCGTCCTCCATGCTTATGACTCTGGCTGTGATCCTTCCTTCCATACCCTGGCCCCTCTACTATTCTCTGTGAAGACGTCTGTAGCTTCCAATCATAAAGAATTCCAGCTCGTCCACCTCATCGTATTCTCCTGACAAAATTGCCTCTACATCGTCTAAAATATCAGACACAGCCACATATTCGCCCGGCACGCCTGTAAAGTTTTCCGCCACGGCCATAGGCTGGGTAAAATAATTTCTCAGCTTTCTGGAACGGTAGAAAATCTGCTTGTCATCAGCAGACAGCTCCTCAATTCCCAGTACGGCGATAATCTCCTCCAGCTCCTCATAGCGGGCCAGATACTTTAATACCTCCTCCACCAGGCTGTAATGGCGCTCCCCGATTTTTTCCATATCGATCATAGAGCTTCTGGTATGGAACACATCCACCGCCGGATAGAGTCCCTTTTCCGCCACCTTACGGCTCAGGGTAATCTGTCCGTCCAGATGCTGGGTAATGGTCTGCACTGCCTCGTCAGTAATATCGTCTGCCGGGATGTAGATGGCCTGGAACGAGGTAATGGAACCCTCCGGTGTGGAGTTAATCCGCTCCTCGATTTCACTTACCATACTCTCGATATTAGCCGGATAGCCGTTCTCAATGGGCATCCGGTTCATGTCAGCGCTGATCTCCGAGCTGGCCTGGACGAACCGATAAATATTGTCAATAAACAATAATACGTCCTGGCGCTTCTGATCTCTTAAGTATTCTGCAATGGTCAGACCTGCAAAAACAGCCTTGCTCCTGGCCATGGAATTCTCTCCCATCTGGCCAAATACCATGGAAATCTTGTCTAAAAGGCCGCTCTCCTCCATCTCATCGTAGAGCTCCTTTCCCTCTCGTGAACGCTCTCCCACGCCGATAAACACAGAGTTAGACTGAAAGCCCTTGTATACATTGTTAATCAGCTCCTTGATCAGCACTGTCTTTCCCACGCCTGCGCCGCCAAGAAGACCCATTTTAAAGCCTTTCTGCATAGGGGCAAAGAAATCCAGCACCTTGATTCCCGTCCAGAGAATATCTCCGCCGATCTCCACATCTGCCAGGCGCAGAGGCTTCCGGTACACACTCTTTACCGCCTCTGATTTCATCTCTGTGCCGTCGATGAGGTTACCGTAGGCGTCGAACATATGGCCCAGTACCTGATCCGAATACTCTGCCGACAGGCCCTGCTCCTCTTTTTCCAGATCCATTCCCTTTTTCAGCCCGAATACACTGTCAAAAGGAACGGCCACAGCGACCCGGCCGGCAATCTCAGCCACCTCGAACCGTCTGCGGTTTCCATTCTTATCTGTTGTATATAAAATATCCCGCTTCCTTACCGGAACGTCATTTAGCAGAATCTCCACATTAAGCTCCGATACCGAGATAATCTTTCCTGCTGTCATTCCTGATCCTCCCCCGAACTGCCGTTCTTCCTGCTTCTGGTTCTGACGAAATTGTCAATTACCTTGGCAAATTCCTTTTCACGGCCTGCTCTGATCTCCAGTTTTCGTTTTTCCTCTTCCATCTCATCAATGCGCTTTAAGGATTCATTGGTAGAATTCTGGCGCATCAGGTTTTCTCCCGCCTTACTGAACACATCAGCCAGCATGATTTCATAGGCCGCGTAGGAAATAACCAGATTTTTGAGCAGACGGCTCAAATCGCCCTCCACCACAAAATCATCTGTCCGCCGCCCTGAACGCTCTGTCTCTACCGGATAAAGCTGCTTTGTCCTCAGCTCCACCAGGGTCGTGTTCACATAGTGGTTGTAAATAATGTTGATTTTTGAATATTCCAGATGGCTGATCCCACGAACCACAGTCTGGCGCACCTTTCCCATATCCGCCCTGAACTGCTCGCTCTCCTGGCGGAACAGCACATTTTCTTTATGATAAGACGTCAACTTTCTTCCAATGAGAATCTGCACGCCTGTCTCATCCTTTCGGATCTCCTCGTTAATCCTGGAATTAAAGTTGCTGCAGAAGCCAAAGTCGCTGCCCAGATAGATATTTAACACCGGGGCCTTTTCATTGACTTTGAGAGCCTTCTTGTCCAGCACCAGATTTCTGTTGTTCACAATTCCGTCAATCATGTCCAGGAGATTTTCCTCCATCGTCTGATACTTGGACGCCGTTTTTTTCGCGCTGTCGACCCGCAGCAGAGAGTGGAAATTCATTACCTTAACTACATTTCTTACATTCATGGCGTTCCTCCCTACTGGGACAGGATCTCAGTGAACCGGTCTAAGATCTGGCCTTCTGTCAGAGGCGAATATTTGTACTGATTCAGCCCTTCTGAAATCCGTCTGCCTCTTCTGAGCCTGGTCTGCATCTCCGGACTCATCTCGTCCTCATTGGCCAGCTCGTAGACCTCCTTAGTCTCCAGATAGCTTAAAAGCTCCCGTCGTACCTTGGCTCCCAGCTTTTTCATAGCCTCTGTCTGCACTGCGCCGCCCAGACGGGATACGGAAAGGCCGTAGTTAATAGCCGGTTTCTGTCCCTTCTGGAAGCTCTTCTCCGAGAGAATGATCTGTCCGTCCGTGATGGAAATAATGTTAGTGGGAATGTAGGCTGTAATGTCGCCTCCCTTTGTCTCTACAATAGGCAGAATGGTGATGGAACCGCCGTTTTTATGCTGGCAGCCCTTTTCCAGAAGGCGGGAATGAGTGTAAAAGATATCAGCCGGATATGCCTCACGGCTGGGCGCCTTCCCTGTCAGAAGACTCATCTCCCGGTGAATGTTGGCATGGCGCTTCAAGTCATCGATTACCACCAGCACGTCCACCCCCTGAAGCATATACTCCTCGGCAATAGACAACGCCACATAGGGAGTCAGATATAAAACAGGGGCCGGATCGTCGTTAAAGGCTGCTACTATGACCGTGTGCTCCATAGCGCTTCTGCGGTACAGCTGATGATACACGTCCCGCACGTCCTTTTTCGTCTTTCCAATAGCCGCGTAAATACACAGGGTATCATTGTCATTCTGATTGACAATGGCATCCAGACAGATCTGGGTCTTTCCTGTCTTCTTATCTCCCAGAATCAGCTGCCGCTGTCCCCGTCCAATGGGATAAATCAGATCAATTCCTGCAATTCCCGTCTCCATAGGGCGCACCACTGCCCTGCGATCCATAATCGGAATCGTAGGCCGCTCCACCGGTATCTGCATCACCCGCTCAAATACAGCGTCCGCCATTCTGTCCCGGCCGAACATGTCGATCACATGGCCAATGGAATCCGGGGAATAGAGAGCGCCAAACTGCTCACCTGTGGCCACCGCCTCGTCGCCTACCAGGATGGTCTCCGCTCCCTCTGTCACAGCCGCCACCACGGAATTTCTCCGGATGGCGCTGATATAGCCAACTGCGTTGCTGCCGATTTTTACCCGTTCCATAAAAGCCGCCTCATCAAGGCCGCTGATCTCCACAATGTACTCCTTCACCGAGGTCACCCGGCCTACCTGGTAGATGTTGTTTTCCTGCTGAATTTCCTGAATCTTCCGGGTGATCAGATCCTCCATATATCTGCCCATACGCTTTTCATTCTCCCTTTTCTATCTAAATCTGGCTCTTTTCGTTTTCATATCCGAACTGCTGCTATACGCTGTAGTCATACAGGCGATCCTGATAGACAATCTTTACGCCCTCGCAGATGGACGGATCCTTTTCCCAGCAGACATCTTCCCCGCCGTTTCTGCCGCGGTTTCCCCTCTCTGCTGTTTTCGTCTCAGAAGCTTTTACGGTCAGGCCTCTGTCTGACAGCTTCACCTGTCTGTCCAGCCAGTCTGAAAATCCCAGAACGCCGTTTTTGCCGTCCTCCTGCTCCCATTCCCGGTAAATTTCTCCATCCTCTCCGGAAAATACTGACTGAAGAACCTCTTTCTGCTGTCTGCCAGGCAGAATGGAAATCCGGTACAGGCTGTCAAAGTCCAGAAGCTCCCTCATATCCTTCAGAAGCTTCCGGCGCTTTTCCTCAGCGAAGCTCTCCGGCTCCCTGTTCTTTAAGAAAGTCTCTGCCAGATCCTCGCCGGAAACGTCAAAGGCTGCCTTTACCTTTCCATACATCTTCGCAAAATGCCTGTCCTGGAAAGCTGCCGGAACAGACGGAGAACCCTGAAAGGCCGGACCGGCCGCCGCCTTCACAGGGGCCAGAGCTCTCTGTTTTTCCTGGATCCGGGCCAGAAGCTCTTTTTCTTTGCTTTCAAGCTCCTGAAGCCGACGGCTTTTCTCCTCCAGCATCTCGTCATATGCGCCGAACAGACGGCCTGCATCCTTTTCAATCTGCCTGCCAGTAGCGCCTGTCATCTGACGAAGCACAATCACCATGAACACGTTCATCACCAGCAGTACGGCCAGTACGGCCAAAAAAATGTACACCATACCTAACCCTCTATCTGTCTCTCAAGCTACAATAACGGATTAAAGAAAAGAAGCATAAATACGAAGGCAAACAGCAGAAGCAGAAGCACTGTCAGCACCACTGCTATTACCATTACTCCCTGTATAATATCGCTCTTCGTCTCCGGATTTCTTCCGATGGCCTCAGCTACCTTGGCTCCCAGAATCCCCAGGCCAATTCCTGTGCCCAGAAATGCCAGGCCGAGAATACTTCCGACTGCTGTCATCGTTGAAGCTAAAATACTCTCCATTATGTTCTCCTCCCTCTATGCTTCTCCTGAATCTGAATCCGGTTTTTCAGGCTTGTCATTTTTATCTGCGCCTGTGTCCGGTTTCTCAGGCTTGTCCGGCTTTTCGGACGGCTCGCTGTTCTGTCCTGCATCCGATTCCGGCTTCTCTGGTTTCTCAGACGGCTTTTCAGACGGTTCATCCTTTCCTGAGTCTGTGTCTGTGTCCGGTTTCTCAGGCTTTCCGCCTGTTTCCCCATCTGTTCCTGCGTCTGGTTTTTCCACGGTTCCCCCGTCTGCGTCTCCATTGGGATCTGCATCTGCGTCAGGCTTCTCCGATGGTCTGTCCACGCCTTCGCCTGCATCAGGCTTCTCCGGCCTGCTTCCTGTTCCTGAACCAGTTCCTGTACCGGAACCAGAGCCAGAACCTGTACCTGCGTCTGGTTTTTCAGGCTTTACAGCCGGCTTTGCAGGCCTTATATTCTCCCGCTCGTCCTCATCTGCATCTGAAGATCCTGGCATCATAAAGGAGCGCTCTGCAATCAGAGGCGTCTTTCCCTGCTTAAAGGTCACCCGCAGAGTCAGATATTCTCCTGACACGTCTTCGTCATCACCAAAGGTGATGGTTCCTGTCAGAATTCCCTCCTTCAGGAGATTTCCGCTGATTTCTACATCCTTGTCCTGCACAGTTCCACCTTCTTCATAGCGCAGCTCCACAGACTGGTAGGAAAGGCCCAGCTCCTCGTCGAACGTGGCGGTAAACTCAATATAATCCCTTGAAATTTTATCTACTCTCAAGTCGATGGAATTGTTGCTTGTAAAGCCATAAGCTACATCCATGACCACACGGTTTCCCGTCTCGTCCAGGTAGTAAAGCGTCAGCTTATACTTGGAATCCTCCTCCAGATCCCTGAGAATCACCTCTGTGTCAGACGGATCCAGGTCATAGGTCTCCTCTGTCCCCTCCACGATTTTGGAATCATAGGTCACCTGTTCTGATTTCAGGCGGACCACTCCATAATGCATCAGAGGGTCTTCTACCCGGTAGAAAACTTCAAGGGCTGCCGGATAGGAGCGGACGCTGCGGATGTACATACTCTGGCGGCCATTCACATCTGTACCGCCGATTCCTCCGGCTCCGCCTGCGCCTCCGTCTCCTCCGCTTCCGCCAGTTCCGCCGGTTCCTCCTGCGCCTCCGCTTCCGCCGGTTCCTCCTGCGCCGCCAAGTCCTCCGTCACCGCCGATTCCTCCGACGCCTCCGGTTCCGCCGATTCCTCCGGCTCCGCCGCGGCCTCCACGGCCGCCGCGTATGGTCAGTTCAATCACATCCGGCTGCATCTGGGCCTCAGCCTCAGCCAGGGCAATCCCCACGTTTCCGATTACCTTTGTCAGATCAATCTGCTTCTCCCCGTAGGCCAGCAAAAGCTCCGACAAATCCAGCTTCATGGTTCCGCTGGACACCACAGCAGGCTCTGCCGTCCTGACGTTCACTGCCTCGTTGACAAAACGGGAATTTCCATTTTTGTCCCGCAGCACATACAGGTAATCCTCTGTGCTCACATGGCCGGTACTGTCTGTAATCTCATTTCCAGTCACCATGAAGGACTGATCTCCCAGCTTGAAAAAGCTGCTTGTATCTAAATCTGTCACTGCCAGATACTCGTCAATGGACGTAATCTGTCCGCTTTCGTGAATCTGCCAGCCGTCGGCAAAAATCTTTAAAATTCCGCTGCTCTTCTCCATGGCTACAGAGCAGTCTCCCAGATCATAGGTCTGATTTCCCTCTTTCAGAAGGAAGCTGCCATTCCAGTTTTTCCGGATGTAGCCTTCCTCTGAAACCGGGATCATCCTGCTTCCCTCGTCAAAAATCACGCTGTCAGCAGCCACGGGATAAACCTGTGTGCCGCTCTGCATCACCCGGTAAATCCCGTATCCCATCATCCCCGCTGTTCCAAGGACCAGAATGCCGAACAGATTAAACATCAGCTTCGCTTTTTTATTCAGTTTACGCATTTGTTTTCTCCTTTCTCACTCTGCGTCTCTTCTCCGGCAGGGCTGCGTCCGGCTCCGGAACCAGGGTTCTGGAGCTGACGCGGACTGGAAGGTCCGTTACCTTCAGATACTTGCCTTCATGGGAAGAAATGCTGACTAACGGCTCGCTCTCCACATCGTCCCCGTACAGATTTGCAATGACCACATAGGTTCCTGTCTCCTTAAAGACAGCCGGAATGGTAATGGTTGTGCGCACTGTGCCGTCCGCCAGATGCTCTGTCTCTTTCATATTGTCCGTCAAAGGCAGGTATCCTGTATCAACCAGCTTCTCCACACTGTTGCTTCCCTTTGGCATAAAGGTACACCGGATAGTCTTTACCTTGTCAAGTCCTACTGCATTGTAGATAGTCAGGGCCACAGAGTTCTGATTGATCTGCTCAAAATCCATCTCCTTCTTATCCAGCAGAATACCATTCTTTCCAACGGTTCTCTGAGTGTACTCAGTCAGCTTGGTTACGCCATTCTGGGTACTTTCCTCCAGGTTTTCTCCTAGATGCGGAACCTTAATCTCCTCTAAGCCTTCAAGCTCTGGATCTGTCACCGCGTACATCTGAATTTTGTACTCCCAGTCAGGCTCCAGCCCTTCCAGAGGAATAGTGATCGCTCCGTGAATGGCATGCTCTGTCAGCTGCTTCTTTATATCCCCATCCTTATCGCTGCAGTAATCTGTAATGTCAAGAAGCTCCCAGGTTTCTGCCGGCTTGCTGGAGTCCTCTCCCGGATAGACCGCTTTCAGAAGCTGCACCACATAGGCTCCCTTAGCCAAGTGCATTCCCTGGATTTCTTTTCCTGCTCTGTCAGTCAGGTAGTAATCGTCCCCCTCTTTTGCTATATCCATATTCTCCACATCCAGGCTGGTTCCTGCCCTTAAAGGCTGGCCTGTCTGCGGGTGAAGCTTGATAAATGCCTCAGAGGCCACAATGGAGCCGTCCAGACTTTCCGGGTTTTCTCCCAGAATCGGCTGCACGTTCATTTTTCTTTTGTCAGAGTCTCCTTCCACGTCAAGAGGCTGAATATTGATCTGGCTGTTCGGTGAGATCAGCTGCGGATACGTGATAATGCCTGACCACTGAAGTCCGGCGCACAGGGTTTCATAGCCTTCCTGCTCGTAGCTGGTTCCCTGGGGGTATACGGAAATTTTCCAGCGGTACTTATGTCCGTTTTTCAGTCTCAGAGGACTGTCCTTTGACAGAGAGGGAGCCAGATCCAACCGGATAAAGTTTCCTCTGGTAGTCAGACTGTCCTCCCCGGTTGCATAGAACCGCTTCCGATCCTCCTCCCCTGGGTTATCTGTAGTTCCCTGGCTGAGTCCCATCAGCTTCTCATGGGAGAGAACCAGCTGGTTGTTGTCAATCTGGTCTGGATTGCTCTGTTCTGTTACATCGTACAGATCGTAGCGCACCTGGATGCCGATGACAGAGTCCAGATTGTAGATTAACTCCATCATCTTATAGTTGTAATATTCGTTGATCATGCGGGCCTTTGGAATCGTCACGTCAATCTCGCTGAGAGTCTCAAACGAAAAACTGAAGGGATTTCCGTGGCTGTCTAAAAACTGCACCTGCTTCGTTCCGCCAGAAAGCACAGACCAGAGGCTGACAGAATATTTTGTGCCAGGCTTCAGTTTTTCAAAGATCTGAAGGTACTGTCCATCTCCATTCTGAATCTCATCTAACTCCACTTTCACCTCTGTCGTCTCGACTCCGTCGTTCAGCTTAAATGTCACTTCCTTCTCTTTCAGAAGCTTATCCACATGATCCGTCAGTTTGAAGTAAAAGGAGGCCTGATTCAAGGCAGGATCTGCCTTTGGATCCGTAACAACAGGGATAATGCTGTCAAAATGTCCCTGACTTTCAGTTGGATTTCCCTTAACTAACGGCACGGGAACCATGGCTGTCTCCCTCTCCAGCAGGCTCTTATTCACCGCTCCTGATTTTTCAAAGGTCAGGGTGATTCCCTGGCTGAAACTGTCGCCGTAGGCATTTTTCAGAAGCATCCGGGCGCTGTCCTTATCGCTATCTACCTGTGCACCCTGTATCTGAAACAGACCGCCATGGATATCAGAGCCCTCTGCCATCTTTCCTGACACAGAACCATAGGTAATGTATGTTCCCTTATCGGTCATCAGGGCATAGACCTCTCTGCCGTTCATATCTTCATAGCCGAAGCTGGATCCGGCGTACACAGGCCAGGCAGTCACATTAAACTTGGTTCCCTTGAAATCTGCCAGCTCATTCTTTGAAACAGAAACCTTGTATTTTCCTTCTTCCATTCTCTGCACCGGCGCGTACAGCGTGACAGAGGTTTTGGAAGGGGCAGAAAACTCCAGATATACGCCGGCCAGATTTCTGTTCAAAGCTGTTCCCGACACTGTCAGTTCCATATCAAAAGCGTTTCTGGCCTCCCCTTCCTCAGTCGGTGTGATATTGGTAATTTCCGGAGCGCCATATATTCTCATCGGCTGAGTCAGCAGTTCCTGGCGTTCCTTGTCTTCCGGCTCTTCTCCCTTATAGAACCGGTTATACACTGCTGAAAGCGCCAGCATATCCTCCACCGGTTCTGCAGCGTAGTTTAATTCAAAGGCCAGTTCCTGATAGGAGGCCGTCTGAGCGCCGCTGTCATCCGGTTCTGGAAGCTTGTACTCTCCCACCACTTCTGTTGTCTCTTTATCATAAGACAGTTTAAAGGAATCCTTTCTAAGAGACTGATCCGGGTCCTCTGCCTTCACCTTCCAGACAGCAGAATAACTCTGGCCCTTCTTTCCAGCCTGTTTCAGATAAAGCTTAAACTCCGGCGTGGCTCTCGGCGCGCTGCACTGGTCTGTATAGAGGCCGTCTCCCTTGCCGCTTCTTAAAATTCCATCCGGATAAGTAATGTCTGCATAATCTGCCAGGTCATAAGGGTATGCAAAATCTGTATCTGACATTTTCAGCATCAGATCGTAGGCGAACACATATCGGCGTCCCCTTTCCATCTCTGGGAAATACTGGTAATGGTATCCGTTAAACGGGCTCTGGGAGCTGTTTAAAACGCCCCTGTTTCCGTCTCCCATCATGAAAATCATGCCAGGCAGATCTTTTCCCCACTCTCCGTCGCCCTTCTCATACAGCCAGAACGTGTTAGCTAAAGACTCATTGTTCTCCTTCTCCCAGTCCTTTAACGCAGCCAGAGGCCTCATAGTATCCATGGAACCAATATTTTTCTCATACACCTTCTCGTCAAACACATACATGGTGTAGCTTCCCGCATAGTGGCTGGAGTTGTCATAGGTGGGCTTCACAGCAAAGCCTACTACTGTATTGGCTGGAAGCTTCTCCATCTCCGGTTCCAAAGGAATGCCCCACTCCTCGGCAGTGCTCTTTAAAATTTGTGTCACCTCTACCGGGTCTTCCGGAAGCTCCGGCGGAGTCTCCAGAGGATTTAACTGAATCTCATTCGTCTCCAGCTCAATCTTGTTCGGCTCGGTAGACTGGTACTGGTATCTCCAGTCATTGTTTGCCGTATAATCCTCCAGATAGTCTACCCGCAGCACATAATTATTTCCCGTAATAGCGCTGTCAGCCAGATTGAAGGTCTCGTTGGTAATAAGGAGTTTTCCCTGCGGTTCATCCGCTCCTGCCGTATTAAAGTAATTTTCATCAAAATCACTGACATAGCCTTCGTAGGTCAGACCTGGCGCCGCTTCCGGCCAATCTGCCGGAAGCTTTTTCTGCTCCACCTCACACTCTACTGTGGCTTTATAGGTCTGATTTCCCTGCTCCAGAGTCAGATAAATGTATTTAATCTGATCTGCCGCTTCGTCTGTCTCCTTCTTTCTGTCCACATCATTCTGAATCTCTGTGCTGTAGTCAAAGTACAGCTCTGCGTTCAGAGGATGAACGCTGACTCCCATCTGGCTGCTGTCCTTTAACACTGCCCGCATCTTTGGCTGACGCGGCGTCTTGACAATCGTAGTAGAAATCAGGCGCTTCACATCGTCGCCTGTATAGTAGCCGTACAGGTTAAACCGGTATGTGGTATTTCCTTTCAGACCTGTCAGGTGGATAGGCGCAAAGGCTTTTCCGCTCTCCGAGGAGTCAATGGGCTGATCCCACTCAAAGTATACATTGTCTCCTGTCTGCTCATTATAAACGCTGAGCTGCAGCGGTTTGTCAGGGCTGATAGCAAGGGCCGCTCCGTTCATCTCCACAAACATTCTTCCGTGAATCATTTCGTATGTAACTTCATCTTCCTTAAATACCAGATACGGTACTCCCGTATTTTCGTCCATAAAGAATACGTCTGACTCCGGAGATTCAAACTCTACGGTCTTCTCGTTATCATGAAACTCTGTCACCAGCTTGACTACATAATAATGGCCCCTGACAATCTGTTTTCCATCCACATATACGGCTGCCGCGCTGGTTCCCTGGCCATATACGCTGGCTGCCAGTTCACGCAGAGCGCCTCCCACATAGTTGTAGATATCGTAGCGGTACGCCTTAATTCCGTGATCCTCGTCAATGATTCCAGGATCCTGATCCGTTCCCATATCCGGGCGGATCTCAAAGTAGCCTTTCGGGTTGTTGGCCACGATGGGCTTCTTTCTAATCTCAGGATTTCGCTTTAAGGTCTTATACTCTGAAGAGGAAATCTCCACGTAGGCATTGGTATTTGAGTCTAATGCCTGGGTGGAAACTGTGTAGAGTGTGTTGCTCTCCAGATTCTTAAATACAATCTTACAGACCTCTTCGTTTCCGTCGCTGCCCCATTTAACCTCCTCAATCTGAACGACTTCACGCATCTTATCGGCATTTAAAACTACCCGCATGGGGACATTCTGTGCATAAGCCTTTTTCTGGAGCTTGACTGTGATCGAGTTTTCTGTGGCATAGTCATAGTTTTCCAGCACCCCATAGGAAGAGGTGGAAAAGGTTCTGGTAAGGAATGTTCTCTCGCCCACAGCATCTTCATCGCTTTCTGTGTCTGTCAGGCGATAGGATGCTGTAAACATGATCCTGTATTTCTTATCCGGCTCCAGTTTCTGAGTAGAAAATGGCAGCTGTTCGTAGTTGGAAAGCTCCGCCTCGTCAAATAAAATCGCTTCTACTTCTGAATCATCGGATGTATCCGTAATTTTAAGAACTCCCTCTAAAAGTTCCACGCCGTTGACATCGTCTGCATTGTCCACATCCAGAGTACCCTCTGCGGAAGTCACATCATATTCAAACTCTGTCATCACGTAGATCGGCATGATTACCTTGTCACCCTGGGATCCGGCGCCACCTCCGCCGCCAGTGGATCCAGAAGCTCCTGTTTTTCCTGCTTCGCCTGTCTTTCCGCTGTCGCCGTCGCTGCCTTCGTCGCCCTCTTCGCCTTCGTCGCCTTCTTCTCCTTCTTCTCCGGCGTCTCCTGCCTTTCCGGCTTCTCCTGTCTCTCCTTCTGCGCCTGCTTCCCCGGCGTCACCCTGCTCTCCGTCCTCACCGTCAATGGTGGTAATATCAAAGGTAGGAACCTTCAGATTCCTGTCCTCTGACGGAGTCACTAAAATATTTCCTCCTGACAGTTCGTCTGAAAGAATCTCAGAAAAATGCAGACTCACCTCTTCATTCTGCACAATACTCCGGTTTTCCAGATCCAGCTTAGTCCCGTCTGACAGCCGCATACTGCTTCCTGCTGCCAGAATCTGAAATGCTGTTTCGCCGCCTGAAATACGCACGATTCCTCTGTCGATATACTCCAGCTCCGCATATCCCTTCAGACTCTCCTCTGTCCCATCAGGAAATGTAATATTAATAGAAGGGGAAGAGATCAGATACTTCTCTTCCTGCATCTTCCAGACATAATCCTGGAATTCCAGAGGTGTTCCCTAATTGTCCAGCAGATACTTGTCTCCCTGGCGATTCATAACTGACTCAGATCCCAGGCTGTAGTAATTTAAAAGTCCTTTTTTCAGCTCATTGCACTCCACAATCACGCCGTTATGAAAGGCGCTGATGGATTCATCTGCATAATGGATAAAGCTGTCGGCCGAAACCTCCTGCTTTTTTCCATACATATCCTTAAAGCTGATGGTTCCAGAATAGTTCTCTTTGTATCTGGTCCCTGCCTTGAAATACAGAGGCTTGGGCACAACTGCGCCACCCTCTCCATTTTCATAGGACAGCACATAGCCGTCTCCCCAAAAGGCAGAAGCTTTCTCCCCGTTTCTGAAAATCCCGAATGCCGCTGCCCCTCCAGCAATCAACAGTACCAGAATCATAATGGCTGTATAAATTTTCTTACTCATTTGTTCTCCCCTTATCCCATCTGTTGTAATTGAAATGCTTTATTTTTACGCACGCAAACAGACAGACTGTCAACTTCCCGGCCTGCCTGAATCTAGTATTTTCCCTATAAAAGGAATTGCTTCCAATTTTTATACTATATATTTTACCGAAAAAATAAACCAAAATCAACATTTTTTTCCTTCTATTTCGATAAAAATACAAAAATCCCCTGAGGGCTGTTAAATCAACAGTCCCCAGGGGATTTGTCATGTAAAAACTCTTATTTTATTCTTCTGAAAACTTACTTAGCAGACTCGCCTACTGTTCCGTACATGAAGTACCAGTAACCGTATGGGGAGTGCCATGTTCCCTGAAGTTCTGGCTTCTGTAACCAGAAATCGTTCTGGTATGCAATCGGAATCATAGCCATATCATTTAACAGAAGCTGCTCTGCCTCGTGGAGAAGCTGATAGTGCTCTGCCTTGTCAGCTGTCATTCTGGCCTTTGCAATCAGCTCGTCATACTCTGGATTGCTGTACTTACCATCGTTGTTTCCGTTATTTGTCTCAAGCAGGTTCAGCATGTTGGATGGATCATCGTAGTCATATACCCAGCCGTTTCTTGCGATATCATAGTCGCCGTTTCTTCTGGTTGGAGTGAAGGTTGCCCACTCAACAACCTTGATATCCATAGCGATTCCCAGCTCGCCCCATGCGCTCTGGAGATACTCTGCTAATGGCTTATGGTATCCAGCATCGTTTGTCATGTACTCGATAGCCGGGAAGCCCTCGCCGTTTGGATAACCTGCATCTGCCAGAAGCTCTTTTGCCTTAGCCAGATCAGCCTCGAAATCATCTGTGTTAAAGAACTCGCCGTTCTCTGCGATTGTTACCTCTGCGAAGGAGGATCCTGGCTCTGCGTCAGAAACGCCTGGGCCTACAAAGTTCTTAGCCGGAGAGTAAGTCCCCTGCATGATGGTATCTGCAATGTATGCACGATCCAGAGCAAGGCTTAATGCCTGACGAACCTTTACATCCTTAAAGTAATCTCTGTTCAGGTTCAGGCTGATATAGTAAGTTCCAAGAATCGGGTCTACACAGAACTCCGGATTCTCTCTGAGGTTTGGAACCTCCTCTGTTGGAACGTCCTTAATGAACATAACCTCGCCTGCATTGTATGCGCTGTAGGCTGCGTTCATGTCCTCCATCAGGACAAACTTGATTGTATCTGCTGTAACTGCCTCTGCGTTCCAGTAGTTCTCGTTTCTCTCCATCAGGATATGGGAACCTGGAACCCACTCTTTAATCTTCATGGCGCCGTTGCACACATAAGTAGCCGGGTCAATTGCCCACGCCTCGCCGTTAGCCTCGATAGTAGCCTGGTTTACAGGGCTCAGAGTTGCAAAGGAGCAAATCTTATCAAAGTATACGCACGGATAGGAAAGCTCTACTACAAAAGTCTGGTCGTCAGGAGCAGATACTGCTAACGCATCCAGATCGCCTGCTGCTGCCTCATCGTAACCCTTTACCATGCAGAGAAGGTCATAGCCGTAAGGCGCTGCTGTCAGCGGATCTGCAACTCTCTTAAATGTATAAACGAAATCATTAGCTGTCAGCGGTGTGCCGTCGCTCCACTTTAAGCCGTCTCTTAAATGGAATGTATAGGTAAGTCCATCCTCGGAAACCTCCCAGGTCTCTGCCATTCCGCCGATGATATTGTTGTCCTTGTCAAAGTTTAACAGCGGCTCGAATAAGTGGATGATCATATTAGCTCCATCGATAGCGCTGTTTAACGCCGGGTCAATGGTCTCCGGATCTGGTCCAATCTCCACTACCAGGTTGTTCTCTCCGCCTGTTGCCTGAGCTGTCTGTCCGTCCTCGCTGGCAGCCGGCTTTGTCTCCTTAGCATCGTTGCCACCGCCGCCGCAGCCAGATAAAACAGTTGTGGAAACCATGGCTGCTGCTAACATAAGCGCAAATTTCTTTTTCATAACATTCTCCTCCTTGAGATTTTTCTGAAAAGCGCACAGCCAAAACTGGCGCTCAACCTCTTTTTCACTGTCTTTTAGTAAAGCACGAAACAGAAAAGATAGTTCAATAATACCACAGAATCAAAAATATGCAAGAACTTTTTTATTAATACATATTTTTCTGTATGCAGATACTAAATCTTCAAAAAAAGATCCGGGATTCTGTTTTCCCGGATCTTTTCTGTAATTTTTTCACTTTCAAGAAAAAATTATCACTTTTTTCAGTTTTTTCTCTTCTTCTGTTTATTTTTCAACACTTCCGTACATGAAGTACCAGTAGCCGTATGGACTGTGGTAGGTTCCTTTCAGCTCCGGTTTCTGCAGCCAGAACTCGTTCTGCCATGCAATCGGAATCATGGCCATGTCGTTTAACAGAAGCTGTTCTGCCTCGTGAAGCAGCTGATAATGTTCTTCTCTGTCGGCAGTCTTTCTGGCTTTTTCAGTCAGGGCGTCGTATTTCGGATTGCTGTACTTACCGTCATTGTTTCCATTATTAGTCTCTAACAGATTCAAAATGTTGGACGGGTCGTCATAGTCATAGATCCAGCCATTTCTGGCGATATCATAATCTCCATTTCTTCTGGTCGGGGTAAAGGTTGCCCACTCAACGATCTTAATATCCATATTGATTCCCAGCTCTCCCCACGCGCTCTGCAGATACTCTGCCAGCGGCTTATGGTAGCCTGCATCGTTTGTCATATATTCAATCATCGGGAAGCCTTCGCCGCCTGGATAGCCTGCATCTGCCAGAAGCTCTTTCGCCTTGGCCAGGTCACCCTCAAAATCGTCTGTATGGAAAAATTCTCCGTAAGTCTCAATGGTCACATCTGAGAAGGAGGAACCTGGCTCTGCGTCAGAGATTCCAGGGCCTACGAAGTTCTTAGCCGGAGTATAAGTTCCCTGCATGATCGTGTCAGCAATGTACTGGCGATCCAGGGCAAGGCTTAATGCCTGGCGCACCTTTACATCCTTAAAGTAGTCTCTGTTCAGATTCAGGCTGATGTAGTAAGTTCCCAGAAGGGGCTCTACATGGAACTCTGGATTTTCCCGCAGGTTCGGAATTTCCTCTGTAGGCACGTCCTTGATAAACATAACCTCGCCTGCATTGTAGGCGCTGTAGGCTGCATTTGCATCCTCCATCAGAATAAACTTGATAGTATCTGCCGTTACAGCGTCTGCATTCCAGTAATTCTCGTTCTTCTCCAGCAGGATATGGGAGCCTGGAACCCACTCCTTGATGTTCATGGAGCCGTTGCAGATGTAGGTGGCCGGGTCAATGGCCCACGCCTCACCATTGGCCTCGATGGTCGCCTGCTGTACCGGACTCAGTGTGGTGTAGGAACAGATCTTGTCAAAGTAAACGCACGGATGAGCCAGCTCTACTACAAATGTCTGATCGTCAGGAGCCGATACGCCCAGGGCGTCTACATCTCCGGCTGCCGCCTCGTCATAGCCCTTTACCATACAAAGAAGGTCATAGCCGTAAGGTGCGGCTGTCATCGGATCTGCTACACGTTTAAAGGTGTACACGAAATCATTGGCTGTCAGAGGAGAGCCATCACTCCATTTTAAGCCATCTCTTAAATGGAAGGTGTAGGTAAGTCCATCCTCTGAAACCTCCCATGTCTCCGCCATTCCTCCCACGATATTGCAGTCTTTGTCAAAGCTCAGCAGCGGCTCAAACAGATGGAGCAGCATAATCGCGCCGTCACTGGCGCTGTTTAACGCCGGGTCGATAGTCTCCGGATCTGGTCCAATCTCCACTACCAGGTGGTTTCCCTCTTCTCCTGCCTGAACTGCCTGGCTTCCCTCACCCCCATTTGGTTTGGAGTCATTTCCTCCGCAGCCTGACAGCAGGGCTGATGACAGCATCGCCGCTGCCATCACAAGTGCAAATTTCTTTTTCATCCTATTCCTCCTTATATCTTTGGGAAAAATGGCTATTAACGCCATCCCCTATTTTCTCCGCTCTCTCATCACTTTGAAAAATCATATCTGCTCTAATAATAGCATATAATTCTGAATTGTACAATAATATTTTTTGAATTATTACATTTTTCTTCTTAATTTTACAAAAATATATGTTAATTTAATCACAATATACAAAAAATCCTCTTTCAAGTGCCATGTCGACACTCGAAAGAGGATTCTGATTCTGTTTCCAGACGATTATACAATTTTTAGTTGGATGCTTCTGTCTCAGCCTCTGCAGGCGCTGCTTCTTCCGTCTGGCCTGCTTCACCATAGGAAGCATACATGAAATACCAGTAACCGTACGGAGAATGCCAGGTTCCCTGAAGCTCTGGCTTCTGAAGCCAGAAATCATTATTATAGGCAATCGGAATCATACCCATATCATTTAACAGAAGCTGCTCTGCCTCGTGAAGCAGCTGATAGTGCTCTGCCTTGTCTACTGTCTCTCTGGCGCTGGCAATCAGGGCATCGTACTCTGGATTGTTATATCTTCCATCATTGTTTCCGTTTGTGGACTCAAACAGGTTCAGCATGTTGGACGGATCATCGTAATCATATACCCATCCGTTTCTTGCGATATCATAGTCGCCGTTTCTTCTGGTTGGAGTGAAGGATGCCCACTCAATAATCTTAATCTCTGTATTGACACCCAGCTCGCCCCATGCACTCTGCAGATACTCTGCTAACGGCTTATTGTAGCCTGCATCATTTGTCATGTACTCGATCATCGGGAAGCCCTCGCCGTCTGGATAGCCGGCATCTGCCAGAAGCTCTTTTGCCTTAGCCAGGTCTCCTTCAAAATCATCAACATGGAAAAATTCTCCGTACTCTGCAATGGTAGTATCCTGGAAAGAGGATCCTGCCTCTGCGTCGGACACGCCTGGGCCTACAAAGTTCTTAGCCGGAGAGTAAGTTCCCTGCATGATGGTATCTGCAATGTACTGACGATCCAGAGCAAGGCTTAATGCCTGGCGAACCTTCGGATCCTGGAAATATTCTCTCTCCAGATTCAGGCTCACATAGTAGGTTCCCAGAATCGGAGCTACATGGAATTCCGGATCTTCTCTCAGATTTGGAATTTCCTCTGTGGGAACGTCTCTGCTGAACATAACCTCGCCTGTCTTATATGCGCTGTAAGCTGCGTTCATATCCTCCATCAGGACAAACTTGATGGTATCTGCTGTAACTGCCTCAGCGTTCCAGTAGTTCTCGTTTTTCTCCATCAGGATATGAGAGCCTGGAACCCACTCCTTGATCTTCATGGAGCCGTTGCACACATAGGTAGCCGGGTCAATTGCCCAGGACTCGCCGTTGGCTTCGATAGTAGCCTGATTTACCGGGCTTAAAGCTGCGAAGGCACAGATCTTGTCAAAGTATACACAAGGATAGGAAAGCTCTACCACAAAGGTCTGGGCATCTGGAGCAGACACTGCCAGAGCATCCACATTTCCATTCTCAGCCTCGTCGTAGCCCTTTATCATACACAGCAGATCGTGGCCGTAAGGTGCAGCTGTCATCGGATCTGCCATTCTCTTAAAAGTATATACGAAATCCTCTGATGTAAATTCAGAACCGTCGCTCCACTTTAAGCCGTCTCTTAAATGGAATGTATAGGTAAGGCCGTCCTCTGAAACCTCCCAGGTCTCTGCCATTCCGCCAATTACATTGTTGTCCTTGTCAATGTTTAACAGCGGCTCGAATAAGTGGATAATCATGTTGGACGCGTCGATGGCGCTGTTTAACGCCGGATCCATGGTCTCTGGATCTGGTCCTAACTGAACTACCAGGTTATTTCCTTCTGCTGTTACAGCGCCTGCATTTCCTGCATCTGCGCCATTGTCCTTGCTTCCTCCGCAGCCGGACAGCACAGTTGTGGAAACCATGGCCGCTGCCAGGAGAAGTGCGAACTTCTTTTTCATAATGTCTTCCTCCTCAGGTCGTAAAAATGTTATAACATGAATTCACCTCTCCGCCGGACAGCAGAGAGGCAAACTGTTTCACTATTTAGTTTAGTTGATTTTATCTAAGTGGTGGCAGGCTGCGTAATGGCCCTTGGAAACCTCACGCCACTCCGGCGCCTTCTCAGCACAAAGCTCAGTGGCGTAGGGGCATCTGGTCCTGAAGGTACAGCCGCTGGGCGGATTCACCGGGCTTGGTACGTCTCCGCTTAACACAATACGCTTAGACTCCCTGCTTGTCTTTGGATCTGCAATCGGAATCGCAGAAATCAGGCTCTTGGTATAAGGGTGAACGCTGTGGAAGGTCAGCTCATAGCTGTCAGCTAACTCTACCAGCTTACCCAGATACATAACGCCGATACGGTTGGAAATATGCTTTACAATGGACAGATCATGGGCAATAAACAGATAAGTTAAGCCCATTTCCTGCTGAAGCTCCTCAAACATATTTACTACCTGTGCCTGAATGGACACGTCAAGGGCAGATACCGGCTCATCGCAGACAATGAACTCCGGATCTACAGCCAGAGCGCGGGCAATGCCGACACGCTGTCTCTGTCCGCCGGAGAACTCATGAGGATAGCGGTTGGCGTGCTCGGAGTTTAATCCTACACGCTCCAGCATCCTGATAATTCTCTCCTGGCGCTCCTTTTTGTTGGAAGCCAGCTTATGGATGTCAATGGCTTCTCCTACAATATCAGCAACCGTCATACGCGGATCCAGACTGGCGTAGGGATCCTGGAATACGATCTGCATCTTTCTGCGGTATGGAAGCATATTGACCTTTGTCTTATGGCCGAACTGAACCTCTCCCTTTTCATTTAAGACAGGCTGTCCGTTCTCATCAGTCAGCGGCACATCTCCGCTGTCAAAAATAGTCGTTCCATCATAAGTAATGCGGCCGCTGGTCGGCTCATAAAGGCGCAGCAGGGTACGTCCTGTGGTAGTCTTTCCACAGCCAGACTCTCCTACCAGTCCCAGAGTCTCTCCTTTATTAATAAAGAAAGAAACATCGTCTACAGCCTTTACCACTTTTTTCTCGAAAAGCTTTCCGCTGGCAACAGGGAAATGCTGTTTTAAGTGCTCGATTTCAAGCAGCTTCTTGTTTTCCATTACTTGTCACCTCCCTGTGCCTTTAAAAACTCCTCTTTCTGCAGCAGCCAGCAGGCGCTGTAGTGGATGTCGGACAGATCTGTATATTCCGGCATCTGCTTTAAGCAGATTTTCATACAGGAATCACACCGCGGTGCAAAGGGGCAGCCAGCAGGCGGGTTCAGCATATCCACCGGTGAGCCCTCGATAGGAACAAGTCTTGTCTTCTCTTTCTCATCCAGACGTGGAATACTGCGAAGGAGTCCCTTGGTGTACTCATGGGACGGACGATAGAAAATATCGTCTGTGGTTCCATATTCTACCACTTTTCCTGCATACATAACAGCAATCTTATCACACATGCTGGCAACTACACCCAGATCGTGTGTAATCATGATAATCGCCATTCCCAGCTTCTGCTTTAACTCCATCATCAGCTCCAGAATCTGGGCCTGAATCGTTACGTCAAGAGCTGTGGTCGGCTCATCTGCAATCAGAAGCTTCGGCTCACAGGCTAAAGCAATGGCAATCATGACACGCTGGCGCATACCGCCGGACAGCTCATGAGGATACTGCTTTAAACGCTTCTCCGGCTCATTGATTCCGACAAGCGTCAAAAGCTCCTTCGCTCTCTCTCTGGCCTCCTGCTTTGTCTTTTTTGTGTGAAGCAGAATCATCTCACAGATCTGGTTTCCAATGGTGTAAACAGGGTTTAAGCTGGTCATGGGATCCTGGAAGATCAGGGAGATTTCCTCTCCTCTGATCTTTCTCATCTGAGCCTCATTCATCTGATCGATCTGATGACCGTTAAACTCGATGCTTCCGCCAATAAGACGTCCCGGATAGGCGGTCAGGCCCATCAGGCTGTAGGCAGTAACAGATTTTCCGGAACCGGACTCTCCTACAATACCTAACACCTCTCCCTCTTTTAAGTGAAGGGAAACGTCATTCAATGCCTTGACCTCTCCGGCCGGCGTAAAGAAGGAAAGGCGCTCGTTTTTAATATTTACAAGATATTCACTCATGCTTATTTCCTCCTTAGTTCTTCAGCTTCGGATCGAAGGCGTCGCGCAGTCCGTCTCCTAACAGGTTAAAGCTCAGAATGATAATAGAAATCATAAGAGCCGGGGCAAACAGACGGTACGGATAGCTCTGCAGACCGTTTAAAGCTGCGCTGGCAAGGCTGCCGAGAGACGGCATGGGGGCGTTTACACCCAGTCCCAGGAAGCTTAAGAAACTCTCCGTGAAAATGGAGGATGGGATCTGAAGAGTAGTTGTAACAATCAGAGTTCCGATACAGTTTGTCAGCAGGTGCTTCTTGATAATGCTTCCGCTGGAAGCTCCAAGTGCTCTCGCTGCAGTTACGTACTCCTGCTCCTTTAAAATCATAATCTGGCTTCGCACGATACGGGCCATACCAACCCAGTACAGAAGGGCGAATACCACGAAGATACTGATTAAGTTTACACCGATCAGGCCGATCCACTCAAAGCCCGGCTTCATGGCCAGTTCCTTTAACGGATAGTTTAACACTGCCGCCAGAAGGATTACGATAAGAACATCGGGGACGGTGTATATGATATCTACAATACGCATCATCACCATGTCCACCCAGCCTCCGAAGAAACCGGCGATGGATCCGTAGAGGGATCCGATTAATAAAATGATAGCAGAGGCTACCAGTCCGACGGTCAGAGATACACGGCTTCCCATCATAACACGGATAGCGTAGTCTCGTCCCAGCTGATCGGTTCCTAAAATGTGAGGGAATACCTTCTCCCCGTTTGCAATGGCCTCCTGCTCTGCCTGGGAATACTCAAAAGGCGCAAGGCTGTTGCTTCCCTTGATCTGCTGCTCATATTTATAAGGATAAAACTGCGGTACAATAAATGAGAGAATAAAAATCAGGATAACCACAATCAGACTTACCATGGCAATCTTGTTTTTCTTAAAACGGCGCATACCGTCTTTCCAAAAGCCTACGCTTTCTCTCATTACCACAAGGCTTTTCTTTTCGTCCTCTCCTGCCGGGAGGAAGTCATCTGCATTGAGCTGAAATGACAGTTTGTTCTTCTCCATAATTGCCTCCTCCCTACTTCAGTTTAATACGCGGGTCAATCAGGGTATACGCAATATCCACGATCACGTTCATAACGATAATCAGTACAGCCAGGAAAATGGTGGTACCCATAATCAGCGGATAATCACGGCCTGTAATGGCGCCGATAAACTCGGAACCGAGTCCCGGAATCGTAAAGATCTTCTCTACGATAAAGCTTCCTGTTACCGTGTAGGCTAACAGCGGTCCTAAGTAGGTGACAACTGGAAGAATTGCGTTTCGCAGCGCATGCTTAAATACGCTTACCATCCATGAAACGCCCTTAGCTCTCGCCGTTCTCATATAATCCTGTCCCAATACGTCCAGCATGGAGGAACGCATCAGACGGGCAATATAGGAGGATGGATAAAGAGCCAGAGAGATAACCGGCATGATATAATGCTTCCAGGAAGTGAGTCCGTAGGTTGGAAGCAGTCCCAGCCAGTTGCTTAAAATCTGCATCAGAAGTGTACAGATTACGAAGCTTGGTATGGCGATTCCACAGGTGGTGAACAGGATAATGATATTATCAACTGTCTTTCCTCTGTTGAAGGCTGCAACGCTTCCCAGAGGAACACCGATACAGACAGCTAACAGAATTGCCAAACCTCCAATCTTAGCAGATACAGGGAACTTTGTCTCAATAATTGTATTTACTGTACGTCCTCTCTGCTTTACACTGGGGCCTAAATCTCCATGGAGCAGATCCTTCATATAGATCACATACTGCTCCGGAAGGGGCTTGTCCAGTCCGTACTTTTCCATCATTGCTTCCTGAGCCTGAGGGGTCAGAGCCTTCTCAGCCATGAACGGACCTCCTGGAACCAGATTCATCAGGAAGAATGTAAGAGTAGCGACCAGCCAAGCTGTAACCACTGCCAGACCAATACGCTTTAAAATGTATTTTGCCATCGCTTATCTCCTTTCCCGCATTGCCCCGCTAAAGCTGCAGAATAAAAAAACAGGACGCTTTATTCTGAGCAAAAACATATGTAGGCTATGTGCGGACATCTCTGCGTAAAGAAAAGGGCTGCCGCAAAATAGGAACTCTGCGGCAGCCCCTCTTTGTTTGGAATTACATTCCCATCTGTTTTGCTACTTCGTCAGCGAAGTTCTCTTCCTTCTTCTCAAGGCCCTCGCCTGTCTCGAAGCGGACAAACTTCTTAATAGCTACCTTAGCATTGTTAGCCTTGGCAACCTGCGCAACATACTGGGAAACGGACTGCTTTCCATCCTCTGCCTTTACGTATACCTGATCTAATAAGCAGATTTCTTTTAACTCTTTGTTGATACGTCCCATAACCATACCGCTGATGATCTTGTCATTAGCGTCCGGCTTCTCGTTCTTAGCAGCTACTGTTAAGATCTCTTTCTCTTTCTCGATGTAGTCTGCATCAACTTCGTCTCTGTTTGTGTATAATGGCTTTAATGCTGCAGCCTGCATAGCTACGTTTCTAGCCATCTCTTTAATCTCGTCGTTTACAACGTCTGTCTCAACGTCTACTAAAACGCCGATCTTTCCGCCTGCATGAATGTAGGAAGCAACAAAGCCTGCTGTAGCAGTCAGCTTCTCATATCTTCTGATCTTCATGTTCTCACCGATGATAGAAATCTGAGAAGAAAGAGCCTCTGCAACTGTGAGGGACTCATCCTTTGCCCACTTCTCTGCCATGAAAGCATCCATATCTGCTGCATCAGAAGCAAGAGCCTGCTCTGCTACATCTGCTACGTAGTTCTGGAACTTCTCATTTTTTGCAACGAAGTCTGTCTCAGCGTTTACCTCGACAACAACTGCTGTCTTCTCATCAGCTGCCATCTTTGTCATAACGATACCTTCAGCAGCAATACGTCCTGCCTTCTTAGCAGCGCCGGCAAGTCCTTTCTCTCTTAAGAACTCTACTGCCTTGTCCATGTCGCCGTCTGTAGCTGCAAGAGCCTTCTTGCAGTCCATCATTCCAGCGCCTGTCATTTCACGTAATTCCTTTACCATTGCGGCTGTAACTGCCATCTTACTATACCTCCGTATTTTTCCTAAATCTAGCGCAGGTTCCTGCCTGCGGAAAAGTCCGCGGAGCCGGAAGCCTGTCCCGGCCTTCTGCTTCGCGGATTTTCATTTATCTTGCTCTTAAATTAAGCCTCTGCTGTCTCCTCAGCGTCCTCTCCCTCAACAGGAGCCTCAGCCTCGCCCTGGTTAGCCTCGATAACAGCATCTGCCATTCTGGACACGATAAGCTTAACGGCTCTGATAGCGTCGTCGTTTCCTGGAATCACGTAGTCAAGCTCCTCCGGATCACAGTTTGTATCAACGATACCGATTAACGGAATACCGAGTGTGTGTGCCTCCTGTACGCAGATTCTCTCCTTCTTAGGATCTACTACGAAGATAGCGTCCGGTACTCTCTTCATTTCCTTGATACCGCCAAGGTTCTTCTCAAGCTTCTCCCACTCCTTCTTGAGTGCGATAACTTCCTTCTTAGGAAGAACATCAAATGTTCCGTCCTCTGCCATGGTCTCGATCTCTTTTAAGCGGTTGATACGGCTCTGGATTGTCTTGAAGTTTGTCAGCATTCCGCCTAACCATCTCTCGTTTACATAGAACATTCCGCATCTCTCAGCCTCAACCTTGATAGCCTCCTGAGCCTGCTTCTTTGTACCTACGAAAAGGATTGTGCCGCCCTCTGCAGCGATGTCGGATACTGCCTTGTAAGCCTCGTCTACCTTACCTACAGACTTCTGTAAGTCGATGATGTGGATTCCGTTTCTCTCTGTGTAGATGTACGGAGCCATCTTAGGGTTCCATCTTCTTGTCTGATGGCCAAAGTGTACGCCAGCCTCAAGTAACTGCTTCATTGAAATAACGCTCATGTTTCTTTCCTCCATTTGGTTTTTCTTCCGCCGGCATCTTGTGCTCCCCCTGGGACCTGTTTCCAGGCACCGTCCTGGAGAATCCGCCGTGCGTGATTTTTCAACTTTTATACTATATCACAGGGTCTTCTTTTATGCAAGCACTTTCTTACGCCATATATTTCTGTGCAATCTCCTTCAGCGTCTCCCTGTTCTCCGGGAACCACTCTGCAAAGGTCTGTCCTGCCTGTTCTACTGTCTCTCCCACTTCTGCCATAAAGGCCGGAATGTTCTCTTCCAGCATAGCTCCCCAGTCCTCTCCAAAGCGCTCCTCTCCCTGAAGCTCGCCGCCGTTTACATGAAGATTGAAGGCAGGCTTCGGCACCTTGTCGATTACCTTAACGCCGCCCCTAAAGCCCAGGGTTCCCACCTGATGGGTTCCGCAGGAAGACGGGCAGCCGGAAATGTGAATCTTAGGAAGAGTTCCATCCTTAAAGCTGTGCTTTCTTACTTCCTCCACAATGGATTTCATCAGATTCTGGGAATCTCTGACTCCCACCTGGCAGATGGAGGCTCCAATGCAGGCTACGGAGGTTTCAAACAGGTTCTCTGCGCTGTCTTTCAATACTTCCAGCACCTGCAGAGCCTCTTTTGCCGTCAGGTTAATGACATACATGGCCTCTTCCGGATCCAGACGCATCTCCACCTGATCCATATCCTTCACTGTCTCATAAAGCGTTTTGAATAATGATGGATCCGGGCTTCCTGCAATGGGGTGGAACTCTACGGCAAAGAGTCCCTCCTGCTTCTGCGCTGTCACCCGGCGGCAGTGAAGGGCAGCTTTTTCTTCCTCTGTCAGCTGTCCCAGAATCTCAGATGCCAGCTTTTCCTTCTCTTCCAGGTGAAGGGCAAACAGCTCTTCTTTTTTAAGCTTCAGCCCATCCTTTTCCTGGTCCATCACTTCTTTAAGCTTCTCCTGGTATGCCTTAACATATTCCTCTTTTCCCAGCTTATCCTGCATATAGCGTGTTCTGGCCTTAGCCCGGTTCTCATAATCTCCATAGGCTGTAAACGTATTCACCATAGCCTTAATATAGTAGAGAATATCCTCCGGTTCCACTGCTTCTGCCACCAGAACTCCCATTTTGGGGTTAGCTCCCAGTCCGCCTGCGCTGTACACATCGAACCGGCCGTCCTCTCTGGCTGCAAAGCCCAGATCCCGGAAGGTAGCGTGAGGACGGTTGGCCGGAGAGTTGGAAAAGCATACTTTCAGCTTTCTGGGAAGTTTTACTGTCTTAATAAAGCCCATCAGATACTCAGCTGCTTTCAGGGCATAGGGAAGTACATCGAACCACTCTCCCTGCTCCACACCGGACAGCGGGGAAACCATAACGTTTCTTGGAAAATCTCCGCCGCCTCCTCTTGTGTTGATTCCAAAATCCAGGGCTTCCTCCATAATCTCACAGACTGCCTCGCCCTGCAGATTGTGAAGCTGCACTGTCTGGCAGGTGGTAAAATGAACCTGGCTGATCTGATGTCTCTCAATACTGTCCCCGATGAATTTCAGCTGTTCCTTCGTCATGCGTCCGCCGGACAGGCGAAGTCTCAGCATGCTGGCCTCAGCGCCTCTCTGGGCATAGCTTCCGAAGCCTCCGGAAAATCCCTTGTAATCCTTAACTGAAACTTCTTTGTTGTAAAACTGCTCTGTCACTGTTTTAAACTCTGCTAAATCCTGCTTCCACGCTTCATTTCCCATTCTTTCATTCTCCTTTTCCTGCCCTGTTTCCGGCTGTTTCTGTCCCTGGCTTCCGCTCTTTTCCCCGGACAGCGCTCTTTTCTTTATAGTAGCGGATTTTAAAAATAAAGTAAAATTATATTTCTTTATCTTTCCATAACAATTTATTATTGATATACTGGTATCAGAACATCTGCCAGGGGACCTCTCTCCTCTCGCTCAATTAAGGAGGAAATTATGCTGGACAACCGTATTTACACATTTTTAGCTGTATGCCAGGAGATGAATTTTACAAAAGCCGCTAAAAAGCTTCACATCACTCAGCCTGCTGTCTCCCAGCATATTCAGTATATTGAACGCTATTACGGCATTCATGCCTTTCACTTTGAAGGAAAAAAGCTCTCCCTTACCCCGGAAGGTGAGCTTCTGCGTTCCTCTCTTCTGACTATGAAAAATAATGAGGACAGCCTGAAAACCGCTCTCTGCGAATCTGCCAGCCGCACCTCGCCTCTCCGCCTGGGAGCCACTCTGACGGCAGGCAGCTTTCTTTTGGCAGATCCTCTTGCAAAGCTGTTTCGCAGATGGCCGGATCTGCCTCTTACAGTAACGGTCAAGAATACTGCTGATCTGCTGGCACAGATTGACGACGGAACCCTGGATTTCGCCCTGCTGGAAGGCAATTTTTCCAAGGCCTCCTACGCCTATCTGGTCTATCTGCGGGAACCCTTCATTCCCGTCTGCGGCCCAGGACTGCTGCGCCGGATGAAGCACCTGCAAAAAGAAAAGGGCCTCCCTCTCTCCCTGGAGCAGCTGACCGGTCAGAGGCTTCTGCTGCGGGAATCCGGATCCGGGACCCGGATGATCCTGGAGCAGATTCTGGAAGAGCGGGGGCTCTTTGTATCTGATTTTAAAAATACAGCGGAAATAGAGAATATGCAGGCTATTAAGGATCTGGTAGCTGCTGACTGCGGCATTACCTTTCTCTATAAAAGCGCTGTCAGACGGGAGCTTTCTGATGGAACCATCTGCGAAATTCCCATTGAAAACCTGTGGCTGGAACACGAAATTTCCGTGGTGTGGCAGAAAAACAGGCTCTTTGAAAAGCGTGTATCCCAGGTCATCGAAGAAGCCTTTGGCCCCGACTGCCGGGAAGACAGCCTCTAAAAAGCCTTTCCTCCCTGAAGCTCCAGCACCACCGCCTCTCCAGGCTGGTACTCTCTCTCAAATTCCCTGACCAGGATTTCTCCACTCTCTGTTTCCACAAAATACTGGGTGTAGAAACCCATGTAATCTGATTTTGATATGACTCCAGTCAGCTGTTTCCTGCTAGCTGGGGCCTGCGTCTTTTGCCCTGCTTCTTCCCCTGCCTCCAGCTCTTCTTTTCTTCCCAGGATTCTGATGTCCTCCGGTCTGAAATATAGAAGGCTTCCATCCGGCATCACTGCCTTGTCAGCTGTCCCTAAAAATTCCATGACAAACAGGCTAGAAGAATTCTGATAAACGTCTCTGGGCGCTCCCATCTGAATCAGGCGTCCCCCTTCCATAATGGCAATTTTATCTGCCAGGGCCATAGCCTCCTCCTGATCATGAGTGACGAATATCATGGTAATCCCTGTTTTTTTCTGGAGTTCCTTCAATTCGTCCCTCATGCGGATCCTAAGCTTTGCGTCCAGATTGCTGAGCGGCTCGTCTAACAGGAGTACCTTGGGATTTACCGCCATGGCGCGGGCCAGAGCCACTCTCTGCTGCTGCCCTCCGGAAAGCTCCTGGACAGAAGAGGAAGCCCGGTCGGCCAGTCCCACAATTTCCAGGTATTCCTCTGCCCTCCTGGCCGCCTCTCTCTTTTTCATTCCCTGAAATTTCAGGCCGTACATGACGTTTTGAAGGACTGTCATATGAGGAAACAGAGCATAGGACTGAAACACGGTGGAGACGGGACGTCTCTCAGGAGGAAGAGCGGTGATGTCCTCCCCGTCCAGATAAATTCTGCCCTGATCCGGTGTCAGGAATCCTCCCGCCATTCGAAGAGTAGTGGTTTTTCCGCATCCCGATGCACCCAGGAGGCAGAGAATTTCACCCTGTTCCATGGAAAGATTCAGTCCTGAAACCACCTCTTTCCCGTCAAAGGATTTACTTAAATCTTTCATTTCCAGATACATATCACGCCTCCTCTTTTTTCATTTTTTTTGGTTTTTCCCGAAGAACAAGAGCCGATACCCCGCCTGTCACGGCAATGGTTATCACAATAATCATCGACGAAATCAGAGAAGCCACCCCGTATTCCCCGGAATTAATTGCATCAAACAGTGTGTAAACTGCCAGCTTATGTCTGGCGCTGATTAAAAACATGACGGCTCCTGCTGTCGTCATAGCGCTGGAAAAATTATAGATAAAGCCTGTCACAAAGGTGCGCTTCAGGTTTGGCATTACAATGTCCTTTGTCACAAAAAACCGTCCCGCCCCCAGATCTCTGGCCGCATCCTCCACCCGGCTGTTTAACTGGGCCAGGGAAGCGCTGGTCAGCTTCATTACCATGGGAAGCTGCTTAAAAATCATATTCAGGATAATAATGGCCGCTGTCCCTGTCATTTTCAGAGGTTCCTTATTAAAAACGAGAATATATCCAATTCCAAAACAGGTTCCCGGAAGAAGGTAAGGCATGGTTGCGATAAAGTCATAAAAACCTCTGAATCTCACCTTTCTCCGCTCCAGGTAGTAGGCAAACAGCATGGCAAACAGTGTTCCCGCAGCTGCTGTGATCAGAGAATACCAGACGCTTCGTATCAGGCTCTCCATGTTATAGGTGAGAAGACCGTTAAAATGATCCAGAGAAAAATAGTAATTTCCCTTTTTTGACTTTAAGAAACCGGTCAGAAAAATGCAGAGATACTGCAGAGTCATCATGATAAAAAACAGTGCGGATAAAAGGCGGATTCCCGCCCCCAATAGTCCTGTCAGCGGAAGCGGAAGTCCTCCTGCCCCATGTTTCTGGCCATCTGCTGCCGTCATCCTGTCTGCCTGCTTCATCAGAATGCGGTACAGCAGAAAAGCTGCCACTGCCGGGAGAAGCAGCAGCATATTCATGGCTGAAGCCTTTTCCAGATCCGCATACCCAATCAGCTCCATATAGATGGCAGAAGCCAGGGTATTATACCTGCCTCCGATCACAGCCGGCGTTCCAAAGTCTGCCACAGAACGGATAAAAGACAGGATAAAGCAGATTCCTGCTGCCGGCTTCAGCATGGGAAGCACCACCTGTCTCATGGTCTGGGCCGGAGAGGCTCCCAGATCCCTGGATGCTTCCAGAAGGCGCAGATCCAGCTTTTCCAGAATCCCCACTGCAAACAGGGCATTTAAAGACGCAAAATGAACCGTCTGCATAATGATAATACCCCATTTATTGTAGGGGCTGAGCATCAGGCCCAGCAGGCGGTAGGTAATCCAGCCCCTCTTTCCAAACAGCTGAATATAGACCAGAGAGGAGATAAACGGCGGTGAAACCATGGTCATCAAAAGAATTCCCATAAAAATCTTCTTCCAGTTTCCTTTCATGGTCACAATGCAGAGGGCCACTGCAATTCCAAGAATGGTAGAAAAGACTGCTGCTAAAACCCCTGTAAAAGCGCTGTGGCGGATAAGGACGCTGTTTTCACGAAACAGATTTTCATAGGCAGCCAGGCTGAAGCCTTCTCCCAGGTTTACACTTTTAGCGGCTATGCCCAAAAGCGGCCACAGGACGAATAGAAGGACAGCTGCCGCCATTGCCCAGAATAAAAATCTGTCTGCACATCCTCCAAGAAACGCCCTTCTGTTGTTCGTGCAGGAAAAAAGGGCATCTGAACCAGATACCCTTTTTCCATTATTCTGTCGGTTCTTCATCTCCAGACTACTCATTCTCAGACTTGTCTCCTGCCAGTTCATCCCACTTGGCCAGGATTGTCTCTCTCTGGGAGCCGAATAAGGATAAATCCTCATCCATCAGAGACTCTACATCAAAGGTAAGCTCTAAGCCCTCAATGTCCGGCTTTACCATCTTGATTGTATCCTTATTATCAATGTCAGCTACCATCTTCAGATTTTCATCATCAGAGTAGAACCACTCAATAAACTCCTTGGCTTCCTCTGCGCCCTCAGAGTTCTTAAATACGGCAACACCCTCCGGCACGTAAGGAATTCCATCCTCCGGATAAACAGCTGTCATATTCTGCTCCTCCTGAAGCTTATCTACCTCGCGGTCCATAGGAGCGATTCCAATGGCAAACTCGCCTGCCATGGTCTTTGTCAGCGGATCCTTTCCTCTCTTAGAGTAGTATTCGATGTTCTTATTCAGTTCCTCGAAATACTTCCAGCCTTCTTCCTCTCCCTTTGCCTGGAGAATCGCATTTACAACTGCGTAGTTTGTTCCGGAGATGGCCGGATTGGACATAATGATTTCGCCCTGGTAATCAGTATTGGTCAGATCAGCCCAGGACTTTGGAATCTCCAGCCCCTTCTCTTCAATAATATCATTGTTTACTACAAAGCCTACTACTGTAAGACCCTTGGCAAACCAGTAATTGTCAGCATCCTTGTACTCCGGAGCCAGGTTTGCCGCCTCATCAAAGTTTACCTGCTCTAACAGGCCATCCTCCTTGGCTCCCATGAATGCGTCAATTCCGCCTCCGAACCAGAGGTCTGCCATAGGAGTTCCGCCTTCGGCCTTGATCTTGGAGAGAACCTCTCCGGAAGACATGGATAAAAGCTCTGTTTTAACTCCTGTCTCCTCTGTAAACTTATCAAACAGCTTTACATAGTTCTCACTGGTTGCCACTACCTTTAAGGTTCCGTCTGCCTTTTTCTCCTCAGCCTCTGTCTCCTCAACAGATGCTGCAGAAGATTCCTGAGACTGTGCTGTACTCTCAGCAGATGCTGCTGTAGTCTCCTGACCGCCCTGAGAGCTGCAGCCCGCCAGCATAAGAGCTGCCAGTCCTGCTGTCATAATTCCTGTCAGACTTTTCTTTTTCATGTTCTCGTTCCTCCTGATACGACAGCGCCAAACTGTATCGGCACTGTACTATATAAAAGATTTTTGTCTTATTCCAGTTATCTATACTACCCCTCTCCTGTTTTTCCGTCAATGATTTCCTCTTCTTTTCCCTGTATTCATGAAATTTTCTATAAATGCATTTATTTATTGTTTTTTTCTATAGCTTGAGTCTCTGTTCTTCCTTGACGCTCTTTTGCCTGTGCTGATACAATTTTTCACAGAAGCCCGCAAACTCCGGCACTCCGGCCACAGAAAGCGGCTGGAAACAGAGTACGCAGCAGAAAGCGGGTACAGGGAGGTTACTTATGTTTGTGGATCTTCATATGCATGAACGGACATTTTCAAAGGACAGCTTTTTAACGCTGAAGGAAATTGTGGATATCGCCAAAGAAAAGGGGCTGGACGGTGTCTGCATTACAGATCACGATGATATTGGAATCAAGGAATACGCAGAACAGTATTCAAAAGAAACTGGATTCCCCATTTTTGTGGGATATGAATTTTATTCTCTCCAGGGCGATATTCTGGCATTCGGAGTGCCTGAGGTTCCCTCTGAGCGCATCTCAGCCCAGGAATTTGTGGACTATGTCAAAAGCTTTGGGGGCATCTGCATTGCTGCCCACCCATTCCGAAACAACAACAGAGGGCTGGAGGAAAATCTGGCCACAGTCAAGGGACTGGACGGCATCGAAGCCCTGAATGGAAGCACGCTTCCAGACGCCTGCAATAAAGCTTTCTCCTACGCGAAGGAACTGGGCATCCAGTGTACCGGCGCCAGCGACTGTCACGTGCCCTCCAAGGTAGGAGTCTACGCCACCTGGCTTCCGGAGACGGTCTCCACTCTGGATGACTTTATCTCTGTATTTAAAAAAGGCCAGTGCCGTCCCGCTGTATACCAGGACGGAGGATATGTAATAGTCGATCAGGCGCAGTAAAAAACAGGGAAAAACGGAACACTTCCAACTGTCTGACTAAAAAATGGGAAGAACAAGAAACATCTCTTGTTCTTCCCATTTTTTTATCTATCTCTTCAATTTATCCAAACTTCAGAGGAATTTTTACATCATTCCCATTCCGCCTGCCCCGCCAGGAACAGCTGGTGTCTCTTCTTTGATATTTGCAACAACAGACTCTGTAGTAAGCAGTGTGGAAGCTACGCTGGTAGCGTTCTGAAGAGCGCTTCTTGTAACCTTAGCCGGATCCAGGATTCCTTCCTCTACCATGTCTACATACTTCTCATTGTATGCGTCAAAGCCCATTCCAACCTCAGACTCTCTTACCTTGTTGATGATAACGGAGCCTTCCAGACCTGCATTGGCAGCAATGTGGAACAGCGGAGCTTCAAGAGCTTTTAAGATAATGCGTCCGCCTGTCTTCTCGTCGCCGTCCATAGCCTCAACGACCTTCTCCACCTCTTTTGTAGCGTGGATATAAGCGGAACCGCCGCCTGCGATAACGCCCTCCTCAACAGCTGCCTTAGCTGCAGATAACGCATCCTCCATACGGAGCTTAGCTTCCTTCATCTCAGTCTCTGTAGCAGCACCTACGCGGATTACTGCAACGCCGCCGGACAGTTTAGCCAGTCTCTCCTGTAACTTCTCTTTATCGAATTCAGATGTAGTCTCCTCAATCTGGGCTTTAATCTGAGCGATTCTTGCAGAGATCTCCTCCTTGTTTCCGCAGCCGTCTACAATGATTGTATTCTCTTTCTGAACCTTAACAGATTTTGCACGTCCCAGCATATCCATGGTTGTCTCTTTTAAGTCAAGTCCCAGTTCTTCAGAGATTACCTGGCCGCCTGTCAGGATAGCGATATCCTTTAACATCTCTTTTCTTCTGTCGCCGTAGCCCGGAGCCTTAACACCTACTACGCTGAATGTACCTCTTAATTTGTTTACAATCAGGGTTGTCAGAGCCTCGCCCTCGATATCCTCAGCAATGATTAACAGCTTGGCGCCTGCCTGAACTACCTGCTCTAACAGAGGAAGAATTTCCTGGATATTGGAGATCTTCTTATCTGTAATTAAGATGTACGGATCATCCAGATTTGCTTCCATCTTATCCATATCTGTAGCCATGTAAGCAGAAACATATCCACGGTCAAACTGCATACCCTCTACCAGGTCAAGCTCTGTTTTCATAGTCTTGGACTCTTCAATGGTGATAACGCCGTCCTTGGAAACCTTTTCCATAGCGTCTGCTACCATCTGGCCTACCTCGTCATCAGCGGAGGAAATAGCTGCTACTCTTGCAATATCAGCCTTACCCTTTACTGTCTTGGACATGTTCTGGATAGCCTCTACAGCTGCCTCTGTAGCTTTCTTCATACCCTTTCTTAAAACAATCGGGTTAGCTCCTGCTGCCAGGTTCTTCATACCTTCATTGATCATAGCCTGAGCTAATACAGTTGCTGTTGTTGTACCGTCTCCTGCTACGTCATTTGTCTTAGTAGCAACTTCCTTTACAAGCTGTGCTCCCATATTCTCAAAAGCATCCTGCAGCTCGATCTCTTTTGCAATGGTCACACCATCGTTTGTAATCAGCGGAGCACCGAAAGATTTGTCAAGAACTACGTTTCTTCCTTTCGGTCCTAATGTAACGCGTACTGTATTTGCTAACTGGTTTACACCTGATTCCAGTGCTTTTCTGGCCTCTACGCCGTACTTAATTTCCTTTGCCATGGTTATCAACCTCCGATTTATTTGAATTTGCTTTCTGCTGTTTTCTGATGGTTCTTCCGATTTCTAGGCTTACTCAATCACAGCCAGAATATCGTTCTGCTTTACTACAACGTATTTCTCGTCCTCTACCTCAACCTCTGTGCCGGAGTATTTAGAGTAGATGACCTTGTCGCCAACCTTAACCTGCATGGAAACTTCCTTGCCGTCAACCACGCCGCCCGGTCCTACTGCAATGACCTCAGCCTGCTGCGGTTTCTCCTTCGCCTGTCCTGGAAGCACAATGCCGGACTTTGTAGTCTCCTCTGCGATTAACTGTTTTAAAACAACTCTGTCAAATAATGGTACTAATTTCATTACCGACTCCTCCTTACTGTTTGTAGTCTTTCTAAAATCTAACAGCGGAACAGTCCGGCCTGCTGCCGGCCCTTTCCTGATACTGTCTGCTTCCTGTAAATCTTTACCTGTTTCATTTACACCACAAGTTATATCACGCTTTACTAGCACTGTCAAGAGTCGAGTGCTAATTTTTAGGAAATTTATATATTTTTTATTTTGACACGGTCAATCGTATCAAAACCATCCTGTTTTTTCCTATTATTATCTGATTTTTCCCATAAAATCCATGTTTTTCCTCCCCTTACTACAGTTTCCTATTTAGTTTATTCTGTTTTTCACAATTTATTCATGCTGAATCCCTTTATTTTTCCTCCAAATCGTATTACAATAAAGGGAAGTACGAAGCTCCCTTTTGAAGCTTCGTACTTCCCGCTACTCAAACGAAGCGTAGCGGAGTTTGAGGGTCCTTACTCCCGCTACTCAAATGAAGCCCAGCGGAGTTTGAGGGTCCTTACGGTCCCTTTTGAAGCTTCGTACTTCCCGCTACTCAAACGGAGCCCAGCGGAGTTTGAGGGTCCAGGCGATTTTTCCCAACTGCTGTGTCTCCATACATCAGCGGAACGGATCAAAAATACAATAAACTAAAAATGATATTAAAAGGAGTATACTATGGCAAAGAAACAGTTTGGAAAGCTTGCAGTCCTGGCCGCTCTGGCAGGAACTGCCGTTGGAATTACCTATTTTCTCAGATACAAATCCTTCCATGAAGAGCTGGAAGAGGATTTCCATGATTTTGAAGAGGACTTAGACGAGTTCGACAATGAGGAGGAAGAAATTTCCCCTAAACGCAATTATGTTTCCCTGACTCCTGAAAAGGCTGATGCTGCTCAGGAAGAAGCGTCTTCTGATTCTCAGGAAAACACTAAAGAGGAAGAGACTGTCCCTGAAACAGAAAATGAGCCTGCCAAAGAGCAGAATGACTATCTGGACAGTGATATGGAATTTCTGGATGACGAGCCAATAGACAGTGCGTCCATGTTTGATGAGGAGGACGGCCGCAGCGACCTTTCATCTTCCGCTACTACCATTGTAGAAGACGAAGAACCGGAACAGTAATGGAAGGCGGTTGACTCTATGATCCAAAGCCTGATGCGATCCCTGGATCTCCTGGAGGTTTTAAAGGGCGCTGATCACAAAATATCTATCGCAGAACTGTCTGAACGGCTGGAGCTCCCCCCCAGCACCATACATCGAATTCTTCAGACCTTCTGCGAAAAGAAATATGTTATAAGGGATGAGCACACCCACACCTACTGTCTGGGACCTGCCCTGATCTCCCTGGGCCGTGCTGCGGCTTCCAATGTGCGGATTCAGGACGCTGCTCTTCCAATTTTAAAAAATCTCTCCTATGTAACAAGGGAGGATTCTTATCTGGTAATTCAGGTAGGAGACAAGGGACTTGTCCTGGACAAGGTGGATGGTCCTAACCATCTGAAAGTCGTAGAGGAGTTCGGCTATGAATTGGATCTCCACTGCGGAGCAATCCGAAAGGTCATTCTGGCCTATCAAAGCCCGGAATATCTGGACTACTATACCAGGCAGGTACTGGATCGGCCGGAAGCCTTTCCACAGACCAGCCGCAGCGGTCTTCTGGCAGAGCTGCGCGAAATCCGGGAACTTGGACTGTCTGTCTCCCATGGCGAATATGTCCATGACGCCATCGGAATCGGCGCTCCTGTCTTTGGAATCAACGGCAGTGTCACTGCCTCTGTAGGAATTATCGCCCCCTATAGCCGGATAGCCGACAAAGTTCATCTGGAACACATGAAAGAGCAGGTGCGCCACAGCGCAGCAGAGCTTTCCTACTATATGGGACACACATTTAAACAAATCTAGAAATCAAAAAAGCCCCGCCGGTGGGTGCAAAAACCTCTGCCGACGGGGAACTTTTTATGTTCTTTTATTCCGTTCTTTTATCTCAGCTGTTTCAGCGGAAGGACTCTGCCGCGTCCGGTACAGCCCTCCCTTTGAAACCGACAGTCAAACGCCTCGTCAGACGCCTTCCTGTTCTTATCTGCTGTTTTTATTTTCTCATCTCAAGCACATCTGCGAAAGCCTGGATTGCTGTACGAGCCTGTCCGAAGTCACGCATCTGCTGATCGATACCCAGCTTGATGTGAGGAATGTCTGCATCCTGTAATGCCTTCTTCAGGTATGGATACTCCATCTCCTCCGGATCGCAGAACTGCTGCATAAACAGAACCAGTCCCTGTGCTCCGCTTTCCTTAACCATATTGGCAACGAACTCGCCGCGGCGGTTCTCGCTGGACTTTGGATCGTAGAGAAGAACCTCGTAATCTACGTTTGCAAACTGCTGTGCCAGAGCCATCATCGGATCTGCATTCTCCGGAACATCTGTTCTGAAGGAACGGGACTCATGAGCTACATCATCTGCTGCGATAGCAATGTTGTTCTCCTCGAAAGCTGCAAGCAGAGCCGGGTTGTCACAGATAATACCGGAAGTAACAACCTTTGTTCCCTGCCAGTCACAGACTGGAAGCTTCTCCAGCTCTGCATTTAACTCGTTTAACTTAGCGATATACTCATCCTTTAACATGAAGTAGAATGCCTTTAATACAGCAGATCTCTTAGTTGGAGTGATCACATCGCAGTGCTCGGAAGCCAGCTTCACGAATGTACGGCGTGCTGCACGGCTCTCATTGTAAACCTTAATTGCGTTCTGGATATCCTCGTTTGTGATCTTTCTTCCTGCAATCTTCTCCAGCTCTTCCTTTACATGGTTGTACTGGTCGATTGTAAACTGAAGGCCGAAATCCTCAAAACGGTTCTGCGGATGAGCTAAGAAGATAACAGACATCTTCTCTCCCATAGCTACACGGAAGTTCTGGCTCATCGGACGAAGTGTATCACAGATAGTTGGTGTGATAATTCCGTCAAGACCATCCATAGTTCCGTCTAACAGCATCTCAAGTGCTAACTGAGCGATTGTGCAGTAGAAAGTTGCACAGTACTCTTTTGCACGGCTGATAGTCTTTGTATTAGAACCCCAGATTCCCATAGGAACGATGCCAGCAGCATATACTAACTCTTCTGGAGCGTAATAAGGCAGAACACCGACTACCTTCTTTCCCTGAGCTTTATATTCAGCAAGCTGCTGCTTTGGTGTGGCAGCTTTTACTTTAAATTCATCTAATAATGTATTGATACTCATTTGATTATGCCTCCTTTGCCTGCTTGTTTGCTTCCATTGCCTCTACCAGGCCCTGTACACGAGTCTCGTACTGTGCGGCATTGAAGTTACGCGGGTCAGCCTGATCTCCGTCGAAGCCTGCACATGGAACACCCAGGTCATCTGTGAAGCGGCGCTGCATCTCTGCCATGTATCCAGACCACGGCTTACAGCTTCTGTTGTAGTGAACAAGAACGCCGTCTACCTTATTATCACGGCAGATTCCCTCACGCCAGTCAACACCCTGCTCGATGCAGACAGAGTTCGGAGCCTTGTAGTAAGCACGAGCCATCTCGTCCATTCCGTCATAAACGAAACCGAATGCCGGTGCGTATACAACAGCTGTTACGTTTACGCCGTTAGCCTTCAGAGGCTTAAACAGTGCAGGCAGCTTCGGCCAGCAAGGAATACCCTCGAACATAACGCGGTATTTCTCCGGGAATGGAGTAGTTGTCTCGCCGTTCTTAACTGTCTCCTCCAGGTCTCTTGCTAACAGCTCGAATGCCTCTGCAGTCTCTACGCGGGCACGTGCTGTAACGACGTCAGCCATATGGTTGAACAGGTCGAAACCGCTGTATGGAGCTGGTTTGTACTGTAAGTAATCACATACCTTTAACCATGCCTTAGCTGTACGGTTTGCATTCGCGCAAGCATGCTCAAACTTCTTCTCGTCGAACTTCTTGCCTGTCAGCTCCTCTAACTGCTTGATAGCCTTGTCAAACTGAGCGCGCACATACTTAACATTCTCGTCAGCTACATGTACGTCGTTGTTGTAAGGAATATCAACCATGATAAGCGGGATATTGCACATACGGGCAATGTTCTCGTACCACTTTGTCATACAGTTACAGATGTTGTTGCAGCAGAGAACGAAATCTGGCTGCGGAATACGCATCTGGCGGATTGGGGAGATAGCCTCAAGACGTCTCTCCTTCTCCGGTCCGTCTGGCATCTTCTCAATCTCAAGAAGGTTGTCAAGCTGAAGGTATGGAGTCTGTGTCTTTGGATCCTTAACAGGCTTTCCGTCCTCGCCCATTACTACGTTGCCGTCAGCATCCTTTAATGGCTTTCCTGTGCTCGGATCGATCACATACTCGCCTGTCTCTGGATCGTACTTGCGGGATACACGGACACCTGCTGCATAAGCAAGGCTGATACGTGCGTAACCACAGATATCATTATCATAGCCCAGATCCTCAGCTGCCTGGCACATCAGCTCACCGTAACGGTTAGCAGCGATACCAGCTGCCTGGTTCTCCGGATACATAACATGAAGGTCAAATGCTGCTGCAAGCTCGCATGGGAACTTGGAAGAGGACCATCCTACTAACTCTCCTCTTGCCTTTGCCTCCCGCGCTTCTTTATGGACGTCGTCAACTACCTTGCGGAGGGCGAGTACGCCTGGACTAACTTGTTTTGCCATAATAATTATCCTCCATTCTTTCTGTGAAATTTATTTCTGACGGCTGGCTGCCTGGTACGCATAAAGCGCGGCACCCAGTGCGCCATTATACTGTGTAAGTGGGGAAATGTGAATCTCACAGCCCAGCTCCTGCTGTAAAGCATTTACCACGCCGCTGTTCTGAGCCACGCCGCCTGTCATAACTACATCCGGCACAACTCCGATTCTGTGAGCAAGTCCCGTCACACGGTGAGCGACTGACTTATGGATTCCGTTGATGATATCACACTTATCGGTTCCCATAGCCAGCTGGCTGATAACCTCGCTCTCGGCGAAAACGGTGCAGGTGGAACTGATTCCGATTTCTTTCTTTGACATAGCACCCAGTCTTCCCAGATCTTCTACCTTTACCTCCAGGACACGAGCCATTACGTCTAAGAAACGGCCTGTTCCGGCTGCGCACTTGTCGTTCATCTGAAAGTTTGTCATAGCTCCGTTATCAATGTGCAGAACCTTTACGTCCTGACCGCCGATATCGATAACTGTGTGAACCTTAGGAAACAGGAAGGAAGCTCCCTTTGCATGGCAGGAAAGCTCACTCATCTGCTTTTTTGCAATATCTGATAAGGAGTTGCGGCCGTAGCCGGTAGCCAGTGTATAATCCAGCTGCTCCTTTGTCATGCCTGCATCTGCCAGAACCTCCTCGATAGCCCGTGCAGGACCGCTTGTTCCGGTTCCCACGCCTACCAGGGACTTTCCTACGATTTCTGTTCCGTCTTTTAAAATAATGCATTTAGACGCAGTAGAGCCTACGTCAATACCCATTGTGTAAATTGCCATAATGACCTCCAAATGTAGAAGGAGTTCGAACGGTTAGACTGCCCTGCTCATCTCCTCACATCATTTTAAGTATACCATATGTACTCTAAAAAAGCCAAAACTATTTAGTGGAACTGCATAAAACTATTGATATAACAGTAATGTTTAATTGTTTATACTGTTTCATTTTTCCCCTAAAAACACATAAAGAGCCATAACCACGATAAGTCAGGTAAAGGTTTCCAGTTCCTTTACCCGACTCTATCATGCTATCACTATCATTTATGCGCCCTGTTCAGGCTAATTTATTATACGTTTTCGTTGCGTTTTATTACTTCTTGAATGTCTCGAATTCACGGATTGCCCTTGGTGTAATCATCTGGTGGAATGGGCAGATAGACTGTGGATTCTGGTAAGCAGCCTCTGTGAAGGCCTGGATGTACGGACGGATATCTGTCATGTCTACGATCTCGTCTACCATACCTGTCTTTGTGCAGTACTTCGGACGGGACTTCTCTGTATACATGTTGATCATGTCGTTCATCTTGTCAATGATTGGCTGAAGCGGCTCGCCTGCCTTCTTAGCCTTTACAAGCTTTCTGGAGTACATAGCGTTTGCAGCTGTCTCGCCTGGCATTACGTAGTACTCGCATGCTCCTGTTCCCAGGGAGAATACGTTTGTATTGTTGCCCTGCGGTCCACCAAGAACATAGTGAGCAGCAGCGCTGGCCTTACGGATTGTAACCTCTAAGGACGGAAGCTTGGAATTCTCGATGGAGTAGATTAAGGACTGTCCAAGACCAAGTAACTCAGCCTTCTCTGCCTCGTCGCCTACATCGATACCTGTTGTATCCTGTAACCAGATTAACGGGATTCTATCACGTGCGCACAGTGTTACGAACTCGTTCATCTTGATTAAGCCCTGACGATAGAGCTTTCCGCCGATACCTACGGAATTCTGCTTGTACTCCGGATAGTTCATCAGAAGACCCTGAACATTGGCAACTACACCTACTAAGAGGCCGTTTACCTTTGCAAGACCTGTGATCATCTCCGGGCCGTATCCCTTCTTGTACTCAGCAAACTCACTGTTGTCGAAGAGACGTGCGATAACCTCGTACATATCGTAAGGACGCTTCTGGTTCATCGGAACGATGCTGTAGAGATCCTCTGCCGGGAACTGAGGAGCCTTTGGTGTATCCACACGGAAGAACTCCAGATTGTAAGCCGGAAGGTAGCTGATGTACTTCTTGATTCCCTCGATTACGCCTAAATCGTTCTCGTAAACCTCACGGAAAAATCCTGTCTCATCATAGTGAATCGGCACAGAACCAGGAGCCGGAACGTGCTGCTTGCTGTTCTCGATCTGAGCTGCGATAATGCCCTCAGCTGTCTCCTCGTCGATGAAGCCCTTCGGGTTCATACCGGAAAGGATTCCAGCGCCGCCGACTGCCATGTTAGCATCCTGATGTGCAATCAGAACAGTCGGGGAAATGCTGTGGTATCCGCCGCCTGCCGGGTTTGTTCCGTAGATACCTACGATTACCGGAACGCCTAACTGGTTTAACTCGGAGTTGCGGAAGAATGGTGTACCGCCGCCGCGTCTGTTCGGATATACCTTATCCTGGTTCGGGAACTCAACGCCGGAGCAGTTTAACAGGTATACTAATGGAAGGTGAAGCATCTTAGCTGTATCGGAAGCACGCAGAAGGTTCTCTGCCTGTCCTGGAACCCATGCTCCTGCCATCTTTTTGTTGTCAGATGCAACAATGTAAACCCACTTGCCGTCTACACGTCCAAGACCGTTTACAATGTTTGTTGTACCGAAACGGTTGTCCTCAGGGTTGAAGAGGCTGTTTAACGGGCACCATGTTCCTGCGTCGATTAAAGCGTTGATACGCTGCATAGCAGATAACTGTCCGCGCTCGTTTAACTTCTCCTCAGAAGTAATACCAGCTGCCAGAGCCTTCTCGATAGACTCGTGAATCTCCTGCTCAACAGCCTTTAAGCTCTCCTCGTTCTCTGGATTCTGGTTTACCAGACTCTTACCAATGATAGGCATATTCTGGAAATATCCAGGCATAGAATACATATTCATGTTGAATCTCCTATTCTTTTTAAATTATTTCAACTATAGCTTCTATTTAGATTTATTTTTGAAAGGGGTGTGCCTGGTGACACGCCCCTTTCTTCTCTTTTCGTGCAGAACCCGGCTTATTTTGCCTCCGGCTCCTCCTTCGGAACCTGGATGAATGCCTGACCTGGGTCGATCTCCTCACGGATCATCTTGATTACTTCCGGAGACGGAGGATCTAACTTCACTGCTCTGGATACATCCAGATCGAAGCCTGTATTCTCAATGATGTCTTCCGGTGAAGATGTCTCGTAGTAACCTGCAAGGTACATTCTCTTTGTCTCTTCATCGAACTTTAAGATACCGCGGTCTGTAACAACTGCTAAAGGTCCGCGATTGCCCGGAAGACCCAGTCTCTCACGTCCGCCAGGTCCGTCGATCCAGCCTGGGCTTGTAACATAATCGATCTTCTGCATGAATCTTCTCTTCTCATGCTGAATCATGATGATTGTGTTGTTGAAAGTAGCAATTGCGTTAGCACCGCCGGAACCTGTAAAACGTGTCTTCGGTGCATGGTAATCGCCGATACATGTAGAGTTTACGTTTCCGTATGGGTCGATCTGAGCGCCGCCGATGAAAGCTACGATACGATCATTGTCATGTAACCAGTCGTTTGTCTCGAATCCGATGAAACGGATGTTCGGCCACTGGCATCCGCAGTGAGCCATGAAACGAAGATCACCTACGGAACGCGGAACCTCAATCGGAGAGCAGTCCATCAGACCGGACTCAACGATCAGGTTGCACTTAGGAGCAAATAAACGCTTTGCAACAGAAGCACCGATTAACGGAAGACCAGTACCTACGATTGCAATGTTGTCATCTGTGATCTGCTGTGCAAGCGTAATAGCCTGCATCTCTTTATTTGTATACTTTGTGTAGTCAGCCATGATTAATCCTCCTTGCTTACATCTGTCGCATATCCAAAGCCATCAGATACTTTTAACTTAAGGAGACGATTTACACCGATCTTCTCAAGGAACTCTTCGTGATCCTTTACATCATAAACGTACTCGTTTAAGAATGCCTTGAAATCTTCCTCTGTCTTGCTGGCTGCGCCGTATGCTTTCAGGAAAGAGTTGTCGTAATCATAGTAGCCGTAGCACTGTGTCGGGTATGCGCCGTAAGGAGCCACGCAGACAGCGTCAACTGCGAAGCAAGGAATCTTTGTCAGAGTTGGATCGCGGCGAATTACCTCGTTGCTTACTAACTCCTCGCATGTAACGATAACCTTCTTTGCAGCGCAGGCGATATCTACGTCGTGGAACTCATCGCCCAGCAGGATACATGTTCCGTCTGGAGATGCCTTCTGAACGTGGATTACTGCTGTATCCAGCTTCGGAACTGGAAGGCATACAGTCTTCTCACCTGGGTTGAATGGGTTGTCCATGTACACAAATTTGTCGTTTGGCAGCTTGTCGATTGTCTGACGAACCTCTTTTGTAATTCCCCACTCATCAACCAGACCGGAACCGATCATGAAGCGTACCGGTAAGAACGGAAGTCCTAAGGAAGATGCGTGAAGCATGTACATAATAGCATCCTGAGAGTAATCCTCATAGATTAACTCGCCAGCCTCGATTTTTTTACGGAAGCGACGGGAAACATTAGTAACACCGGAGTCAGCGGTATAGCAGTTGATATATGCTTTTACGCGATCCTCTCCAATCAGCATATCCCAGTCGGATCCTGCAGGACCTGCATATGCGATGAAGTCTTTCTTACCCTGGCGAAGGATCTCACGGATAGCAGCCATCGGTTTCTTGTTGGTTGTAAAGCCACCGAAGGAGATAGCGTCGCCATCTTCAACAAACTTTGCAACTGCCTCTTGTAATGTCATTACTTTATTAGCCACAATAAAGCCTCCTTTATAATTTTTTGGTAAACACCATTGTTACCTTTTATATAGATAACCGCCCAGGCCACCGCGCAAAATGCCCGCCGTCCTGAACGTCATCCTTCATATGGAACTTCCTAGCCAAAGATCAGCATGAAGAAACCAGCTGCAACTGCAGAGCCGATAACACCGGCTACGTTTGGTCCCATTGCATGCATTAACAGGAAGTTGGTCGGGTTCTCTTTAGAACCTACTGTCTGTGATACACGAGCTGCCATCGGAACGGCAGACACACCAGCGGAACCAATCAGAGGATTGATCTTGCCGCCTGTTACAACGTAAAGAAGTTTTCCTAAAAGCACACCGCCTACTGTAGCGAAGCAGAATGCCAGAAGTCCCATGGCAATGATAGCAATTGTCTGCACACGGAGGAAAATCTCACCGTTTGCAGTCGCACCTACAGTTGTACCAAGCATGATAGTTACAATGTTGCAAAGTGCGTTCTGAGCTGTATCAGAAAGACGCTCTACTACTCCAGACTCGCGGAACAGGTTTCCAAGCATCAGCATACCGAGAAGCGGAGCAACAGACGGAAGCAGTAAGGAGCAGAACAGTACTACGAATACCGGGAATACAACCTTCTCTACCTTGCTTACCTTGCGGAGCTGCTTCATCGCTGTAGCGCGCTCTTTCTTTGTTGTTAAAAGCTTCATAATCGGCGGCTGAATCATAGGAATCAGAGCCATGTAGGAATAAGCGGCAACGGCGATAGGAGCTACCAGATCCGGTGCCAGGTTGTTGGCTACGTAAATAGCTGTCGGGCCGTCAGCGCCTCCGATGATACCGATAGCAGCTGCCTCGCCTACTGTGAAAAGACCTGTCGCATTAGCCAGCATGAATGCTACATAAATACCAAGCTGAGCTGCCGCACCGAGCAGAAGGCTGATCGGGTTTGCAATCAGGGGACCAAAGTCTGTCATCGCTCCTACTGCCATGAAGATCAGGCATGGGAAGAGACTGGACTTAACGCCCATGTAAATGATACGCAGAACGCCCTGTGTATACCAAGGCTCTGCTTCTTTCATCAAATCTGCCAGAGGCAGGTTTGCAAGGAACATACCAAATGCGATAGGCAGAAGAAGAAGCGGCTCATACTGCTTCTTAATTGCCATATATAACAGGATAAAGGAAATCAGGAACATTACGCAGTTACGCCATGTCAGTGCAGCGAAACCGGACTGTGCCAGTAATTCCCCTAAAATTGAGAAAAAGTTCATCACGTACCTCCTAGTTCAGGATTACCATTGCAGCTCCTGTATCTACAGCATCACCTGTGTTTACAAGAATCTGGCTGACTGTTCCGTCTGCCGGTGCAACAATCTCTGTTTCCATCTTCATAGCTTCCATGATTACTAACGGCTCACCGAATTTAACTGCCTGTCCAACAGTTGCTTTTACAGAAAGAACCTTTCCTGGCATCGGTGCCTCTACGGTAGTTCCGCCTGCTGCTGGTGCTGCTGCCGGAGCCGGAGCTGCTGCTGGTGCAGGTGCTGGAGCCGGGGCTGCTGCCGGAGCCGGAGCTGCTGCTGGTGCAGGTGCTGCTGCTCTCGGAGCAGATGCTGCAAGTACCGGAGCCTTCGGAGCTGCTACGCCGTTGCGATCCAGGGATTTGTACGCATCAACCTTCTCTACCTCAACTTCGTATCTTTTTCCATTGATTGTAGCTACATATTTCATAATTACTTTTCATCCTTTCACTTGAGAATTGCGTTCACTAATTCAGTGCTACAAGAGCTGTTCCTGTCTCAACCATATCGCCGTTCTTAACAAGGATAGAAGCGACTGTTCCGTCTGCCGGTGCAACAATCTCTGTCTCCATCTTCATAGCCTCCATGGTCAGAAGAACCTGTCCATAGGTTACTGCCTGTCCTGCGGCTACCTTAATGTCAAGAATCTTTCCTGGCATTGGAGCTTCTACATTTGTGCTGCCTGCTGCTGGTGCTGCCGGAGCCGGAGCTGCTGCTGGTGCAGGTGCTGCTGCCGGTGCAGGTGCTGCTGGCGCCGGAGCCGGGGCTGCTGCTGGTGCAGGTGCTGCTGCCGGAGCTGGTGCTACCTCGCCATAACGCGGAATCGGGCTGTATTCATCTACTCTTTCAAGTTCTACTTCATACTGTTTTCCGTTAAGTGTGGCTGTGTATTTCATTTACTAAACCTTCCTTTCATTCCCAATAGCGAACGCTTACTTCATCTCTTTCACGTTCACAATTTTAAACTCTTCTGGCGGTAAATTCAGATCTGCTCCAATAGCAGCCATAAGTACCGCAAGGGTTTCCTTGTCTTCCTCATCTGAAACAGCCGGCTGAACCGGAGCAGCGGCTGGCTTCACCTCATCCTTGATAACTACGCGCAGAATCTTGGAAATGATGACAATGGCCAGGGCAAGTACAATCAGAGTAATAAATACTACTGAAATTCCCAAAGCAGACATAACGATTGACTCTGGAAAGCTCATGGTTGACTGAGTCCACATATTCCTTAGCACCTCCTTTTTTTGTTTTGAATTAGCTACACATTTCTTTGTGAAAAATTATGTTAATAAAATTTGTTCACCTGACATTCCACATTGTGGAATGCATTCCATTTTGGAAACATAAAAAATCGGGGAGTATCCTGCCCCTGCTAACTCATATAAAAAACAAAACCATATATACAAGCTTTGTTCACCTAGATTATAACAGCGGCCCCTTGAAATGTCAACGGATGGTTTCATAAAATTGCACAAAAACCTATCTTTCTACTTTCTTTTTCCTTGACAAAGAAAACAGTCCCCCTCTTTTCATTTATCAGGCAAAACTGGTAAACTATATAAAAAAGCCGGAAGCGGAAAGCTCCTTTGTGTCTTTCCGTTCCAGCTTTTTCACTGTTTTATTTTGCAATCTTGAAGGAGCTCTTCAGGGATACAATGCGGTTAAATACCGGATGCTCCGGCGCACTGTCTCTGCAGTCTACGCAGAAGTAACCGTTTCTCACAAACTGGAAGCTGTCATAAGCAGCAGCATTCTTTAAGGACGGCTCCACATAGCACTCCTTTAAAATAGTTAAGGAGTTTGGATTCAGATTCAAAGTTCCGTCTTCATTCAGCTTGCCCTTCTCCTCGTCCACCAGGTTTTCATAGAGACGGCACTCTGCCTTAACGGCTGTCTCTTTCGCTACCCAGTGAATGGTTCCCTTTACCTTTCTGCCGTCAGGAGCATTTCCTCCCTTTGTCTCAGGATCATACGTACAATGAACCACTGTCACATTGCCGTTCTCATCCTTCTCACAGCCAGTGCAGGTGACGAAGTATGCATTCATCAGACGGACCTCATTTCCTGGGAAGAGACGGAAATATTTCTTCGGCGGCTCCTCCATAAAGTCCTCACGCTCAATATAGAGCTCTTTTCCAAATGAAATGACCCTGTCTCCCAGCTCTGGGTTTTCCAGATTACATGGCGCAGTCAGCTCCTCCATCTGGCCTTCCGGATAATTGTCAATTACCAGCTTCACCGGATCCAGAACAGCCATCACTCTGGCCTTCTTTAACTTCAGATCCTCTCTTACGCAGTACTCTAACATGGCGTAATCAATGGAGCTGTCTGCCTTGGAAACACCTGCCAGCTCTACGAATTTTCTGATAGACTCCGGTGTAAAGCCTCTTCTTCTGAGGGCAGCGATGGAAACAAGACGCGGATCGTCCCATCCGTCCACGATCTTATCCTCCACCAGCTTCTTAATGTATCTCTTTCCTGTAATCACATTTGTCAGATACATTTTGGCAAACTCAATCTGGCGCGGCGGGTTCTCAAACTCACACTCTCTCACAACCCAGTCATACAGCGGGCGGTGATCCTCAAATTCCAGCGTACAGATAGAATGTGTAATATGCTCAATGGCATCCTCAATCGGATGAGCAAAATCGTACATTGGATAAATGCACCATTTGTCTCCTGTATTGTGGTGGGTCATGTGGGCAACACGGTAAATAACCGGATCCCTCATATTGATATTCGGGGATGCCATATCAATCTTGGCACGGAGCACCTTCTCTCCATCCTTGTACACGCCATTCTTCATGTTCTCAAACAGCTGCAGATTTTCCTCCACGCTTCTGTTTCTGTAAGGACTCTCCTTGCCTGGCGTGTTAAAGTCGCCGCGGTACTCCCGGATCTGCTCTGCGCTTAAATCACACACAAATGCCTTTCCCTTTTTAATAAGAAGAACTGCACATTCATACATCTGCTCAAAATAATCGGAGGCAAAGAACAGTCTGTCCTCAAAGTCTGCCCCCAGCCACTTCACATCCTCAATAATGGACTGGACAAATTCTGTCTTCTCTTTCGTAGGGTTTGTGTCATCGAAGCGCAGGTTGAATTTGCCATGGTATTCCTCTGCCAGTCCGGAATTCAGGATAATGGACTTGGCGTGTCCAATGTGAAGGTATCCGTTCGGTTCCGGTGGAAATCTGGTCTGGACATGGTTGTAAACACCTTCAGCCAAATCTTTTTCAATCTCTCTCTCGATAAAGTTTTTAGAAACGGCCTCTTTCTCCTCCGTCTCTGCCACTGTCTTTGTGTTTTCTTCCATCTCATTTCCTCCGTTATTCTCTTGTTCATATCTCTTACTTATATATAATGATATTTTATCATACCATATTTTTTCCGGAAGGAAAAGGGGATTTTCAAAGTATAAATCGCCGCTTTTCGGAAATCATATCAGCAGTGATTTTCCTCTTTTCAATCCCGAAAATTTGTGATATTATTAACAATATGCAGTTAGTCATGGCTATCTGATTATCTGCAGGCTTATATACCAATAACAGGAGGACTTCTTTACAATGCGGCATGACAATCGAAAAATCGCCCTGATAGGCACTGGTATGGTGGGCATGAGCTACGCCTATTCTCTGTTAAACCAGAATGTCTGCGATGAACTGGTATTAATTGATGTAAATAAAAAAAGGGCTATGGGGGAGGCCATGGACCTGAATCACGGTCTGGCCTTTTCCAGCTCTAATATGAAAATCTATGCCGGAAGCTACGACGACTGCACCGATGCGGATATCGTAGTAATCTGTGCAGGTGTTGCCCAGAAACCAGGCGAAACACGCCTTGATCTGTTAAAGAGAAATACAGAGGTATTCCAGTCCATTATTGAACCGGTTACCTCCTCCGGCTTTAACGGCATTTTCCTGGTAGCAACAAATCCGGTTGATATTATGACAAAAATCACCTGCACCCTTTCAGGTTTCAACCCAAGGCGGGTTCTGGGAACAGGAACCACGCTTGACACTGCCCGCCTCCGCTATCTGGTCGGTGACTATCTGAAAGTAGATCCCAGAAACGTCCATGCTTACGTTATCGGAGAGCACGGCGATTCTGAGTTTGTTCCGTGGAGCCAGGCCATGATAGCCACCAAATCAATCCGGGAGCTGGTCAAGGAATCCCACGGTTCCATCTGTGAGCAGGATCTGGAAAAGATTTCTGAGGAAGTCAGAACTGCCGCCTACAGGATTATCGAAGCCAAAAACGCTACCTACTATGGCATTGGAATGGCCCTCACGCGGATTACCAAGGCTGTGCTGGGCAATGAAAACAGCGTGATGACTGTTTCTGCCATGCTGCGGGGCGAGTATGGACAGAACGGAGTCTTTGTGGGAGTTCCCTGCATTATCAATCAGAACGGCATTCAGAGAGTGCTTCCTCTTTCTCTGGAAAAAGAGGAGCTTGAAAAGCTTAACAGTTCCTGTAAGGTTCTGAAGGAATCTTACCATGCCCTGGGAATGGAGTAATGGCAGTTTACTTAAAAAGGCGGAAAGACCCGCCCCTTTTAGGGACAGGTCTTCCACCTTTTTCTATGGATTAAGAAGAATCATAAGACTCTCATATGGCTTCAGCTCCATGTTCTGCTTCAGAATGGTTCTGCCGTAATTGGATTCCAGAATCTGCCCTTCCTCATACTCCTCTGGAAGCGCAAGAGGACACCACTGGCTGCTGAAATTGCTGGCTACCAGAAGGCGTTTTTCTTCCAGTACTCTCTCATATATAAACAGCTGTGGATGAGCCGGCTCCAGCAGGCGATAACTTCCCTCTGTAAAAATATCGTACTGCTTTCTGTACTGAATGAGCCTCTGGGCTGACTCCCTCTTTTCGCATCTGTCTATAAGCCCCTGTGCTCTCCCTGTCGTTATACTCCTCCAGAGTCTCGAAGCATGCGCTCTTCATTCCAAGCTCCTCGCCCTGATAAATATAAGTCGTTCCCTGAAGGCCAAACAGAGTAATTGCCAGCAGTTTGGCGCTCTCCTCCCGGTAGAAGATGTCGTTTCCGAACCGGGACAGTGCCCTGGGCTGATCATGGTTTGAATAAAACAGCGCGTTCCAGCCTCCTCCGGCCTCCATCTTATTCTGGAAATAAGACTGAACCTCCTTTAACTGCTCCAGGGAAAACATCTGATTAGTCCATTTGCTCCCATCCTTATAATCTGTTTTCATATGGTGAAAGCTGAAGACCATGGACAGTTCTTCCCGATCCTCCCTGGTGTAGAGAATACACTCTTCCGGAGTAGTGGAGGACATCTCTCCTACTGTCACCAGACCATAGGGCTTAAATACCTTCTGGTTCATCATGTGCAGGTATTCGTGAATCCTCGGCCCATCCGCATAGTGGGTTCTTCCGTCCCCCTTAGGCCCGGTAATCGGGTCGTCCGGCAGTCCCGGCGTCTTGGACAGAAGATTGACCACATCCAGGCGGAAGCCGTCCACGCCTTTTTCTGCCCAGAATTTTAAAATCTTAATACACTCTGCCCGAACTGATTCATTTTCCCAGTTTAAATCTGCCTGCGTTTCTTCAAATAAATGGAGATAATACTGTCCGCTCTTCTCTTCCTTTTTCCAGGCCGGGCCTGAAAACCGTGAAATCCAAAAAAACAGGGGAGCTTCGCTGTCCACTAAGGTCCTGCTTTTTGAGACAGTTTTTGTCACAGAGGAGCTGAGCAGAAAAAGCGGCTTTCCGATTGGCAGGGAAGTCTACCACATCCATCGTCTAAGGCTTGTAGACGGAGAGCCTGTCTTTTTAGACTGCAACTATTTTCTATGCGACGCAGTTCCTGATCTGACAGCAGAAATTGCCCAAAAATCTGTTTATGAATACATAGAAGGCACACTGGGCTTAAAAATCCTGGGATCCAGAAGACGTCTGCGCATCGAAGCGGCAGCCAGTGAGGATGTAAACTACCTCCGCTTAAATGGAGCTAACTGTGTAGGAGCTCTTTATATTAATGGATATATCGATGATGGGAGTATTTTTGAATATACAAAGATCAAGTATGCACCTAACTACCTATCTTTTGAAGAATTCGTTAAACGGTAGCAAAGAAATGATAAAAATATGGTCTAAAAAACCCCGGTCACAGACTGCTGTGATCGGGGTTTTTTTAACCTCTTAGAAAATAGTTCCGATAGAAAGGAACAGAGGTGCAAATACAAGTGATACGATTGTCATCAGCTTGATTAAGATGTTGATAGACGGACCGGAAGTATCCTTAAACGGATCGCCGACTGTATCGCCGACTACGGCTGCCTTGTGGGAATCGCTTCCCTTTCCGCCGTGAGTTCCGCTCTCAATGTACTTCTTCGCATTATCCCATGCGCCGCCTGCATTAGCCATGAAGATAGCCATCAGCACACCTGTTACCAGGGAGCCTGCCAGCAGACCGCCCAGAGCGTCTGTTCCCAGAAGAAGGCCCATTGCAATCGGAACAACTACAGAAATCACGCCTGGTACTAACATCTCATGAAGAGCTGCTGTTGTGGAAATACCTACACAGGAAGTATAGTCCGGACGGCTCTCGCCCTTTAAGATGCCAGGATCCTGACGGAACTGACGTCTTACTTCCTCAATCATCTTGTAAGCTGCCTTGGAAACAGATTCCATTGTAATGGCAGAGAACAGGAATGGAAGCATTCCACCGATAAAGAGTCCGATAATAACCTTCGGATTCAGAATATCAATTGTTGTCAGATTTACTGCCTGTGCGTAGGATACGAAGAGAGCCAGAGCTGTCAGGGCTGCAGAACCAATCGCAAATCCCTTCCCAATTGCTGCTGTTGTGTTTCCTACACTGTCTAACTTATCTGTAATATTTCTTACGCTGTCATCCAGACCGGACATCTCTGCAATACCGCCTGCGTTATCAGCGATTGGACCGTAAGCGTCTACGGCAATTGTGCTTCCTGTAGTAGCCAGCATTCCGACTGCTGCCAGTGCAATACCGTAAAGTCCTGCTGTAGAGTAAGCGATAATGATTCCGATTGCAATGAAGAGAATCGGAACAACAGTGGATTTCATTCCAACTGCAAGTCCGGAAATAATGTTGGTAGCGGAGCCTGTCTCAGACTGCTCTGCAATCTTCTTAACGGAATTATACTTGTCAGAAGTATAAATCTCTGTAGCCTGTCCAATGATAAAGCCAACTGCAAGTCCGGAAATAATCGCAGCAGCCTCGTGCATACGTCCGAAGAACATATTGCTCATAACTAAGGAAGCAGCGATTACAATGGCGTAAGCCACATAGCTTCCAAGGTTTAAGGATTTCTGAGGATCTGTACCCTCTTTTCCCTTTACGAAGAAGGTTCCAATCATGGAAGCAATAATTCCGATTCCTGCCAGAATCAGCGGGAAGAATGCTCCTTCTACCTGATATGCCACAACTCCCAGAGTAACAGCAGATACCAGAGAACCTACATAAGACTCAAACAGGTCAGCTCCCATACCAGCTACGTCACCTACGTTATCACCTACGTTATCAGCAATAACTGCAGGGTTTCTCGGATCATCCTCCGGAATACCAACCTCTACCTTACCTACCAGGTCAGCTCCTACGTCTGCTGCCTTTGTGTAGATTCCGCCGCCCACACGGGCAAACAGAGCGATGGAGGAGGCTCCCAGGCTGTATCCTGTCAGCACGTTTACATCTTTTGTGAAGAGATAAATTACGCTGATTCCAAGAAGACCAAGGCCTACTACACACATTCCCATAACAGCGCCGCCTTTGTAAGCGATTCCAAGAGCCTTGCCCATGCCGCCCTCTTTAGCGCCGTTTGCTGTACGCACGTTGGCATCTGTAGCCACCTGCATACCAAAATAACCGGCCATAGTGGAGAATGCTGCTCCCACTAAGAAGCACACTGCTGTAATCCAGTTTCCGATTCCCAGTCCAATCACAACAAACAGAACCAGGACAAACAGTACAAGAAGCTTGTACTCAGCCTTTAAGAAGGCCTGAGCGCCTTCCTTGATTGCGCCGGAAATCTCTTTCATTCTGTCATCTCCCGGCGACTGCTTTTTCACGCCTGATGCCAGAATCAGCGCAAATACCAGCGCTGCTGCTGCTGCTATCGGCGCCAGCCATACCAATTCATTCATCTTTCTTTCCTCCCTTACGTAGTTGCTTTTGCCCATAGAAAACAAAATGTATTTCCACGAAACAAAAAAATGCAAGTTCGGTATAACAACCTGCATTTATATAATAGAATAAGAATACTATTGAAATGCCGTTTCGTCAATATACTGACAAGATTTTAACGTGATTTGTGCCTATTTTTCTATATTTTTTCTTCAATTCCATGCTTTTTCCCTGTTCTCAACTACTTTTTTTATGATTCCTGCCCCTCTGATCTGCCTCTCTGCTAAGGCTTTGTTAAGCTTAACTCTTCCTGATTGCAATCAGCCATCCTTTTTAGTAGAATACCTGTATTGTCCGGCCGATGCCGGCATCCCGGAAATTTATGCAGTTTTCCGGCAGACATTTATTAATAAAAGGAGTATTATTGTGGACAATTTACCTGGACTATTGCTGATACAGGCAGGTCTCATCTTTCTCAACGCATTTTTTGCTGCTGCTGAAATCGCAGTCATTTCTCTGAATCACACTAAGCTGAAAAAGCTTCAGGAATCAGGAGATCGGACCGCGGGACGTCTTCTCTCCATGGCAGAAGAACCCTCCGGCTTTCTCTCTACCATACAGATTGGAATTACCCTGGCCGGCTTTCTGGGAAGTGCCTTTGCAGCCGAAAATTTCTCAGAGCCACTGACCCACTGGATGTATGACATTCTGGGATTCCGGATTCTTCCCCTTGCTGCCCTGAACACCCTGTCCGTCATTTTCATCACCCTTATCCTCTCCTACTTTACCTTGATTTTCGGAGAGCTTGTTCCTAAGCGTATTGCCATGCAGAAGCCCTATGAAGTGGCACGTTTTTCCTGCCGCATCGTATCTGCCATCGCCTTTCTGGCAAAGCCTGTCATCACCTTTCTGGCGTTTTCCACAAATCTGGTACTGCGCCTCCTTGGAATGAAGGCTGAGGCAGAGGAGGAGAATCTCACCGAGGAAGAGCTGCGAATGATGATAGAGCTGGGAAAGGAAAAAGGCGCTATTGATGCAGAGGAAACTGAGTGGATTCAGAATGTATTCGATTTTCGAGATACGTCTATCCTGGCTGCCATGACAAGAGAGGCTGATATTGTCAGCCTGGATGAGGACTCTTCTGAAGAAGAAATTATATCTGTAATCCGCGAATCCGGCCTTTCCCGGCTTCCTGTCTATACAAAAGACAGGGCAGATATCAGGGGAATTCTCTATACAAGAGAATATCTTCTGAATCTCACTGCACCCCAGCCAAAAAACCTCTCCCAGCTGCTGCACACCGCCTACTTTGTCCCGGAATCCATTCATGCCGACGATCTCTTCCGGGATATGCAGACAAAAAAGGTTCACATGGCCATTGTCATAGACGAGTACGGAAACCTGTCCGGACTAATTACCCTGGAAGATCTTCTGGAAGAAATAGTGGGAAATATTTATGATGAATTTGACCCGGTTATGGATCCGGAGATTGAAAAAGTAGGCGAAAACTTCTGGCGTTTTCCCGGCGACACCCCTGTGGAAGAGGCAGCCGAACAGATGGGCATTGCTCTCCCTGAAAAAGAGGAATATGACACCATCGGCGGCATGGTTTTAAGCTGTCTGCGAACCTTTCCAAAAGACGGAACTACGGTTGACGCTGAATTATACGGCCTTTCTCTCCATGCGGAAAAAATCGCAAACCGCAGGATAGAATCTGTTCTGGTCAAAAAACTGCCTGCAGCAGAAAACCATACAGAAAAAGAGGCATAACCTCTCCCTTAAAATAAAAGAAAGTGTTTCAGGTGAACGAACAGTTGAAACACTTTCTTTTTTATATTCTTTTTAAGCTACAGATTTCTACTGTGTATCAGAAGCTGGACCAGCCGGTCCGCTTCCAATATCCTGCGACTTCTGAGCCTCTACGCCCTGGCCTCCTGCATTCTGGCTGCCCTCTGTTTCCATCTGTGCCTGCTCTCCGGCCTGGCCTTCCGTTGCATTCTCAGCCGGAACCTCTGTGCAGACGCCATTTGCTGCTGCCTGATATTTTACCCCGTTTCTCTCAAGAACAGTATTAGTTGCCATAGCTCCGGAATCATTCAGATAGTAGAGAGCTCCGTCCACCTCTGTCCAGCCTGTCTGCATATGACCGTCACTGTTCATATAATACCAGGTATCTCCTGACTGCTTCCAGCCCACAGCCATACTTCCATCGCTGTTTAAGTAATAGGTGTGGCCATCCATCTGTTTCCATCCTGTCTCCATCCTGCCGTCTGTTCCCAGATAATAGCGCTTTCCGTCAATATCCTGCCAGCCGGACGCCATTTTTCCATCGGCTCCCAGATAGTACCAGGAATTGTCAATCTTCTGCCAGCCAGATGCCATTCTGCCGTCTGTTCCCAGATAGTAGCGGCCGCCGTCAATATCCTGCCAGCCTGCCCGTCTCTTGCCGTCGCTTCCCAGATAATACCAGATTCCATCCGCCTGATACCAGTCAGTTGCCATCCGTCCGGAATCCTTAAAGTAATACCAGGCTCCTTCCAGCTCCTGCCAGCCCGTCTGCATCTTTCCATCCTGAGCCAGATAGTAAACGCCGTCCTCCAGGCTCTTCCAGCCTGTGGAAGGGCTTCCTGATTCATCCATATAATACCAGCCGTTTCCATCGTTAATCCAGCTGTTTTTCTGCATTACATAATTCTGATAATAATAGCGTTTTCCTGCGATGTTTCTCCATGTATTGGCCGGAATTACAGAAGCATAATCCTTGAACTGGAAATCAATATCCACATTTCCTGCAATTCCATTGACTGAACCGGTATTAGTGGCCTGCCAGATCGCCGGACTGTCATAGGTGTACATTACATTATACCGTGCCACCCAGATATCGTAGTCCAGGGAAGATTTGTCAATCTTGTTGTTCAGCCAGTACTCGTTGGCGTAGACCATAGGATAGTAGCCTGCGTCCTTAATCTTACGGCAGAAGGCATTAATAATAGCGCTTACCTGCTCCGGCGGAAGAGTTCCCAGAGTTCCCGCGTCCTCCGCGTCAAAGGCAATGGGATAGGAAATCGGGTAATCCTTTACAAGATTCAGGATAAAATCCGCCTCCTGTTCTGCCATTTCCACGCTGGTGGCATAGGAATAAATATACGCGCCCAGATCCACGCCTGCCGCATAGGCTGCGTCTGCATTGGTTCTGAAGTTAGGATCCACTTCTCCTTTATATCTGGTTCCCAGCATAACGAAATCTACATCATCTGCCGCCACCTGCTTCCAGTCTACATTCTGCTGCCAGTGGGACACATCGATTCCCCTTCTCAGCACTCCTCTTATGGAAGTTCCATCTGGCATCTCATATCCGCTTCCTGACTTTTCCCAGACAGCCGCATAGGCTGCAAGAGGCTGAAACCAGACAGAAGCGCCTAAAATTCCCGCCATTGCCAGAGCAGCCAGTGGTAATTTTTTCTTCATATGTTGATTCTCCTTTTAGCAATTTCACCTGGTACATCCCTTATAGTCTACCAGATCCTGCTGCCTCTCCTCAATAGGTAATTCTTACAATTTTCATACAATTTTGTATTTTTATGCCTTTCTGGCCGGCAGAATCGGCTTATCCCTTTAAAAGCCATTCTGACAGCTCTCTGTGAGGTCTTTCCGGAATCCTCTCAAACAGATTGACATAGTCTCTGTCCCCGCTTCTGTCACGAAACGCTGGATAGAGGAATCCAAACTCCGCCTTCCCCGGCTCATATTCCCCTGCCAGAGGGCTTACGGTGCAGATCAGATACTCGTACAGTTCCTCCGAGTCCTCCAGACGTTCTTTATCCTCTGCTTTTACAGGCACATCGTACCTGCCGTAAAACAGGAAACAGGCGTAGGGAAAACCCGGCTGGTACTGCTCGCCGATTACCTCATAAAGCAGGTCTAACAGTCCGTCATTTTTCATTTCCGACTGGCGGATTCCATCTAAAAGCTGCCAGATTCCGCCTGGCCGCCTGGCCTCTTTGGGGATTCTGTAATCTTTCAGCTGCACATTGGTGTCAGCAAATGGCACGGTCTTGGCCAGTGCCAGCTGTTTTGTACGCTCTGCAGCCGAAAGCCGCAGAAAATTCGTGTTAAAGGTTCCGTCTACATACCCTTCTTCATCAAAATAGGCCCCTGCGATCCGGCTGATACAGGAACGGGCAGGCGTCATTCTTCTGGTCAGTTCCAGCATATCTTCTCTGTGAATCATCTGTTCTCCTCTGCTGTCTTTTTTGTGCTTCACTGTTCTAAAACAGTTCATTCTTATTATACTCATCAAAAAGAGGAAAGTCAAAAACCATATCTGTCCCGGTTTCGTCCCGGTTTCACTGAGCCTCTTGCGCTTCACTCATCCCCATGCTATAATGCGACTGTAATCGAATAAAACGTCTTCAGGGCAGGGTGCAATTCCCTACCGGTGGTACAGCCCACGAGCCGTAAGGCATGATTCGGTGAAACTCCGAAGCCGACCGTATAGTCTGGATGAAAGAAGATGACAGGCACAGAATCGATCTGATTGATCCTTGTTTTTGTGCTTATGGCTGATGCTCTGGTATGTTTTTTTGCATTCCAGGGTTTTTATTTTTATATCAGGCCGTTTTCGGCCATTTTCTGCCCTGGACTTTTGTCCGGGGCTTTTTGTTTTCAGGAGGTAATATGGTATGAACGACGCAGAATATATGAGCCTGGCGCTGAAGCTTGCAAAACAAGGGGCAGGCCTCACTTCGCCCAACCCAATGGCAGGGGCTGTCATTGTAAAAAACGGCCGGATCATCGGCCAGGGATGGCACAGGCAATACGGCGGTCTGCACGCAGAACGGGCTGCCCTTGCCGACTGTACAGAAAATCCAGAAGGAGCTGTGCTGTATGTGACCTTGGAACCATGCTGCCACTATGGAAAACAGCCGCCATGTACAGAAGCGATTCTGGCTGCCGGTATCCGCCGTGTTGTCATTGGTTCCTCCGATCCCAATCCTCTTGTTTCCGGAAAGGGAACTGATTTCCTGCGTGTAAACGGCGCAGCTGTAACTGAACATGTTCTGCAAGAAGACTGTGACAGGGTGAATGAAGTATTCTTTCATTACATACAGACAAAGCGCCCTTTTGTTGTAATGAAATATGCCATGACTATGGATGGAAAAACTGCTGCTTATACCGGTGCGTCCAAATGGATTACAGGAGAGGCAGCCAGGAACCACGTCCAGCAGCAGCGCTTCCGATACAGCGCAGTTATGGCCGGAGTGGGGACCATCCTGGCTGACGATCCTCTCCTCACCTGCCGTATTGCTGAGAAAAATCCAGTTCGCATTATCTGTGATACCTATCTGCGCACGCCGCTCCACTCACAGATAATCCGAACCGCCCGGGAAATACCGACCATTCTGGCAACCTGCTGCAGCGACAGAAGCCGCCTGGCTGTTTACAGAAATACTGGCTGCCGCATACTCACCCTGGGCAAAAAAAACGGCCATGTGGATCTGTCCCAGCTGATGGATCAGCTGGGACAGGAACAGATTGACAGTATTTTACTGGAAGGCGGAAGCACTCTGAACTGGTCTGCCCTGGAAAGCCGAATCGTCCAGCGGATTCAGACCTACATTGCCCCTAAACTGTTCGGAGGCCAGGAGGCCAGAACCCCCATCGAAGGCTCAGGAGTACCTTTTCCTGGCGATGCTTTTTTTCTGAAAAACTGTACTTTAAAAAAACTGGGAGATGATTTTCTCATCGAAAGCGAGGTGGATTACTCTGTTTACGGGAATTGTTGAAGAAATAGGAATTATCAGGAAAATTACAAAAGGAAGTCATTCTGCTGTTCTGATGATTGAGGCAGACAAAGTGTTGAAACATACCAGAATTGGAGACAGCATCGCGGTAAACGGCATCTGCCTGACTGTCACCCGCCTGCTTTCCCGCTGTTTTTTTGCAGACGTAATGCACGAAACCCTGAACCGCTCCTCTCTTTCACAGCTCACAGCCGGATCAGCCGTCAATCTGGAACGAGCCATGTCGGCAGGCGGACGTTTCGGCGGTCATATTGTGACAGGACACGCAGATGGAGTCGGAATTATCCAGAAAATACAGCAGGATGATACAGCTGTCTGGTTTACGATTCAGACAGCCCCGAAAATTCTGCACTACATTGTGGAAAAAGGTTCTGTCACAGTAGACGGAATCAGCCTGACCGTAGCGTCTGTCAGACCGGACAGTTTTTCTGTGTCTGTGATCCCCCACACCATCTGCCAGACCAGCCTTCACTGCCGCTGCTGTGGGGACACGGTAAATCTGGAGACAGATGTTATCGGAAAATATGTTGAAAAACTGTGCCAGCCTGCCGGACTACAGCAGAAAACAAGCAGCATTACGAGAGAATTTCTATCCCACTATGGATTTTAGGAGGTATGTCTTATGAAATTTAATACTATCGAGGAAGCACTGGAAGAGTTACGGCGGGGAAACATCATTCTGGTAACAGACGATCCAGATCGGGAAAACGAAGGGGATTTTATCTGTGCCGCTGAATTTGCCTCTGCACAAAATATTAATTTTATGGCTACCTACGGCAAAGGTCTGATCTGTATGCCCATGGCGGAACATTATATTAAAAAACTTCGGATTCCCCAGATGGTACAGCACAATACTGACAATCACGAAACAGCCTTTACTGTATCCATTGACCACAGTTCCACCTCCACAGGCATCTCTGCTGCTGAGCGGTCTGTCACCGCTCTGGCCTGTGTAGACGATTCTGCAAAACCAGAGGATTTTCGCAGACCAGGGCATATGTTTCCTCTCCTGGCCAGAAAAAACGGAGTGCTGGAGCGCAGCGGCCATACTGAAGCCACCGTAGACCTGTGCCGTCTGGCCGGTCTGAAAGAATGCGGCCTGTGCTGTGAAATCATGAGGGATGACGGAACCATGATGCGTACTCCTGAACTGATGAAATTAGCGGAGCGCTTTCATATGAAATTTATCACCATTCGTGATTTGCAGGAATATCGGAAATGCCATGAAAAACTGGTGGATCAGATAACAGCCGTTCATATGCCCACAAAATTCGGTGATTTTATGGCCTACGGATTTGTCAGCCGGTTAAACGGAGAGCATCATATTGCCCTGGTCAAAGGCGACATTGGAGACGGCTGTGACGTTTTATGCCGTATCCATTCAGAATGCCTGACCGGGGATACCTTCGGTTCCCTGCGCTGTGACTGCGGACAGCAGCTGGCCTCTGCCATGAGGCAGATCGAGAAGGAAGGGCGGGGAATTCTTCTGTATATGCGCCAGGAAGGACGGGGAATCGGCCTGATTAACAAACTCCGCGCCTATGAACTGCAGGAAAAAGGGATGGACACTTTAGAGGCCAATCTGGCTTTAGGCTTTCGTGCAGATGAGCGGGAATACTATATGGGAGCGCAGATTCTGCGGGAATTAGGGGTGAAAAGCTTACGGCTGCTGACGAATAACCCGGACAAGGTCTGCCAGCTCTCTGAATTCGGCCTGCACATATCCCAGCGTGTACCTATTCAGATGACTGCTACCTCTTACGATCTCCGCTATCTGAAAACAAAACAGAGCCGGATGGGGCATCTATTAAACTATTGATATATAAGATAAGAAAGGAAACTGTCATGAAAATATTTGAAGGAACACTGGTTTCAGATCATATAAAAATCGGCATTGTAGCCTCCCGTTTCAATGAATTTATTACATCAAAGCTGCTGAGCGGCGCCAAAGATGCCCTGCTCCGTCACAATGTGAAAGAGGATGACATCCATACCGCCTGGGTTCCGGGAGCCTTTGAAATACCACTGGTCGCATCGAAGATGGCAGGCAGCGGACAATACGATGCCGTTATCTGCCTCGGCGCCGTCATCCGAGGTTCCACCAGCCATTATGACTATGTCTGCAGCGAGGTATCAAAGGGAATCGCAGCCGTTTCATTAGAAAGCGGCATCCCTGTCATGTTTGGCGTTCTCACCACTGACTCTATCGAACAGGCCATCGAGCGGGCCGGCACAAAGGCCGGAAACAAAGGCTTCGACTGCGCTGTCAGCGCCATTGAAATGGTTAACCTGCTGCGCTCAATTGATGGAATTGCCAGATAGAAAAACCAGAATGCGGAGAATACTGAAATGCTTATTATCAAATCAAAGCAGCCGGGAAAAGAGCTGGAAGAATACCTCTTAGCGCTTTTGAAAAAAGCGAAGATTGATGCTGAACTCTTTTCTTTCAGCTCACAGTACCAATTTACCTTTCAGGAATTAACCATAGACGGAAGTTCACAGCAGGTTCTGCAAAACGGAAGTCCGGTGTCTCTGACCAATAATGAGTTTAATCTTCTTTTGTTCCTGGCCTCCCACCCGGATCGTGTTTTATCAAAAGAAGAACTATTTCATGCTGTATGGGGGGAAGACAGTGAAAACACACAGAAGGTAGTAGCCAACACCATCTCTAATCTTCGGAAAAAAATCGATCCTTGCGGCCAAAATATGGAATACATCCGCACAGTGCGGGGAGGATATGTTTTCTGCGGGAAGGTGCCATAAATGTGTGGAGAAAAGAATCTGGCGGCACACTTCATAAACTCAATAAAAGGCCAAAAAAACAGGCAGGGGAGTATCCCAAAGTTTGTGTAAACCTTCAAACTGATGTAAGATAGACTTA
>JAQERH010000070.1:2500-4577 GCA_027698105.1 Lachnospiraceae bacterium AM93-12TA
TGATGCTGCAATAACACCTCCTATTAGCTCAGTCAGGTTAAAGCGCTCCATTGTAAGCTGTTCGTTTCCAAATTCCAGGGCAGTTAAAGTGAGAAGCTGCTTTACCATTTTATTCATCTTTCCAGCTTCATCCATAATTACATTGCAGTAATAATCTCTGCTCTCTTTCTCTTCCGCCATTCCTTCTGCCAGGCCTTCCGCGTATCCCTGAATAAGGGCAATCGGCGTTTTCAGCTCATGGGAAACATTCGCAATAAAGTCTTTCCTCATTTCATCGACTTGTATTTTTTCCTCTATATCCTTCTGAAGCTCATTGTTAGCCGTCTTCAGTTCTGCAATCGTGTCTTTTAGTTTATTAGACAGTACATTCATACTCTGCCCCAGACAGCTCAGTTCCTGCGTTGTGTGAGGGCTGTCCTCATATCTGGCTTCAAAATCTAAATTTGACAGCTTTTCAGAAAGAAGAGACAGCTTTTGAATAGGCGCTGTAATCTTTTTTGTGATAAAATACAGCATAACAGCACTGGCTGCAATGGCTGCCAGACCCACATACATCAAAAAGTGATTAGAGATCTTAACACTTTCTTTTATACTCTCAAGCGGAGTTGACATAATATATATAGTTCCATTATCTGAAAAAAATCCCCAGCTCTCCAGAAATGAAGTCTTTGTGTTAGGGTCAAAGCTTTTCTGAATCATATAATTGTCTGAGCGAACCAAAACCTCCTGCTGATCCGTTCCCTGTCCCAAAATATATCTTTGAACTCTCCCCCTCAGAATCTCAATATCCCGTGCAGAGGAAAGCAAGGTCTGATTGCTGATGCTGTCATATATCAGGATCATAATATTCGACGTATCACGGAGTTCCTGGACTACAGACGCCAGCTCCTCTGCATTATCGTTCGCAGTATCGGCATCTTTATTCAGTACGGCGTCAACCCCCTCCAGTGCGCTTTCACCTGTCTTCATTTCCTGTTGTATAATCTGATCAATCTCTGTATAGGCCTGCTCCAGTACTTCTATTTTGTAATCCATATAGTAATCTTCCAGAGCCCAGTTGTTAATACACCAGACCGCTACTATGACAAATGCTGTCATACACACAAAGATAGCCGTAAACTGTCTGCAAATGGATTGGCGTTTCATGCGTCTACCTCGAATTTATATCCCATTCCCCAGATAGTTTTAATGTATTCTCCCTTCTCCCCCAGCTTACTGCGCAGCTTTTTCACATGAGTGTCAATCGTTCTGGCATCGCCAAAATAATCATAATTCCATACGTTATTAAGAATTTTCTCTCTGGACAATGCAATTCCCTGATTTTCAGCAAAATAAGTCATCAGTTCAAATTCTTTATAGCTCAGATCCACGGGTACACCGTCGATTTCTACCTGATGAGCGGATTTATCAATCCGTATTCCTCCAATTTCAATCAACTCCTTGCTTCCCTGACTGCTTCTGCGAAGAATTGCCTCTACTCTGGCTACCAGAATCTTCGGACTGAATGGCTTGGAGATATATTCGTCTGCCCCCAGCTTAAAGCCCTGGAGCTCGTCCTGCTCTTCTCCTCTGGCAGTCAGCATTAAAATCGGAATCTGTGAATACTGCCTGATCGTTTTCAGAACTTCCCAGCCGTCCATTTTAGGCATCATAACATCTAAAAGAATAAGTGCAATGTCCTTTTCTTCAAAGAAAATATCAATTGCCTGTTCCCCATCTTCTGCCTCTACTACTTGAAATCCTTTCACAGTTAAGAAATCTTTTACCAGTTTTCTCATTCTGGGTTCATCATCTACTACTAGAATTTTAAGCGCTTCCATATTTTTATGTCCTCCGCCGTTTTCATTTCTGTTTGAAATTATCTTATCAAATTATATGGTGTATTACTACTACTTCACAAATATTTCACTTTTTCTAAAAGCACAGTTTGATACACCAACCGATATACAGCAAAAAGACAATAAAAAAAGAAGTTTCTGAAATAGAAACTTCTAAAATACACATTAAACTATTTTTTAAGTATATACATACCCTCAAAACCACACATTGAATTCTACTCTCTATCTCTCCATCCTTC
>JAQERH010000071.1 GCA_027698105.1 Lachnospiraceae bacterium AM93-12TA
AAAACAAGATATTTTGAAAAAGAGGAAGGAAAACAATTCATGCGTATGTCGTGGGGAAGCCTGCTGCCAAACTTGCAAAACTTTGAAAAATGTGGTAAAATAACGCGGCTGTTTCAGTTTTTATAACATTTCACAAAGAGGTGCAGGATATGGAGAAGGGAAATGTCCAGGTTATCTGCGGCCCTGGCTTTGGAAAGACGACCATGGCTTTGGGAAAGGGCGTTGTAGCGGTGACCAAGCATAAAAAGGTAATTATGATCCAGTTTCTCAAAGGAAACTTGTCAGCGGAGGTGTCCGAGGGGCTCAAATGCCTGGAACCGGATATGAAAGTATTCCGGTTTGAAAAGCAGGGAGATTATTTCGAGAAGCTTTCTGAAGAGCAGAAGAACGAGGAAAAGATTAACATTCAGAACGGACTGAATTTTGCCAGAAAGGTGCTTACCACCAGGGAATGTGATCTCCTGATTCTTGACGAGATTCTGGGAATTATCGATCAGGATATTCTGTCTTTGGAAGAATTTGAGCATCTGCTTTCCCTGAGAGATGAGGAGATGAGTCTGATTCTCACAGGAAAGAATTTTCCGGAAGAACTGACGGCTTATGTAGATACAATTTCTAAAATCGAAAATGTAGAGATTGACAATCAGTCAGAGTAATGATAGTATAGGCATAAATAGAAGAATATATAAAAGTAGAGGTTGCGTTAATCATAAGTAACCGGCTGGATGTTGCAGGAACAGGGGAAGGCCGATAAAAGGGAGCGACGCCGAAGATTCATGCAGATCTGCCTGTGTGGATCTGGGCATGTGGTGAAGAACCATATGACTGTCATCTGTGCAGGATGGGGAGCTACAGAAGAAAGCGAAATCAAAAGCAAAATCTTGGCTGGCCGTTGTGCCAGCCTTTTCTTTGGTTGATTCAGAAACTCAGGCAGAAGCCTATTTCCCAGGAAGGGCAGCCTTATAAGACGAAACGCAGAGGAGGAAATTACTATGGCTATTTTTGAAGGCGCAGGCGTGGCCATTGTCACACCGTTTAAAGAGAATGGAGAAATCAATTACTCTAAGTTTGAGGAACTGGTGGAGGAGCAGATTGACGGAGGGACTGACTGTATTATAGTCTGCGGCACAACAGGAGAGTCTGCTACTATGACTCATGACGAGCACATCCGGGCAATCCAGTTTGTCTGCAATGTAGTGGACAAGAGAATCCCAGTTGTTGCCGGAACCGGTTCAAACTGTACAGATACTTCTGTGTACCTGTCCCAGGCAGCCGAAGCGGCCGGAGCAGACGGACTGCTTTTAGTAACTCCTTACTACAACAAGACAAGTGAAAAGGGTCTGAAAATGCATTTTTCTGATATTGCAGAGGCAGTTAAGATCCCGGCTCTTCTCTACAATGTACCCAGCCGTACTGGTGTCAACCTGACTCCGGAGACGATTGTGTGGCTTTGTAAGAATGTGGAGAATATTGTGGGAGTCAAGGAAGCCAGCGGAAACTTCTCTGATATCGCCAAGATTGCCAGCCTGTCCAATGGTTGGGTAGACATTTATTCCGGAAATGACGATCAGACTGTGCCTATGCTGGCGCTGGGAGCCAAGGGTGTTATTTCTGTTCTCTCCAATATTGCTCCAAGACAGGTTCACGATATGTGTGATTTATACTTTAAGGGCAGAGTGGAAGAGAGTATGAAGCTTCAAATTCAGGCAGTGGAGCTGATTAATGCCCTGTTCTGCGAGGTGAACCCGATTCCGGTGAAAGAGGCTATGAATCTTTTAGGAAAGAATGTAGGACCTTACAGAAAACCGTTAGTGGAGATGGAACCTGGAAATAAAGAGAGGCTGGTTAAGGCTATGAAGAATTACGGACTTCTCTAGAGGAAGCGCCGCAGAGGATATTTGAGAGACAGACAGGAGGAACAATCATGGTAAGAGCAATTATGCACGGCTGCAGCGGAGCGATGGGACGTGTGATCACAGATCTTGTGAAGAATGATGAAGAGCTTGCTATTGTAGCTGGCGTAGATATTTCAGAACAGGGAACCTATCCATATCCGGTTTACAAAAGCCTGGATGAAGTGAAGGAGAAGGCAGATGTCATCATTGATTTTTCCTCTGCCAGGGCGGTAGATGGTCTGCTGGACTTCTGTGCCCGGACGGGAATGGCAGTAGTGCTCTGTACTACAGGACTTTCAGAGGAGCAGACGGCCATGGCGGCGAAGGTATCTGAAAAAGCTCCGGTGCTGCGTTCTGCCAACATGTCTCTGGGTGTCAACACTCTGTTAAAACTTTTAAAAGAGGCGGCTCCTGTACTGTATCCGGCAGGCTTTGATGTAGAAATTGTGGAGAAGCACCACAATAAAAAAATTGATGCACCCAGCGGAACGGCGTTGGCTCTGGCAGATGCAGTAAATGAGTCTCTCGATAATGCCTGCCATTATAAGTATGACCGGTTCAGTGAAAGAGTGCCCAGAGATTCGAGAGAAATCGGAATTCAGTCTGTCCGCGGCGGTACCATTGTGGGAGAGCATGATGTGATTTTTGCCGGTACAGACGAGGTTATCACGTTTACCCACACGGCTTATTCCAAGGCGATTTTTGCCAAAGGAGCAGTTCAGGCAGCTAAATTCCTGGGAGGAAAGCCAGCCGGACTGTATTCTATGGCGGATGTCATTGGCTGATGTATGCAAAATTCAGCAGTCAAATGTAAACGAGCAGTCGGCAAAAGCCTGCATAATTCCATTTTAAGCCGTCCATACTAGGCTTAGAAAGGAGTTGCCATTATGAAAAAATATAAGCAGATTTTTGCAGCTATGTGTCTGGCCGTTGTATTTGTGTTTCTTACTGCATGCGGCTCAAAGGAGGATGTGAAGAACACCACGAATGCGCCGCAGGTTCCTTCCACAGCAGAAACCTCTGCAGAGAGGCCGTCCGGCAGTTCTGTTTCCGGAACGGAGAGAGACGGACGCCTTGAGGAGAGCACAGGAGTTCTGGAAGGGATTGGAGACGATCTGAGAGACGGGGCGGAAAACGCTGTCGACTGGATGGAAGAAGGCGTAACCAGAGCCGAGGAAGGCATAGAACAGGGGACTCAGGATACAGAGCAGAACAGTCAGAGCAATCGATAGGTTTAGTTCAGGCATAAGGAAAAAAATTTCCTTATGCCTTTTTTGTATTAGGAAAACCACGCGATAGTCGCGTGGTTCTATAGAAGCTTTA
>JAQERH010000072.1 GCA_027698105.1 Lachnospiraceae bacterium AM93-12TA
AAGATTTTCCCTCCCCCTGCATAGCAGGGGGTTTATTTTTTCTGTGACACAAGTACACATAAAAGGCGGGCGAAGCTGTTGCTTCCCCGCCTTTTATGACTCCCTGTCTCCTGCAGTTCCCTTTCATGCCATCACAGCATCAGAGACAATATCTTTTTCAAAGCATCCAGAAATCCAGCCTTTTCTACTCCTTCTGCGGCTACTACATCTGTCTGGCCGATTTCCTTTTCTCCCAGACGGTATACCAGCCGTCCTACAATATCGCCTTCCCGGACAGGTGCCTGGATATCTGACGCAATCACCCACTCTTTTTCTATGCCTGAAAAATCCTCCCCTGTTGTGCTCAGATAGGAAAATGTCCCATTCAGCCTGGTCTTTACTGTGTCCTTCACCCCTCCTGCTACATGAGTCTCCGGAATCTCACCTTCCTCCTTATCTGTATACAGGCGGCAGTTGGCATATCCGTAATTCAATAAGGCCACTGCATCTGTAAACCGGGCCTTGTAGTCCGGAGCTGCTAATATGACGGCAATCAGTTCCACCCCATCCTTTTTTGCAGTGGCTGACAGACAGTATTTTGCAGTGGAGGTAGAGCCGGTTTTCAGTCCTGTCGTCTCAAAGTTTGTGGCCATTTTTAAAAGCTTATTGGTGTTTGACAGGCCGAATTCCCTGGTTCCCTGCTTCGTGGTATGGGTAATATTTTCCATCCAGATAGTAGAATACTGGAAAATCTCCGGATATTTCGTGATCAGTTCCCGGCTCATCAGGGCAATATCTCTGGCTGACATGGCGTGTTCAGCAGAGTCAGTCAGACCGCAGCAGTCCTTAAAATTTGCGTGCTCCATGCCAAGTCCCCTGGCCCTTTCATTCATCATGCTGACGAAGGATGCCTCGTCCCCTGCAATATATTCCGCCATAGCCACAGAGGCATCGTTTCCAGACGCTATGACAATACACTTAATCAGCGTCTCCACCGTCTGAACCTCTCCCTCTTCCAGAAACACCTGGGAGCCTCCCATCGATTTCGCATAAGCGCTCGTCACAACCGGATCCGTCATCTTGATCTTTCCTGCCTTCAGTGCGTCAAAAGTCAGAAGAAGTGTCATAATTTTCGTTACGCTGGCAGGATTTCTCGCCTCATCTGCCTGTTTTTCATAGATTACCGTTCCTGTCGATGCTTCCATTAAAATAGCGCTTGGCGCCTGAATGACCGGTCCCTCCTTTGCATTTGATTCGGCCGCTGCCGCAACCTCCACTGCAATTCCAGGACTCTGGGCGTAAATCTCCTTTGACAAAACTGCTGTCAGCAGAAGCGCTGCAGTCAGTAAAGCCAACATTCGCTTCATACATATCCCCCGAACGAACTTCATATCTTCTTTCACAAACATATGAAGAGAGATTCTCTTTTTATTCCCTGTTTCTCTGCTTTCTCATGTGGCTGTTCTTAAAAACTTTCAAAATTCGTAATAATCCTTAATGGCGTGTTTCTTTCAAATATGTTATAATAAATCAAAACACATCATTGCCCTGCCTGCCGCTGAGTCTGCACTGTGCTCTCACCGCCGCAGCCAGAGCATCTAAAGGAGTATGATTATGAACCAGTATTCACGAAGACGGAGCCGGAGGCGCAGGGGGCGTTCCCGGAACAATCTTCCCCTTATTTTATCAGGAGCCGTGCTGGCTCTCATCCTGTTGGCCGGAGGTATTTTCTTCTTTAAAAACAAGGGAGGTTTTCCCGTTTCTCTTCTTCCTGCCTCCTCCTCTAACGCGCCGGGCGGACAGGCCCTTGAATCTTCCAAGGAGACAGAGCCTCTGACAGAGGAACAGGCTCTTCAGAATCTGCTGGACGAGGCAGATCGTCTGGCCGCAGGCTATGACTATGACGGAGCTATCGCTCTTCTCACAGGAAACGAGCAGTTTAAAGACACAGAAGAAGCTGCTTCTGCTGTCGCTAAATATGAAGAAATCAAGTCTACTCTGGTACGGGTAGATCCCTCCAAAGTGACCCATGTATTCTTTCACTCCCTGATTATGGACACTTCCAAGGCCTTTGACGGAGACCATAAGCAAAACGGCTATAATCAGATGATGACCACAAAGGATGAATTTGATAAGATTCTCCAGGCCATGTATGACCGTGGTTTTGTGCTTGTGCGGCTTCACGATATTGCCTCTGAAACCACCGATGAAAATGGAAATCCCGTTTTTAAGGCAGGGGATATCATGCTGCCGCCTGGAAAACAGGCCTTCGTCATGTCCCAGGACGACGTCTGCTACTATGAATATATGGACGGCGACGGATTTGCGTCCCGCATGATTGTGGGAGAAGACGGAAAACCTGTCTGTGAGATGAAAATGGACGATGGAAGTACCTCTGCAGGCGCCTACGATCTGGTTCCCATTCTGGATGAATTTATTGAAAATCACCCTGATTTTTCCTATCGGGGAGCCAAGGCAGTTCTGGCCTTTACCGGCTATAATGGAATTTTAGGTTACCGCACTGCAGCTTCCTACGGTACAGCAGAATATCAGGCCGAACACCCTGATTTTAACTATGAGGAGGAGAAAGCGCAGGCTGCCAAAGTCGCTCAGGCCTTAAAGGAAGACGGCTACGAGCTGGCCAGCCACAGCTGGGGCCACCGTGACATGGGAGCCATCTCCATGGAAGACTTTATCACAGATACTGATAAATGGGACACAGAGGTAGCCCCTCTCGTTGGCGGTACTGATATTATTCTCTTCCCATTTGGAAGTGATGTCGGCGACTGGCGTCCCTATGCGGACAGCAACGAGCGGTTCCAGTATCTGAAATCCAAAGGCTTCCGCTATTTCTGCAATGTGGATTCCGCTCAGTATTACGTGCAGATCGGCGCTGATCACATGCGTCAGGGACGCCGCAATCTGGACGGCTACCGGATGTACTACGATCTGCCGGAATCTAATCCGACCAAGACCCATTTAGACGATCTCTTTAACGTGGAAGAAGTATTTGACCGTTCCCGGCCGACTCCTGTTCCGCCTATGGGATAGAAACAGCAGTCCTTTAAAAAAGGAGCAGCGGCCAGTCAATCACAAAACATGTGTGACAACTGACCGCCGCTCCTTTTTCAGTGCGCCCGGCGGCGCACGTCTCTAACTGGTGAAAGTCCGGAATCCGCCC
>JAQERH010000073.1 GCA_027698105.1 Lachnospiraceae bacterium AM93-12TA
AAAGCTTCTATAGAACCACGCGACTATCGCGTGGTTTTCCTAATACAAAAAACAGGCGCTGCCATTTTGGCAGCGCCTGCGCGTCAATACCCTGCTACAATGTACTGATTCAGCAGCTGATCCAGCTCTACGCTGTAGCGGTAAATTTTTCGGAATTCCTCCCGCTGTTCAATGCATTGATCCATTTTTTGCCGAATTATTTCAATTTTTTCCACTAACTCTTCTTTCGCATTTGCCATCGCTATTCTCCTTTGATCCCTGTTTTTAACTTTGATCGTTTCCAGATGATGACGGCTGATGCTGCAGCCACTAAAACCATGGACAGAGCCTGGGATACCGGGATTCCTGTGCCGAAAAACAGAAGCTGATCCGTTCTGAGTCCTTCGATCCATGCGCGGCCAAGTCCGTATCCCAAAAGATACATCCACAGGATTTCTCCATCAAATTTTTTTCTTTTGCGGTACCACAGCAGGAAAATGAGGACACCCAGATTCCAGAGGGATTCGTAGAGAAATGTAGGGTGAACCTGAATGTACTCTACTCCGTTTTCCACAATTTTGTGGTCCAACAGTTCCTGGGAAATCATGGACGGATTTACCAGAGACATTTTAAGCCTCATGGCCAGAAAACTGTCTGTATAGCCTCCGAACGCCTCGCAGTTAAAGAAATTTCCCCAGCGTCCGATAATCTGCCCTGTAATCAGTCCGATGCACCCGCTGTCTGCCATCGAGAAAAATGAAACCTTCCGGATTTTTGTAAACACAATAAGAGTTAAAACTGCGCCGATAATTCCGCCGTAAATGGCCAGACCTCCTGCCCTCAGATTAAAAATCTCAATGGGATTGTCCTTATAAAGATCCCAGTCAAAGATTACATAGTAAAGTCTGGCTCCTATAATGGAAAAAATAATCGCATACAGCGCGAAATCCAGGTAAAGCTCCGGATCCTGCCCTCTCCTTCGGGCATCCCTCTGTGCCATGTAAAGCCCGGCCAGCATTCCGATTCCAATAATCATCCCATAGAAAGCAATTTTAAATCCTCCTATAGAGATACTGTTCCGCAAATGCTCAATCGTTATACCGAGATGCACAAAACTTACGTCTGCACCTTCTGTCATATAAGCTCTCCTTTCGATGTAACTTTTATTTTAAGTCACGTTTCAACAAAAATCAAACACATTCTCTCGACATTCTGCTCTCTTTTTCGACACAGGATGGTATCCGTTCTCTTTTAGCCAATTCCCTTGTACACAATTCCCAGGATAAAGACAACGATGGTAAGAGGAACATAGATATATTTGGCCACACTTCCAAACCAGGCTGGTACAGGGGTTTTTCTTCCCTCTGAAAGCTCTTCCCTGATTTTCTTATATCCGAACAGATAGTAGATGGAAACCGCTCCCAGCACAGCTCCGAAAGGCACGACCATAATCGTAATAAAGTCCATCCATTTTCCTACGAATGGCTCCGGCTCCAGGAAAATACCAACGCCCAGACAGATCGCTCCGCAGAGTCCTACAGCCAGGCGGCGCGGAATCTGGAATCTGTGCTGCCAGCTCTCGATCACTGCCTCAAACATATTAATCAGAGATGTAATTCCCGCAAACACAACAGACAGGAAGAATATAACTGCAAACATCTGTCCCATCGGCATCTGTGAAAAAATCTTCGGAATTGTGATAAACATTAAGGACGGACCTGCGCCCGGCTCAATACCAAAAGCAAAGACTGCCGGCATAATGGCCAGAGCAGAAAGCAGGGCTGCCACTGTATCAAACACAGCCGTTCTCATGGACGCACCGATGATGTCTGCATTCTTATTCAGATAGGAACCGTAGACAATCATACCAGATCCTGTAATGGAAAGAGAGAAAAACGCCTGTCCCATGGCCATGACCCAGGTATCCACATTTTTCAGCTGCTCCCATTTTGGAACAAACAGGAAACGGTAGCCGTTTTCCGCACCCGCTAAAAAGCCGACTCTCACTGCCAGCGCAGCGAACAGGATAAAAAAGACTGGCATCATGATCCTGTTTGCCTTCTCGATCTGAACGGCCGATCCAGTCAGAAGAATCGTCACGGTAATCAGCACAACTGCCAGATGCCATGGAAGACTCCCAAAGTTCCCTGTTGCCTGGGAAAAATACTCTGCAGAATCTGCAGTCAGAATAGTTCCCGTCAGGGAACCTCCCAGAGAGCGAAGCACCCAGCCAATAATAATGGAGTAACCGATAGCAATTCCCAGGGAACCAATCAGAGGAATCCAGCCAATGAGCCTGCCTGCTGCCCGTTTCCAGGCCGGAGCATCCGGATCATCTCCTCCCCAGCAAAGCTCATAGGAGCCAAGAGTTCCCGTTCTCGCTCTCCGTCCAATGGCAAATTCTGCTGACAGCCCTGTCAGGCCAAACAGGATAATGAAAAAAATGTATGGCACCAGAAATGCCGCTCCTCCGTATTGCCCAAGACGGTATGGGAACATCCAGATATTTCCCAGGCCTACCGCCGATCCTACGCAGGCCAGTATAAAGCCCAGCGAACTGCTGAAGCTTCCGTTTTTGTGACTCATCTAATTTCCTCCTTTGCTACTCCGCTTTAAATCGTTAAATCATTCGAGACAGTATATAACGCCTCGATTTCTTATCTTAATATATTGTGGAAAGAAAAGCAAACATTTTCTCAAAAGTAATGCTCAGTCCAGCAGTCAAGACCACCGGCTTAGCCGGTGGCTTGCTTTGACCCTATAAGGGTCTAT
>JAQERH010000074.1 GCA_027698105.1 Lachnospiraceae bacterium AM93-12TA
TCATTACTATTTGTGCCGCCAGCCAACGGCGGCGGAATGGAGATTTTTATGAGTAATATATTAATTTTAGGTGGGTCTGGTATTTTGAGTTCTGCAGTATGTGAAGAAGCAATCAGACAAGGAAATACTGTAACATGCATAACAAGAGGAAATCGCGATTTTGCTCTTCCAAAAGGAGTTATTTCTATTCATGGAGATGTTAATAACTGTGATTCATTTGTTAATAATTTGGCGAAACATTATGATTCTCTTTTGGATTTTTTAACACTCGATGTGTCTCAATTAAAATACAGATTAGAAGTCTTTGGAAATATTGTTGATCAATATATTTTTGTTTCTTCAGCAACTGCATATAAACTTATCGACGGAGAAATTAGCGAGAATACACCTTTGGGAAATCAATATTGGGATTATGGACAAAATAAAGTTATTTGTGAAAAGTATTTAAAAGATGTAGCAGATGAGTATAATATAAACTACACGATTGTAAGACCGTACGTTACATATGGAAATACAAGAATACCTTTTGCAGTAATACCAAACGGTGAGTATTGGACTTTAGCTCATAGAATTTTATGTGGCAAGCCTATTCTTTTATGGGATGATGGTGAAGCTATTTGTACGTTAACACATACATCCGATTTTGCAAAAGGATTTGTTGCATTAATTGGCAATCCTAAAGCATATGGTGAAGATTACCATATAACTTCAAATGAGAGATTAAAATGGTCTGAAGTGCTTGATAAGATAGGGAGTGCATTAAATAAACAACCTGTAGTATTTTCTATGTCTTCAGAAGACATTTCAAAAAAATTGCCAGAGTATAAAGGTGTTTTATTTGGTGACAAGGGCAGAAATAGAATATTTGATAATTCAAAGATAAAATCTGTAGCTCCAGAATTTAACAATTTTATTCCTTTTGAAATAGGTATAAAAAATACTGTTTCTTATTTTAAAAATAATAAGCGTGAACGAAATATAAATTACATGTGGGATGGAATAATTGATAGAATTATTGAATGTTTAGCGAAAGAAAAAGGAATTCAGATAGATAAAAAGAGCATAAGATTTATGAGCTCAGAAACAAAATATAGTCTTAAAGATATAATTAAATATCATATAGGAAGAAATAAATCATTGTATAAAATCTTCGTTGCATTAAAGAAAAAAGATTTAAAACACCTATTAAAAAAAGAAGAGGTTGAATTTGATAAAAATGGTTTTTCGCATTTTGGAATAAATAATATAATTGAAGAAGGTGTATGCTTCGGGAAGGATAAGTATTTAATTTCTATTGGTGATAATGTATATATATCTAAAGGAGTTAAATTTGTAAATTATAGACCATCTGGAGAACACTTCGATAGAGTAATTGGAGATGGTACAAGTTTAACACTTAGAGATTTAGGCCCAATTACAATATTAAATAATGTTTTTATTGCATCAAATGTAACGATAATGCCAAATGTTCGTATTGGTGAAAATTCACTAATTTTGGATAATAGTGTTGTTTTTGAAGATATTCCAGATAATTCAGTTGTATGTGGTAATCCAGCACAGGTGTTTTCAAATATAGAAAAATGGTTTTCTGGATTAAAAGAAAAAAATGAACAATATCCATGGTACGGAAAATCATTATCACATGATTTGATAATTGAAGAAAGAAAAAAATATTTCTTTGAGGAGTAGTATATGAATTTGAAATTAAATACAAGTTATAAAGAAAAAATTGCATATGATAGAAAGTTTAATACTGCTTTTAGAGGTGGTTTTCTTTCTAAAGAATTTATGAAAGGCTATGAGTGGAAATATATTTGTATATATAGAAAGTACCAGGCTAATATAAATACTATTTGGGGTAGATATTTTAAATACAGACTAAGAAAATTAGAAAATAGAACTGGATTCAGCTTTGAACTTAATTCAACAATTGGTAATGGTCTTATCATAGGGCATTGGGGTAAAATTGTAATTAATGGTCAAGTTAAATTTGGCAATCAGTTCTTTATTACGCATGGTGTTACTATTGGAAGGGATATTCGTGGTAAACGTGCGGGAGTTCCAACTTTTGGTGATAGAGTATGCGTAAGGGCAAATTCAACGATAGTAGGTAAGGTGAATATTGGTAATGACGTTTTGATTGCACCAAATACATTTGTAAATTTTGATGTACCTGCTCATTCAGTAGTGGTTGGAAATCCAGCAACTATCCATCATAGAGATAATGCTACAGAAGGGCATATACCAGAAATTTAAAGAAAAAACAAATGTAATTTAATTTCTATTGTTTTTATGCAGATTTACATTCAGGGATAACGTATAATTAATTTCGCAAATTCAGCTGACTTGAAATTTTAAATTCCAGTGCATGATTAAATTCCACATGGGTTTAA
>JAQERH010000075.1 GCA_027698105.1 Lachnospiraceae bacterium AM93-12TA
TTCATAACGTTTTGTGCCTGAGCGAAGCGAAAGGAATGGATATAAAAATGAAAAAAATTGTAAGAATTTCCAGGGTGAAAGCTACTTAAACAGGAGGATTATTAGCACTCAATTCAAATGAGTGCTGATTTTCTATTGACATCTTGGAAAAGGCGGACTAAAATAGAGAAGGAATTGAAAAAACGGGCCTGACTGAAACAGGCAGGAGGCCGCTGAAATACAGAATATTAAAAGGAGTGTTGACACATGGCAAAGACAGGAAGCTTATCCATTAACAGTGAGAATATTTTCCCGATTATTAAGAAATGGCTCTACTCAGATCACGATATTTTTTACAGAGAGCTGATTTCCAATGGCTGCGATGCCATTACGAAATTAAAGAAGCTGGAGATGATGGGAGAATGGGAAAAGCCGGAGGATCTGGAGTTCAAGATCCAGGTAACGGTAAATCCGGAGGACAAAACGATTACCATCGAGGATAATGGTATGGGTATGACAGAGGAGGAGATGGATGAGTATATCAACCAGATTGCCTTCTCCGGCGCTCAGGATTTCTTGAATAAATATAAGGATAAGGCCAATGAAGACCAGATTATCGGTCATTTCGGACTGGGCTTTTACTCCGCTTTCATGGTGGCAGATAAGGTAACGATTGATTCTCTTTCCTACAGGGCAGATGCAAAGCCGGTTCACTGGGAATCCGAAGGCGGCACAGAGTTCGACATGAAGGACGGAGATAAGGAGACAGTCGGAACAAGGATTACTCTTTATCTGAACGAGGACAGCACAGAGTTTGCCAATGAGTACAGAGCCAGAGAGGTGATTGAAAAATATTGTTCCTTTATGCCAGTTCCGATTTTCCTTGACAATGCTGCAGCAGAGCCGGAATATGAGACTATTGAAAAAGATGAATTAAATGAAAAAGACACGATTGTTGAAACAATCGTGGAAGAAGCAAAAACAGAGGAAAAAGAGAACGAGGACGGAACTAAGGAAACAGTGGAGGTTTCCCCGGCTAAGGAAAAATATAAAATTTTAAAACGTCCCGTTTCCTTAAGCGATGTGAATCCTCTGTGGAACAAGCACCCCAATGAGTGTACAGAAGAGGAATACAAGGCCTTTTACCGCAAGGTCTTTATGGACTTTAAGGAACCGCTGTTCTGGATCCACTTAAACATGGATTACCCGTTTAATTTAAAGGGAATTCTGTACTTCCCTAAGATTAACATGGAGTACGAGAGTATTGAGGGAACCATTAAGCTTTACAATAACCAGGTATTTATTGCCGATAATATCAAAGAGGTTATTCCGGAGTTCCTGATGCTCTTAAAGGGTGTAATCGACTGCCCGGATCTGCCTCTGAACGTATCCAGAAGCGCCCTTCAGAATGACGGCTTTGTAAAGAAGATTTCAGATTACATTACAAAGAAAGTGGCTGATAAGCTGTCCGGTATGTGCAAGACAGACAGAGAGAACTACGAGAAATACTGGGATGATATCAGCCCATTCATCAAATTTGGCTGTTTAAGAGACGAGAAATTTGCTGAGAAGATGGATGATTACATTATCTTCAAGGATCTGGACGGCAAATACCTGACTCTCAAAGATTATCTGGAGTCTGTAAAGGACAAGCATGAGAATAAGGTATTCTATGTGACGGATGAGAAAGAGCAGAGCCAGTACATCAACATGTTCCGTGAGGAAAAGTTAAATGCAGTGATCCTGACTCACAATATCGACAACCCGTTTATTACTCACGAGGAGCAGAAACATGAGAATGTGAAGTTCCTGAGAATTGATGCGGATGTCAACGAGATCTTCAAAGAGGAAGTGAAAGAGGAGGACAAGGAAGCGTTGGAGAATCAGACAAAGACTCTGACGGATGTCTTCCGCAAGGCTCTTGGAAACGACAAGCTGGAAGTAAAGGTTGAAAAGTTAAAGAATGAGTCTGTTTCTTCTATGATTACAGTGGCTGAGGAGACACGCCGTATGCAGGAAATGATGAAGATGTACAACATGTACGGCATGGATCCGTCCATGTTTGGCGGCACTGGCGAGGTTCTTGTATTAAATGCCAACAACAGTCTGGTTAAATACGTTTTAGAGCACACAGACGGAGAGAAGACTCCTGTGATCTGTGAGCAGCTCTATGACCTGGCACTGTTAAGCCACGGTACATTAAGTCCAGAGCGCATGACGAAATTTATCGCCAGAAGCAATCAGATTATGACTGAGCTGGCAGAATAAAAAACAGCCTGGAACAAGCTGTTTAAGCGGCAGGGCAGCATAGCAGATACTATGCTGCCCTGCTTTGTTAGTGCGCCCGGCGGCGCACGTCTCTAACTGGTGAAAGTCCGGAATCCGCCC
>JAQERH010000076.1 GCA_027698105.1 Lachnospiraceae bacterium AM93-12TA
ACGCACGGTGGTGTGAGAGGACGGCGGTTAATCACCGCCTCCTACTCGATTATTTGATTGTCTTGGAGAAGCGGAATGCCTTTTCTTTCAGCTAATGGCGATAGGTATTTTAGTTGTTTCAGCTGTCTGAGAAGCATTCTGCTGTACTGTATACATGTTTTGCATGTATTAATGTCTATTTGTCTTCTTGCTTGTCTGGAATGTATTCTACAATATCTTCAATTCGACAGTCTAATATCTGACAGAATACTTCCAGTGTATGAGTGGACACATGCATATTTTTCTTTAACCGCCCAATCTGACCGGCGCTGATTCCATAATAACGAATCAGGCGGTACTGAGTCATATGTCTTTTTTCCATGGTTTCCCATAATTTATCATATGTGATCATTCTTCCTCACCCTTTCTCTATCAATTAAATAACGAATTTTAAAAGCTGTATATAACTCATAATTGGATAATATTTCCTTAAAATAAAGTTTTTGTTCAAAATACACAAATATATCCTGTTAAACAAAACTAAAATTATATATTTCGCTGTACTTATTTAAAAGTTTCGAGAGAAAAATGAGATATTAAAACTATGCTCATTGGGCGTTTTTAATATCCTACATTTCCTTAAAAGAAATTAATCGAAGATTTTTATATTGTTCTGCACATTGTTCTGCTTCTTTTGTAAAAGAGTCCTTAGCAAAGACATAAAACCATTTTTCTGTCATGTAAAAAAGATTTCCCTGAAGCATTAAATCGCGTATTACATCGCTTCCTACAGGAGCAGACTGCCATTTACATTCGCCCAGCAGAATTTGCTGCTCATTCAGCGCGACAATATCAATCTCCTCCTGCCGCTTCTGAACTGGATTATTTCCCCACCAGCGCCCGCATTTACCATACAGAAAAGGAGCTGAGGAAATTATCTCCGGCTGATACAAATACTGCTGGCAAATCTCTTCAAATACCAGACCCATAAAGTGACTGATTTGAGGTTTTATCTGATTCAGATAAATATCAGGCCCGATTCCCCGGACAATTCCGCTGATATTGGGGCCTACAAATCGGTACCAGAATCGGAACATTTGATCCTGAAGAAGGTAAATAGTTTTCCTGCTTCCTGGCTTTTCAGTAACAGGAATCTCTTTTTTCACAATGCCAAGCTCCAGCAGAGAAAGCAGAAGATTACTGGCAGCTCCCGTTTCTATTCCTGCTTTTCCAGCAATATCATTTAACCGGCTGCTTCCTCCGGCAATAGCTCCTATGATTGAATTATAGGTAGACGGATCTCTAAGCTCCTGTTTCAAGAGATTTGAGGGTTCCTCGTACAAACGTCCGCTTTCATTGAAGAAAAGTTCTATAATATTTTCATCCAGCGATCTGTTCGGGTTGATTCGGCTTAAATATTCGGGAATTCCTCCTGTAATTCCGTAAATAACTGCCTGCTCTTCCTTGGAAAATCCCAGGCAAAGATTTCTAGCCTCAAAAAAAGTGAATGGATGGATTTTAAACTGCGCTGTCCTGCGTCCATAAAGGGGGCTTTTATATCCCAGAACCTGATGCTCCATAAAGCTCATAGAAGAACCGCAAAGAATGAGAAATAACTGGCTGTTTTTCCATTTCTGATCAATGTGAGCCTGAATTAGAGAGGAAACAGCCTTATAGCTGGATGCTAAATATGGGAATTCATCGATCACCAGAATAAGCCGTTCTTTTTCACAGATACTGTCGATATAAGAAAAAAGTTCATCGTAACTTCCGAAGGAAGGAGCTGCCAGTCCTGGAAGAGTTGTTTGAAGTACAGCCTTAGAAAACAACTGCAAATTTTCCTGCTTGGCGGCCTCTGAGGCGACAAAGAAAATCGTTTTTTTATCTTTACAAAATTCATTGATCAAAGTTGTTTTTCCAACACGCCTGCGTCCATAAAACACAGCAAACTCAAACTGCCTGCTGTCATACATCGCTTCCAGCTTATCAAGTTCCCTTTTCCGCCCTACAAACATCTGAATCCCCTCCTTTTTATTAAAATCTTCCTTGAATAGAAGCGAAAATATTACTTATTTATAAATTAGTAATTATATTATAAGTTATTTTTCGATGGTTTGTCAAGAGAGAAAAAACATGATTTCTTCTCATAAACATGCACCAATTTTGCCTCTAAAACCATGTGATTATACTTTTCCTTATCCGAAGTATAATAGCCACGTAATGCAGTTAGGAATTTCGAACATATAACTTCAAAAAGAAAAAAGGAGAGTGCATTCATTATGAGAAAGCAGACTAAATTAGTTGCAGTTCTTTCTGCAGCAGCTTTACTTGCAGTAGGCGCTTCCATGACATCCTTCGCAGGTTGGGAG
>JAQERH010000077.1 GCA_027698105.1 Lachnospiraceae bacterium AM93-12TA
GACGGAGATCACTGGTACTACTTCGGTTCCAACGGTAAGAAGGTAGAGGATGACTCCAAAAAGATCAACGGCAGAACATACTACTTCAACGAAGATGGTGAGATGAGATACGGTTGGTATGAGGATGCCAACAACGACGTATTCTATCTTGGCGGTGAAGATGAAGGCTGGAGAGCAGAGAGCCAGTGGTTATGGCTTGCTTTACCGGATGAGGACGAGGTTGACAGAAATGGTGTAGGATTCTGCGATGATGACAGCACTTGCTCTGTACATTGCGACGAGGAAGGCTGGTACTACTTCGGTTCCAACGGTAAGATGTACAAAGATTCCAAGAAGAAGAAAGTAAACGGAAAGTACTATTTCTTCAACGCTCATGGCCAGATGCTTTACGAGTGGATTAACAATCAGAAATACAGAGTATCCAGCCAGTCTAGTTTAGTAGACGGTGGTAACTATGGAACAGCTGTAGGAACAGCTTCTTCTCTTAATGGTCAGTTAGATGATAATGCCAACTATCAGGGAAGCAGCCAGATCTGGAATATGCAGTACTCCAATGTAGTAGAGGATGGTTCCAGAGCAAATGGCTGGTATGAGATCGATGGTTCTGCAGATACAGGTGAAGACGGCGATACAGACTGGTATTACTTTGATGATGGAGAGCCTGAGAGAGCTGATTCTTATAAAGACTTCGTTACTGTAGATGGCGATGGAGATAGAGTATTTAGAGCCAAGATCAAGATCAATGGTAAATACTTCTGCTTCAACGAAATGGGTCAGATGCAGACCGGTCTTCAGTTTATAGCTGCAGATAAAGCATTCTACTACTTCGATGAGAATGGCTACATGCAGACAGGTAAAGAAGCAAATGTAGAGGATGATGATGACGCATTCAACTACTACTTCATTACAAAGAATGGCAAGAACGGCCAGGGTCAGAAAGGTGAGAAGGACAACTATCTGTACTTTGAGGGTAAGAGACTGGAAGCAGATGATGATTACAGAATCTACTACTTAGAAGGAGATTACTATCTTGTAAATAACAAAGGTAAGATTCAGGATTCCAGATCCAAAAAGTACGATGTGGAAGTCGAAGAAGGAAATGGTTACTCAGATGCAACATTTACATTCGGTAATGGCGGTCGTATTACAGGAATGAAAGATGAAGATGGTAATGTAGTTAATTTTGTAGATATTGCAAGTGTTCCATATATTTCTTTATATGATGGATACTTTACATATGTAATTGATCCAAATAATGCAACTACTAATGGTGACGATGTACCTGATACTGGTGTTCAGTGGTATGATACTACTATGACAGCTCCAGATTGGATTAAATAATATCCATTTAACTTATTTTACATAAGTAGATTAGTTAATTAAATTAGCGGAATACTATTTATTAGGACTGAAAAGTTCTGGGAATAGTATTCCGCTATTTTTATGTATGTTTTTGGAGCTCTACATCAATAGTTGAGGCGATAAATAGCAGGCTGAATTTTCAGTTGTTAGACTATCGCTGAAATCTTAGCAAAATCAGCAAGAAAGGCAAATAGAGATTGTCAAGCCACAGGCCTTGCTATATAATAACCGTGTGGGAAACCACAGAGCCGGGCGGCTTACCCTCCATGTTCGGAGGGGCTAACCCTCCAGACGAAAGAAAGGAGGGCCTGCCAATGTATGTTACATATTCTGACTTAATTCCGATTGGAATATTCATTGTTGCCCTTGTTGGTCTTTGCTACGAGATTTTCAAGGACAAAAGAAAATAGCCGCCACTACTGCAATAGTGACGGCTAAACAGTAATAGTTTAGTCACAAACTATATAGGGTAGGCCGCTTCTGTGGCTTCCCTTTTTCTATCTTAACTATATCATACTAGGCGGCAGGATACAAGGGGAAATATTGTGCTTGTATTTTGCTGAAGTTGGCAACAGGAGAAGGAAATAGCGCTACTGCCTTTTCTGTACCCTGAAGCCAAAATAAAAATGCCTACCCTGTCGGACAACAGGTGCTATCCTTTAGGGTAAAAAACATCATAGATGTGTCTGCTTTTGAAGTAAGTGCTTTTTGTATTCTGGCAATTCAAGTATTTCCATAAATTTTTTAAATTTCAGTTTTTCTTGATTTTAGCAATAATTCTTTCATTTCCCCGCTTAATCAGATGGCCTATTCTGCTGGATATTTTCACTAAAATCCCCTTCTC
>JAQERH010000078.1 GCA_027698105.1 Lachnospiraceae bacterium AM93-12TA
CAGCCCCTTATAGGGGCAGAGCAAGCCACCGGCTAAGCCGGTGGTCTTGACTTGGACAGCGCAGCAGTTCTGAAAAGCAGAGCTGGCTGTTTTAGGAGGATAAAACCATGAGAACAGTCCGAACAGAAGACATTGTTAAAAATATTAAAGAAATGTGTATCGAGGCCAATCATTTTCTCTCAGAGGATATGAGACAGGTATTTGAACAGTCGGTGGAGGCAGAGAAATCGCCTTTAGGAAGTCTTGTGTTAAATCAGCTGAAAGAAAATTTAGAGATTGCAGGCAAGGACATGATCCCCATCTGTCAGGATACAGGAATGGCAGTTGTATTTATGAAAGTGGGTCAAGATGTACATATAGAAGGGGGAAGTCTGACAGAGGCAGTCAATGAAGGCGTTCGTCAGGGCTACACAGAGGGATTTCTCAGAAAGTCTGTGGTAGGAGATCCCATTGAACGGGTCAATACAAAGGACAATACGCCGGCTGTTATCCACTACGAGATTGTAGACGGGGATCAGATTGACATTACAGTAGCTCCGAAGGGATTTGGAAGCGAAAACATGAGCCGTGTCTTTATGCTGAAGCCGGCAGACGGCATAGAGGGAGTGAAGGAGGCTATCCTGACAGCAGTCAGGGATGCAGGCCCTAACGCATGCCCTCCTATGGTTATTGGAGTGGGAATCGGAGGAACCTTTGAAAAATGTGCTCTGATGGCGAAACATGCCCTGACCAGGGAGCTGAAGGAACGTCCGTCTGTTCCGTGGGTAAGAGAACTGGAGGACGAAATGCTTTGCCGGATTAACCAGCTGGGTATTGGTCCTGGAGGTCTTGGAGGCGGTACAACTGCTTTTGCAGTCAATGTGGAGACATATCCGACCCATATTGCAGGTCTTCCTATGGCAGTTAATATCTGCTGTCATGTGAACCGCCATGCCCACAGAGTGCTGTAGCAGCAGCTCATGAAAGGACACAGGGCGGCAGAATAGCGCCGGGACAACAGTGTTGGGACAGGAAACAGCTTCCTGTTTTCAGAACAGGAAGAGATAAAACAGGGAATACGGAAAAACAGAAACAATAAGACAATGATAGAATATAGAAAGGCAGGAATCCGTATATGGAACGTCATATCAAAGCGCCGATCAGCAAAGAGGATGCCCTCTCCTTAAAATCGGGGGACTATGTTTACATTACAGGAACCATTTACACTGCCAGAGATGCAGCGCATAAGAGAATGCAGGAGGCGCTGGATCGGGGAGAGGATTTACCCATTGATCTGAAGCAAAACCTTATTTACTATATGGGACCTTCTCCTGCCAGAGAGGGACGGCCCATCGGCTCTGCGGGACCGACGACAGCCAGCCGTATGGATCGCTATACGCCTCAGCTGCTTGATTTAGGCCTGGGAGGAATGATCGGGAAGGGAAAGAGAAGTCCGGAGGTTATAGAAGGAATCAAGCGAAACGGGGCAGTCTACTTTGCAGCAGTGGGAGGAGCAGGAGCGCTGCTGTCAAAGTGTATTACAAAATCTGAGGTAATTGCGTATAGTGATCTGGGAACTGAGGCGGTACGCCGTCTTACAGTAGAGAATTTTCCGGCTATCGTTGTGATCGATTCAGAAGGAAATAATCTGTACGAAACAGCTGTAAAAAATTTCAAGGCCCAGGAATAGGCAGGCAGTTTTGAAAGTATAGGAAGCAAAAGGCAGAAGAGCCGGTTATTTTGCGGGGCGCCGTTTATTTTATATAGATGGTGCCTCGTAAAATGAACTCGCAGAAAAGGCAGAAAGACAGCATCTGTAAAATCCATGAGTCATTCTTATAAAGATTTATCAAAATAATTATAAAAATAGGCTTGACAACCTTCTGTATCTCTAGTATAATGGGCCTTGCTTCTGAGGCAGATAAGCCAAAGAAACTATATAAAACAAGTAATTCGGAGAAATACTCAAGAGGCCGAAGAGGCGCCCCTGCTAAGGGTGTAGGTCGGGCAACCGGCGCGAGGGTTCAAATCCCTCTTTCTCCGCTTTATCTTTCTGAAAGAGAGATAAAAACAAAATCTTAAAAAACTTCAAAAAAGTGCTTGACACTGACGCGAAGTTGTGATAAGATATAACGCGTCGCTGAGAGCGGCACGGAAGTTCGAAAGAA
>JAQERH010000079.1 GCA_027698105.1 Lachnospiraceae bacterium AM93-12TA
AGTGCGCCCGGCGGCGCACGTCTCTAACTGGTGAAAGTCCGGAATCCGCCCGGTGGTGGGAAGGATATAGCCGAAGGCAAAGGTGTTCATCGTGAGGTGAAATCTGAAGGAAGCTGGATGTGGGGAACATACTAACCCATGGGCAAATCTCTGGTCTGACGGACAGAAATCACATCAGGCCATGCGTGAGGGTAAGGCTGCTGAACAAGTCGAAGCCCAATAACCACACGGAATCACGTATGGTAAATGTGGCAGATAGATGGAGAGAAAGAGACGTGTGGTACCCGGGGAGGTCTGTGCGGAATGTCCTGAAAGGGATAACCATTATCGAAAGATAGTGCTGAACGTACAGAAGTCAGCCGAGGTCATAGTAGTCGAGAGATGAAGGACCGAATCAACAGGAGTCTTTAGTACAACTGGGAAAGGAGGAAAGAACACTGGGTACAGAAAACAAAGATAGCTGCTCGCAAAGAGATAGCGCGGAACGTGGAGGGTATGTGAGAGCGCACCGTTCTTTCCGCCGGATATGGAAGGAAAGGGATAGTGCACAGCCGGAACTCTTGGAGGAGATACTGGAGAAGGGAAACCTTAACAGAGCTTTTAAGAGAGTAAAGGCAAACAAGGGAGCGCCAGGAATCGACGGGATTACCGTGGAGGAAATAGGCGCATACCTGAGGGAAAACCAGAAAGAACTTATCGAGAGAATCAGAAGGGGAAAGTACACCCCCGACCCGGTAAGACGAGTGGAGATTCCCAAGCCAGACGGTGGAATACGAAAGCTAGGTATTCCAACCGTAAAAGACCGCATTTTCCAACAGGCCATAACACAGCGCCTTACACCGGTCTATGAGCCGTTGTTCTCGGAGAACAGTTACGGATATCGCCCGGGAAGAAGCGCGAAAGATGCCATTCAGAAGGTGAAAGAGTATGCAGAGCAGGGATATATCCATGCGGTAGCATTGGACTTGTCGAAATACTTTGATACCCTGAACCATGAGATACTCCTGAATATCCTGCGCAGAAATGTGAGGGACGAAAGGGTAATCCAGTGGATTAAGAGGTACTTAAAGAGTGGCGTGATGGAAAACGGAGTAGTCATGGAAACAGAAGAAGGTTCGCCGCAAGGAGGAAATCTTTCCCCCCTGCTGGCAAACATCTATCTGAATGAGTTTGACCAGGAGTATCAGAAGCGTGGAGTTGTATTTGTCCGTTACGCGGACGACATCGTGCTGCTGGCGAAAAGCGAGAGAGCTGCCAAGAGACTGCTGGAGACGAGCACGAAATATCTGGAAGGGCCGCTGAAATTGAAAGTGAACCAAGAGAAGAGCCGTGTAGTCAGCGTGTTTGCAATCCGAACTTTTAAATTCCTTGGCTTTACATTGGGAAAGAACGGAAAGGGCATATATGTCCGGGTTCATGGAAAGTCATGGAAGAAAATGAAGTCAAAGCTGAAAGAACTTAGTTCCCGAAGGTCTGTTCAGAGCATACGCCCTGCATTAGCAAAGATAAAAGTGTATATGTATGGCTGGCTGAATTATTACGGGATTGCGGAAATGAAGAACCGAATAGAAGAACTCAATAAGTGGCTATACCACAGAATCCGAATGTGTATATGGAAACAATGGAAGAAACCGAGAACCAAGGTGAAGAACCTGCGGAAAATGGGAGTGCCGGAAGATTTGGCATGGCAGGCAGGAAACAGCCGGAGAGGATATTGGTTTACCACGCAAACGATAGCGGTAAATATGGCAATGACAAAAGAAAGACTGATAAGCAGTGGCTTTTATGATTTAGCCATAGCTTATCAGTCTGTGCACGTCAACTGTTGAAACCGCCGTGTACCGAA
>JAQERH010000008.1 GCA_027698105.1 Lachnospiraceae bacterium AM93-12TA
TTCATAACGTTTTGTGCCTGAGCGAAGCGAAAGGAATGGATATAAAAATGAAATTTGCATATCCGGCAGTATTTACACAGAAACAGAATGGAGGGTATACAGTTGTATTTCCTGATCTGGAAGGCTGCGCCGCAGAGGGAGACACTCTGGAGGAGGCGATTGAAAAGGCGAAGGAGGCAGAGGAGGCATGGATTCAGGTTGAGCTGGAGGACACCTGGGAGCTTCCGGGAATCAGCCATAGAGATGACATGGAGCTTCCGGAAGGAAGTTTTATGAGAGAAGTAGCTGTAAGGATTAAGCTGGTGGATGATTACGACTAGAAACTGCAGCTGCAAAAAAAGATAAAAAATTACAAAAAATATAAAAAAAGTAGTTGACGGGAGTTAGAACCTATAGTATAATAACACTCGTTGTTGGGGTATCGCCAAATGGTAAGGCAACGGACTCTGACTCCGTCATTTCAAGGTTCGAATCCTTGTACCCCAGTTAAATGGGAAGAGGCATCAGTTTTCTGAAGAAACAGAAAGCTGGTGCTTTTTTTGTGCCATTCCCTTTCCGTTCAATCCGTCCTGCAAAACCTCTGAAATTCATTTCTGATTGTGAAATTTCCACAGAAATTATTTCGCATAGAGGAAAGCGCAGAAGATTCTAATGATTTTATATGGAATCAAGGGAAGGATGGATAAAATATTTGGCACATTGAACAGTTTTCCAGACACGGCTTGCAAGATCGACAAAAAAGGATACATTTTTTGGCAGTTGAGACAATAGTCTGCCCTGAAGAACCATGATATAATGAGCGAAAATACAAAAAGAACGCTGCAGGCGGGGTGAGGAGGAACATGGATGGCAGGATTGTCGCTGAAGAATGTTACAAAATATTATCAAAATGGGCATGTGGCAGTGAGGGATTTTACTCTTGATATAGCGGATTCGGAATTTGTAGTTTTAGTGGGACCGGAGGGATGCGGACGCTCTACAGTGCTGCGTATGATTGCGGGACTGGAGGATATCTCTTCCGGAGAGCTTCTGATAGACGGAAGAAGAATGAATGAGGAGGGAACCAGGGAGAGAGAGGTAGCCATGCTCTTTGAAAACTGTGTTCTTTATCCCCGGATGTCTGTTTACGAAAATATGGCCTTTGGACTCAGACTGAAACGTCTGCCGGAGAAGGAGATTGACCAGATGGTGCGTTCCATGGCACAGCACCTGGCTCTGACTGATATGCTGGACGTCCTGCCAGACCAGCTGACAGAGGCACAGAGACAGCTTGCAGCGGTGGGAAGAGCCCTTGTGAGAAGCCCCAGGGTATTTTTAATGGACAGACCATTTTCCAGCAGAAATGCAAAGATACGGGAAGATATGCAGAATGAACTGACGGCTCTCTATCGAACCCTTAAAACCACCTCCATTTACGCTACGGGAGATCCTGTGGAGGCTATGAAAATGGGAACCAAGGTGGTGGTGATGAACGAAGGAACGATTCAGCAGGCCGGCACTCCTGAGGAAATTTATGATGTGCCTGCCAACCGTTTCGTAGCCCGCTTTATGGGAAATCCGGGAGTAAATATCCTGGAGGCTCGGATTAGGGAAGAAAACGGGCAGCTCTGGGCTGACCTGAAAGATGCCCAGGTGAAACTTCCGGAAATCTTTTTCGAGCGGCTGAAACAGGGAGGATACGCAGGGGAAGAAATTTCTCTCGGCATCCGGCCGGAGCATGTTTTCCTCGGAAGCAGAGATCCAAAGGATCCGTCTAACGAGGTGTATACCATCTCAGGAGAGAACTGCCAGCTTTCAGAAGATGGCCTTCTTCTGACCATGGCAGGAGAAGATGGAATTTTTACAATCCGTCTTTCAGAGCCTGAAAAGGGGCAGCTGGGAGATACAGTAAGCTGTTATATGAATAAGAACCATCTGCTTTTCTTTGATAAGGAGACAGGACGGATTATTTTATAGGTATTGATTTTATAGAAGGAAGTACATCAGCAGGAGAAATTTTCCGGCCAGCCAGTCTGAAAGAGCCGGGAACTTTCTCCTGTTTGTCCTTTTTGGGAAAAATTACACATATTTTTTAGGAAGAATTGATAATTTCCCTTTCATTTTTCCTCATTTTGCATTAATATAGTAATCAGGGAAAATTTAGAAAAGGAGAGAAGGCTATGATATCAAATCAGATACTCCAGACAAATATAGAGGGATTAAAGGGGATTACAAGAGTCGATCTGTGCATCTGTGACACAGAAGGAAAGATCCTGGCCTCCACATTTGCTGGTGCAGAAGAGTATGAACATGCGATTCTTGCGTTTGTGGAATCGCCGGCAGACAGCCAGGTGCTTCAGGGACACCAGTTTTTCAAGGTATTTGACGAACATCAGCTGGAGTACGTCCTGCTTGCCAAAGGGGGAAGCGACGACGTCTACATGGTGGGCAAGATGGCGGCCTTCCAGATCCAGAATCTGTTAGTTGCGTATAAAGAGAGGTTTGACAAGGATAATTTCGTCAAGAACCTGCTTCTTGACAATCTGCTTCTGGTAGACATTTATAACAGGGCCAAGAAGCTTCATATTGAAACGAACGTAAAGCGGGTTGTATTTATTATCGAAACACAGATGGAAAAGGACGGAAACGCTCTGGAAACAGTGCGAAGCCTTTTCTCATCCAAGTCCAAGGATTTTATTACAGCGGTGGATGAGAAAAATATTATTCTGGTCAGAGAGGTGAAGCCGGGAGAAACTTATGGCGATCTGGAGAAAACTGCGAATATGCTGCTGGATATGCTTAATACAGAAGCTATGTCCAAGGTAAACGTAGCGTTTGGAACGATTGTTAATGAGATTAAGGATGTATCCCGTTCTTACAAAGAGGCCAAGATGGCTTTGGATGTAGGAAAAATCTTTTACAGCACGAAAAATGTGGTGGCATACAGCAAACTGGGTATCGGCCGTCTGATCTATCAGCTTCCGCTTCCTCTGTGCCGCATGTTCATTAAGGAAATTTTTGACGGTAAATCTCCGGATGATTTTGATGAAGAGACACTGACGACGATTAATAAGTTTTTTGAGAACAGCCTGAATGTGTCTGAGACTTCCAGACAGCTTTACATTCACAGAAATACTCTGGTGTACCGCCTGGATAAGCTTCAGAAGAGCACAGGACTGGATCTGCGTGTCTTTGAGGACGCTATTACCTTCAAAATTGCCCTTATGGTTGTGAAATATATGAAATATATGGAAAATCTGGACTATTAAGAAGAAGGAAAATAAAATAAACAAAAGCTGACTGCTGCAGTATGTGAGGGGGAACTATTGTGCGGATGACGCAGCCTCATGTATTGCAGCAGTTTATCGCAGTGCAGACAGGCGCCAGAGAAACGGGAGAACAGTATGATAGAGATCAAAAATCTCAATAAAACATATGACAATAAAAATAAAGCCCTGAAAAATATCAATATTCATATTGAACAGGGAGAATTTGTATTCATTATGGGGCGCAGCGGCTCCGGCAAATCCACGCTGATGAAAATTCTGCTCAAAGAGGTGGAGCCAACCTCCGGGCAGGTGATTGTCAATGATATGGAGCTTGGAAAGATGCCCAGACGCTATGTGCCGAAGTACAGGAAAATGCTGGGAGTGGTATTCCAGGATTTCCGCCTTCTGAAGCATATGACAGTCTATGAAAACGTGGCCTTTGCACAGCGGGTTCTGGGACTGCCGGTTCGGAAAATCAAAGAGAATGTCCCGGCTATTTTGAGGCAGGTGGGACTTTCCTCCAAATATAAATCCTACCCGGATCAGCTGTCAGGAGGCGAACAGCAGCGAGTAGCGATTGCCAGAGCCTTGATTAATAATCCTGCTGTACTTCTGGCAGATGAACCTACAGGAAACCTGGATGCCCATAATTCCATGGAGATTATGGGGCTTCTGGAGCAGATCAATCGGAGAGGCACTACAGTAGTAGTAGTCACCCACAGCCATGAAATTGTAGAGCGGATGGGAAAACGCGTCATTACCATTGATCGGGGAACCGTAGTGAGCGATGAAGTTATGCCTCCATGGGATTACGGCGAGCTGCAGGTAGACGAGCTGCATACCAGGCACGGTGAATCCGGGCAGGATCTGGGCTGGTATGGAGGAAATGGAAGTGTAGTGCTTCCAGAGCGGGAGGAGGATACCGGCTGGGAACGGACTTCCCGTGAGATGGAGGGTGAAAAAACCGTTCCGTTCAGGGAGCTGAGCAAGCGGCGGAAACGAGGCAGAAAAAGAGGAAAACAGGGATGAGAATAGGCACATTTTGGTACTGCCTGAAGGAAGGCATTAAAAATATAGGCAAAAACATATGGTTTTCACTGGCATCTATGGCCATTATTTCTGCCTGTATTTTTTTATTCTGTATTTTTTTCTCACTGGTGGCGAATGTCCAGTATATGGTGAGAAATATCGAGACAACGGTGGGAATCACTGTATTTTTCGACGAGAATATGGATGCCGCACAGATCGAGGCGGCAGGGGAAGAGATAGCAAAGCGGCCGGAGGTGCAGGAGTGTACCTATGTCTCCCCGGAGGAGGCCTGGGACTCCTTTAAGGCAGATTATTTTGAGGGAATGGAGGAACTGGCGGCAGGATTTGAAGAGGATAATCCTTTAGCTGATTCTGCGTCCTACACTGTTTTTTTGAAAGATCTGACCCAGCAGGAGGAGATGGTTTCCTGGCTGAAATCCCTGGAGGGAGTGAGAAGAGTCAATTACTCCAAGGATGTGGCGGCTGGAATGACAGATTTCAACCGAATGCTGGGCGGAGTATCGTTAAGCATTATTCTGCTTCTTCTGGCAGTAGCAGTCTTCCTGATCAGCAATACGATCCGGACAGCGGCTTCCTTCCGAAAGAATGAGAACCGGATTATGCGCCTGATTGGAGCTACGAATTTTATGATTCGCTCTCCTTTTGTGGTGGAGGGAATCATCATCGGTCTGGCAGGGGCGGCAGTTCCTCTGGGCCTCATCTATGTGGTCTATAAGCAGGCAGCTATTTATCTGGAGCAGAATTTTAAACAGATTTCCAACCTGATTGTCTTTATTCCGATCCAGGAGATCTTTCCCTATATGGCGGGAGTGGCCATGGCTCTGGGAGTGGGAATCGGTTTTGTGGGAAGCTTTTTCACAATCCGCAGGCATCTGAAGGTATAGGAGGGCATACGGATGAGAAAAGGAAGATGGAAAGCAGGATTGATTCTTCTGGCGGCAGTACTCTGGGCTCTTCCCGCTCAGGCGGCGAAGAAGGGTGACATAGACAGCGCCAAGGATCAGATTTCTTCTCTGGAGGAAGAAAAAAAGAAGACAGAGGAGACCATTAAAAATCTGGAAGGGCTGAAAGCAGATACAGAGAGCTATGTAAGGCAGCTGGATTCAGATCTGGAGAGGCTTGATAAGGAGCTGACTGCTCTTTCCGGGCAGATTACGGATAAGGAAGCCGAGATTAAGGAGACGAAAAGACAGCTGGAGGAGGCAAAGGAGACAGAGAGGGAGCAGTACGATTCCATGAAGCTGCGAATCAAATATATGTATGAGAAGGGAGATACCAGCTATCTGGATCTTCTCATGGAATCAGGTTCCCTTTCTGAGATGTTAAACCGGGCAGAATACATTCAGAAAATTTCCTCCTATGACAGAAAGCAGCTGACCAGGTATGGTGAAATCAAGGATGGAATTGCAGAAAGCGAGAAAAAGCTGGAAGCAGAGCATACAGACCTTGTTGCGCTGAAGGATAAGACGGAGGCAAAGCAGAGTTCGGTAGAGCGTCTGGTCAGTGAAAAAACCCAGGAGCTTCAGAAATACCAGAACCAGATTTCTGCGAACGAGGCACAGCTGGCATCCTACCAGGCTGATATTAAGGCACAGGAAGACAGGATCAGGCAGATAGAAGCAGAGCTGAAACGGCAGGAGGAAGAAGAAAAAAAGAAGGCGGAAGCCCAGGGGCAGACGTATAAACCAGTCAGCATCGGGAATATTAACTTTGTGTGGCCCTGCCCTTCCAGCAGCCGGATTACTTCTGCCTTCGGCAGCAGAACCTCTCCTACAGAGGGGGCGTCCAGCAATCACCAGGGAATCGATATTGGAGCTGCGTCAGGAAGCGATATTATCGCTGCAGCAGACGGTACAGTAACGATTTCTACATATAGCTACTCGGCCGGAAACTACATTATGCTTAACCATGGAGGGGGAGTGTCTACGGTATATATGCACTGTTCCAAGCTCCTGGTATCGGCGGGAGATAAGGTGAAAAAGGGGCAGGTAATTGCTAAGGTGGGCTCAACAGGATATTCTACAGGTCCGCATCTTCATTTTGGGGTGAGACTGAACGGCAGCTATGTCAATCCATCCAAGTATGTGAGTCCATAGCAGACTGGAATTAGACTTAGGAGGCTTAAAAGATGGAACAAAGAAATAAATTCTGGAAGGGAGTCATGGCAGGCGTATTTGCCACAGCCTTTGTCTGTCTGGCAGCAGTGGCAGCTTCTGTGGGCATCTATATGTTCGGCAGCCAGACTCTTACAAGAGCGGAAGGCAGCTCTGGGACAGCTTCTGGAGAGGCGGTTTCCCTTGATATGGATCAGGTAAATAAAAAGCTGGATGTGATTCTGGATCTGATTCATGAAGTGTACCTGTTTGACACCGATCCGTCTCTGGAAGAGGCAGGCATCTACAAGGGATTAATGTACAGTCTGGGAGATCTGTATGCAGACTATTATACTCCGGAGGAGATGAAGGCAATGCAGGAGCAGACTACAGGAGAATATTGCGGAATTGGAGCCCAGATTTCTCAGGATCGTCTGACCAATGTGTCTACTGTGATCAAGGTATATAAGGATTCTCCGGCAGAGGCGGGAGGCCTGCTCCCCGGCGACATTCTCTATAAGGTGGACGGCCAGGATGTCACTGCTATGGATCTGGAGATGATTGTGGATCAGCATGTACGCGGCGAGGAGAATACACCGGTTTCCATAACTGTATACAGAGATGGAGAGGAAGTGGAGCTCTCCATGACTCGCCGGAAGCTGGAAATCCAGACGGTGGAGCATGAGATGCTGGATGACAAAACCGGTTATCTGGAGGTAACAGAGTTTGATACAGTGACAGCGGATCAGTTTAAAGCAGGTATGGATCAGCTGACTTCCCAGGGAATGGAGCGTCTGGTGCTGGATCTGAGAAATAATCCAGGCGGTGAGCTGAATGCAGCTGTGGCGATGATTGACTATCTGCTTCCTGACGGGGAAACCATTGTCTCCATCGCTGACAAAAACGGCGAAGGGGAGACCTACAGCTCTGAGGACGGCCATCAGATGGATCTTCCTGTGGCGATTCTTGTAAACGGCAATTCTGCCAGCGCTTCTGAGGTGTTTACGGGAGCCATGAAGGATCATGAAAGGGCTGTGGTAGTGGGAACTACTACCTTTGGAAAGGGCATTGTCCAGTCTCTGTATACTCTGCAGGATGGAAGCGGAATCAAACTTACTACAGAGCATTACTACACTCCGGACGGAACGGACATTCACGGAGCTGGAATAGAGCCGGATGTAACGGTGGAGCTGAACGAAGGGCTGGAAACGATGATTGAGATTCCAAAGGATCAGGATAATCAGCTTCAGGCTGCTTTGGAGGCGCTGAATCAATAATTCTAAAATAAAAGGGAAGAAAAGAAATTTTCCTTATTCCAATTGGAAGTCACCGGAAAATTTCTTTTCTTCCCTTTATGTTTACTTTGAGATATGTTTAAGAGCGTTTAAAAGATTCTCTGCCGCTTCTTTTGGAGTGGCCCAGGAGGTTACCAGGCGGACAGCGGTATGGTTTTCGTCTACCTTTTTTTCACAGAGACCGCCCCACTGTTTTATCAGAACTTCTGCCAGTTCGTCATCTACAATAGGGAAGAGCTGGTTGGAGACGGAGGGGGTCAGGAAGGAGATCCCTCGTTCTGTGAGGCCCTGACGTATCAGTTCAGCTACTTCGTTGGCATGGGAGGCCATCTCATAAAACAGGCCGTCTGTGAAGAGCGTTTCAAACTGGATTCCTAAAAGCCAGCCCTTGGCTAAGAGAGCGCCATTCTGTTTTATCAGATATCGGAAATCCTCTTTGATATGCTCATTTTTTATTACCAGGGCTTCTCCCAGAAGAGCGCCGTTTTTTGTTCCGCCAATATAAAAGACATCGGTCAGCTCCGCCAGATCGGCCAGCGTCACATCGTTTACAGAGCTTGTGAGAGCAGAGCCAAGTCTGGCACCGTCCAGGAAAAGATAGAGATTGTTCCGGCGGCAGAGATGGCTTAAATCCTCCAGCTCTTTTTTTGTATACTGTGTACCCAGTTCTGTAGTATTGGAAATGTAGACCATCTTAGGCTGCACCATATGTTCGTCTGGATGAGAGGCCAGAGCCTTCTCAATTTCCGGAACAGTCAGCTTTCCATCTGTGTGGGGAATGGCGATTACCTTGTGGCCTGTAGCTTCAATGGCTCCGGTCTCATGGACATTTACATGGCCAGTAGAAGCGGCAATTACCGCCTGGTGTGGACGGAGAGCCGCGTCAATCACAGTCTTATTCGTCTGGGTTCCCCCTACCAGGAAGTGAACGGCTAAATCAGAACGGACACTGTCGGAGCCGCTGCACTCTTTTAGAATCAGTTCTCTGGCTTTCTCACAGTGAGAGTCCAGGCCATAGCCGGAATTCTGAGAGAGATTTGCATTGATAAGAGCTTCTAAAATTCGAGGATGAGCGCCCTCGCTGTAATCGTTGGTAAATTTGTGAAAATTCATAGTTTCCTCCTTCTTAAAGCTGCGTGCGTTGTAAGTATTTTGTATGCCTTTATTGTGGGGGAAGAGGAGAAGGTTGTCAAGGGAAAAACAGTGTTTGCAGCTTTGCAATTTGGAAATTTATCTGAACACAGAAACTGGCAGGCGGCGAAGTAAAACTGCATCACAAAAACTTCAAAATGAAATATCAAAAATGAAACAAGTAAAAAAGTTGCAGAAAAATTGTGCAGAATATACAATGAAAACATGTGAAATATAGTAGAACATATGAAAAAAACAGTACATATTTACTTCAAATTGTGCAGATGCTATGATTTTTTTTAACAGATAACTTCATTTGCGGAATTTGAATCTGGAGGAAAAGCATGAACGAATTACTGGTAAAAATCCGTTTTCTGATTCCGTCGCTGCCCAGAGCTGAGAAGGCTTTTGCGCAGGCGCTTTTGGAAAATCCAGAGGCTATCACTCAGCTGACGCTGGCGGCTATTGCAGCAGAGTCAGGAAGCAGCGAGGCTTCAATTATCCGTTTCTGTAAACGTATGGGGTATCATGGGTATTCAGGACTGAAGGAAGCGTTTATAGCAGCGATTTCAGAAGGAGAGGAAATTCACGAAGAGGGAATTGAGGAGACAGACGATATTGATGTCATTCTGAAAAAAGTATTTCAGAGCAATGTTCAAACGCTTCAGAATACTATGGTTTTGGCCAATGATGGCTATCAGGCAGCGTTAGACGCGATTATTTCAGCGAAATCAATCCATTTTTTCGGCGTAGGAGACGCTTTTGCAGCCTGCCAGTTTGCATTTATGAAATTTTGTCGATTGGGGATTCCCTGCTCTGCCTACAGCGATGTGATGCTTCAATATATCACAGCAGATAATCTCCGTCCCGGAGATGTGGCTTTGGCGATTTCTTACGAAGGGAGATCGCGGAATGTAGTTCAGGCTATGAAGATTGCAAAGCTCAGGGGAGCAACCACTATAAGCATTACTAAAATGAATAAATCACCACTTTTAAAATACACAGATATCAGCCTGTTTACTTCTGTCAGTGATTTGACGGTGGGACGGGATAAGGTTACAAGAAGAGTGGCAGACCAGTTTATTTTAGATGTGCTCTATCTGGGATATATTACAAAGACGAAAAGGGATTACTCCAAACGGCTGAAGCGGACTCAGACAGCCATTGACTGCAATAAATTGATGTAAAAAATACAGAAATAAAAGATAGAAAAGGTGACAGATATGGTACAGCTTGCGCCGTCAATTTATGCGGCTGATTATTACAGGCTGGGGGAACAGATGCAGGTAATGGAGGAGGAAGGGATATCCATTCTCCACCTGGATGTGATGGACGGACAGTTTGTTCCTGGATTTTCATTTGGGCCAGAGTTCATTGCAAAGCTCAGACCACACAGCAGGCAGCATTTTGACATCCACCTGATGACGAAACAGCCTCAAAATTTAATTTGTCAGTGCGCTGAATCAGGGGCAGATACAATTCTTCTTCATTGGGAGGCATTTGGGGAGGAAGAGGTTTTTCTGGAGGCCGCTGAAAGCATTCACAATTTAGGAAAAAGAGCAGGGATTGTTTTGAACCCAGAGACAGAGCTCGATGTTTTATCAGAGAACGTGTGGAGGGAGATAGACAAACTTCAGCTTATGACTACAAGGCCGGGAAGAAAAGGACAGAGTTTTTTAAATTCTTCGCTGGGACGGTTCAGGCAGGCCCAAAAACAGACAAAGCAGTGGAATCCAACAGTAGAACTTCAGGCGGATGGTGGTGTGAACCTGACTAATATACAGCAGCTTCTCGCCAGTGGAGCAGAAACTTTCGTAGTGGGAAACGGGCTGTTTGCCGGGCAGCTTAGGGAAAATATTAAGGCCTATCAAGCCATTTTGACAGCAGGGAGGGCAGGAAATGAAACAGTATTTTATAGGGATTGATATAGGAACCAGCGCAGCTAAAACTCTTCTCATGGATGAGAATGGAGTGGTGAAAGCCCAGGTTTCCAGAGAATATCCTCTCTATCAGCCAGCGAATGGATGGGCGGAACAGGATCCGGAGGATTGGAAAAAGGCTGTATTTTCAGCAGTCAGAGAATTAGTCGAATCTTCTCAAGTAGAACGGGAGCTGGTTAAAGGAATTGGATTTTCTGGCCAGATGCATGGCTTGGTTATGCTGGATGAGAGGGGAAAACCTATTCGGCGCTCCATTATCTGGTGCGATCAGAGATCAGCAGAACAGACAGCGGAAATGTGTTCTTTGATGCCGGAAGAGAAATGGCTGGAAATTACAGCAAATCCCCCTATTGCCGCCTGGACGGCAGCTAAAATTCTGTGGGTGAGAAAAGAAGAGCCGGAAAATTGGAAAAAATGCCGTCATATTCTTCTTCCCAAGGATTATATACGTTACTGTCTCACTGGTGTATTTGCAACAGATGTATCGGACGCGTCGGGAATGCAGCTTCTCGATGTAAAAAACAGGGTCTGGTCAGATACGGTTTTAGAATGTCTTTCGATTGATAAGTCAATGCTGGCCCAGGTATTTGAGTCTCAGGAGGTGACAGGAACTCTGCTTCCGGAGGTAGCAGAAAAACTGGGGCTGACAGAGAAAGTCAAGGTGGTGGCGGGAGCGGCAGATAATGCGGCAGCAGCCGTGGGAATAGGAGTTGTCAGAGACAGAGAAAGTTTTACTACCATAGGAACTTCCGCTCTTTTATATACACACCTGGAACACTATACGCCTGTGCCTGGAGGAGGACTTCATTTGTGCTGTGCAGCAGTGCCTGGAAGCTGGTTTACCATGGGAGGCCCTCAGGCGGCAGGACTTTCCCTGGAATGGTTTAAAGATTCCTACTGCCAGGATATGACAGAACAGGCGGATAGGGAGGGGAGGAGTGTTTATCAGCTGATTAATGAGGCAGCGGAAAAAATTCCAGCTGGGAGCGAACGGCTGATTTATATGCCATACCTGATGGGGGAAAGAACTCCCCATATGAATCCTAAATGCAGGGGAGCTTTTGTAGGGCTTAACATTATTCATCAAAAAGCTCATCTTCTGCGGGCAATTATGGAGGGAATTGCGTATTCTCTGGCAGACTGCAATGCGCTTCTGAAAGAAACGGGAACAGAAATTTTCTCTATGAAAGCCTGCGGAGGAGGCAGCAGGAGCAGGCTGTGGCGTCAGATTCTGGCAGATCTTTATGAGTGTGAAATACAGACACTTGCCGAGGAAGAGGGACCTGCCTACGGCGCTGCTATTTTAGCAGGGGTGGGAACCGGTGCATTCCCAGACGTTTCCTGGGCCTGCAGACAGTTTATAAAAACAGGTGACACAGTGAAGCCGGACAGCGAGGAAGCAAAGCTTTATAAAAAGTATCATGCAGTCTACGACAGTCTGTATCACCACATGGCAGAGGATTTTGAGGCGCTGTACGAGCTTTAAAACAGGCTTTTGCAGACTTCGAAATAGATATTGTGAATCAATTAATAAGACGTAACAGGAGGAAAACAGGATGAAGAAGAAATTTTTAGCAGTGTTATCATGTGGATTAGCAGCAACATTTTTATTTGGCTGCTCGAACAATGCGTCTCAGAAGCCAGAGACAACAGCAGCACAGACAGAAGCTGCGGAGGAGAGCCAGAAACCGTCTGAGGAAAATGCAGGGACAGATACAGCTTCTGAGGGGGGAATGACCTTTGGAGTTACTTACTGGATTGAGTCTGATTTCTTTAAGACAGTAGCTGATTCCATCACAAAAGCGGCTGAGGCGGAAGGAAATAAAACAGTTGTGGTAGACGCGCAGCAGGACAGTACAAAACAGCTTCAGGTAGTAGAGGATTTTATTGCTCAGGACGTAGACGCAGTATTTTTAAATCCGGTTGATAAAGATGCGATTGAACCGGCACTTCAGAAACTGGACGAGGCAGGAATTCCGGTGGTTAATTTTGACTCTGCAGTAGGCAACCTGGATCTGGTAGATGCGTATGTAGCTACTGATAATATTCAGGCGGGCAAGCTGTGCGGAGAGGCCATGCTGAAGGATTTTCCAGACGGCGGAAAGATTGCTGTGCTTAACTATCCGGCTAACAGTGCCTGCGTTGACAGAGAGAAAGGTTTCTTAGAGACAATTGAGGGTAAGGGATTTGAGATTGTGGAAACCTTTGATGCAGAGGGAACGGTTGAGAAGGGACAGAATATTACAAGTGATATTTTACAGGCTCATCCAGATTTAGATGCGATTTTCTCCATTAATGATCAGGCGGGTATGGGCGCTTATGCAGCTTGCATGACATCAGGAGCCGACGTGGCTATCTATGGTGTAGACGGAGCTCCGGAGGCAAAGCAGGTAATTGCTAAGGAAGGAAGTATTTACCGGATGACAGCAGCACAGTCTCCGATTAAGATCGGAACTCAGTGCTACGAGACAGTTAAAGAAATTCTGGCAGGTCAGGAGCCGGAGCAGTTCCAGATTGACGTGCCGGCTTTTACAATCGACAGTGAGAATATTGCCGAGTATCTGAACGCAGGATGGCAGTAAGAAACAGCGTTTAAGAGATACGGACAAGGAGCGGCAGAGAATGGAAGAATTACTGAGGATGGAGGGAATTTCCAAATCCTTCTCAGGAGTCAGAGTACTGAACCGTGTGGAACTGACTGTGAAGCACGGGGAGGTACACGCTCTTTTAGGAGAGAACGGAGCAGGAAAATCTACGCTGATTAAGATACTTGGCGGTGCTTACACAAAGGATGAAGGAACGATTTACATTGAGGGAAATAAGACAGAGATCACAAGTGTGGAGAGCGCCAGGAACTATGGAATCCGTGTGATTCACCAGGAACTGATGCTGATTCCCTACATGACTGTGGCGGAGAATATTTTCCTGGGGCAGGAGCCAAAAACAAAACGAGGGACTGTGGATACAGAGAAAATGAATCGGGATACAGCTGCCTTTCTGAAAGAAATGGAGTTAGATATTCAGCCGGAGGAGCAGGTGGGGAGGCTCAATATTGCGAAACAGCAGATGGTGGAGATTGCAAGGGCAATCTCCTTCGGTGCTAAAATTATTGTAATGGATGAGCCCACCTCTTCCCTGACGGACACAGAAGTGGAAGTTTTGTTTAAAGCAATTCGACGGCTGAAGGGAAAAGGGGTCGGCATTATCTATATCAGTCATCGAATGTCAGAGCTGGATGCGATTGCAGACCGGATTACAGTGATGCGGGATGGAGAGTATATTGATACAGTTGTAACAAAAGATACAACTCATGATCATCTGGTAAGCTTAATGGTAGGACGTTCTCTGGGAGATCTGTATGACAAGCATAATCATTCCAGAGAGGAGACTGTACTTTCTGTCAGCCATCTGGCAGCGGGAAAGGAAGTCAGGGACGTTTCCTTTGAACTGAAAAAAGGAGAGGTACTGGGATTTTCCGGTCTGGTAGGTTCAGGCCGTTCGGAGACCATGGAAGCACTATTTGGACTCAGGAAAAAAGATGCGGGAGAAATTTTTGCAGATGGGAAAAAGGCGCAGATAAGGAATGTGAAGGATGCTATGAACTATGGCATCGGCCTGGTTCCCGAGGACAGAAAAAAAGAAGGAATTTTCTCTGTGCAGGGAATACGCTTTAACACTACTATTGAAGTGCTGGATCAGTTTTTAAAGGGCGGAACATACAGCCGGGAGAAAGAACTGTCTCTGATTCACACGTATGTGGATCAGGTTATGGAGACAAAATATACCGGAATTGAGCAACCTATTGGCAGGCTGAGCGGAGGCAACCAGCAAAAGGTAATTATCAGCCGCTGGCTTCTTGCTACAAAGAAAATCCTGATTTTAGATGAGCCGACCAGAGGCATTGACGTAAAGACAAAGGCGGATATTTATCATTTGATTGATCGGCTGACAGCAGAGGGTCTGTCTGTGATATTTATCTCTTCTGAGATGCCGGAGCTTATCAATATGTGCGACCGGATTGTGGTGATGAACCAGGGGCGGACGACAGGCGTACTTTCCAGGGATGAATTTACCCAGGAGCGTATTATGGAATTATCCACAAAGGAATTATAAAGAGGTGACAGAGATGAAACATAAGTGGGGGCAGTCAGCAGTAAACACAATTAAAATGAACTTCGGCATTCTGATGGGCCTTTTGATCCTCTGTGTGGGACTTACGTTCCTGACAGATAAATTTGCCACAGTAACGAACTTTTTCAATGTGGTAAGGCAGATTACTATTAATTTATATCTGGCCTGCGGTATGACCTTTGTCATCCTTTTAGGGGGCATTGACCTGTCAGTAGGTTCTGTGATTGCTGTTTCAGGGTGTATCAGTGCAGGAATGATCACCTGGCTTGGATTACCTGTTCCAGTGGGAATTTTGATTGGAATTTTCTTTGGAACCCTGATTGGAGCGTTTAATGGACTTGTAGTTTCAAGAACTACGATTCCAGCTTTTATTGTAACGCTGGCTGCGATGAATATTGGTCGGGGAATTGCCAGAATTTATACCCACGCTCAGACAATTGCCGTTTTAGACGATGCGTATACCTTCTGGGGAATGGGAGAAATTCTGGGACTTCCCATTCAGCTTTATTTGATTATCGCTGTGATTATTGTATCTTCCTTTATTTTAAACAGAACGAAGCTTGGACGTCACATTTATGCAGTAGGAGGAAACAAGACAGCGGCAGAGTATTCGGGAATTAACGTAAAAAAAGTTACATTTTTTGTGTTTGCTTTCAGCGGCTTTCTGGCGTCCCTGGCAGGAGTGCTGACAGTGGGAAGAACCTTTACGGCTACGATGATTATGGGAGACAGTGCGGAGATGGATGCCATTGCTGCAGTTGTGCTGGGAGGAACCAGCATGAGCGGAGGCAAGGGAAGCATTTCCGGAACAGTAATTGGCGTAATTGTGATCGGTATTTTGAAAAATGGAATGAACCTGTTAGGTATTGACTCCTCCTGGCAGTATGTAGTTCAGGGAATTGTAATTCTGATTGCTGTTTATATCGACTTTATCAAATCAGGCGGAACAGCTTCTGATTTAATAAGAAAGTTAAAACGGGCTTAAAATGGTTTGGGAAATGCCGAAAATAGGGGAAATAGAAGAGGAAAATACAGAATGGGATATACCAGGGCAGCAGAGGAGGTGCTTGGAGAACTGAACCGGGCACTTCAGGGAATTGATGAAGAAGAGGTAACCGGATTTGTATCTTGCTTTAGCAGAGAAAACAGGATTTTCTGCGATGGGGCGGGAAGAAGCCGTCTCCAGGCGGAAGGGTTTGCCATGCGGCTGGCTCAAATGGGATTTTTGGCAAGTGTAGTAGGGGAAGCGACAGCTCCTGCCATTACCTCAAAGGATATTTTGATTATACTCAGTGGTTCTGGGGAAACTCCCGTGCTTTTGGAACATGGAAAAAAAGCCAAGAAAGCAGGGGCTTTGGTATTGGCAGTGACAGCATCTCCACACTCCTCCCTTTCAGACTTGTGTGATGCGGCCGTAATAGTGAAGGCAGACAGGAAAGATCAGGTGAAGGGTTGTTCTGTACAGCCAATGGGGACCCTGTTTGAACAAAGCGCCGGTATCCTTTGCGACACGATGGTACTTCTTCTGATGGATCGGTTTCACATTACAGGAGAAGAGATGTTTAGAAACCACAGCAATCTGGAGTAAAGAGCAGAAGTGCTGATAAAAGAGAAAAAACAGACAGGAGGCTGGGATATGGAGTGTAAAGGTAGCAGGATTCAAATAGGAGCCGTAGCCTGGGGACTTCCAGGAGGCGGATTGTACAGTGTCAGAACTGCCCATGAGGCAGGTCTTTCAGGAATTCAGTTAGAACTGGGAAGCTTTGAAGCGGGATATCCGTTGGCCCAAAAGACTGTGATGGACGGATATCTGGAAGATGGAGAGCGATATGGAATAGAATTCCCTGCCCTTGTCTTAAACGATCTGATGGAGCATGAATTTATTCACGGAAGGTCTACAGAAAATGGGAAAATTGCCTGGGAGCAGATTGAGATCGGTGTGGAGACGGCAGAGCAGATGGGAATCAGCCGTCTGATGATTCCCAATTTTATTCACAATCTGATTACCTGCCAGGAACATGTAGAAAATACCAGAGAGGCTCTTAGTTACGCGTGCCGTCTGGGCGCAGAGCGGGGGATTACAATTTTGACAGAAAACGCTCTTGACTGGAAAAGACAGATTGAACTTCTGGATGCAGTGGGCGCAGACAATCTGAAAATTCACTTTGATACCCAGAATTTTAAATTTAATTTTGATATGGATCAGCTCAGCCAGCTGGAAGGCCTGTATCCTTACATGGACACCATTCTTCATGTAAAAGATGGGACAGACGCGCCGGGAAATCGTTTGTTAGGAGAAGGAAATACAGATTTCTTCAGCCAGATGAAATATTTGAAGGAACGAGGTTTTGGCGGCTGGATTATTACAGAAAATTACTATAATCTTCGGCCTCTAAGGAACCAGGACGAGTCAGGAGACCAGATGGAACTTCTTTTGAGGGATGTGAATACGATTCAGAAATGCTTCGAGTAAAGAAAAATGCCGTATAGGGAAACCTGTACGGCGTTTTTGCTTGAAAGAATCTTTCCTGGGATTTGCCAGATTTTGTACTTTTACTCTGCACATTTACCGGCTGCTGTTGGCAAATACCTCCCCAGGTATTATAATGAAACCTGATATAAATGCCAGATAGGGCGTGAGAGGGAGGAGACGGAATGACATTTGACCAAATCATTATTTGGGTGATAGCAGCCGGGGTGCTTATTGGAGCGGCTGATAAGATTTTTGGAAACAGACTGGGGCTGGGCAAAAAGTTTGACGAGGGCTTTCAGGCCATGGGACAGCTGGCGCTGGGTATGGTTGGAATTGTCTGCCTGGCTCCGGTGATTGCAGATGTATTAGGACCTGTGATTATTCCAGTGTTTGAAGCGCTGGGGGCAGATCCGGCTATGTTTGGAGCAATTTTAGCCAACGATATGGGTGGCTATTCCATGGCTGTGGAGCTGGCAAAGAATCAGGAGGCAGGACTTCTGGCTGGAACGATTGTATCTTCCATGCTGGGATGTACCCTGGTGTTTTCCATTCCAGTAGGTTTAAGGCTGATTGAAAAGGAGGATCGGCCCTATTTTTCCAGGGGTTTTTTAATTGGTCTTATCACGATTCCGGCAGGAAGCGTCATAGGAGGCCTGGCAGCAGGATTTGATCTGTCTATGGTGATTAGAAACATGGTTCCGGTTATCCTTCTGGCAGCAGTTCTGGCCCTGGGACTGAAAGTGATTCCAGAGGCTATGGTCAAGGGATGCATGATATTTGGACAGTTTATTACGATTGTCATTTACATCGGGCTGGCGGCAGCTGCCTTTGAACATCTTACTGGCATGGTGGTGATTCCAGGGATGGCTGACATTATGGAAGGGATGAAAGCCATTGCAGGAATCGGAATTGTACTGATTGGAACCTTTCCGGTGCTTACCATTCTCACAAAGGTGTTAGATAAGCCGCTGAACCGGGTGGGGCAGAAGCTGGGGCTTGATAAAACCAGCGCAGCGGGCCTTGTGTTTACACTGGCCAATTCTGTTCCCGTTTATACGATGATGAAAGATATGAATAAAAAAGGTATCATTGTGAATACAGCCTGGCTGGTCCCGGCTACATCGGCTCTGGGGGCGCATCTTGGTTTTACGGCTGGGGTAGAGCCGTCCATGATTACTCCGGTTGTAATTGGAAAGCTGGCGGCTGGCGTACTTGCCGTGTGTCTGGCTCTTTTTATGTGCAGAAGTCTGGAGGAGGCGTAGCGTCTCTTGTACGCTGATATCAGGAAGAGGCAGGGACTGGGCTGAAAGAGGAGAGCTGCAAACTGTTATGGCTTGTTGGCAAAAATCTCCCCAGGTATTATAATAAAAACAGGACAAATCCAGACAGGGGGAGAAAACCATGCTTCAGAGCAGGCGGGAAAAAATTATAGAGATGATCCAGGCAGAGCGGATGTTAAAAGTCAGCGACTTGATGAAGATATTTGATGTGTCCATTGAGACGATCCGCAGAGATTTGGAATATCTGGAAAAACAGGGATTTTTGACTCGGGTATACGGGGGCGCAGTGCTGAATCAGAAGAAGGGAAAAGAGCCGCTCTACGAGCAGCGGGAGATCAAGCACTATGCAGAAAAGACGGCTATCGCCAGAAGGGCTGTGGAGCTGATTGAGGACGGAGACGTGCTGGGAATCGATATTGGGACCACAGCCAGGGAGTTTGCTAAGGCTTTACTTGGGAAAAAGAGAGTGATTGTGCTGACTAACTCCATGCCGATTGCGGAAATTTTAAGTGAGGATGAGAATATCCGCGTTATTATGCTGGGAGGAGAGGTCCGCAAAGGAGAATTTTCCGTTTCCGGCTTTGTGGCAGAGCAGGTAATGAGCCGTTTCAATCTGGACAAATATATTTTGGGAATCGGTGGATTAACGGTAGAAAACGGCATCACGGATTACCATATTGAAGAAACGAATCTGAGACGTGTTATGCTGGAGCGGAGTCAGAAGGTGATTGGGCTGACAGACTACAGCAAATTTGGTGTGATCGCTATGAATGAGGTATGCCCTTTGTCCAGATTGGATGTGCTGATTACTGACAGCAGGGCGGATCGGGCTATTTTAGGGAAAATGCATACAATGAAGACAGAAGTAATCCAGACTGATGCGCTGGAAGACAGGGAGAAGACGGATGCATAGAGGCAGAGTAAGCGCTTTGCTGCCTGGTCTTTGGGGTGGTCTTTAAAAAGTAATACAAAGAATAATAAAGAATATGAGAAAGAAGAGAAGAAGATTCACAGGCTGTACAGGCAGGTGAAACGGAGTTCTCTTCTTTTTTTATTTGATTTTGAATCTGCAGGATTCCCTTTTTCTGTATCTGGGTGCTTCAGTCTGCAGATATAAAATGTGTAATTTGTTGTACTTTTGCAAAATGATACAATATTGAGAAAAAAATGCACAAAAAAACGATTAAAAAATCAGCTATTTTGTGGTATTGATTTTAAAATTAGAAAGTAATACAATAAAACACAACAAAAAGCACGTGAAAATGTGGATTTTTACAACAAACGCTGGGCAGAGCGGAAGAAAAGGAGGAAACTGCATGACATTTGACCAGATTATTCTTTGGGTGATGGCAGCCGGAGTGATCATTGGAGCGGCTGACAAGATTTTCGGGAACAGGCTGGGACTGGGAGAGAAGTTTGATGAGGGATTTCAGGCTATGGGGCCTCTGGCGCTGGGGATGGTAGGCATTGTCTGTCTGGCTCCTGTGATTGCAGATTTATTGGGGCCTGTGATTATTCCTGTATTTGAAGCACTGGGAGCAGATCCGGCTATGTTCGGAGCGATTTTAGCCAATGATATGGGAGGTTATCCTCTGGCTGTGGAGCTGGCTCAGAATCAGGAGGCAGGACTTCTGGCGGGGAATATTGTGGCATCTATGTTAGGATGCACACTAGTATTTTCAATTCCGGTAGGCTTGGGACTGATCGAAAAAGAGGATCGACCCTACTTCTCTAAGGGACTTTTAATTGGATTGATTACAATTCCGGCAGGAAGTGTTATAGGAGGGTTGATTGCAGGATTTAATCCATCCATGGTACTCTGGAATACAGTTCCAGTTATTATTCTGGCAGCAATTCTGGCCCTGGGTCTTAAATTTATTCCGGAAGCTATGGTAAAGGGATGCATGGTATTCGGACAGTTTATAACGATTGTTATCTACATTGGACTGGCAGCAGCAGCTTTTGAACATCTTACCGGAGTAGTAGTGATTCCGGGAATGGCAGATATTATGGAGGGTATGAGTGCCATTGCAGGAATTGGCATTGTCCTGCTTGGAACTTTTCCAGTTCTTACCATTCTCACAAAAGTGCTGGATAAGCCGTTAAACAGGGCAGGACAGAAGCTGGGACTTGATAAAACCAGCGCAGCTGGCCTTGTATTTACCTTAGCCAATTCCGTTCCTGTTTATACAATGATGAAAGATATGAATAAAAAGGGCATTATTGTTAATACAGCCTGGCTGGTTCCGGCTACAGCGGCTCTTGGTGATCATCTGGGATTTACGGCAGGGGTAGAGCCGTCTATGATTACGCCAGTTGTAATTGGAAAGCTGGCAGCAGGTATTATTGCAGTCTGCTTAGCTCTCTTTATGTGCAGGGGAATGGAGCCGGGCAGGGAACAGCAGGAAAAATAAGAAATTGACAGGGTTACAGCAAACAGTGTAAATAAAGGAGGAGAACAGTTGGAGAAGTATTATTTAGGTTTGGATCAGGGGACAACAGGTACGACAGCTCTTATTTTTGATGCACAGTGGAATCAGATTGCCAGAGGATACAAGGAGCATACCCAGTATTATCCGGAACCGGGATGGGTAGAGCACGATCCCATGGAAATCTGGAGCAGTATTCTGGAAACTATAGCCATGGCGGCGGAAGAGGCTGGAATCCAGGTAGCAGATCTGACCTGCATGGGTCTTGATAATCAGGGAGAGACGGTAATGCTGTGGGATCGCTACACAGGTGTGCCGGTATACAATGCCATCGTCTGGCAGGACAGAAGAACGGCGAAGATGGCAGATGAACTGGCAGAAAAGTATGGAGATTTGATTCGGGAACGGACAGGATTAGTGGCGGATGCTTATTTCAGTGCTACAAAAATACGCTGGATTATGGATCATGTGGAAGGCGTTCGGGAAAAAATTGAGAATGGTCATGTGATTGCAGGAACACTGGATACCTGGATGATCTGGAAATTGACTCATGGACATGTGCATGTGACAGATTATTCTACTGCGTCCAGAACCATGCTGTTAAATATTCACACAGGAGAATGGGATGAGGACATTTTAAAGGCATTGGATATTCCTAAAAGCATTCTTCCGGAGATTCACGACAGCGCCAAGGTATACGGATATACAGATCCCCTGGATTTCTTCGGGGCTAAGATTCCAATTTCCGGTTCTGTGGTAGATCAGCAGGCAGCTCTTTTCGGCCAGGCATGTTTTAAGCCGGGAACTGTGAAAACAACCTATGGAACAGGCTGCTTTATGCTGATGAATACAGGAGATAAGCCAGTTTACTCAGACAATGGTCTTCTGACTACCGTAGGATGGGGGCTGAATAATAGGCAGATGACCTTTGCCCTGGATGGAGGCATTTACATATCGGGAGCAGCAGTTCAGTGGCTTCGTGACAAACTGCATTTGATTTCCAGCGCAGCTGAGACAGAGGAACTGGCCAAATCTGTACCGGATACAGGCGGAGTCTACTTTGTACCGGCTTTTGCAGGGCTTGCAGCACCTCATTGGGACCAGTATGCCAGAGGAACTATTGTAGGAATTACAGGAGGAACTACAAAGGAACAGCTGGTGAGAGCTACATTGGAGAGTATTGCATATCAGGTGAAGGATAACCTGGATGTAATGGTGAAAGATTCCGGCATTCCGATTGAGGTGATGAGGGTAGACGGAGGAGCGGTTGTCAATGAATTTTTAATGCAGTTTCAGGCTGATATTCTTGGAATTCCGGTGGACGTTCCAGTAATTACAGATACGACAGGTCTGGGAGCTGCTTATCTGGCGGCCTACGGAATCGGGGAGTTCCACGATTTATCAGAACTTGAGCATAACTGGAAACTTTATAAAAGATATGAACCTCATATGGAGGAATCCACCAGGACAGAGCTTCTCAGGAACTGGCATAAGGCAGTAGAACGTGCTAAGGACTGGGCAGAAAAATAAGAATGGAACAGGAGGAAGGAGAATTATGAGGACAAATGTAGTAGTAATAGGAGCCGGGGCTGTGGGATGCGCCATTGCCAGAGAACTTTCCAAATATAAAATTGATGTAATAGTGGTAGACAAAAATGAGGACATTGGAGGTGACGCTTCCAAATCGAACAGTGCCATTATTCACACCGGCTATGACGCTTCTCCTGGAACTCTGGAGTCCCAGCTTGTGGTAGCAGCCAATCCCATGTATGATGAACTGGCGAGAGATCTGGACGTACCTTTTAAGAGGATTGGAGCAATTCTTCCGGCCATTACTCAGGAACAGTATGAGAAGCTGCCGGAGATCAAAGCCAAGGCTTTCAAAAACAGAGTATATGATGTGGAGTATAAAACCAGGGAGGAACTCCTGGACATGGAACCTAACCTGAATCCTGAGGTAAAGGGAGGACTTTATATTCCAAGAGAGAGCATTATTGATCCGTTTATTCTGGTGCAGGCCCTGGCAGAGAACGCTAATGAAAATGGTGTTTCCTTCCTTCTTAATACAAAGGTAACAGGAATTCAGACAGAAAACGGAAAAGTAAAGGCAGTGGAGACCACAGGAGGAATCATAGAAACCGACTATGTCATTAATGCAGCCGCGCTTTACTGCGACGAGATTGCAGCCATGGTGGGAAAAGCAGACTACAAAGTTGTAGCCAGAAGAGGGCAGTTCTATATTTTAGATAAGAATACCAGCTGCCAGGTCGAACATATTGTGCTGCCAATTCCAACTAAGGTGACAAAGGGCAAATTGATGTGTCCTACGATTCACGGAAATATGCTGGTAGGCCCTACGGCAGAGGATTTAGATAATAAGACAGACAAGAGTGTGACACCAGAGGGGCTTCAGAGTATCGTGGATGATGTGAAGCGACTGATTCCAGACGTCAATGTAAAAGATACGATTACCCAGTACAGTGGTCTGCGCCCCAATAGAAATCCGGAAGGACTTCATGTGGATATGTGGGAGGATCTGGAAGGATTTGTAAATCTGTCAGGAGTCCGTTCCACAGGCCTGACTCTGTCCGTGGCCATGGGAAAATATGTGGCACAGCTTCTTATTGATCATGGCGTGCCGCTTACATTTAAAGAGAATTTCAAAAAAACCAGAAAGGGAATTATCAGGTTCCATGAGCTTACGAGAGAGGAGAAGGAAAAACTGATAAAAGAAAATCCGGCTTACGGAACGGTTATCTGCCGCTGTGAGACGATCACAGAAGGTGAAATTTTAGACTGCATCCGTCGACCTCTGGGAGCCAGAAGTATGGATGCGGTAAAGCGGAGGGTACGCGCCGGAATGGGACGCTGTCAGGGCGGTTTCTGCGGACCAAAAGTGATAGAGATTCTGGCTAAAGAATGGAACATTCCGGTGGAGCAGGTCAATAAAAATAACGCAGGATCCTACATGGTAACAGGAAGGATGAGATAGCGGAAACTGCATCAGGCAGGGCAGAAGGAGAGGTTTGTATGTATGAGATAACATGTGACGTGGCAATTATCGGGGCAGGCCCGGCAGGACTTTCTGCGGCAGTGGCAGCAAAGAAGGAGGGAGCTGAACGAGTCCTCCTAATCGAACGGGACGAGAGCGTGGGAGGTATTTTACAGCAGTGCATTCACCCTGGCTTTGGGCTTACTTATTTTAAGGAAGAACTGACAGGACCAGAATATGCCGGACGGTTTGGAGATGAGGCTGAAAAACTGGGAGCCGAGGTTTTATTAAATTCTATGGTTTTGGAGGTCGTACCGGAAGAGAAGGCTGTATACTGTGTGAATTCCCAGTATGGAATGACAAGAGTCAAGGCTGGAAGTATTATTCTGGCTATGGGATGCAGGGAAAAAACAAGGGCAGGAATCCAGATTCCAGGTACAAGACCGGCAGGCGTTTACACAGCAGGAGCTGCGCAGCGCCTGATGAACCGGCAGAATGCAATGGTAGGCCGTGAAGTAGTGATTCTGGGCTCTGGAGATATTGGAATGATTATGGCTAGGAGAATGAGCCTGGAGGGAGCTCATGTGAAGGCTGTAGTAGAAATTATGGACTTTCTTGCAGGACTTACCAGAAACAAAGTGCAGTGCCTGGACGACTTTAACATTCCGTTAAAGCTGTCCCACACAGTGACCAGAATTGTGGGAAATGAGAGAGTGGAAGGCGTATATGTGGCTGCTGTGGATGAAAGCAAAAAACCGATTTCTGAAACAGAGGAATTTATTCCCTGTGATACGCTTCTTCTGTCAGTCGGCCTTCTGCCTGAAAATGAGCTGACAAGGCAGGCGGAAATTGAGATGAACCAGGTGACAAACGGTCCGTCTGTGAATCAGTACATGCAGACATCCGTTCCAGGTATTTTTGCCTGCGGAAACGTAGTACATGTGAATGATTTAGTGGACAATGTAACGACAGAGAGTATGCAGGCAGGGGCATGTGCTGCAAGGTACGCCGCACTCTGGAAAGATGGGGCGGCTCAAGGAGAAATGACAGGAGAGAGGAATTCTGTGAAAGCTGTACCAGGATCAAACGTACGGTATCTCTGCCCTCAGTCCATCTGCCTGGACGGTTCTTTAAAGAGAAACTCTGAAAATGAGACTGTCCGTCTGTTTTTCAGAGTTTTGGCTCCTGACACAGAAGTAAAGATTTCTGCCAAATGCGGTGAAAAGGAAATTAAGGCGAAAAAAGCCCTGAGAGTGAATCCGGGAGAAATGGAATTCATTGAGATTCCTTTAAATCTTGTGACAGGTGATGTGACAGTTGAAATTGCGAAGGAGGCGTAACTCTATGACAAAGGAAATTATCTGTACAGTCTGCCCCATGGGCTGCCATATTCTGGTGGAGGGAGAGGGGGATCAGGTAACATCCATTACAGGGTATACCTGTCGCCGGGGCGAAGAATATGGTCGTCAGGAGTTTTCTCATCCAGTGAGAATCCTTACCACTACTGTTAAGACAGACAGTAAAGTTCATCCTCTTCTTCCGATTCGTTCCAGCTGCCCAGTTCCCAAGGAGCTTTTGATGCAGTGCATGGAAGAGATCAAAAAAATAGAAGTAACCGCTCCTGTAAAGCGATATGATGTTATAATAAAAAATATCTGCGGATGCGGAGCAGATATGATAGCGTCAGGAGAATTGAAGTAAAACTGACAATAATACAGAAAATGTGAAAAATAAGCAGGCATAACATTAGGGTGGAGGTGTTCCGGCATGGCTGGAAACCTGCACCCCTGTTGTGCTTCATAAGGGGGGCGGACAGATGAAAGACAGCAGATATTTCTATTCCATTCAGCCTTTTTGGGAAGATTCAGGTGATATCAGTCAGGATAGCCAGATGATGGAGGCGTCGGGAATTGCTGTTTCTCACATGGAATGGAACAATGAATCCTGGCTCTGCGTACCGGGAAACGGGCAGATCGGATTGATTTTGTCAGATTCCGAGGAGTTTTTTGGAATATGTTATGGAGTGCTCAGCTGTAAAAAAGTGATTCCGCTTCACGGTCTCAAAAAAGGTTTGTTTGTTCGTTTTTCTCCCGGCCGATTTTCTGATATTTTTTCTATTCCTGCCTACGAAATTCTGCCAGAGGGAATGGATATCAGAGATGTGTTCTCAGCTGTCCAGATTGGGCAGTTGAGAGATGCTGTCTGTTTAAACGAAAAAGGGAAGGAGGCTCAGGAGGCAGTGCTTTCACTGATGATTCGCTGGGATGCAGAAAAGACAGTGTACAGAAAGCAGAAAAGCGGGACTGTTCTGCAGATTCAGCGCCTGATATGGGAGAGGGGCGGAAATATAAAAATGAAAGAATTGGAGGAGGAGACAGCTTATACAAGCCGATATATTCAGGAGCTGGTTACAGAACGAGTGGGAATTCCGCCTAAGCAGCTCTGTCGTCAGACGCGTTTTCAGCATGCACTTCAGTCTATTCACAGGGAGGGTCTAATCCAAGGAACAGATAAAGGGAAAATTTGTCTGGCCCAGGAGGCTGCCCGCCTGGGATATTACGATCAGGCTCACTACAACAGGGAATTTAAGGAATTTTCCGGCCTTTGTCCAGGCGCATATCGGAAAAAGAGTTCTGATTTATACAATACAATTAAATAAAAGTCCGATAAAATATCAGCAGAGGGAAAAAAGAGAGAAAAGGAGGAACGCATATGTTAATTTCTACCTGGATTATTACCTTTGTGCTGATTATCGGAATCGGTATTTATGCAGGAACAAAAATCACCAAAGCAAATCAGTGGAGTGGCGGTGACCGATCAATGGGAGTATTTGCTGTAGGAGCTATGCTGGGAGCCTGGCAGATTGGTGGAATGAGCGTAGTGGGAGCGGCGCAGAATGGCTATACCATGGGAATTGCCGGATGTTGGTACTCCATTGCCAGTGGTCTTTATATTCTGCTCATCGGCCTGTTGGCTAAGACCCTGAGAAAGAATCTGCCCAGTGATGCCTTGCCAGATTATCTGGAAGGCAGATATTCTCCTGCAGTAGCACGGGTGCAGTCCTATGTATGGATTGTTTTTGGAATCCTTTATATTCCAATTCAGCTTAAAACCATCGCATCCATTATTCAGATTGTGCTTCCTAATCTGAATACAGGGTTTGCCATGTTTGTAGGAGTTACTATAGCTGCTGTGTATACAGGATTTGCGGGTATGAAAGGCTCTGCTGCCATCGGACGGGTGGTGTGTGTAGCAACCTATGCACTGCTTATCTGGTTTGTAGGCTCTCATTTGGGAGAGTTTGGCGACTATTCCGGTTTAATTGAACAGCTTCCCGAAGGATACAATAAATTGAGTGCAATGCCATCCCAGGAAATCATAGCATGGGCACTGGGAGGAGCCTTAAGTTCTGTCGTCCTTCAGTCAGCTCTTCAACCTATGCTGGCGGCTAAAGATGACAAAACAGCCAGAAATGGATGTATTTTGGGTTATGTGATAGCGGCTCCCATTTGTATTCTTACCGCTATGATTGGAATGATGGCCAGAGCAAAAAATGATGGGCTGGGAGATGGGGCTACAGCGTTTGCATGGGCCATCAGAGACATGAGTTCTCCAGTAACAGCAGGAATTATTTTTGCTGTCTGTACTATGATTATTGCGGCGACCATGGCCACCATGATGATGGCCACAGGAACCATCCTCACTAATATTTATAAGAAACAGATTTGTCCAGCTGCAGATGATAAAAAGGTATTAAAAATTTCACGGTTTGGAACTATTGCGGTGGCATATATTTCCCTGCTGGTAGGATTTTTTATCCCGTCTGCTCAGATGACCAGCCTGTTCCTGACTTTAACTTATGTGGTAACCTCTCCATTCAGCTATTCTGTCATCGTAGGACTGTTCTGGAAGCGGGTAAATGCCACTGCCTCTTTAGTCAGTGTGGCAGCCGGAATTATCACAGCAGTTGTCTGGGTTGCAGTGGGAATGAATGATGTATTGAATGTAGTATATCCTACGATTCTTGTGAGCTATGTGGCAGGAATTGCAGCAACACTTTTAAATAAAACAGAGTAGGAGGGGATCTTATGCCGAACAGACCGTATTTGAATATGTCAGCAGATGATACGATTGCCATGTATAAGCCTCATGTGTCTGGGAGTGAAGGTGCAGTCAGCGCCAATAATCCATATGCGGCCCAGGCGGGACTGGAAATTTTAAAGAAGGGAGGCAATGCTTTTGACGCAGCTGTGGCAGTTTCACTGGCTCTGGGGGTGGTGGAACCATATCACAGCGGGATTGGAGGCGGATGCTTTCAGGTATTCTATGACAGGAAGAAAGATAAGGTTTATTCAGTAGATGCCAGAGGTACGGCTCCGAAAAACGCCAACCAGGATATGTTTCTCGATGAAAATGGAGAGGTAGATTTAAACCTGACTGAATATTCAGGCCGCTCAGTGGCAGTTCCGGCTTTCTACAGAGCTATGGATCAGTTACTGAAAAATCACGGTACTATGACTTGGGCAGAAGTTTCTGCTCCGGCAATCCGTCTGTGCCGAGAAGGCTTTTTCTGTGGTTTTGCTTATGCTAGAATCAGCAATACACCGGAGGCAGAACACAACAGCCGGGAATATGAGGGATTCAGAGAACTTTATTTAAACAATGGAAAGCCAAGAAAGTTTGGAGAGCTGGTACGCAATGAGGAACTGGCGTCAGTTATGGAGGCAGTAGCAGAAAAGGGAGTAGACTGGTTTTATACAGGGCCGATAGCAGAGGAGATTACTGCACAGGTGAACCAGTATCATGGAGTGTTAGAGAAAACAGATCTGGAAAACTGTCAGGTAAAGGAACGAAAAGCAGTCAGTGGAAGCTACAGAGGTTATGAGATTATTTCTATGCCGCCGCCCTCTTCAGGCGGAAGCCACCTGATTCAGATGCTGAATATTCTGGAATCTTTCGACTTAAAAGAAATGGGGTTTCACTCAGCAGACAGCACTCATGTCATAGCAGAAACGATGAAGCTGATGTTTGCAGATCGCTCTGTGGCCATGGGGGATCCAGATTTTGTGCAGATTAATCTGGAGAAAATTTTGTCAAAGGAATATGCGAAGGAGCTGGCAGCAAAGATTTCTATGGAAGAAGCCGGGGAATATGCTCCGTCAGAAGGCATAGAGGCTAAGGAATATAGGGGATGCACCTCTAATTTTACCATTATGGATAAGGAGGGCAATGTGATTGCCCAGACTCAGACTATACGAAACTGGTGGGGCTGCGGAGTTGTGATTCCGGGTCGGGGATTTATTATGAATAACACGATGGCAGATTTCAGCGCAAAAGTGGGAGTAAGAACGACTCAGGGACTTGCCTATGGAATGGCCAATGCAGTCCGGCCAGGGAAAACCCCCTTGTCCAGCATGTCACCAACGATTGTAATGAAGGATAGAAAACCGGTAATGGCGGTAGGAGCTGCCGGAGGGCCGAGAATTATCACCAGTACATTGCAGCTAATTATAAATGTGATTGATTATGGAATGATGATGGATTCTGCTGTGAAAATGCCTCATATGTGCTGCCTGACAAGAGAACAGGGGTTGGAACTGGAGTCGGGATTTTCGCCGGATAGCATTGAGCTTTTAAAGAAAAAAGGTCATAAAATCAAAGAAACAGGAGATTTTGGTGTTCTTTTAGTGATGCCTAATGGAATTTTGAAAAAAGAAGGTCTGTTTTTCCCAGGAGGAACCAGCCGCGTAGATGGAGGAGGCGGAGTTCTGACTGAGTCAGGCGCTGTATGCATTGATGGCCTCTGTTTCCTTCCTCAGTCTTAAAGAAAAATTTTCAGATGATATATCATTAGATGCGTGAAAATAAGCAGGCACAAGACTGCCATGAAACAGTCTGTGCCTGCTTTTCCTATGCATATTTATTATAATTGTTTCCTGCAAGTTTGTGCCTTTATTTTACCCGTTTTCCCTCGTCCAGCCAGCTTTCCAGCTCACGGTGGCTGAGGGCCAGAACCATCTGGATATCCTGCTGCTTTTTCAAAATAAAAGCCAGACCTGCAATTACGCCGCACAGGATAGCAATAATAATTGTTTTCATATCTTTCATTGACTGCACCTCCGTTCCAGTTCATTATAATCAATATAAGGATAATATTCAACTGATAAATACACGGAAAGAGACAGTTTTGCCCCATCACATGGCAGTTTCGCAGAAGATGCTTCAGCTTTCAGATGGAAAAACTGGAAGAAGAGTCTGGCTGATTCCATCTACCAGGCCGAAGTCAGTAATTGTTACACCAGGCAAAGCTGTTAATGACATAATAGAAGCTCCCAGCAGGGACGTTTCCGGTGTGGTGACAGCCTGAACCGCTCTCTGGACAGTCTCAATCTGCTCTGCGATTTCACGGCAGGGGAGATTAGACATTAAGCCGGCCACAGGAAGTTCCAGAACAGAAACTTCACCATTCTGTACTGCACAGATACCGCCGCCGCAGGCCTTCAGAGCCTGTACGGCTTTCAGGGCGCTTTCAGGATCCCGGTAAACTACCAGCAGATTGTGGCTGTCGTGGGTGATAGTGGTGGCGAAAGCGCCTTCCCGGAGACCAAAGTTTTCAAACACGCCGATCACCTGCTTTCCATTTCCGTAGCGGTTTACAACACTTACAAACTGGAGATCTTCGCGGTCCTCTAATGATACGGCTCCATCCCTGACAGGGAGGTTTACCGGGCGGACGGTTCGCAGAATCTTATCGGCGGATGGAACCATCACGTTGACCTGTATCTGCTCCTGTCCATAATTTTCAGGAACAGCGAGAATAAAATCTGCTACAGAGGAAATTTGGGGAATTGTTACTGTATTCTTAAAGGAAGAAGCGACCGGTTCGGTGTCCTGCCCTACATAGACGCCGTTTTCAGCTGCCTTCTTTCCTTCGATAAATACAGCCTCCGGCTGGCTTCCGTCCAGACGGCGTACCAGCTGGAAATCAGCGACGTAGCCTGGAGCGACTGCTCCCAGATCCTGGATCCCTAGTTCCTTTGCTGCGTTTAAGGTAGCACATTTGATGGCGTCTAAGGAACTCATACCGGCAGCGATGGCCCGCTTGACTACACGGTTTACATGTCCGTCAGCCAGCAGATCGCTGGCATGCACATCATCTGTACAGAAGGAAACATGATCATACCATCTGTGACCGTCCAGACCTCGGATCAGCTCCGGAACTACGTCGCACAGGGAGCTTCCTCTCACATTGACATGTATACCCAGGCGGAGTTTTTCACGTACCTCTGCTGCGCTCTGGCTTTCGTGGTCGCTTTCTGGTCCGCCCAGCCGATAGGCGCACAGCTCTTTTCCTGTGACAGTGGGAGCATGTCCCTGGAGAAATGCGTTCTTTTTAAAACCTTCATCAATAATCGAATGCATTCGGGGACTGTCCTTGTAAACGCCTACAAAGTCCATGATCTCCGCGATGCCGATAACGCCTTCTTTTTCCAAAAGGGCGCGGATTTCAGGAGCTTCAAAGGAGGCGCCGCTGCTTTCAAGGCCGGGAACCGCCGGCACGCAGGAAGGAGCCAGAACATACTGGCGAAGTGCAGATTTTTTTGCATTTTCCAGCATAAATTCGACACCTTCAATGCCCATTACGTTTCCGATTTCATGGGGATCTGTGCAGATTGTGGTAGTGCCCCACGGAAGAATGGCCCGGCTCACCTGCTCTGGGATCATCATGGTACTTTCCACATGCATGTGGACGTCAATGAAGCCTGGAATCAGGTAAGCTCCGCTACCGTCATAGATTTCTTTGGAAGGGCAGATCGTGTCCTGTCCCTCTTCCCGGACGCGGACTACAATGCCGTCCAGGATATCTACCTGAGCCGGATAGATCTCTCCGGTAAAAATATTCAGATAAAGGACATTGGAAACTGTCAGATCGCAGGGGATCTCCTGCAGGGCTGCTTTCATCAGGCGGGAACGATCCTTGTCTTTCTTTGCGTACATAATACCTCCTTTTAGCTGCTGCTGTAATACCTATTAAAAATAGATTTCTGCTTCGTTTCTTTCATCATAGAAAAAAACAGATTCCTTGTCAATGGAGCGGAGCGAAATCATCTAATCCGTTACAGAGTGCTTCAGCCATTTTCCGCTTCTGAACCGGTGGATAAAGAACAGACCACGAACAGTCCAGTCGGTAAACATGCCAATCCAGACTGCCATAGGGCCGAAGCCGCAGGAGCGAATCAGATAGATACAAAGGCTGACACGGCAGATCCACATGGACAGGCAGGAAAGAATCATGGAAAATTTTACATCGCCGGCTGCTCTCAGCCCATAACCAGGGATGAAGGCAGCTGTCCATACCAAAGGCTTTACAATGGTAATCCATCCCACCATGAACAGACAGAGAGAAGCGCTTTCCTGTGTAAGTCCCGCCATTCTGGTAACTGGATCTGCCAGCAGGAAAATGAGAATACAGCTTCCAAAAACGGCAAACTCAGCTGCCAGGCTCAGTTTCTTGATATAGAACCGGGCTTCGTCTGGTCTTCCTGCTCCCAGGCACTGCCCTACCACTGTCATCATGCCGATGCCGATTCCGACTCCGGCAATTCCGTTAAAGTTTTCCAGAATATTTGTCATAGCCTGGGCGGCAATGGCAGTTGTGCCCAGGGTGGAGACAGTAGATTGGATCGCCAGCTTTCCAAACTGGAACATGCCGTTTTCCACACCGGAAGGAATTCCGAGCCGCAGGATGTTTTTAATGAGGCGGCCGTCCGGCTTTAAGAAAATAAAGTTTCCGATTCGAAGCTCTCCTGATGTCCGGCGCAGAAAGATAAGAACCAGAAGAGCCGCTGCAATACGGGAAACCAGCGTAGAAATAGCGGCTCCGGCCACTCCCAGATGAAAAACAAAAATCAGGAGGGCATTTCCCGCAATATTCATCAGGTTTGTGAATATGGTAATCGCCATAGGGAGCCGGCTGTTGTTCTGCGCCCGGAAAATGGCAGAACCGGCATCAAAGAGGGCGATAAAAGGAAAGGACAGGGAAGTGTAGAAAAAGTACACCATAGCATCGTCCATAACCTCCTGCTCCACAGAACCGAAAATCAGGTGGAGGAGCGGTCTCTGAAAAACCTGACAGACTGCCAGCACAGCCAGTGAAATGGAAAAAATAATAAAAAGAAGCTGATTGGCAGAACGTTCTGCCTGATCCTGACGCTTCTGCCCCAGATAGTTGGCGCAGATAATGGCTCCTCCGGAAGCCAGAGCATAAAAGGCCTGGATGACTAAAATATTGATGGCATCAACCAGGGATACGGCGGAAATAGCCGCCTCGCTTACATTGCTGACCATCATGGAATCCACAGTGCCCATAAAGGAAGTAAAAATCTGCTCACAGATTAGAGGAAGCATCAGGGCTGCCAGCTGACGGTTCGAGAATAGATGGGGTTTGCCAGCAGAAGTTAAAACAGCCTGTTTCATTTTGTATCACCTTCGTTTCATTAAAATTAATCAGGAATCTGGTATCAAGGCTTATTGGATAACCCTGGTAGAAAATTCAGTACTTATTTTAATGGAAGGAGAACCAGATTGCAACTGATGAAAAATAGAAAGAAAAATGTAATAAATATACAGATAAAACAAGACGAAATATCTGGTATAATATAAAATATCAAATAATTTAATGGAATTTTTCATTCCATGGAGCGCAATAACCGGCAGAGGAAAGGAGGCAGGAAAATGAAACACAGGTATTTGATTTGCTGCATAACAGCGGCAGTTCTGGCAGGCGGATGTGTACCAGGGACTTCAGAGAAAATGATTCAGACCGGGCAGAGTCAGACGGCAGCTGAAACTCAGGATGGGAAGGCGGAGTATGAGACAGAGCAAGGAGAGACAGGCAGACAGAATGAGATAGAGGAGAAACGTCAGTTTGCTGATGGATTCGGGTTGATAGAGGCTGGAAGTTCCAGAGTATACCAGCTGGCAGAGCAGGAGACTCCATTTACGGAATCAGAGCTGGCCAGAGCTGATCTGGTGTTTGCTGCCCAGCAGGCGGGAAAATTCTGGTTTACAGCAGTCATTACAGATTATTCTGCAAAGGAGGCAGATGAGGAGACTGTTTTGAGAGAGCTGGGGCATAACCCTGCCTATTTCAGAATAGAAGGGGATGAGGAGTCTGGACAGGAAACATTTTACGGGTACAGCCCATATCTGGCCTTGATTAATGATGTGGAACAGTCGAAACCGGTGCGGATAGAAGGAAAAAATATAGAGAAGGTTCAGTATGCCCCCGGCAGGCTGACCCAGAAAACGTCCAGTCTGTCGAGGCTTCCCTCTGGCCGGTTTATTATGAACTTTGGATATTCAATGGAGGCTCGTTATTCTTTCCCGGGAGAGCCGGAAGGGGCATACCGCCTGTACCTGCCTGGTTTTGAAGAACCAGTGGTTTTTAAGATGGAAGCGGCTCCTGTGCTGGAGGAGGGAGAGCTGTCTGATGAGATTTTTTCAGAAGAAATTTTATTAAAGGGAGCCTTTACGGAAGGAATGTCAGGAGCAGCAGAAAGAGACAGGTATGGGATGGCTGTCAGAGCAAAACAGGAAGGGGAGAGAATAACAGCAGAGCTGTATACCTGGTCGGATCAGGGGTATCTGGTGAATCCTCAGAAGATGAAGCTGTACTACCTTTCATCAGAACCGGAACGTGAACGGTTTGCCTGTCCTGTTTTGTGGGAAAATCCGTACAACTGGCAGGAAGATCCTGCCGTTGGATGCCAGGGAGGAGCTCAGGGCATGAGAACGGTATTTGAGATACCTGAGAAGGCACGGGAGGAGATTCAGACAGGGAAAGAAGGAAGCTTCGAGGCAGTGCTGGAGGGAGCCAGACTGGTGGGAATGGAGGAATCACAGCAGGTGAACATTCCAGTGCCCCGCTCTGGAGAGGCGAAGCCCCTGAATCAGACAGTTTCTTTTCGTGACAGCCAGATTCGCCTCCTTCAGGTGACGGCGCAGCAACGGACGGAGACAGAGAAAGAGGAGTCGGAAATAGATGCAGACGCTCTGCTTCATGTTTCAGTCTCAGTTATAGACAATTCAGAAGAACATAAGTTTACATTTATGCTGATAGACCGGGAAAGTGATTCGGAGACAGTTTCCTACGCCAGAACAGGCTGGCCCGAATTTCCCGATAAAAGTGGAGAGCAGCAGCCGGATACTGTTATGACAGGATTCAGTCTGATCAGCAGCGGAAAGGAGGAGTCTGTTTCAGTCACGCTTCGCTCTCCAACTTACTGGTGTCCGGAAACAGTTATAGTACCACTTGAAATAGATAACCTGAATTTATAAAAGAGAAAATTTTCAGTTGACGCATGCCGCGATTTATGTAATAATCTGCTTTGTGCTTGCGGGAACTAGGAAAATGAATGTTTATTTCTTCCATTATTTATGTGGAGAACTTTCCTGCAAAACCTCATGGATGTGGATACCTGGCGGAAAACCGGGAATCCTAAAAGGCAGAAAACAAATAACTAAAAGAGGTGTTGAATGGAAAATTCAAAGAAAATTAACTGGTATACCCTGGCCTTTATGGCGTTTTCCACAGTCTGGGGCTTTGGAAACGTTCTGAACGGCTTCGTATACTTTAATGGAATTCAGGTTATTTTCAGCTGGATTCTCATGTTTGCCCTGTATTTTGTACCCTACACTCTGATGGTAGGAGAACTGGGATCGGCATTTAAGCATTCCGGCGGAGGTGTCAGCTCATGGATTCGTGAGACTATCAGCCCTAAGTTTGCCTACTATGCAGGCTGGACCTACTGGGCCTGCCATGTAACCTATATTGCCAGCAAGGGAAGCGGCGGTTTAAAAGCTTTAAGCTGGATGGTATTCCAGGATGGAACTACCTATGACAAATTTCCGACTATCTGGGTACAGCTGGCTACTCTGGCTGTATTTCTGTTCTTCTGCTGGGTGGCAAGCCGTGGATTAAATCCCTTAAAAAAGCTGGCTACTCTGGCCGGAACCAGTATGTTCGTAATGTCTATCCTGTACATTCTGATGATGTTTGCAGCTCCAGTCATTAACCCGAACGGCGGTTATGTTTCCATGGATTTCAGCGTAAAGAACCTGATTCCGCAGTTTAATGTAGGTTACTTTACTTCCCTGTCTATCCTGGTATTTGCAGTCGGAGGCTGTGAGAAGATTTCCCCTTATGTCAATAAGGTGAAAAATTCTGCTACAGGATTTCCCAAGGGAATGATTGCCCTGGCTGTTATGGTTATGGTCTGTGCAATCCTGGGAACCGTTGCCATGGGAATGATGTTTGACCCGTCTGTCATTAACGAGAGCAAGGAAAGTTTTGATTCCTACGTGTCCAACGGAGGCTACTGGGCATTCCAGAAACTGGGACAGTACTATAATGTGGGAAATCTGTTCCTGATTATCTATGCTGCCTGCAACGCAGTGGGACAGTTCTCTACCCTGGTGCTGAGCATTGACGCTCCTCTTCGTATGCTCCTTGACAATGAGGATGCAAGGGAATTCATTCCATCCAAGCTGCTCAAGAAGAATAAATGCGGCGCTTATATTAACGGAATCTGGATGGTAGTTGTATTATCCGGAAGTATTATTTTAGTGCAGTCCTTTGTTCCAGGAGCAGCCGCTGTCCTGACACAGTTAAATAAGTTAAATTCTGTTACCATGCCCCTGCGTTATCTGTGGGTATTTGCAGCCTATCTGGCTCTGCGCAGATGTATGAACAAATTTAACCCGGAGTACCGCTTTACCAAGAACCAGGGACTTGCCTTTACAGCTGGCATCTGGTGTTTTGCCGTAACGGCAGCCTGCTGCGTTATGGGAATGTATGTAAAGGGTGATATAGCGTCTACTGCGTTAAATATTATTACTCCATTTATTCTGACTGCTCTCGGATTGATTCTTCCGATTATCAAAAAGAGAGAGACAGCAAAAGTAAGCTAACTGAAATAAAGCCTGACCATGAGTGAAAAGGGCCGCTGCAAAAGAAACAGGAGATTTTCTTTTGCAGCGGCCCTTTTAATATGACGCTTTACAGCTATGCGGACTTTCGTACTTACGATATGGTAAAAACGTATCTGGCCGATTACGGTATATTTAAGAATAGGTCTTGATGATCTCTTCTGCAATAGTTCGTTTGGTAACACAGCGATCCATTGCCTGTTTTCCTATGTAGCGATGGGCCTCAGATTCGCTCATGGAAAGCTGGCTGATCAAAATCCACTTTGCCTTATTGACAAGGCGGATTTCATCCATTTTTTCTTCAATGGATAGAGATTTTTTTTCAAATTGTCTTAGCCGTTCTCTGGAGCTTTCCAGCCAGTTAAGCGCATATGTCATAGTTATCTTGGATAATGGCTTTGACAAGGTAAATACACCATATTCCGTAACCTGCTCATGAATCCCATTATAGATATCGCTTTTTACGATGAGAAGAACAACAGATTGCTTATTACGACAAGTGTCAATGGCAAAACGAACGCCGATATCATCGCGTAAAGGGGCGTTAATGATAATGAAATCATAAGTTTTTTCTGTCAGCGTACATCTGGCGGCATTGATACTTGAAACAGTATGAACAGGAAAGTATTTTGTTTCAGGAAGCAGGTCAGCAAAGGCAGAGGTGAAAGCATCAGTTGCAGATACGATGAGGACACTGTAGGTACATTCTTTAAAACTCATTTTACACCCCTCCTTAAAAAAACGAATTCTATTGATTGCAATAGATATTTAATATGGTATCTGGTATATGCTTTTTGATAAAATCACTATTTGCAGCAACTGTGCAGGCTGATTTAAAATCTTTTGGAAGCTGCCTGAAATTTTTAAGAGTATTATCATCTGCTTTATATAAATTAATATCCACAGGAGGCGGCAGTACCAGTTTATTTTGGATTCCTTCCAAAGCGGCATGGATCATAAGAGCAAAAGCCAGGTAAGTATTTGCAGATGGATCAGGAGAACGAAGTTCAGCACGCCGATATATGCCAATTGCTGCGGGAACTCTAATAAGCTGAGAGCGGTTTTCGCTGGACCAGGAAATATACTTGGGGGCTTTATGGCTGCCAAAGCGTTTGTAAGAATCAGGGGTCGGATTAAAAAATACAGTCATATCTGAAATTTTAAACAAGATACCGGCAATCATGCTGTCCATATTATCTGTACCATCTGAGGATTTAACGGACATATTGATGTGAAAGCCATTTCCCGCTTGATTTTCTAATGGTTTAGGACTAAAATCTGCAAATACGCCGTTTAGTCCGGCGATTGTTTTTACCACGGTCTGAAAGGTCATGGAATTGTCCGCAGCAGTCAGAGGATCTGAATATCGGAAGTCAATTTCATTTTGTCCTGGCCCTTCTTCGTGATGTGAGCTTTCAGGCAAAATTCCCATCTGTTCCAGGGTAAGGCAGACTTCGCGGCGGATATTCTCACCTTTGTCTTCGGGAGAAACATCCATGTAGCTGGCATTATCATAAGGAGTTTTTGTCGGATTTCCATTTTCATCCAGATGGAACAGATAGAATTCTTGTTCCGCACCAAAGAAGAACTGATAACCGTTTTGCTTTGCTGTTTGAACTGCTTTTTTTAACAGGGAACGGGTATCACATTCAAAAGGGGTTCCATCCGGATATGAAATGCTGCAGAACATCCTTACAACGCGTCCATGCTCCGGCCTCCAGGGAAGAAGCATCAGAGTATCGGTATCTGGATGAAGGAAGAGATCGGAATGGCTTTCGTCGCCAAAGCCGCTAATGGCAGAAGCGTCAATGGCAATGCCCTGCTCAAAAGCGCGTGGAAGCTCCTGGGGCACAATGGAAATGTTTTTTTGTTTGCCAAATACGTCGCAAAATTCCAGACGAATAAATTTTATATTTTCTTCCTGCATATATTGGAGTACCTCTGCTTTGGAATACTTCATGGCATTACCTTCTTTCTTTTTATTTGTTTGCGTGGTTCTGTGATTTATCTATTGTATCACACTAGCCTCAGCGTGCAAGAGTAACACGCCTTTTATATACAGATGCTGCAAAAAAGCAAAGGCGTTCATTGGTTATGGCAGATATGATTCCTCCATAACCAATGAACGCCTTTGCTCATAATTATTATTTATACAGCGGATGGTAAGTTTTGTCAAGAGATTAAAATGTGAGTTTATCAATTCAACGGCAGAAAATAGAAAAATTAAAAAAAAGGATTGACAAATGAATTTTCAGGGTGTAATATCCCACACATAAAGGCAACGGCGTCTTTGAGATAGAGTTCTCAGAGACGCTTTTTTCTTTATAAGCTTCAGTTGATGCAATTTGATTCAAAGGGCAAGGGCGTCTTTTACAGTACATGAAAGGTAATGTGAAAGCATCCTTGCCTTTTTGTTTTCAAAATTCTGTTCCAGGAGAGGAGAGCCATTATGAAAAAGGTATCAGATTTTTTTGGATGTAAGGTATTTGACGACAGAGTGATGAAATCAAAACTGTCGTCTAAAGTGTACAGGTCTTTGAGAAAAACCATTGATGAAGGCGCAAAGCTGGATATCAATGTGGCAAATGCCGTTGCTGCTGCTATGAAGGACTGGGCAGTTGAACATGGCGCTACACACTATACTCACTGGTTTCAGCCTCTTACCGGCGTAACAGCGGAAAAGCATGACAGCTTTATTTCCCCCTCACCGGACGGCGGCGTGATTATGGAGTTTTCAGGGAAGGAATTGATTAAAGGAGAACCAGACGCGTCTTCTTTTCCTTCCGGCGGGCTTCGGGCCACCTTTGAGGCAAGAGGGTATACGGCATGGGATCCAACTTCATATGTATTTATAAAGGGAAAGGCATTATGCATTCCGACTGCATTCTGCTCTTATGGCGGAGAGGCTCTGGATAAGAAAACTCCCCTTCTGCGATCCATGGAAGCTTTAAATAAGCAGGCGATGCGTATCCTTCGTCTGTTCGGAAATGAAGATGTGAAATGCGTCCGTACTTTAGTAGGTCCGGAACAGGAATACTTTCTGATTACAAAGGAAATGTATGAGCAGAGAAGGGATCTCCGCTTTACAGGGCGTACCTTGTTTGGTGCAAAACCGCCAAAGGGCCAGGAAATGGATGATCACTATTTTGGAGTGATTAAGCCGAGAGTAGCCGATTATATGGAGGAACTGAACGAAGAACTCTGGAAGCTGGGGGTTTTAGCAAAAACAGAGCATAACGAGGTAGCTCCGGCACAGCATGAACTTGCCCCTATCTATACAACGACTAATGTTGCAACAGATCACAATCAGCTTACCATGGAAATGATGCAGAAAGTGGCGGCAAAGCATGGATTAGTATGCCTTCTGCATGAGAAACCTTTTGCTGGAGTTAACGGAAGCGGTAAACACAACAACTGGTCTCTGGCAACGGATAAAGGGGTAAATCTTTTGTCACCAGGCGAAACGCCATATGAAAACGCACAGTTTCTATTGTTCTTATGCGCAGTAATTAAGGCAGTGGATGATTATCAGGATCTGCTCCGCATTTCTGTGGCAACAGCAGGAAACGACCACAGGCTTGGGGCAAATGAGGCGCCTCCGGCAGTGGTATCCATCTTCCTTGGAGACGAATTAAGTCAGGTGCTGGAAGCAATTGAAAACGATACACCGTATGCGGGAACGGAAAAGGTACAGATGAAGCTGGGGGTTAATGTGCTTCCTAAGTTCAACAGGGATACCACAGACCGCAACCGTACCTCTCCTTTTGCATTTACTGGAAATAAATTCGAGTTTCGTATGCTGGGTTCTTCCAACAGCATTGCCTGTACCAACATCATGTTAAACAGCGCAGTGGCAGAAAGCTTGAAAATCTATGCGGACAGGCTGGAAAAAGCGGAGGATTTTGAAGGCGCACTGCATAAGCTGATTCAGAAGACCATCAAGGATCACAAACGTATCATTTTCAATGGAAATGGTTATGACGATGCCTGGATAGAGGAGGCAACAGAAAAGAGAGGGCTTCTGAATTATCGTACTACACCAGACTGTATGCCGCATCTTCTGGATGAAAAAAATGTGCGGATGCTGACTTCGCATAAGGTATTTTCAGAGTCAGAACTAAAATCCAGGTGTGAAATTATGCTGGAGAACTACTGCAAAACAGTGCTGATTGAAGCAAATACTATGATTGATATGGCTAAAACAGAAATTGCCCCGGCGATAAGCAAATATGTAGGGGAGCTCGCCAATACAGTGATTGCAAAGAAGTCGGTAGAGAGTTCGATTTCCTGCAGCTATGAGACTGGCCTGCTGAAGAAGCTGGCAATTATGGAAGACCAGATTATGATTAAATCTATGGAACTGGAAGAAGCAGTGATTCAGGTTCAGGATATTGAGAATATTACAGAGGAGTCTTATATGATCCGGGATATTGTCTTAAGTAAAATGGGGGAGCTTCGCGTTGCCTGCGACAGCGCAGAAACTATAACAGCAAGGAAATATTGGCCATTTCCGACCTATGAGGATATTATGTTCAGCGTAAAATAAATTCCAGAGGAAACTTAGAAGGAATATTGGAAGGAGGGACTTTCCTATGTGTTCCATTATGGGCTATTGCAGCAGCAGTGCGGTTCTCAGCAGTTTCATGGAAGGGTTTCAGAAGACAATATCAAGGGGACCAGACGACACCAAAGTGGTTGATACAGGCAATGGGATTCTTGGATTCCACAGATTGGCTATTATGGGACTGGCCCCGTCAGGAATGCAGCCTTTCAGGCTGGGAGACAGCTATGTGGTCTGCAATGGAGAAATTTACGGATTTGAGAAAATAAAAAAAGCACTGTCAGAAAAATATACGTTTGAAAGCGATTCGGATTGCGAAATTCTCCTGCCGATGTATCAGGAGTATGGCACGGATATGTTTGCTATGCTGGATGCTGAGTTTGCCTGTATCATTTACGATGGGGAAACAGGGGGATTTATTGCAGCAAGGGATCCGATTGGGATCCGTCCATTGTATTATGGATATGATAAAAATCAAGACATTGTATTTGCCAGTGAACCGAAAAATCTGATAGGACTTGCGGACAGGATTATGCCGTTTCCGCCAGGATATTATTATAAAGAAGGACAATTTATCTGCTACTGTGATATTGCAGAAGCAGGCACGATCTGCCAGGATGATTTGGAAACCGTCTGCAGAAAGATCCATGACAAGTTGGTGGCAGGCGTGGAGAAACGCCTGGTTGCAGACGCAAAGGTAGGATTTCTGCTTTCCGGCGGCCTGGATTCTTCTTTAGTGTGCGCCATAGCGGCAAAGAAAAGTGGGAAACCCATCAAAACTTTTGCTATTGGAATGAGAGAGGACGCCATTGACTTAAAATATGCAAGACAGGTGGCAGATTATATAGGAAGTAACCATACAGAGGTTTATATGACGCCAGAAGAAGTACTGTCCTCTCTGGAGACCGTGATTCAGCTGTTGGGAACCTATGACATTACTACGATCCGCGCATCTATAGGTATGTATCTGCTGTGTAAGGCGATCCACAACCAGACGGATATCCGGGTCCTGTTAACCGGAGAAATTTCTGACGAGCTGTTTGGCTATAAATATACAGATTTCGCACCAGATGGGAAAGCTTTTCAGCAGGAATCCCGGAAACGGATTAGAGAACTGCATATGTACGATGTACTGCGGGCAGATCGCTGCATTTCTGTAAACTCCCTGGAAGCAAGAGTTCCCTTTGGAGATTTGGATTTTGTAAAGTATGTGATGGCCGTCAACCCGGAATTAAAGAGGAATACATACGGAAAGGGAAAATATTTGCTTCGCCATGCTTTTGAACAGGGCGATTACCTGCCGGATAATATTCTGTGGAGGGAGAAAGCGGCATTTTCAGACGCAGTAGGCCATTCTATGGTGGACTATCTGAGGGAATATGCGGAAAGTAAATATACGGATGAAGAGTTTGAGAGCAAAAGCAGGCGCTATACTCATGCCCGTCCCTTTACAAAAGAATCTTTACTGTACAGAGAGGTTTTTGAAACATATTATCCGGGACAGGCGGAAATGATAAAAGATTTTTGGATGCCGAACAAGGCATGGGAAGGCTGTAATGTAAACGATCCTTCTGCAAGAGTTCTCTCTAATTATGGAGACAGTGGAAAATAACAACGAAGATTACATTGCCATGTTCTGAGGAAAGTGAAAAATATGACAAAATATATATTTGTAACCGGAGGCGTGGTGTCCGGTCTGGGGAAAGGCATTACCGCCGCTTCTCTTGGACGGCTTTTAAAGGCCAGAGGCTTAAAGGTAGCGGCTCAGAAATTAGATCCCTATATTAATGTAGATCCAGGAACCATGAGCCCTTATCAGCACGGGGAAGTCTATGTGACGGAGGACGGGGCAGAAACAGATCTGGATCTGGGACATTACGAGCGGTTTATCGATGAAAATCTCAATCAGTATTCGAACCTGACCACCGGGAAGGTGTACTGGAACGTTCTGAATAAGGAACGACGAGGCGAGTATCTGGGTTCTACGGTTCAGGTGATCCCTCACATTACCAATGAAATTAAGGAATTTGTGTACCGTGTGGGCAAAAAGACCGACGCCGATGTAGTGATTACGGAAATTGGAGGAACCATCGGAGACATGGAATCTCAGCCCTTCTTAGAAGCGGTGCGGCAGATTTCCCTGGAAGTGGGAAGCGAAAACAGCCTGTTCATTCATGTGACCTTAGTTCCTTATCTGAGCGGATCGGAGGAGCATAAGTCCAAGCCCACCCAGCATTCAGTCAAGGAGCTTCGGGGAATGGGGATCAATCCAGGTCTGATTGTGCTTCGTTCAGACAGACCGCTGGAAGAGACCATTTTCAGGAAAATTTCCCTGTTCTGCAACGTAAAAGAGGATTGTGTCATTGAAAACAGAACATTGGGGAATCTTTATGAAGCGCCGCTGATGCTGGAAAAGTCCGGTTTTTCCGATGTAGTCTGCAGAGAGCTGCATCTGGAGGCGCCGGCGCCGGATCTGGCTGACTGGGAAGAGATGGTAGAACGGATCCGGAACAGGTCGGAGGAAGTCCGTATTGGGCTGGTTGGAAAGTATGTAAAGCTCCATGACGCCTACCTGTCTGTGGCAGAGGCCATGAGCCATGCAGGATATGAACAGAATACCTTTATCAACATTCGCTGGATTGATTCGGAAACCATTACAAAAGAAAATGTGGAAGATATGCTGGCAGATCTGGATGGGGTAATTGTTCCAGGCGGCTTTGGAAACCGTGGAATTGAAGGGATGATTCTGGCTGCAGATTATGCCCGTGAACATCAAATTCCATATTTTGGCATCTGTCTGGGCATGCAGATTGGGGTGATTACATTCGCCAGAAATGTAATGGGGATTAAGGACGCTCACTCAGGAGAATTTGATGAACAGTGCGCTCATAAAGTCATTGACTTTATGCCTGGCCAGAGTGAGGAGATTGAGAAGGGAGGCACCCTGCGGCTGGGCAGCTATCCCTGCAGCATTAAGGCAGGAACAAAGATGGAAGCCTGTTACGGCGCTTCCCTGATTCATGAGCGTCATCGCCATCGCTACGAGTTTAACAATGAGTATCGGGAAGAGATGGAGCGCGCGGGACTGGTGATCAGCGGTACGTCTCCGGACGGCAGGCTGGTGGAAGCCATAGAACTGCCGGATCATCCATTTTTTGCAGGGGTACAGTTCCATCCGGAATTTAAGAGCCGCCCCAACCAGGCTCATCCGCTGTTTAGAGGATTTATTTCAGCGGCACTCAGACATGCGAAAGGAAAAGAGGAATAGAATCATGTGTGGGATTATTGGAGTTGCAGGAAATACAGAGGCAGTTTCTGTTCTTTTGGATGGATTGGAACGGCTGGAATACAGAGGTTATGATTCGGCAGGCGTTGCGGTTGTGTCCCCAGATGGAAACCTGCAGGTAAAAAAATGTAAAGGGCGTCTTTCTGTCTTGCGGGAAGCCCTTTCCAGGCAGGAACCCCTGTCAGGAACTATTGGCATAGGCCATACCAGATGGGCGACCCACGGAGAACCCAGCGACGTCAATGCCCATCCCCATGTGGGGCAGAATGGGAAAATTGCCGTTGTTCATAACGGAATTATCGAGAACTATCTGGAGATCAAGCAGTCCCTGATCCGAAAGGGAATTTCCTTTGTGTCGGATACAGACACGGAAGTGATCGTCCAGCTTCTGGAATACTATTATGGGAAAAAATCAGATCTGATGGATGCGGTGTATGCTGTATTAAACCGTATTAAAGGCGCGTATGCCATGGGAATTCTCTGTTCAGATTTTCCGGGGCAGATGATTGCTGCCAAAAAGGACGCTCCTTTACTTATTGGCTATGGAACTGATGGGAATTATATTGCTTCGGATGTTACGGCTCTTCTCGCCCATACCAAAACCGTTACCTATATGGAAGATGATGAAGTGGCGGTGATGACTCCGGATCAGGTACAGATCTTTGACCGGGACGGATGCCTTTTGGAAAAAGAGAAGCAGCTGATTGCGTGGGATATTTCTGCAGCAGAAAAAGGCGGATACGCTCATTTCATGCTGAAAGAGATCATGGAGCAGCCGGAGGCAGTCTGGAAGACCATTTCGCCCAGGCTGGCGAATGGGGAAATTGTGCTGGAAGAATTGGCAGAGGATGCAGATTTTATGAGAGGAATTTCCAGGATTTATCTGGTTGCCTGCGGCTCTGCATATCATGTGGGAGTAGTGGGAAAATATGTCCTGGAAAAACTTTTGCATATTCCGGCAGAGGCCTGTCTTGCTTCCGAATTCCGGTACAGTGAACCGGTGCTGGGAGAATCCTCTCTTGTGATTGTCATCAGTCAGTCAGGAGAAACTCTGGATTCCATGGCGGCGCTGCGGGAAGCGAAGCGGAAAGGTTCCAGGGTTCTGTCTATTGTCAATGTGATGGGGAGTTCCATTGCAAGAGAATCCGACTATGTTTTGTATACCTGGGCAGGACCGGAAATTGCCGTAGCAACTACGAAGGCTTATACAACCCAGATGGTCCTCCTGCTGATGCTGGGGCTCTGGATGGCCAGACAGTTAAATCGGATCCAGGAGGGAGAGTACCGGAAACTTGTCGGCGGACTTGAACAGCTTCCGGAAAAGATAAAAAAGGTTTTGGGAAATCTGGATCTTTATCAGAAGGCAGCTTCCAGATATTTTAATCACAACAGCGTCTTTTATATTGGCCGAAATCTGGATTATGCACTGGGACTGGAAGGATCTTTGAAGCTGAAGGAAATTTCCTATATCCACTCCGAGTCCTATGCGGCAGGAGAATTAAAGCATGGAACTATTTCCCTGATTGAGCCTGGAACACTGGTAGTTGCGCTGGCCTCTTATGAACCGCTGGCAGAAAAAATGCTGTCCAACATTGTGGAAGTAACATCCAGGGGAGCAGAGGTTCTGGCAGTGGCTACAGAGAAAACGGAAGGACTGGTGAACAGCCAGGCGGCAGAGGTCTTTGTAATACCAGCCGTGCATCCCCTTCTGCAGCCGGTGCTTGGAGTGATTCCGCTGCAGCTGTTTGCTTATTATATTGCATTGAACCGGGGCTGCGATATTGACAAGCCGAGAAATCTGGCAAAATCTGTGACCGTAGAGTAAGAATACAGGGACAGGAGGAGCAACAGGATGGGACTTCATGAAGAATGCGGAGTATTTGGCGTAATGGGAAAAAAGACAGAACCTATGGCAGAGCTGGTTTATTATGGGCTCTATGCTCTGCAGCACCGGGGACAGGAAAGCTGCGGCATCGTGGTGAATGACGACGGCGTATTTTCTTCCTATAAAGATCTGGGGCTGATAAGCGAAGTGTTTTCCAAAGAGGTATTATCTCATTTTCCGGAGGGAACCATGGCAGTAGGTCATGTAAGATACGGAACCACCGGAGGCAATACCAGGAAGAACTGTCAGCCCATTGAAGTGAACCGCCAGAAGGGAAAGATGGCGCTGGCCCATAACGGCAACTTAAGCAATGCGCTGGAGCTTCGGGACAAGCTGGAATTATCAGGAGCTATTTTCCATACGACCAGCGATACGGAAACCATTGCATACATTATCACCAGGGAAAGAATGAAAACGCCCAGCATCGAAGATGCGGTCAGCAATGCAATGGAATATCTGGAAGGAGCCTATTCTCTGGTGCTGATGTCTTCCACAAAACTGATTGCTGCCAGGGATCCCTATGGTTTTCGGCCGCTGTGCTATGGAACCATGTCGGACGGAACCTATGTGGTGGCCTCAGAAAGTTGCGCGCTGGCGGCGGTAGGGGCAGACTTTGTCAGAGATATCCTGCCAGGAGAAATTTTGGTTTTTCATCAAGATGGAGTGGAATCCAGAAGAGAGCACTGCGGAACGCAGAAGAAAAAGACCTGCATTTTTGAATATATCTATTTTTCCAGACCGGATTCGGTTATTGACGGCGTGTCGGTTCATGAATCCAGAAGAAAAGCGGGGGAACTGCTGGCAGAGCGCTATCCGGCAGAAGCAGACATCGTAATCGGAGTTCCTGACAGCGGACTGGATGCGGCTCTGGGATTTGCGGAGAAAGCCGGCATTCCCTATGGGATCGGGCTGATCAAAAACAAATATATCGGAAGAACCTTTATTTCTCCGGGACAGAGGGAACGCCTGGATCAGGTCCGGATCAAACTTTCACCTGTAAAGAGCGTCATTGAAGGAAAGCGGGTGATATTGATTGACGATTCCATTGTCCGGGGTACCACCAGCAAACGGATTGTGAAGCTTTTGCGGGAGGCAGGAGCAAGAGAAATTCATATGAGAATTTCAGCACCGCCATTTCTGCATCCCTGTTACTATGGAACGGACATTGATTCCGAAGAGAATCTAATCGCCTGTCATCACAGCACGGAGGAGATTGCAGAGATAATCGGTGTGGATTCTCTGGGATATCTGGAGGTGGAACTGCTGGAAAGGCTCATCGGTTGCCGGGACTATTGTGCAGCCTGTTTTCAGGGAGAATATCCCACGCAAATACCGACGGATCTCAGAAAAGACCGTTTTGAGCGAAAACTGTCTGAACAGGTTCAGGGAAAGAGGAGCTAGACCATGAAAAAATTTGACAGAAAACTGATTTTGGAAGACGGAAGTGAATATTACGGATATGGATTTGGCTCTGACGGAGAGCGGATTACGGAAATTGTATTCAATACTTCTCCCGTAGGATACCAGGAAATTATTTCAGATCCATCTTATACCTACCAGACGGTGGTAATGGCCTATCCCCTGATCGGCAATTACGGGATTGCAGAAGGGGATTTTGAAACGGAAACTCCGACCATTGGAGGGCTGGCTGTCCGGGACTATAATGACCAGCCATCGAATTTCCGCAGTGTGTGTACTTTATCGGAGATGATGGAGAAGTTTGGAATTCCAGGAATTTCCGGAATTGATACGAGAAAGCTGGTCCGCTCCATCCGGAATCTGGGAAGCAGAAAGGCGCTGCTTACCGATGCAGACGCCTCCCTGCAGGAGGGACTTTTAAAATTGGCTGCTTATAAAATACCCACAGACGCAGTGGAGCGGGTGAGCCGGAAAACCGTGCAGAATTATGAAGTTTCCGGGGGAACTTATCATGTGGCAGCTATCGACTGCGGAATGAAACAGAACATTGTGCGGTGTTTCAACCGCAGAGGCTGCAGTGTGACGGTGTTTCCCTGGAATACTTCTGCGGAAGAAATAGAAGGCGTAAAGCCAGATGGAATTTTTCTGTCCAATGGACCGGGAGATCCGGCAGACGCCTGGCCAGTGATAGAACTGGTAAAAAAGCTGCGGGGAAAATATCCGATGTTTGGAATCTGTCTGGGGCATCAGATCATTTCTCTCGCTTATGGAGCCAGAACCTATAAACTGAAATTTGGCCATAGAGGCGGCAACCATCCGGTAAAAAATCTGGAAACAGGAAAGATTGAGATTACCTCCCAGAATCATTCCTATGCTGTGGATGCAGAAAGCCTTTCCGGAACCGGGTTGGAGGTAACGCATTTCAATTTGCTGGATCAGACCATTGAGGGGGCTGCCTGCAGGGAGGATCGGGTATTCAGCGTGCAGTACCACCCGGAAAGCGCTCCCGGCCCCCAGGACAGCGGTTATCTGTTTGACCAGTTTATAGACAGGATGGAGGAAACAAAGCATGGCAAAACGAACTGATCTGAAAAAAATTCTTGTCATTGGCTCCGGTCCGATCGTGATTGGCCAGGCAGCGGAATTTGACTACGCAGGTACCCAGGCATGCCTTGCACTGAAGGAAGAGGGCTATGAGGTAGTGCTGTGCAATTCTAATCCGGCAACGATTATGACCGATACTTCTATTGCGGATAAGGTATACATGGAGCCGCTGACTCTGGAATATGTGGCCAAGATTGTCCGCCATGAGCGGCCGGATGCCATTGTTCCTGGAATTGGCGGCCAGACCGGGCTGAATCTGGCTATGCAGCTGGAAAAAAAGGGCATTTTAAAGGAGTGCCGGACAGAGCTTCTGGGAACCAGCAGCAGGAGCATTGAGACGGCGGAAGACAGAGAACTTTTTAAGGAACTGTGTGAAAGACTGGGAGAGCCGGTGCTTCCTTCCCTGGTAGCCAACACAGTGGAGGAGGCGGTAAAAGCGGCCGGCCAGATCGGATATCCGGTGGTCATCCGCCCGGCTTTCACTCTTGGGGGAACCGGAGGCGGTTTTGCAGAAGATGAAACCGAGTTTCTGGAGATGATAAAGAATGCCCTTGCTCTGTCTCCGGTTCATCAGGTGTTAATTGAAAAAAGTGTAAAAGGATTTAAAGAAATTGAATACGAGGTGATCCGGGACGCCAATGATACAGCCATTACGGTATGCAATATGGAAAATCTGGATCCGGTAGGAATCCATACGGGAGATTCCATTGTGGCTTGTCCTTCCCAGACGTTAACTAATAAGGAATACCAGATGCTGCGGGACAGCGCTCTGAAAATCATCCGGGCATTGAAAATTGAGGGCGGCTGCAACGTGCAGTTTGCGCTGGATCCCAATTCTTTCCAGTATTACCTGATCGAAGTAAATCCCCGGGTATCCCGTTCGTCTGCCCTGGCATCCAAGGCAAGCGGTTATCCCATTGCAAGAGTGTCGGCAAAGATCAGCGTAGGCATGACGCTGGATGAGATTATGCTGGTCAATACACCCGCTTCTTTTGAACCGGCGCTGGATTATGTGGTTACCAAAATGCCCCGTTTCCCCTTTGACAAATTCACAGATGCCAATCAGAAACTGGGGACACAGATGAAAGCGACCGGAGAGGTCATGAGTGTGGGAAGAACCTTTGAGGAGAGTCTTTTAAAAGCCGTTCGTTCTCTGGAAACGGGGGTCTTCCATCTGTATATGGAAAAGTTTGAAAAGGAAGACAGGAATGCCCTGATGGATTATATCCGGATTGGTACCGATGACAGGATCTTTGCCATTGCCCGCCTGCTGCGGCTGGGTGAGCCGGTTTCTGCCATCTATAAACAGACGGGGATTGATCCGTGGTTCCTTTCTAAGATGAAACATATTACCGATATGGAACAGGAGCTGAAGACAGGCATCGGAGACAGGGAATTACTATACCAGGCGAAGAAAAACGGTTTTTCTGACAGAGCAGTCGGATGGCTGTGGAATATGAGTGAAAGCCAGGTTTATGAAATGAGGAAAAAGCAGGGGATCTTCCCTGTTTATAAAATGATCGATACCTGTGCATCGGAATTTGAAAGCTATGTTCCCTATTTTTACTCTACCTATGAAGAGGAAAATGAATCGGTAATTGAAAACAGGAAAAAGATTGTGGTGCTGGGCTCCGGCCCGATCCGAATTGGGCAGGGAGTGGAGTTCGACTATTCAACGGTTCATGCGGTAAAGACGATCAAGGAGGCCGGATATGAGGCAATTATTATCAACAACAATCCGGAAACCGTATCCACCGATTACACTACATCCGATAAGCTGTATTTTGAGCCCTTGTGCGTGGAAGACGTCATGAATGTGATCCAGATGGAACAGCCGGACGGAGTCATTGCTTCCCTGGGCGGGCAGACGGCCATCAATCTGGCAAAGCCGCTGGAAGAGCGGGGAGTAACATTGATTGGCACAGGCTGCGCCGCCATTGAGAAAGCGGAAAACAGAGATGCCTTTGAAAAACTGTTATTGGAACTGAAAATCCCCCAGCCCAAAGGACAGGCGGTAACCGCTCTGGAAGAGGGCGTGCAGGCGGCAGAGGCAATCGGCTATCCGGTTTTAGTGCGCCCCAGCTTTGTACTGGGTGGCAGAGCCATGCAGATCGTGGCCAAAGAGGAGCAGATGCGCCATTATCTGAAAACGGCAGTGGAGATTGATAAGGACAAGCCAGTGCTGGTGGACAAATACATCTGCGGCAAGGAAGTGGAGGTTGACGCCATCTGTGATGGCAGGGAGATATTTGTACCTGGGATTATGGAACTGGTAGAACGGACCGGCGTCCATTCTGGAGATTCCATCAGCGTGTATCCGGCTTTCAGCATCTCGGAAAAGGTTAAGGAGACGATTTTAGAGTATACCAGAAAGCTGGGCCTTGGAATTGGGATTGTGGGGCTTTATAATATCCAGTTTATTGTGGATAAGAAAGAACAGGTGTATATTATTGAGGTCAATCCCCGTTCTTCCCGGACCGTTCCCTTTCTGTCAAAAGCCACAGGCTATCCCCTGGCCGATATGGCAACAAAGGTTATCCTTGGAGAAAACCTGGAGAAGCAGGGCATTACCTGTATGTATCCGCAGGAAAAGACACGATGGTATGTGAAGGTTCCTGCATTTTCCTTCTCAAAATTACAGGGTATGGATGCTTATCTTTCACCGGAAATGAAGTCTACGGGAGAGGCTATTGGATATGATAAAAAGCTTCACCGGGCAATGTACAAGGCCATGATCGCTTCTGGTATCCGGGTACAGAATTATGGAACAGTGATTGTGACCCTTGCAGACGAGGACAAGGAAGAAGCCGTTCCTCTGATTCGTCGGTTCTATGATATGGGATTTAATATAGAAGCAACTTCATCAACAGCCGAGACTCTGAAACACCATGGAATCCGTACAAAAGTTCTGAGAAAGCCGTCGGAGGGCAGCCGGGAAATCCTGGATGCCATAAGCGCCGGATATGTCAGCTATGTGATTAATACCCGTGCCATTCTCTCCGGCATTCACTATGAAGACGGCGCAGCAATCCGGAGCGCTGCATCGCAGAATCATGTTACTATGTTTACGTCCCTTGATACCGTAAGGGTATTGCTGGATGTTCTGGAAGAGATTACCATTGGCGTTTCTGCCATAACGGAGGAGGAAAATATATGATACCAAATACAAATTACAGTGAGCTCAAGGACTCCTATCTGTTTTACCACATTGCACAGAAAACAAAGGCCTACCTGAACAGTCATCCAGACAGCTATCTGTATCGGATGGGAATCGGAGATGTATCTCTTCCCCTTTGCGATGCGGTCGTTGAAGCTCTTCACAGGGCGGTAGATGATCAGAGCCAGAAAAGTACTTTTCACGGCTATATGCCGGAGTGCGGGGATCCGGGACTGCGGGAGACCATTGCAGATTATTATAAGAAAAGAAAAGTATCCCTTTTGCCAGAGGAAGTGTTTGTTTCCAGCGGCGCAAGCGATGAACTGGGGGATATTCTGGATCTGTTTGGAAGAGACAAAACGGTTATGATCATGGAACCTGCTTATCCTGCCTATGTAGACGCCAATATAATCGCAGGAAACCGGATCATTCATATTCCTTCCGGAAAGGAGAATGGTTTTTTACCCTTGCCGGATGAAACAACGGCGGCAGATGTCATTTATATCTGTTCGCCCAATAATCCCACCGGGGCAGTTTTTAACTGTGAGCAATTAAAGTTATGGGTCGATTATGCCAACAGAATCGATGCTGTTCTCCTGTTTGACGCTGCATACGAGGCGTTTATTGAAGAGGAAGACATTCCCCATAGTATCTTTGAAATTGAGGGAGCGAAAACCTGTGCCATTGAAATCTGCTCCCTGTCCAAAACTGCAGGCTTTACGGGAACCAGGCTGGGCTATACGGTAATTCCTAAGGAGCTGAATCGCAGCGGAATGAATCTGAATGAGATGTGGGTACGGAACCGCACGACGAAAACTAACGGCGTGTCCTATATCATTCAACGAGGCGGGGCGGCCGTGTTCACAGAGGAAGGGCAGAGACAGATCCGGGAACGGATCCAGGTGTACAAAAACAACGCAAAGGTATTGATGGAGTCCCTTGACCAGCTGGGAATCTGGTACTGCGGAGGAAAGAACGCCCCCTATATCTGGATGAAGTGCCCGGACGGAATGGGAAGCTGGGAGTTTTTTGATTACCTGCTTCAGGAGATCCAGGTGGTTGGAACTCCGGGAGAAGGCTTTGGAGCCTGCGGAGAAGGCTATTTCCGATTTTCTACCTTTGGTTCGCCGGAGGATACAAAGGAGGCGGCCAGGAGGCTGGCAGAACTGCTTTCAAATAAGACAAAAGAGTAAATCAGGTTACGTTTCTTCAGTCATATCGGAAGCGATTTCAAGCCGCGCCGTTTTTTCAAGCTATTGGTATGGCGGCGACTTTATCTTTTTCCTTTTGTTTCAATTTCAGGACTTACGTCTAAGCCATAATTTAAGGTATAGTTAAGGTCAGGAAGTTATGATAGAAATAAAATGAGGAGGAGTGTACTATGAGGCTTCTTTTTGCAGAGGATGAAAAAGCGCTGTCGAAAGCGCTGACGGCGATCCTGGAGAGAAATAACTACACGGTTGACGCTGTCTACGATGGACAGAGTGCACTGGATTACCTTGTCACAGATAATTATGACGGGGTGATCCTGGATATTATGATGCCAAAACTGGACGGAATTTCCGTATTGAAAAAAATCCGGGAGAGGGGGAATCTCGTTCCCGTCCTGCTTCTGACCGCAAAATCAGAGGTGGACGATAAGGTTCTGGGCCTGGATGCAGGGGCCAATGATTATCTGGCCAAACCGTTTGACTCCAAAGAATTGCTGGCAAGGATACGGGCCATGACACGGACGCAGACGGCGCAAACCAGCTCGAAGCTGCAATTTGGAAATGTGACCTTGGACCGTGCTACATTTGAGTTGTCCTCTTCTTCTGGAAGCTTTAGACTGGCAAATAAGGAATTTCAGATGCTGGAGTTCCTGATGTCAAATCCACGCCAGATTATTTCAGCGGAGCGTTTTATGGAAAAAATATGGGGATATGACAGTGAGACTGAGATGAACGTAGTCTGGGTATATATATCCTATCTGAGGAAAAAACTGACGGCGATTCATGCCAATGTCCAGATCAAGGCAACGAGAAATGTGGGATATTCTCTGGAGGAACTGGTATGATTAAAAAACTGCGCTTTAAGCTGATTTTTGTTTCCATGATCTCCCTTCTGATCGTGCTGATAACGATAGAGGGTATGATTGGAGTTATGAATTACCGGAAGGTGGTACTGGATGCAGATCAGGTTTTGGAGATTTTGTCGGATCATGCCGGGAGATTTCCAGAGAATTTTCCTTTGAAAAAAGGCCATGACAGGCCGAGAATGTCGCCGGAGCTTCCCTATGAATCCAGATATTTTTCGGTGCTTTTCGATGAGGAAGGGAATGAGCGTTCCGTTGACATCGGAAAAGTGGCGGCGATAGACCGGGAAGAGGCCTCTGCTTATGCCAGAAAGGTCTGGAGCGGACAGAAGGACAAAGGCTTTATGGGAAACTACAGATATATGGTAACCCGGACAGAGGCAGGGATACGGATCACATTCCTGGACTGCAGGCGTCAGCAGGACATGTTCCAGAACCTGCTGGTAAACGCACTGTGGATTTCCCTGGCTGGCCTGGGGGCCGTGCTTTTGCTGATCATTTACCTGTCATCCCGTATTATAAAACCTTTTTCGGATAATTATGAAAAACAGAAGCATTTTATCACAGATGCAGGACACGAGCTCAGGACTCCTCTGACGATCATCCAGGCAGATACGGAAATCTTAGAGATGGATTGCGGGGAAGAGAATGAATGGCTGGCGGATATCAGAAAGCAGACAAAGCGTATGAACGACCTGACTAATGCGCTGATTGCACTGTCACGGATGGAGGAAGGAATACAGAAGGAAATGATGATAGATTTTCCTCTTTCAGATATGGTGGAAGAGATTGTAAATACCTTTAGAGGACCAACCAGGCTGCGTGAAATCAAGCTTTCCAGTTCTATTTCGCCTATGATGTCTATGAGAGGGGATCAGAAGGCGATCCACAGCCTGATCACGATCCTGCTGGATAATGCTGTAAAATACTCGAATGACAGAGGAACGATTTTCGTGACCCTTGAGAAGAAGAAAAACAGGATCCGGCTATCGGTTTTTAATACAACGGAGTGCATTTCCAGGGAGCAGATTTCTCATTTATTTGACCGCTTTTATCGCACAGATGATTCCAGGAATTCCGAGACAGGGGGATATGGATTGGGCTTATCGATCGCAGCATCAACAGTGGCATCGCACAACGGAAAAATTACTGCTGAAACAAAGGACGAAAAATCGCTGCAGATCACAGTTACATTTCCGGCTTCCTTTTAAGTTGAGTTAAGGTATGTCCTTTATAGTAAGGACATCAACAAAAGGAAGGAGAAATCGATATGCCATGCCAGACAACATTTAAGAGGTATGAATTAAAATATTTACTTACGCTAAGGGAAAAAGAGAATATTTTAAATACTATGAGAGAGCATATGAAGCTGGACTTCTATGGACGAACCACCATACGAAATATTTATTTTGATACAGCAACCTTTCAGCTGATCCGCCGCTCTCTGGAGAAACCTGTTTATAAGGAAAAACTCAGGGTGAGGAGTTACTGTCGGGTAAAGGAGGAAGACCCAGTATTTGTGGAGCTTAAAAAGAAGTATAAATCTGTCGTATACAAGCGGAGGCTGGTTCTTCCGGAAAAGGCAGTTATGGACAGCTTCCAGAAGGGGCTTCCCCTTCCAATAGCTTCCCAGATTGGTGAAGAAATCCAGTATTTCCGTGATTATTACGGAGAACTTTTTCCGGCCGTTTTCCTGACCTATGAGAGAGAAGCGTTTTATTCTCTGGACGGCAGCGACTTTCGGGTTACATTTGATGAGAATATTCTATACAGAAGAAAGGATATGGATCTGGGCAGCAGGATTTACGGGATTCCGTTGATAGAAAAAAATCAGTCATTGATGGAAATTAAAACATCCGGGGGGATCCCTCTCTGGATGAGCCATGCGCTGAGCAGATGCCATATTTATCAGACGTCATTTTCCAAATATGGTTCTGCATACAGGCAGATGATGAAAGAAGGAATGCAGGGAGGATACTGTTATGCTTAATACGATGTTTCGAGGGATTTTTGATACGGATATGACCCGTGTCATCGCAGTCTCAGACTTTTTATTATGTGTTGCCTGCGCGTTGATAATCGGCCTTTTTCTGGCCTTTGCCTATATGTACCAGACCCGGTATACCAAGAGCTTTGTGGCAACGCTGGCCCTTCTTCCTGCTGTTGTCTGCGTAGTAATCATGATGGTAAATGGGAATGTAGGCACCGGAGTAGCGGTGGCAGGGGCATTCAGCCTGGTGCGGTTCCGTTCTGTGCCGGGAACAGCAAAAGAGATCGGGGCGATTTTCCTGGCAATGTGTTCCGGCCTGGTAGCCGGGATGGGATATCTGGCCTATGCGTTTTTGGCAGCGCTGATCCTGGGCGGGATGATGCTTTTGTACAGCCAGCTGGACTTTGGAACCAGAAGAGGTTCTTCCAATTATAAGACCATGCACATTACGATCCCGGAGGATTTGGATTACAGCGGAGTGTTTGACGGGATTTTAACAAAGTATACGAGAAGATATGAACTTCAGCAGGTAAAAACCACCAATATGGGAAGCCTTTTTAAGCTGACGTATGATGTGGTTTTGAAAAATCCCAAAAAAGAGAAGGAGTTTATTGATGAACTGCGGTGCCGGAACGGGAATCTGGAGATCATGGTATGCAGACAGGAGACAGGAGCAGGAGAATTGTAGGAGGAATGCAGATGAGAAGAAAACAAATCGGAAGTATGGTTATAGCGGGAGCTGTTTTATTGTCTGGATGCGGCCAGAAATCTTCAAGAGTCGAGACAGGAGAGACTGCGCAGACAGTCCAGGAAACAGAGACCGCAGGCGGAGAACAGGAGACAGAAGCGGCAGATGGGACGCAGGAGATCGATTTAGCGGATATGTTCTCTGACAGGGACAGGGATGCAACCTACGATGAAGCAGAGAGCGCAGTCATCCAGCTCTCTGACGGAGGATCTTCCTGCGGATCGGATGCAGTGGTCATTTCCCAGAATACCGTGACGATCACGGATGAGGGAACCTACATCCTTTCCGGAAGCCTGTCAGATGGCATGGTGGTGGTAGACACTGAGGATACGGATAAAGTGCAGCTGGTATTTAAGGGAGTGTCCGTCTCCAATCCGGATTCGGCGGCAGTCTACATTGCGTCTGCTGATAAGGTGTTTATCACGCTGGCGGAGGGCACGGAAAACGTTGTGTCAAATGGCGGAACTTATACGGATATAGATGAAAATAATATTGATGGGGTTGTTTTCTCAAAAGCGGATTTGTCCTTTAACGGAACGGGAAAACTCACAGTTACGGCCACCGCAGGCCATGGAATCGTGTCGAAGGATGATCTGATTTTTACAGGCAGAAGCTATGAGATTTCGGCGGCGGAGCATGGAATGGAGGGAAAGGACAGCGTCCGGATCGCAGACGGAACCTACCGGATCACTTCTGGAAAGGACGGAATCCATGGGGAAAATAAAGATGACGCAGCCCTTGGATTTGTCTACATAGCGGGCGGAACTTTTGAAATCGCATCTCCGGAAGATGATGGGATCCATGCAGGAAGCGGACTTACCATTACCGGCGGCGTTATAGATATTACAGACAGCTATGAAGGGCTCGAGGGCCTGACGGTGGACATTATGGGAGGCCAGATCTCTGTGGCAGCCTCTGATGATGGGATCAATGCAGCCGGAGGAAATGATGGAAGCGGCATGGAAGGAGCGGATGGGGATCCATTTGCATCGACAGAAGGGGCCTATATTTCCATTTCGGGAGGAAATCTGTGGATCAATGCATCGGGAGACGGGATTGATTCCAACGGGGATCTCACGGTTTCCGGAGGAGAGACATACCTGTCAGGGCCGGTAAATGGAGGGAACAGCTCGCTGGATTACGGCGGAACGGCAGTGATCACAGGCGGTGTTTTTGCCTCCACAGGATCGTCGGGAATGGCGCAGAATTTTGGCGATTCCTCTACCCAGGGGACAATGATGGTCCGCGTGGATCCCCAGGAAGCGGGAACCCAGGTTACACTGAAAGACAGCACGGGAGCTGAGCTCCTGTCCTGGAAGGGGGAAAAAGAATACTCTTCCGTTCTGATCAGCAGTCCCAAGATTCAGCAGGGAGAGACATATACGTTAACAGCCGGTACGTCGGAAACTACTGTTTCCATGGATAGCCTGGTTTATGGAAACGAAGCTTTCAGAGGCGGTGGAGTTCCTAAGAGAGAAAAACCATCCGGAGGAGGAGAAGCTCCCAGAGGACAGGAATCTGCAGGGGGAAGGATGGCCCCGGATGGAATGAAGGAAAGACAGGAGCAGGGAGAACTGCCGGGAGAAGGAACCGGACAGGAAAGCCAGTAAAGGCGGGGATGTATAGTTGACACAGGAAGAATATTATGGTGCTTTTTTCAGGGAATTAGTACAAGGAAAAGAATATTTAGAGCAGCTGGTGCAGCAGTACCCGGTTCAAGAGACGGAGGATGGGATACAACCGATTATATATATAAAATCAAGGATAAAGACACCGGAAAGTGCCATGAAAAAGCTTGAAAGAAAGGGGCTTGAGACAGATGGAGCAACAGCTGTCAGCGGGATTTGCGATGCGATAGGGATACGCATTATCTGTTCCTTTGAAGAAGAGGTATATAAGATAGCCAGGTGGCTCTGCAAAAGAGAGGATCTTTGCATTCTGGAAGAAAAAGATTATATTGCCTATCCAAAACCCAACGGATACCGCAGCTTTCATCTGATCGCAAGGTTCACACAAGATAAGATGCAGGGACTGACGGCAGAAATCCAGATTCGTACCATCGCCATCGACTTCTGGGCTGTGTTAGAACACCAGTTAAAATACAAGCAGAACATTTTTCATGAAGATATAATAAAACAGGAGCTGAAGCGATGTGCCGATGAGATCGCATCCGTTGATCTGTCTATGCAGACCATCCGGGAGCTTCTGCGAGATGGGGACTGGAGTAAGTAAACAAAGTTTTGCGATCGGGTGTGCAGTTTTTATGTCTGCACACCCTGCTTTATGTCTGTATTTCAGATAAAGTCTGAATGTCAAAGGCTGTTCATAGCTTCTGTCATGGATTTCACATAAGAACCAATGTGTTCTGGAGCATCGGAGCCATACTGTTCCAGGAATTTGACAATGGCAGAACCTACGATCACTCCGTCTGCCAGTTTTGCCATGTCTCTGGCCTGTATCGGTGTGGAGATGCCAAAACCGATGGCACAGGGAATGGAGGTATGTTGACGGACAATATCTACAATCGCTTTCAGATCCGTCTGGATTTCAGTCCGGACACCAGTTACCCCAAGGCTGGATACAATGTAAAGAAATCCTTCCGCTTCCTTTGCAATTTTGGCAATCCGGTCTTTGGAGGTGGGGGCGATAAGGGAAATCAGGTCTACTCCGTATTTCCGGCATACAGGAAGAAATTCTTCTTTTTCCTCAAAGGGCAGGTCAGGGAGGATCAGCCCGTCTATATTAAGGCGGCTGCAGGCAGAAAGAAAGGCTTCTGCCCCATAGGAAAATACCACATTGGAGTAGGTCATGAAAACCATGGGAACGGTAATGTCCTGGCGCAGATTTTCCACAAACGCAAAAATTTTATCCGTAGTAATCCCGCCTTTTAATGCCCTTAAATTGGCACCCTGAATAACAGGGCCTTCGGCAGTGGGATCAGAAAATGGAATCCCTAACTCAATCAGATCAGCCCCTCCTGAGACAGCAGCTCGAATGGCTGCTTCTGTGGTTTCCAGATCTGGATCACCGCAGGTAATAAATGCAATAAATGCCTTGTTGCTTTCAAATGCCTGTTTGATCTTACTCATAGATATCCTCCCCTCGATAGCGTGCAATAGCAGCGCAGTCCTTGTCTCCCCGTCCGGAGATGGTGACAACGATAATCTGTTCTTTGTTCATAGATGGAGCCAGCTTCATGGCATAGGCCACAGCATGGGCTGACTCGATGGCAGGGATGATTCCCTCGGTTTTAGCCAGATACTCAAAAGCACAGACAGCTTCATCATCCGTTACGGGAACATAGGCTGCCCGCTTTGTGTCGTGAAGATAGGCATGTTCCGGCCCGATCCCAGGATAGTCCAGTCCTGCGGAAATGGAGTAAACAGGAGCAATTTGTCCATATTTGTCCTGGCAGAAATAAGATTTCATTCCGTGGAAAATACCAAGTCTTCCAGTAGAAATCGTGGCTGCAGTCTCAAAGGTATCTATGCCTCTTCCTGCTGCCTCACATCCGATTAACTGCACTTCTTTATCTTCGATAAAATGATAGAAGCTTCCGATGGCATTGGAGCCTCCTCCTACACAGGCGATGACAGCATCAGGAAGACGGCCTTCTTTTTCCAGAAGTTGTGCCTTGATTTCCTTAGATATTACCGCCTGAAAATCCCTCACAATAGTAGGAAATGGATGGGGGCCCATGACGGAACCAAGACAGTAGTGGGTGTCTGAGATACGGGAGGTCCATTCCCGCATGGCTTCGGATACAGCATCCTTGAGAGTAGCAGTTCCGGTGGTCACAGGAATGACTTCAGCCCCTAAAAGCCTCATCCGGTATACGTTTAATGCCTGACGGATGGTATCCTCCTTTCCCATAAAGACGACACATTCCATTCCCATAAGTGCAGCGGCGGTAGCAGTGGCAACTCCATGCTGACCGGCGCCGGTTTCGGCAATGAGCCGTGTTTTTCCCATTTTTTTTGCAAGGAGGGCCTGGCCTAATACATTGTTGATTTTGTGGGCTCCAGTATGGTTTAAGTCTTCCCGCTTGAGATAAATTTTTGCTCCTCCCAGATCCTTTGTCATTTTTTCAGCATAGTAGAGGCGGGAGGGACGTCCTGCATATTCGTTTAAAAGAGCAGTCAGTTCTCTGTTAAAATCAGGATCTTGTTTGTAATGGTTATATGCTTCTTCCAGCTCGATTACTGCATTCATCAGGGTTTCCGGGATGTACTGCCCTCCGTGAATGCCAAAACGCCCGTTGGGATTTGTCATTGTATCTCTTCTTCCTTTCTTACGGCGGCTGTAAATGCCGCCATTTTATGTTTATCTTTTTTTCCATTTATTTCGATTCCGGAGCTTACGTCTACGCCATAAGGGGAAAGTGTCTGGATGGCTGCGGTCACATTTGCCGGATTTAATCCGCCTGCCAGAAAAAAGGGGCGCTTTATACGGCAGCGGATCAAAGACCAGTCAAATACAACTCCTGTACCGGCTCCGGAATCTAGGAGAATCAGGTCAGCGCTGCTGGTCTCAGCCCTGTTTATATCATCGGTGGTCTGTATGGTAAACGCCTGGATGATAGGAGCGGAGGTCAGGGAGCGGAGAGCCTTTATAGTCTGTTCTGTTTCCTGTCCGTGAAGCTGAATCATATGAATGATGTTTTGATTCGCCAGCTCCGCCATTATTTCCGGTTTCTCATTTAGAAATACACCTACGGCCTGAATCTTGGGATTCAGCCTGACTTTCAGCTTTTTTGCCATTTCCGGTGTTACATACCGTCTGCTTTGGGGAACAAATACGAAGCCGATGTAATCTGGTAACAGAGTATTGGCTATTTCGATATCCTGAAAGCAGGAAAGCCCACAGAACTTTATTTTTGTCATAGGCAGTTTCTCCATGTCTGCAGCAGGGCTTTTTTGTCAGGAGAACGCATCAGGACTTCTCCAACCAGAACAGCGTCAGCTCCGATTTCAGAGAGCGCCAGGATATCCTCTGTGGAGCTGATTCCACTTTCTGCCACAAAGATCCGGTCTGATGGGAGCAGTGTCCGAAGGCTACGGCTGTTGTCCAGATTCACAGAAAAATCTTTCAAATTGCGGTTATTGATACCAATGATTCTGGCTCCTGCGTCTATGGCTGTCAGTACCTCCTCTTCACGGTGGGTCTCTGTCAGTGCGGATAACCCCAGTTCGTCACAGATCCGGAGATATTCCTGCAGCTGGCTTTGGCTTAAAATAGAACAGATCAGAAGCACTGCAGCTGCCCCAAGAGTCTTAGCTTCATAGATCATGTACTCGTCTACTACAAAGTCCTTACGCAGGCAGGGAAGTGAAACTGCGGAGGCAATTTCTGCCAGATAGGAGTTCTGTCCCAGAAACCACTTCGGCTCCGTCAGAACGGAAATACAGTCGGCTCCGGCTTCTTGGTATTCTCTGGCAATGTCCAGGTAAGGAAAGTCCGGAGAAATCAGTCCTTTTGAAGGAGAGGCTTTCTTGCACTCGCAGATAAAGGACATTCCTGGCTTTCCAAGGTCCCGTTCAAAGGAGAAGTTCCCCTTTGGAAGAGAAAGAGCCTCTTCCCTGATTTCAGACAGGGGCAGTTTTTCTTTTGCCAGCAGGGTACGCTCTCTGGCATGGGCGGCAAGCTGGTCAAGAATGGTCATCACATCACCTCCGGAATATTGCTGAGTGTAATCAGTTTTTGAAGGGTTTCTGCTGCCTTACCAGAATCAATGAGTGACGCAGCAAGCTCTGTGCCTTCTTTCAGGCTTTGAGCTTTTTCTCCGATATAGAGAGCCGCCCCTGCATTTAGAAGAACAGCATCCCGCTTTGGTCCTTTTTCTCCGTTAAGGATCGCCAGAGTAATGCGGGCGTTTTCTTCTGGAGTTCCCCCTCTTAAGTCTTCCTTTTTGCAGCGGGCAAATCCAAATTCTTCAGGAGTAATGGTATAGGATTTAAACCAGCCGTTTTTGATTTCACAGATTCTGGTTGGAGCGCTGAGGGAGATTTCGTCCAGTTTATCCATGCCATATACCACCATGCCGCGCTTCACGCCCAGATGGATCAGAACCTGAGCCAGAGGCTCTGCCAGATAATCATCGTATACGCCCAGCAGCTGCATGGAAGGAGAACCAGGGTTTGTGAGAGGCCCCAGGATGTTGAATACGGTTCGAAATCCCAGTTCCTTTCGGATTGCTCCTACATATTTCATGGAAGAATGGTACTTCTGTGCAAAGAAGAAGCACATGCCGGCATCTTTCAGAAGTTCTCTGCAGCGGTCAGGGCTCTGATAAATATTTACCCCAAGGGCTTCCAGACAGTCTGCAGTGCCACAATGTGAGGAGGCAGCACGGTTGCCGTGTTTTGCTACCTTCATACCACTGGAAGCGGCAACGAGAGCTGCAGTGGTGGAAATATTGAAACTCTGAGCATTGTCTCCGCCGGTACCCACAATCTCAAACAGGTCCATATTCGTTTTTACCTGCTCGGCATGCTCCCTCATAGCGGCGGCGCAGCCGGTAATCTCATCGGTAGTTTCGGCTCGGGCGCTTTTTGTGGAAAGGGCGGCTAAAAAGGCAGCGTTTTGTGTGGCAGTGGTTTTTCCGTCCATGATCTCATTCATTACTTCATATGCTTCTTCATAGGACAGATCCTGCTTGTTGACGATTTTTACAATGGCTTCTTTAATCATGACTGTACCTCCTTTATAAAGTTTTTGATCATAGTCGTTCCGTCAGGTGTGATAATAGACTCAGGGTGAAACTGCAGGCCGTAAATGGGAAAGGACTTGTGCTGCACGCCCATGATTTCTCCATCTGCGGTACGGGCAGTAATCCGCAGGCAGTCAGGCATGGTGTCCGGATCGGCTGCCAGAGAATGGTATCTGGCAACAGGAGACCTTTGGGGACATCCGTGAAACAGGGGACAGGCTGTTTCAAAGAGCACTTCCGATTGCTTCCCATGCATTAGTTCCTTGGCATAGGTAATGGAAGCGCCAAAGGCGGCACAGATGGCCTGATGGCCCAGGCAGATTCCAAGAATGGGGATTTTGTTTCCCAGTCTTTGGATTAGCTGAATCATAATCCCCCCTTCTTCCGGTCTTCCAGGCCCAGGAGAAAGGATAATCCGGTCAGGGTGGAGGGCCTCGATCTCATCTACTGTTTTTTCATCGTTTCGGATGACCAGGATATCCGGATCAAGCGTACCGACGATCTGGTACAGGTTGTAAGAAAAGCTGTCGTAATTGTCGATTAAAAGTGTCATAGCAGATCCTCCTGTGCAAGTTCAAGGGCTTTCAGGGAAGAACGGGCTTTATTGAGGCATTCCTCATACTCCTTTTCAGGAACAGAGTCAGCAACAATTCCGGCGCCGCTTCTCACATACACCCGTCCGTTTTTCTTGTAGGCAATGCGGATGGCGATGCAGGTATCCATATTTCCGGCAAAATCGATATAGCCGATGGCTCCTCCATAAATACCCCGCTTATTTTGTTCCAGCTGGTTAATTAACTGGCAGGCCCTGATCTTCGGTGCGCCGGAGAGGGTTCCGGCAGGAAGCACCGCTTCAATGGCATCCAGGGCGTCATATCTGGGATCGATTTCTCCCTTGACTGTAGAGCCAATATGCATCACATGGGAAAACCGCTGGATGGAGTGAAACTGTTCCACCTGAACCGTTCCGAACCGGCTGATTTTTCCAAGGTCATTTCTTCCCAGATCCACCAGCATATTGTGTTCGGCCAGTTCTTTTTCATCAGTCAGAAGCTGTTCTTCCAGTTTTTTGTCTTCCGTTTCACTGGTTCCTCTTGGACGGGTTCCAGCCAGAGGAAAGGTACGGAGAACCCCGTTTTCCAGCTTTACCAGTGTTTCTGAGGAAGCGCCTGCGACCTCCAGATCCGTACCGGAGAAATAGAACATATAGGGAGATGGGTTTAGGGTGCGGAGAATCCGGTACGTCTGGAACAAACTGCCTTCAAAGGGAGCGCAAAAGCAGTTGGAAAGTACAATCTGAAAGATATCGCCTTCCCTGATTCGCAGCTTCGCTTCCTCAACCATATTGCAGAAGGTATCCTTGTCAAACATGGAGGTAACATTTCCGAGAAGTTTTCCAGTAAGATTCTGTTCTTTTTCCCCATTTTTCAGAAGCTCTGCCAGATGTTTCAGTTCCAGAACAGCCTTGTTGTAGCTGATCTCAGGGTCAGCAAGGGAAATATTGACTATAAGGATGATTTTCTGCCGGACATGGTCAAAGGCAATCACTTTATCAAAAAGCATCAGATCCAGATCCTTGAAGGTATCGTCTGCTCTGTTGCTGCAGCGGATAGAAGGCTCGCTGTATCCAAAATAGTCATAGGAAAAATATCCTACCAGTCCTCCTGTAAAAGGCGGAAGATAATCAAAACGAGGACTTTTGTATTCACCAAGTATTTGGCGGAGAACGGAAGCTGGCTCATCTGTGTGAATCGTAAAATTTCCAGCTTTTAAAAATCCGTTGGTACAGGTAATTTCCAGTTTGGGATCAAAACCCAGAAAGGAATAGCGTCCCCAGGTCTCGTTGGCTGCAGCCGATTCCAGCAGATAGCAGTGTGAGGAAACATGTTTTAAAATTTTTAAGGCTTCAATGGGAGTGATAAAGTCGGACAGAAGCTCACAGCTTACGGGGAGTACATCATAAGTCCCTGTGGCTGCCATATCCTGTATGAAACTGAGAGATGGTAATATTTTCATAGACTGCCTCCTTCTAAAAAAATTTTGGTGAATTTCTGCCAGAAGGGGAAAGCTTTTTATGAACAAGAAAGAAGCGCACTTGCGAGCTTCTCCGCCTGCGGCGGGTCGCTTCTGCGACAAAATTCTCTTCCGCCGCATGGCGATCCCCGCGGAGCGTTTTTATGTCATAGGATGAACTTTCCTATGACATAAAAAAACGCCCCTGACAGAAAATGAGAGTTTCTGTCAAGGACGAATCGTGTACAAAAATAAAACGGTACAAATAATCCGCGGTGCCACCTTGAATTCATGGCTTTGCCATGCGCTTAGCAGGATACCAACATATCCCCGGCAACTGACGTATGCCTTCACGTTGCAGAATACTGGGCTTCGGTAAAATACCGGAACTTTTGACTGCACCCTCAGCGGTCCATTTGACAACTTGTTTCTCACCTGACTCTCACCAGCGCAGGCTCTCTGTAAAGGCATCATTGCCGTTATCTCCGCTTCAACGGTTTGGTGTATGAAATTATTTTGGATTTTAGCACTGAGTTTTTTGATTGTCAAGAGGAAATATTAAAAAATGATAAATTGAGAAAAGATAGATAGAAAATTTTTCAGAGACAACATAAAATATAAGAACAGACGTTCACTGCTTCTATACTTTTGAAATAGTTTATGGTATAGTAGACGAAGAATGTCTGCTATCAATGACAGGCTGTAAAAAGCAAATTGTGAACACAGCCTGTCAGAGCTCGATTTATAAAATTTTTTGACAGAAAATTGGCGGATAAAAGATCTTTTACCATAGATTCTGGAGGTGGATTTTATGCAAAATGAACAAAAAATCTTCGAATTACATTCCGAATACGCCCCCACCGGCGACCAGCCACAGGCCATTGAACAGCTGGTGCAGGGCTTTAGAGAAGGCAATCAGTTCCAGACTTTACTGGGGGTTACCGGCTCCGGTAAGACTTTTACCATGGCTAATGTGATTGCCCAGTTAAATAAGCCGACTTTGGTAATCGCACACAATAAGACTTTAGCAGCGCAGCTCTATGGTGAGTTTAAAGAGTATTTTCCGAATAATGCAGTGGAATACTTTGTTTCCTACTACGATTATTATCAGCCGGAGGCATATGTACCCTCTACCGACACATATATTGAAAAGGATTCATCCATCAACGATGAGATCGATAAGCTGCGCCATTCGGCTACGGCTGCCCTTTCAGAGCGCAGCGATGTGATTATTGTGGCTTCCGTATCCTGTATTTACGGACTGGGAAGTCCTATTGACTATAAGGAGATGGTAATTTCTCTCCGTCCTGGCATGATTAAGGACAGGGATGAGGTCATTCACAAGCTGATTGACATTCAGTACACAAGAAATGACATGGATTTTAAGCGTGGAAGCTTCCGCGTCCGGGGAGACGTGCTGGAAATTTATCCGGCCTACTCTGGCGGAGATGCGTACCGAGTGGAGTTTTTCGGGGATGAGGTGGATCGGATTACAGAGATTGATACTCTGACCGGGGAGATTAAGTCCCAGCTGGGGCATATTGCCATCTTTCCGGCTTCCCACTATGTAATTCCCAGGGAAAAGATGGAGCTGGCGGCTCAGAATATTCTGGAGGAATTAAAGGAGCAGGCAGCCTGGTTTAAAAGCGAGGATAAGCTTCTGGAGGCCCAGAGAATCACGGAGAGAACGAATTTTGATGTGGAGATGATGCGTGAGACAGGTTTCTGCTCAGGCATTGAAAATTACTCCCGCCATCTGACAGGATCGGCGCCTGGGGAGCCTCCCTGCACCCTGATCGACTATTTTCCAGATGACTTTCTGATTATTGTAGATGAGTCTCACATTACCCTGCCTCAGATCAGGGGGATGTATGCAGGGGATCGCTCCAGAAAGAAGACACTGGTAGAATATGGCTTCCGTCTGCCCTCTGCCCTGGATAACCGTCCTCTGAATTTTGAGGAATTTGAGGGGAAAATTGATCAGATGCTCTTTGTTTCGGCTACTCCGTCTGATTATGAAGAAGCCCATGAGATGATGAGGGCAGAACAGATTATCCGCCCCACCGGCCTTCTGGATCCCCCTATTGAGGTGCGCCCGGTGGAGGGACAGATTGACGATCTGATCGGGGAGGTCAACCGCGAGGTGGAGAAGAAGGGAAAGGTTCTGATTACTACCCTGACGAAGCGGATGGCAGAGGATCTGACAGACTACATGCGGGAGGTTGGAATCCGTGTGAAATATCTGCACTCAGATATCGATACGCTGGAACGTGCTGAGATTATCCGGGATATGCGCCTGGACGTGTTCGATGTACTGGTGGGAATCAACCTTTTGAGAGAGGGACTTGATATTCCTGAGATTTCTCTGGTGGCTATCCTGGATGCAGACAAAGAAGGTTTTCTCCGCTCAGAAACCTCTCTGATTCAGACAGTAGGAAGAGCTGCGAGAAATGCAGAGGGCCATGTGCTGATGTATGCAGACAGCATGACTGATTCCATGAGGGCGGCTATTGAAGAGACTCAGAGGAGAAGGGAAATCCAGCAGGCTTATAATGAAGAGCACAATATAACGCCGACGACGATTAAGAAAGCAGTCAGAGATTTGATCCGCATTTCTCAGGCAGCAGAAAGCGCGGCAGCAGACAGAGCCAAGGATCCGGAATCCATGGATGAACGGGAATTAAAGCAGCTGGCTAAGGAGCTGACGAAAAAGATGCACCAGGCAGCTGCAGAGCTGAATTTTGAGGAGGCAGCTGTTTTAAGAGATCAGATGGTAGAGATCAAGAAACTGTTGTTGGAAATGGAGGAATAGGAACTGCTATGAAGCTGTATGAGGGAAAGTCAGGAAACTTTTATACAGTAGAGGCGGTTAATCAGGAAAAGCTGGGGGATAAAAGGACGGGACGCCTGAAAGCGCTGGGAGTGGTAGAGGGCACAGGTCTTTTGCTCTTAAATAAAAAGAAAAGCGGAACAGCAGCTATAAAAGTCAGAGGAACCCGTCTGGCCCTTGGGAAGGAATATTCAGAATCGATAGAGATCCTCCCTTTAGAGAAATAGGAGGAAGAGTCTGGGAAAAGAGGGGAAAAGCAGTTGAATATGCCGAAAGAAAGACGAACACTGACCATAGGACTTGTGGGAAATCCAAACTGCGGCAAGACGACATTGTTTAATGCTTTGACAGGCATTCGGCTGAAAACTGCCAACTGGCCGGGAGTGACAGTGGAAAAAGCTTCCGGCTGGCTTTCGTTTGAGGGGATTCAGATTCATCTCATCGATCTGCCGGGAATTTACAGCCTGGATGACAGCAGCGCAGAGGAAAAGGAGACGGGACAGTGGCTTCAGACGGGCGGTGCAGATGTGATCATCAATGTGGCGGACAGCTCGGTTCTGGAGCGGAGCCTGGCTCTGACGCTTCAGCTGACGAGCCTGGATGTGCCTGTTGTTCTAGCTGTGAACCAGTTTGGACGAAAGACATTTAAAGGACAGTCTCAGCCTTTAGATTGGAATTTAGGACAGCTGCAAAGATGTCTGGGAGGACTTCCCTGCCTGTCCATATCTGCCAGAAAAGGGACTGGCCTTTATGAACTTCTCAGGGCAGCGTCTGCAGCCGCCTGTTCTGGCGGGCAGAAGAGCCGCATCTGTTCAGAGTTTTGCTATAGAAGTATCGAACAGCGATATCAATATATAGAAGAAATATGTTCTAAATGCCATGAGAAAACAGAGCATGGACCTGGGTGGACAGATCGGGCTGATCGGTGGCTGATGCACCCGGTTCTGGGAATTCCTATTTTTCTGTTTTTAATGGCATTTGTCTTTTTTCTGACGTTTTCAGTGGGGAATATTCCAAAGCATGGGATAGATCGGATGATGGAATGCTGTCTTGAAACAGTTGAGTACATATTCAGCCAGACTGGAACGGCACAATGGCTGAAATCCCTGGTTCTGGAAGGGATTATCCCTGGAGTGGGCAGTGTACTCAGCTTTCTTCCTAATATGATTATTCTGTTTTTCGCCCTGTCAATACTGGAGGAAAGCGGATATATGGCCAGGGTTTCCTATGTTATGAACGAGACGATGGGCATGGCCGGACTGTCAGGAAAAGCGTTTCTGCCTCTGATGCTGGGATTTGGATGTACCGTGCCGGCTGTGGTGGCCTCCAGAATTGTGGAGGGAGATACGCAGAGAAAACGTACGATCCTGGCTGCTCATTTTATGTCATGCCCGGCCAGAATGACGGTTTACGTTTTATTTTCACAGATGTTTTTCCCGGAACATGCTGCTTTGGCGGCCTGTTCCATATATCTGGCGGGAATGGGGGCAGCTGTTTTGACAGCTGCCGTTCACTGGAAACTGTCGGGAGAAAGGAGGGAGGGCTGCCTTCTGCTGGAGCTTCCAGAGTACAGGATGCCCTCTGTAACCTGTGCAGCGCTCTGTGTATGGGATAAGACAGAGGAATATCTTGCCAAGGCAGGAACGACAATTCTCCTGTCTTCTGTACTTCTCTGGTTTCTTGTGCATACAGGACCGTCCGGCCTTGTATCTGACATAGGCAGCAGTTTTGCGGCATCTGCCGGCCGCCTGCTGGAACCGTTTTTTACCTTAGCAGGTATAGGAAACTGGAAGGCAGCCGCTGCGCTGCTTTCCGGCCTCTCTGCCAAGGAGGCTGTAGTATCTGGATTTTCTGTACTTTACGGAATTAAGAATATCAGTTCAGCAACAGGAATGGCTCAGTTTAAAACAGAGCTTTTGGCCTCTGGATTTGGCCCGGTAAATGCCTATGCCCTGATGATTTTCTGCCTTTTGTATACTCCCTGTGCAGCAGGAATGGCGGTGATTCAGTCAGAGACCAAAGATCTGAAATGGACAATTTTTATGGCAGCATTTCAGCTGCTGTTCGCCTTTATGGCAGCTGCCGCTGTTTACCATATCGGTTCTATTCTCTTTCCAGGCTAGAAGAGAGAAGAAAGACGGCAGCAAACGGTTGACTTTTTTTTAATACATGATATATATAAGTCAGGCACATTTTAACACAGCAGTAAGGAGGATATCTCCACATCCTCACAGAGCGTTTATTTCAGCCGGAGATTAGCGTCAGTGGGTACTGACCTTTGGCCCCAGCAGAGATGAAAAGGAGCGTCAAAATGAGAGACAGAGCATTGATGGACATGGCGGCCCAGGCCGGGGAGATTATGTTAGTCAGCGGAGCAGAAATTTATCGTGTAGAAGACACAGTTGCCAGGATACTCAGAGCTTCAGGTGCTTCTGAGGCAGATGTAGTGGTAATGGCGACAGGAATTTTTATTACACTGGCATCTGGGGAGGAAGAGTCCCTCAGTGCAGTCCGCAGAGTCAGGGAACGGTCGACCAATATGAACCGGGTATGCCGGGTAAATGATGTGTCAAGGAATTTCTGTACAGGAAGCATTTCTCTGGAAGAGGCCAGGGATGCACTCAGGGAAATAAGCCATGAAATTCAGTACAGCCGCAGAATGAGGATACTGGGTTATACCCTTACTCCGGCTGCCTTTGCAGTGATGTTTGGCGGAGGAATTATGGAGGTGGCGGCAGCTGCTGTGGTAGGAACGGTGATGGCTCTGTTTGAGATTCTGATTAACCGGGTCAGACTGAATGATTTCTGCTCTAATGCAGCAGAAGCTTTTATAGCAGGCATACTTTCTATTGTGTTTAGGGCAGCTTTTTTTCCGATGCTTAATCTGAATGCAAATGCGGTGATTATCAGCGCCCTGATGCCTCTTGTTCCCGGCGTCAGTTTTACCTCAGCGATCCGCGATACACTGAATGGAGACTACGGATCCGGGATTGCAAGGATTATGGAGGCGATTGTAGTGGCTTTAGCGGTGGCATCAGGAGTCGGCGCGTCTATGATGCTGGGAAGCATGCTGGGAGGTGTATTGTGATGGAGATCGTTTGGCAGACAATTGCCGCGTTTATTGCTATTGTGGGATTCGGACTGCTCCTGGAGGTTCCACAGAAACACATTATTCATGCAGGAATTGCAGGTGCAGTGTGCTGGCTCTCCTACCTTTTAGTTATGAAGATGGGCTATTCCCTGATAGCGGCGGCCTTCTGGTCCAGTATCTTTGTGGCTCTTTTAAGCCACAGCTTTGCCAGATTGTTTAAGGCTCCGGTGACCGTTTTTCTGGTATCGGGAATTCTTCCTACTGTACCTGGAGCCTCTATTTACAGAAGCGTTTACTATATGATTCAGGGAGAGTCTGCTCTGTCTAATTCCTATTTTATGGAAACGCTGCAGATTTCCGGCGCGATGGCGATGGCCATTTTTATTGTGGATTCCATCTTCCGCCTGATGCAGAAGCGCTAGAGGGACAGGATGGAATAAAAATCTGATCTTTCAGAGCGCTGTAGTAATAGACATGATCTGACAGACGATCTTCTGTCGGGACTTCAAATTCATTGACCTCGGTGACAATCTGATTCAGTTCCTGGACAGAGGGAGAGGAAGAAACAGGACTTAAAAGAACTTCGTGGATGCTGGAGGGAAGGATGTATAGATCATCCTTCGCAGGCTCTGCGAAGTTTTTTAATATCTGGGGGTAGAGAATACAGGCAGCGCCATTGAGACCGGCTGCGTTAGTGAGAACATGGAGAGGAAAGGTGCCTTGTTCTGGCTCAGATTCCCTGGAACCAGTATCCTTTGTCTGAAAAAGAGGGAGATCCGGGGAAAAAGAGGCGATCACCTGATCGAGTGGCGTAATTTTTGGGGGCAGCAGGAGAGGCGTGTTAAAAGAGGCCAGCTGATACAGCTCACGGGCATCGGTATGCCACAGCTTTGCGTGTTCATGATGAATCAGAATCGTCATATGTCCGTCCTTTTTCTGATCCACTATTACATAAAAAATCAAGGCCAGATCTAAAAATACAGTGTGGGGAACGGATGACAGAAGTGCCTCATTTTCTTTTGCAGAGATAAGCCGGAAGGCGATATGCGTTTTGACCTGTGAAAAATCGTAAATCCAGGAATCCAGCCCAGACGGAAACGAGCTCTGCCGGGATGCAAGCTCCAGAATTCTTCCGGCGATGGTTTCAATAGGTACACCTGCTTTGGCCTCTTCATAAAAGGGGGCCAGACTGACAGACGGAGCTATGGAGGAGTCAGTCTGTCGTATGGAAAGGCAGTCCAGAACAATGCCGTTATTTTTAACAGTTTTTTGGATAGATACAGAAAAAAGTGCTCCTGCCTGTTTCCGGGTTTCCTGAAGAATTGATGATAGAAATGTCTCGTAGGTCATAAATGCCTCCTTTAATAGAATGTAAGAATAGTTAAATGTGAAATCATAGACAGCAGAATGTGCTGAAAGAATGGATAAAGCCTATTATAAAGAAAAGAAGAAGAGTTTTCAATTAAAAAAATATAAAATAACAGAACAAAAAACACTATTTATGTTAGATTATAGATATTAAAAACAATATAAATCAGAAATAATATAAAAAATATTAAAAATAGTATTGACAAATATAAGTCCTTAAGCTATAATAAAGACAACAAAACAAACAGAACTTAAAAACAATCCAAAGGAACTTCCTTTAAAGGAAAAGTCCAAAGGAAATCTCAAATAAGGAGGTACAGTCCACCAGCAACATAAACTCGTCTGAATAAAAAATCAGACAAAGGAACCCCTCAAAATCCTTTATAAAAGAGACCGAAACCCATCTATTAAATCCGAAAAGAGTCGGCCTGGTGATATGACGAGAAAGTATTATTAGGAAGAATGGTTCGTATCGAAATAGATAAAAAATAAAAGAAAAAAATATTCGGCAGAAAAGATAAAGGAAGAGGAAGAAAAAAATTTAATATAGATGAAAAATTAAGAAACGAGGTATAAACCCATGGATGAGATAGTATAAAGAGGGTATTGATGATAAAAGAACATCAATACCCTCTTTGACTGTATATAATTTCAAGCTATGGTCAAATTCCCTGCAGTTCGAAAGGCGGCGTGTACTCCTCCTTTGCACTGCTTTTTTCCTGCATAAACCCATCTGTCAGCCCAAGCCGGATTGCGTGATCCAGCACCTTTTCATATTCATAAGTCGTAATTCTGCGGTTTATTTCCGGATATTCAAAACTTTTATAAAACGGCGTGTACTGGCTCAGAAGGCTCAGAAGAAACTGCCCCTTAGGAAGAGTCTGGCTGATCCAGTTCAACAGACAGATTGAGTCTTTTTTCTGTCCGGGAAGCACCATATGGCGGAGGATCGTTCCGCGCTTTAACAGGCGGCAGGTCTGTCCATTTTCTGAAAAATCTTCAAAGAGCAGAGGTCCTGTCTGGCGGATCATCTGCTGTATAGCTTCTGAGGCAGCAGAAAAGTAATCAGGGGCTTTAGAATACTTTCCAGAAACAGAGCTGCTGAAATATTTTAAATCAGGCAGCCACACATCCACATAAGGCTCCAGAGCCTGTACAGTTTCCAGGCTTTCATAGCCGCCGCAGTTATAGACCACGGGAATGTGAAGAAACGGATCAGCCTTTTCAAGAGCCTGAATGATGGAAGGAAGAAACTGGGTAGCAGTTACCAGGTTAATGTTGTGAGCTCCCTGCTCCTGAAGTTCCAGAAAAATTTCAGACAGCCTGGAAATACTGATTTCCTTTCCATAGCCTTCGCTGCTGATCTGGTAGTTTTGGCAAAAACAGCAGCGGAGTGTACATCCAGAGAAAAATACAGTTCCGCTCCCGTGAATTCCGCTCAGGCAGGGCTCTTCCCAGTGGTGGAGAGCTGCTCTGGCTGCTTTTGGGACTGTGCCGCAGCCGCAGAAGCCGACGCGTTCATAACGATTGACGCTGCAGCTTCTGGGGCAGAGTCTGCAGTTTTCATATAGGGCAAGCCTCTCGCCGGAAGAGGTGTGATGCCCGCAGCTATTAGTATGGGAGAGCTGATGGTTCATGGATGGAAATTCCTCCTGTTCAATGATACTGTAGCAGAAAATCAGAGCCGAAGAAAAGGGCGCTGTTCTGATTAAGCCAGTATAGCAGGAGAAAGCAGGAAAAAGCAAGCAAAAGGAACGGAAGCCGTCTGTTTCTCTCTATATTTTATTATCTTCCGGCGATTTGGGAAAAATCCGGTACAGATCCTCGTAGGACTCAAGCTCTGCTTCAGACAGAGGGGGAGTCGGAATGAGGCCGGTACAGTCCATGGCGGAGCAGGAGTCAAAATCTGACGTATCTGCCAGCTCTTCTGACACATGGTTCATGGCCCGCAGCTCATCGCCATACCGTTTTCGAAGTTCCTCCATAGATACAGGGTGTATGCTCCTGTCCTGTTTCAGGGAGCGTGTGGTTCTGTTTCGATGTTTATCGTCTGACTGCATGGTTATCATCTCCTGTCTGTTTTGTTTCTTGATTCTATAATGTGTACAGGAACGGGAAAAGTATACAGAGAGAAACTGTCCAAATTTTCACTTTATTTATAACATTTTAATAGTTTCAGTTCTTGATTTATGGGAAGATGGACACTATAATGGTATAGAATAGACGAAGCAGAATCTATTCAGAATGGAGAACTTAGATTTATGGACAACAACAGTAAGAATGGCAGAAATCAGAAAGAGCCGAAGAAGGGAAACATTACAGTTGTTATCATTACCCTGATGTTTACGATGCTTTGCGTCATGGTTATGAATACATGGCTGAATAACGCAAATAAAGAAAATATTCCCTACAGCGAGTTCAATCAGATGCTGGAAAATCACGAGGTAGAGTCTGTGACTCTCAGCGGAGGAAGAATTCTCATTACTCCCAGCAAAAAATCCTCCAAGTATCAGTCCAGCAAGGACAGATGGGGAAATCTCATTGGCAAGGAATACTACACAGTACCGATTAATGATCCGAACTTTCTGGAAAAACTGGATGAGGCTGGCGTAGCCACCTATGAGGCCAAGGAGGCGGATGCAGGGGTAGAGATCCTTTTAGTACTTTTAAACTGGATCCTTCCGATTGCGCTGCTGTTCTTCTTCTTCAATTTTATGATGAGAAGAATGGGCGGAGGCGGCGGAGGCGGAATCATGGGCGTTGGAAAGAGCAATGCCAAGGTTTACGTCCAGAAGGAGACAGGAATTACCTTTAAAGATGTGGCCGGTGAAGATGAGGCCAAGGAATCCCTGAAGGAGATTGTGGATTTTCTCCACAATCCAGGCAAATATACAAAGATCGGCGCCAAGCTTCCAAAGGGCGCGCTTTTAGTAGGCCCTCCCGGAACCGGTAAGACGCTTTTAGCTAAGGCGGTAGCAGGAGAGGCTAAGGTTCCGTTTTTCTCCCTGTCCGGATCTGACTTTGTAGAGATGTTTGTGGGCGTGGGAGCTTCCCGTGTCCGTGATCTGTTCAAGCAGGCTCAGGAGTCAGCTCCCTGTATTATCTTTATTGATGAGGTGGATGCGATTGGAAAGAGCCGTGATTCCCGTCTGGGAGGAAATGATGAGAGGGAGCAGACCTTAAACCAGCTGCTTTCAGAGATGGATGGCTTTGACTCATCCAAAGGTCTTTTAGTTATGGCAGCCACAAACCGGCCTGAAATTCTCGATCCGGCGCTTCTGCGTCCGGGCCGTTTTGACCGCCGTGTGATCGTGGATAAGCCGGATTTAAAGGGACGAATCAATATCCTGAAGGTTCACTCAAAGGATGTAAGGCTGGATGAGACTGTAAACTTCGAGGAGATCGCATTGGCTACCTCCGGAGCAGTAGGAGCGGATCTGGCCAACATGATGAACGAGGCGGCCATTACTGCAGTCAAGCACGGCCGTCAGGCTGTTTCGCAGAAGGATCTGTTTGAGGCAGTGGAAGTTGTCCTGGTAGGTAAGGAGAAAAAGGATCGAATTCTCAGCAAGGAGGAGCGCCGGATTGTTTCCTACCATGAGGTAGGCCACGCTCTGGTAAACGCACTGCAGAAAGATGCGGAGCCGGTACAGAAAATCACGATTGTTCCCCGCACCATGGGAGCGCTGGGCTATGTGATGCAGGTTCCTGAGGAGGAAAAATTCTTAAATACCAAAAAGGAAATTCATGCAATGCTGGTAGGCTTTTTGGCAGGCCGCGCGGCAGAGGAGATAGTCTTTGATACAGTAACCACAGGAGCTGCCAATGATATTGAGCAGGCTACCAGAATCGCCAGGGCTATGGTGACTCAGTACGGCATGTCTGATAAGTTTGGACTGATGGGTCTGGCATCCAGAGAGGATCAGTATCTGAGCGGAAGAACGGTACTTAACTGCAGCGATGAGACAGCGGCAGATATTGACAAAGAGGTGATGATGATCCTCAAGGAGGCCTATGAGGAGGCCAAGGCCATGCTGCTGGAGAACAGGGATGCATTAGATGCGATTGCAGCCTTCCTGATAGAGAAAGAAACGATTACCGGTAAGGAATTTATGAAGATTTTAAGAGAAATCAAAGGGATTCCGGAACCGGAAGAAACAGAAGTACCTGTGAACCAGGCAGAAAAGAAGATACCTTCAGAGCCGGAGGAACCTGAAAAGGCAGAAAATCAGGCGCAGGAGCCTGAAAAAACGGCAGAAAAGCAGGTGGAAACTGAGGAACAGGAGACTAATGTTCCTGGTTAATCAGATAGAAATAAAAACGCCTCCGCGAATCATGATTCAGTGATTCGCGGAGGCGTTTTTTGCAGGGTATTTATTTAGTGATAAATTCCTTTGTGTTCGTAAACAGGCTCGCAGGTCAGTTCGATACCCAGCTTTTTAAAGGTTTTCATGTCCACATCAGACAGGATGACAGAGGTGTGAACCTGGCAGCCCTTCAGCTTTGGAAGCTGTTCCAAAGCCCGCTTGGCATCCTCGTCGGAGGCAGCGCAGGTGGAGAGGGCAATTAAAATCTCATCTGTATGGAGGCGCGGATTGGCGCTTCCCAGGTAATCTACCTTTAATTTCTGGATAGGCTCAATGGAAGCCGGAGAAATCAGGTGACGCTCATGGGGGATTCCACCTAACACTTTTACTGCATTTAATAAAAGTGCAGCGGATGCTCCCAGCAGATTGCTGGTCTTTCCTGTGACAATTGTACCATCTGGAAGCTCAAGAGCCGCTGCAGGAGCGCCTTCTTTTGCTGCCAGTTCGTTGGCTGCCGGTACAACGGAGCGCATACTGGTGACAATTTTTGCCTGCTTCATCAGAAGTTCGATTTTATAAACTTCATTTTTAGAGCCAGGCTGCTCCTTGACTACCCGGCTCAGAGCCTGATAGTAGCGGCGGATAATCTCCTGTCTGGATGCCTCACAGCAGACTTCATCGTCGCTGATGCAGTTTCCTACCATATTTACACCCATATCCGTAGGAGATTTGTATGGGCAGCTGCCGTAGATTCCCTCGAATATGGCATTAAGGACCGGAAAGATCTCGATATCCCGGTTGTAATTGACTGTAGTGACGCCGTAGGCTTCCAGATGGAAGGGATCAATCATATTGACGTCGTTCAGATCCGCAGTGGCGGCCTCGTAGGCCAGATTGACCGGATGTTTAAGCGGAATGTTCCAGATGGGGAATGTTTCGAATTTGGCGTAGCCAGCCTTGATTCCTCTCTTATTTTCATGGTAAAGCTGGGAAAGGCAGGTAGCCATTTTTCCGCTTCCTGGACCGGGAGCTGTGACAATGACCAGAGGCTTAGTGGTCTCGATGTACTCATTTTTTCCATAGCCCTCATCACTGACAATGAGGGAAATATTGGAGGGGTAGCCCTCGATCATGTAATGGCGGTAAACCTTAATACCCAGATTTTCCAGCTTTTTCTTAAAGAGATCTGCGCTGGACTGGCCTGTGTAATGGGTGATGACAACGCTGCCCACATAAAGTCCCTTGTCAGTATAGGTCTGAATGAGACGGAGCACGTCTACATCGTAGGTAATTCCCAGATCAGAGCGGACCTTGTTTTTTTCAATATCAGCCGCGTTAATTGTGATGACAATTTCAGCCTGATCAGCAAGCTGGAGAAGCATCCTGAGCTTGCTGTCCGGGGCGAAGCCGGGAAGCACCCGGGAAGCGTGATAATCGTCAAACAGCTTTCCGCCGAATTCCAGATAAAGCTTGTCACCGAACTGTCCGATTCTCTTGCGGATGTGATCGGACTGCATTTTCAGATACTTGTCATTATCGAATCCTGTTCTCATAGTTTACCGTCCTTATCTACTCTGTAATTTTATCGCAATAAATTCCTAGTCTATTATGCTACAAAAAATACGTTTTGAGTAGAGGGAAAATGATTTTTCTTAAAAAATTTTCCAGAAGACAGGAGGAAACTGCTTTTTTACTGGCAGAGACAGGGGGAAAATGGTATACTAGACGGAAACCAGAGGACGGAGGCAAAAAAATGGACAGAATTCCAAAACCGGGGGAATTTTACAGGCACTTTAAAAATAAGATGTATCAGATTGTGGCAGTTGCCGTACATTCAGAGACAGGGGAGAAGCTGGTGATCTATCAGGCTTTGTATGGAGACTATGGAATCTATGCCCGCCCGCTAGACAGCTTTTTAAGTCCGGTGGATCGGGAAAAATACCCCAATGCAGAGCAGGAGTTCCGGTTTGAGCGCACAGAGCCTGGCTGCATGAAAACGGAAAGCGTTCAGCAGGAAGCGGTGAAGGATACGAATTTTCAGGGGAAAATGCCAGAAGAGAGGAGACAGGAAAAAGAACCGGATCCAGATCAGCCCAACCCGCTTTTGATTGAATTTCTTGATGCAGAAAATCCGGAAGAGCAGCTGGCAGTTCTCAGACGGATGGAAGGCTGCGTGGGAAAGAGAGAGCTGGACAGCATCTGTGTTTACCTGGATATCAGTACCAGATACAGTTCACTGGAGGAGCAGTCAGAGGGAATCAGGCAGTATTTAAAGCTTCGGATGCATTATGATGCGTCAAGGCTGCGCAGAGATAAGAGGGACGACTCGTCATGTTTCATATAGAAGAAGAGCTGAAAAAGCTTCCGGCCCAGCCGGGAGTCTATATTATGCACGATGATAAGGATGAAATCATCTATGTAGGAAAGGCAGTCAGTCTGAAAAACAGAGTCCGCCAGTATTTCCAGAGCAGCAGAACCAAGACTGCAAAAATTGAAAAGATGGTTTCCCATATTGCCAGATTTGAATATATCCTTACAGACTCAGAACTGGAGGCTCTGGTACTGGAGTGCAATCTGATTAAAGAACATCGCCCTCGGTACAATACCATGCTGAAGGATGATAAAACCTATCCCTATATTAAGGTGACTGTGTCTGAGGAGTATCCCAGGATCCTGTTTTCCAGAACCATGCAGAAAGATAAAAATAAGTATTTTGGCCCCTTTACCAGCGCCGGAGCAGTGAAGGACACCATCGATCTGCTGCACCGGATTTACAGGATTCGGACCTGTACCAGGAATCTTCCGCGTGATATAGGAAAGGACAGGCCCTGCCTGTATTATCATATTAAGCAGTGTGATGGCCCCTGTCAGGGATATATTTCAAAGGAGGATTACCAGAAGCAGATCCGTGGCGTTCTGGATTTTCTGGGAGGAAAGTACGCGCCTGTGACAAAGTTTCTGACCGATAAAATGTATGAGGCCTCTGAACAGATGGAGTTTGAGAAGGCGGCAGAGTACAGGGATTTGATTAAAAGTGTGAATCAGATTGCCCAGAAGCAGAAAATTACCAGCCAGAGTATGGATGACAGGGATATTATCGCAATGGCCAAGGATGAGCGAGATGTGGTAGTTCAGGTCTTTTTCGTCCGGGATGGAAGGCTGATTGGACGGGAGCATTTTCACGTTGAGGCCGGAACGGCAGAGTCCAACGGCCAGATTTTAAATGGCTTTGTGAAGCAGTTTTATGCAGGCACTCCTTTTATTCCCCATGAGATCTGGTGTCAGGAGGAATTGGAGGATGCGGAGCTGATCAGCCGGTTTTTAAGTGAGCGAAGAGGCCAGAAGGTAAAAATTCTGGTTCCCAGAAAAGGAGAAAAGGAAAAGCTGGTAGAACTGGCGAAAAAGAATGCCAGAATGGTGCTCGACCAGGATAAGGAAAAAATTAAACGGGAGGAGCTTCGGACAAAGGGAGCCATGAACCAGATTGGAGGACTGATTGGGCTTTCCAAGGTGAAGCGGATCGAGGCCTACGATATTTCCAATATCAGCGGCTTTGAGTCAGTGGGTTCCATGATTGTCTATGAAGATGGAAAGCCGAAGCGGAATGACTACAGGAAATTCCGAATCAAGACAGTTCAGGGACCAGATGATTATGCTTCTATGCGCGAGGTGCTGACAAGGCGCTTCACCCACGGCCTGGCTGAGCGGGAGGAACTGGCTGCCGAAGGCGGGCAGCTGGACATGGGAAGTTTTACCAGATTTCCGGATTTGATTATGATGGACGGAGGCCGGGGGCAGGTCAATATTGCTCTGGAGGTTTTAAAACGTCTTCAAATAGATATTCCTGTCTGCGGAATGGTGAAGGATGACAATCACCGGACAAGGGGACTCTACTATAGAAATGAGGAGATTCCCATTGACCGTCATTCAGAGGGATTTAAGCTGATTACAAGGATTCAGGACGAAGCCCACCGGTTTGCCATTGAATATCACAGAAGTCTTCGTGGGAAAGAACAGGTTCGTTCGGTACTGGACGATATCAAGGGGATTGGGCCTGCCAGAAGGAAGGCCCTGATGCGGCATTTTAAGACAATAGAAGCTGTCAGGGATGCCCAGGTGGAGGAGCTTTCAGCTGTGCCTCAGATGAACCAGGCAGCGGCAGAGGCTGTTTACCATTTCTTTCACAGCAAAGAGTGACAAAATAACGGAAAAATGATAGAGTGTCCTTAAAAGGAACAGCAGCTGCAACTATAGGAGAGATATAAGAAGAACGCGAAAGGAGAAGCGCTATGTATGGAGTGACAATTAAAGAGTTAATCAAAAAAATGGACTTAAAAAACATGACGCCGGAGCTGGATACGGACAAGATTGTGCTGGTTCATCCGGATGTAAACCGTCCGGCTCTTCAGCTGACAGGTTTTTTTGATCATTTTGACAAAGAGAGAGTGCAGGTGATCGGATATGTGGAGCAGGCTTATTTAAATACACTGACGTCAGACAGAAGACGCTATGTTTATGACAAACTGATTTCCAGTAAAATTCCATGTCTGCTCTACAGCCGCGGGATGGAGCCGGATGAGTGTGTTCTGGAACTGTGCAACTACTATGGAGTTCCCTGCATGGTATCAAAAAAAACCACCTCTGATCTGATGGCAGAGGTAATTCGCTGGCTGAAAGTGAAGCTGGCTCCTATGATCAGTATCCACGGAGTACTGGTGGACGTATTTGGCGAGGGCGTTCTGATTATGGGTGAAAGCGGCATTGGAAAGAGCGAGGCAGCGCTGGAACTGATTAAGAGAGGACACCGTCTGGTCAGCGACGATGTGGTAGAGATCAAGCGTGTCAGCGATGAGACGCTGATTGGCTCAGCCCCTGACATTACCCGCCATTTCATTGAACTTCGGGGAATTGGCATTATTGATGTAAAGACCCTGTTCGGCGTGGAGAGCGTGAAGAATACCCAGTCTATTGATATGGTAATTAAGCTGGAGGAGTGGGATAAGGATAAGGAGTACGACCGTCTTGGAATGGAGGATCAGTACACAGAATTCCTGGGAAATAAAGTAGTCTGCCATTCCATTCCGATTCGTCCGGGCCGGAATCTGGCAGTAATCGTAGAATCTGCAGCTGTCAATTACAGACAGAAAAAGATGGGATACAATGCAGCCAGAGAGCTGTATAATCGTGTTCAGGCTAACCTGGCTGCAAAAAATGACTAGAAATTCAGAGAGGAAGCTGCGTATGGATGAATTTTACAGAGCGCTGTGCAAAGCTGCGGGAGAAGGGCAGGTAAAAAGGCGGGAACCGATGGCCCTCCACACTACCTTCCGGACCGGTGGCCCGGCCGCATTTTTTGCGGTGGTTCAGACAGAGGACGAGCTGAGAAAAACGGTGCGCGTCTGCCGGGAACATCAGGTTCCCTGGTATATGCTGGGAAATGGAAGCAATCTTCTGGTGGGAAGCAGTGGCTTTCCGGGAGTGATGATCCAGCTGGGAGGAGAGTTTAAACAGTGGGAAATAACACAGGAGGAAGAAAACGGCCATGTGCTTTTCAAGGCCGGAGCAGGCCTTCTGCTCTCTAAAATCGGCCGGGCGGCTTTGGAGGAAGGACTGACAGGCTTTGAGTTTGCTGCGGGTATTCCGGGAACACTGGGAGGCGCGGCTGTTATGAATGCCGGGGCCTATGGCGGTGAGATGAAGGATATTCTGGTCTCGGTCCGAATTATGACTCAGGATGGAGAGATAAGAGAGCTGCCGGCCGGGGAACTTGCTCTGTCTTACCGGCACAGCTGTATTCCTGAAAAGGGTTATATCGTTCTATCAGCAGTGATGGAGCTGAAAAAAGGAAATCAGGAAGAAATCAGAGCGCAGATGGAGGACCTGGCATTCCGCAGAAAGGATAAGCAGCCTTTGGAGTATCCAAGCGCAGGCAGTACCTTTAAGAGACCAGAAGGATTCTTTGCCGGAAAACTGATTGAGGACGCAGGGCTGAAGGGATTTTCTGTCGGAGGAGCACAGGTGTCAGAAAAGCACGCCGGATTTGTAATTAACCGGGAGCAGGCAGCGCCAGAAGAGATAAGAGAGCTGATTGAAGCAGTGAGAAATCGGGTATTCGGGACATCTGGCGTATGGCTGGAGCCAGAGGTAAAGCTTCTTGGGTTTGAGACGCCTGCTTTTGGAGAGAGCGCCGACACAGATTTAAAGAAGGAGTAGAGTATGCGGCTTGTAATTGTAACCGGAATGAGCGGAGCCGGAAAAACAACAGCTCTCAAAATGCTGGAGGATATGGGATTTTACTGTGTAGATAATCTTCCCATTCCTCTGATTGAAACATTTGCAGAGCTGGCAGGAGGCAGACTGGGAGAAAAGGGCCGGGCGGCCCTTGGAATTGATATCAGAAGCGGAGAGTCCCTGGAGGAACTGGAAGCCATTTTAAAGGGATGGGACGAGAACCGCTTCCCTTACGAGATACTCTTTCTGGATGCAGGGGATGAAGTTTTAATTAAGCGCTATAAGGAGACCAGAAGAAGCCATCCTCTGGCAGGTCTTGACCGGCTGGACCGGGGAATTGAGAAGGAACGGAAAAAGCTGGCATTTTTAAAGAAGAGGGCAGATTATATTTTAGATACCAGTATGCTTCTCACAAAAGAGCTGCGAATAGAACTGGAAAAGATCTTTGTCTCCAATGAGGACTACAGAAGCCTTTATGTGACGGTACTCAGCTTTGGATTTAAGTACGGGATTCCGGCAGACGCAGATCTGGTTTTTGATGTGCGTTTCCTTCCCAATCCCTACTATGTAGACGAGCTGAAGAGCCATACAGGAAATGAACCGCAGGTTCAGGAATTTGTCATGAAGGGCGGACTGGCGGAAGAATTTTTAGAAAAGCTTTCTGATATGGTGCTGTTTCTGCTTCCCCATTATGTGGAAGAGGGCAAGAATCAGCTGGTAATTGCCATTGGATGCACAGGGGGAAAGCACCGCTCGGTGACAGTGGCCAACCGCCTTTACGGGAGACTGAAGTCTCAGGAGGACATCGGCGTAAAGATTGAGCACAGAGATATTGAGAAAGACAGCAGGAGAAAGCAGGAGGTTTGATTTGTCGTTTTCTTCACATGTAAAAGAGGAGCTTTCCAAGCAGGTAAGCCCTGCCAGACATTGCCAGATAGCAGAAATTGCGGCTATTTTAAGTCTCTGCGGAAAGGTTCATATCACGGAAGACAACCAATATATGATCCGCATTCATACGGAAAATGTGGCGGTTGCAAGAAAATACTTTACATTACTGAAAAAAGCATTTAATATTAGAGCGGATGTGGCAATCCGCAGGAATGCATTTTTAAAGAAAAACAGAACATATACAGTGGCGGTCAGGCGCAATCAGGACGCAGTCCGGGTGCTTCAGGCGGCCAGGCTTCTCGGAGACGACGGGGACGTCTGTGAAAATATGTCTGTGGTAAAAAATCTGATTATTCAGAATTCCTGCTGCCGGAGAGCCTTCATCCGCGGCGCTTTTCTGGCAGCAGGCTCCTTGAGTGATCCGGAAAAGTTCTATCATTTTGAAATTGTCTGTTCCTGTGAAGAAAAGGCGGAGCAGCTGAGAGAAATTATAGGGACTTTTTCCATCGAGGCAAAAATAGTTGTCAGAAAGAAGTATTATGTGGTATATATAAAAGAAGGCAGTCAGATTGTAGAGATTCTGAGTGTGATGGAGGCTCCTCTGGCCCTGATGGAGCTTGAAAATATCAGAATCTTAAAGGAAATGAGAAACAGTGTGAACCGTCAGGTCAACTGTGAGACTGCAAACATTAATAAGACCGTGTCTGCTGCTATCAAACAGCTTCAGGATATTGCATATATCAGAGACACAGTTGGACTGGACTACCTGCCTGAATCTTTAGCTGAGATCGCCCAGGCGAGATTGGAACGGCCAGATGCTACTTTAAAGGAACTGGGAGAGATACTTAGTCCTCCTGTGGGAAAATCAGGGGTGAACCACCGGCTCAGAAAGATCAGCTCCCTTGCTGAGAGCCTGCGAGGACAAAAATCACATCAGTAGGAATTGTTCCTTGAAAGGAATGAGGAGGAAAGTTATGAAGAGTAAGGAAGTTACAATCGAGCTGGCGTCAGGATTAGAAGCGCGCCCGGTAGCCATGCTGGTACAGGTAGCCAGCCAGTACGAAAGCCGCATTTATATGGAATATGCCAATAAGAAGGTGAATGCAAAGAGTATTATGGGAATGATGTCCCTGGTGCTTCCCGTAGGTGAGAAAGTAGTAGTGACTGCTGATGGAACTGACGAGGACACGGCGATTGCAAGCATTGAAAAATACCTGTCTGCTGAATAGGAAACAGGCGGAATGTAGATTTCCAAGAGGAACATAGACAGATGTAAAGGAGGGAACGGCAGATGCTGTATCCCTCCTTCTTAACATATTATAGAGAAAGGAAAAGGAAGGTTACATGGCTTTTACACATCTCCATGTGCATACAGAGTACAGCCTGTTAGATGCCTCCTCCAAGATTACGGAGCTGGTGGCAAGGGTGAAGGAGCTGGGAATGGACAGCCTGGCTATCACAGATCACGGCGTTATGTACGGAGTCATTGATTTTTACCGGGCAGCCAGGGAGGCGGGGATCCGCCCTGTTTTAGGCTGCGAGATTTATGTGTGTCCAGGTTCCCGGTTCGACCGGGAAATTGGGGTGGGAGAGGACAAATACTATCATCTGATTCTGCTGGCAGAGAATAACGAGGGGTATCAGAACCTGATGAAGATTGTATCCACCGGTTTTGTAGAAGGATTTTACTATAAACCCAGAGTAGATTATGAAACTCTGGAGCGGTACAGTAAAGGGCTGATCTGCCTTTCTGCCTGCCTGGCCGGGGAGGTCCAGAGAAATCTTGCCCGCGGCATGTACGAGGAGGGAAAGAAAGCAGCTCTTCGCTATCAGAGAATTTTTGGAGAAGGCAATTTCTTTCTGGAACTTCAGGATCACGGAATTCCCATGCAGAAGACGGTCAACCAGGGGCTTTTAAGGATGAGCCAGGATACGGGGATTCCGCTGGTTGCCACAAATGACTGCCATTATATTAACAGAGAGGATGAAAAGTCCCACGACATTCTCCTCTGCATTCAGACAGGAAAAAAGGTGGCAGATGAAAACAGAATGCGCTATGAGGGCGGCCAGTATTACGTCAAATCGGAGGAAGAGATGAAACATCTTTTCCCTTACGCCCTGGAGGCTTTGGAGAACACTCACAAGATTGCCATGCGCTGCAACGTGGAGATCGAGTTCGGCGTGACGAAGATCCCTCAGTTTGATGTGCCGGGAGGAAAGACCTCCTGGGAATACTTAAATGAGCTTTGTACATCCGGGTTTGAAAAGAGGTATCCAAAGGATGACGGAAGCCTCAGAAAGCGTCTGGATTATGAGCTTTCTGTCATTCAGTCTATGGGGTATGTAGACTACTTTCTGATCGTGTGGGATTTCATTCATTTCGCCCGTTCCCACGATATTATGGTAGGGCCGGGAAGAGGCTCCGCAGCGGGAAGTATTGTCTCTTACAGTCTGGGAATTACAGATATCGATCCCATCCGCTATAATCTGCTGTTCGAGCGTTTTCTGAACCCGGAACGAGTATCCATGCCTGATATTGATATTGATTTCTGTTTCGAACGCCGCCAGGAGGTCATCGACTATGTGGTGCAGAAGTATGGAAGGGATCGGGTCGTGCAGATTGTAACCTTCGGTACACTGGCGGCCAAAGGTGTAGTCCGGGATGTGGGAAGAGTGCTGGATATGCCTTATGCCAAGTGCGACGCTGTGGCCAAGATGATTCCGGGAGATCTGGGAATGACCCTTGACAAGGCTCTGAAAACACCAGAGCTTAGAGAGGCCTATGACAGCGATCCGGAGATCAGATATCTGATTGACATGAGCAGAAGACTGGAGGGACTGCCCAGACATACCTCCATGCACGCGGCGGGCGTGGTGATCAGCCGTAATAAGGTGGACGAGTATGTGCCTCTCTCCAGGGCGGCGGACGGCTCCATCACCACCCAGTTTACCATGACCACCTTAGAGGAGCTGGGACTGTTAAAAATGGATTTCCTGGGCCTTCGAACCCTGACTGTCATTCAGAACGCTGTGCGCCAGGCAGAAAAAACTCATGGCATCCAGATTGATTTGAATCAGATCGACTACAACGATAAGGCGGTGCTGGAATCTCTGGGCACAGGTAAAAATGACGGCGTGTTCCAGCTGGAGAGCGGCGGAATGAAGAGCTTCATGAAGGAGCTGAAACCGGAGAATCTGGAGGATATTATAGCCGGTATCTCCCTGTACCGTCCGGGCCCCATGGATTTTATTCCCAAATATCTGAAGGGCAAAAACGACAGAAGCTCCATTACCTATGACTGCCCGCAGCTGGAGCCGATTTTAAGCCCTACCTACGGCTGTATTGTCTACCAGGAGCAGGTTATGCAGATCGTGCGGGATCTGGCCGGATACACTCTGGGACGAAGCGACCTGGTACGCCGCGCCATGTCCAAGAAAAAGGCTGCAGTGATGGAAAAGGAGAGGCAGAACTTCGTCTACGGAAATCCGGAAGAAGGAGTAAAGGGCTGTATTGCCAACGGAATCGATGAAAAGACGGCTAACACCATCTATGATGAGATGATCGATTTTGCCAAATATGCCTTTAACAAGTCACACGCGGCGGCCTATGCTGTAGTTTCCTATCAGACAGCATACCTGAAATATTATTATCCGGTAGAGTTTATGGCAGCCCTTATGACGTCGGTAAAGGACAATGTATCCAAGGTGTCGGAGTACATTTTAACCTGCCGTCAGATGGGAATGAAAATCATGCCTCCGGATATCAATGAGGGAGAGGGAGGCTTTTCTGTATCATCCGGAGCCATTCGCTATGGCCTTTCAGCCATTAAGAGCATTGGCCAGAGCGTGGTAGACGAGATTGTAAAGGAGCGTACTGCCAGAGGCCCTTTTACCTCCCTGGAAAATTTCATTGACCGCATGAGCAATAAGGAGGTCAATAAGAGAACCATAGAAAGCTTTATTAAATCGGGAGCGCTGGACAGCCTTCCCGGTACCAGAAAGCAGAAATTTCTGGTTTCAGCAGCTCTGTTAGATCAGAAAAATAAAGAAAAGAAAAATTCCATGGAAGGACAGATGTCCCTGTTCGATTTTGTGGAGGAGGAAGAAAAGGAGCAGTTCCAGATCACCTTCCCCGATGTGGGAGAGTATACCAAGGAGGAGCTTCTGGCCTTTGAAAAGGAGATGCTGGGCGTCTACGTCAGCGGCCATCCTCTGGAGGAGTACATGGATCTCTGGAAAAAAAATGTGACAGCTGTCTCCTCTGATTTCATTGTGAATGAGGAGGAGGGAACCGCCAGGGTCCGTGACGGCTCTTATGTGACGATTGGCGGCATGATCACAGAAAAGACAGTAAAAACCACACGGCAGAATAAGATGATGGCCTTTATTACGGTGGAGGATCTGGCCGGAACAGTAGAGGTGCTGATCTTCCCCAGAGACTATGAGAAGAAGCGGGAGCTGCTTATTGAAGACGAGAAAGTGTTTGTCCAGGGCCGCGTATCCATTGGCGATGATCCGGCGGGAAAGCTGATCTGTGAGAGGATCATTCCTTTTTCCATGGTTCCCAGAGAGCTTTGGCTGAAATACCCGGATAAAGAAGCGTATTTTTCCGCAGAGCAGGAGCTTTTAGATATGCTGAGGCTCAGCGAGGGAAGCGACCAGGTTGTCATCTATCTGGAGGCAGAGCGGGCGAAAAAAGTGCTGCCGGCAAACTGGAGTGTCAGCGCTGATTCTGCGCTGGTGGCAAGGCTTTCTGAGAAACTTGGTGAAAAAAATGTCAAAGTAGTGGAAAAAACTATTGAAAAGATAGGAAAAATGAATTAGAATGTACAGGACAGAATGCATTATTTTTAAAGTTTTTTGATAGACGCGACAAATGGAGGTAGAAGTAGATGGCAAAAGAGGTTAAGACAATCGGTGTCCTCACCAGCGGCGGCGACGCTCCTGGAATGAATGCGGCAATCCGCGCTGTAGTCAGAACAGCAATCAACAAGGGACTGAAGGTAAAGGGTATTATGAGAGGATATGCCGGCCTTCTTCAGGAGGAGATTGTAGATATGAACGGACTCAGCGTAGCCGATATCATCGGACGCGGAGGAACAGTTCTCTACACAGCCAGATGCCCGGAGTTTACGACCGCAGAAGGACAGGAACGAGGAGCCGAAATCTGCCGGAAGCACGGGATTGACGGTCTTGTTGTAATCGGAGGAGACGGATCCTTTAAGGGAGCCGGAAAGCTGTCTGCGCTGGGAATCAATACAGTAGGTCTTCCGGGAACCATTGACCTGGATATTGCCTGTACCGATTACACCATTGGCTTTGACACAGCGGTGAATACAGCCATGGACGCCATCGACCGTGTCCGCGATACATCCACCTCCCATGAGCGGTGCAGCATCATTGAGGTAATGGGACGCAACGCCGGTTATATCGCCCTCTGGTGCGGACTGGCCAACGGTGCGGAGGATATTCTGCTTCCGGAGCGCTATGACGGCAATGAGCAGGAGCTGATCAGCCGCATCATTGAGAACAGAAAGCGCGGAAAGAAGCACCATATTATCATTAACGCAGAGGGAATCGGCCACTCTGCTTCCATGGCCAGAAGAATCGAAGCAGCTACAGGCATTGAGACAAGAGCCACGATTTTAGGCTACATGCAGCGAGGCGGCGCTCCTACCTGTAAGGACAGAGTATATGCTTCCATTATGGGAGCCAAGGCAGTAGAGCTGCTCTGTGCAGGCAAGAGCAACCGGGTGGTAGCCTACAAGAACGGCGAATATGTGGATTACGATATTCAGGAAGCTCTCAGCATGAAGAAAGACATTCCTGAGGAGCAGTACAAGATCAGCAAGATGCTGATTCGATAAGACGAAAGACTGCAGAAGTCCCCAAGGGGAAGAGAAGACATCAGGGCGCAGAAGCGTTCTGGTGTCTTTTTCGCAGGCGGAGAGGAGAAACAGATGGCAGAAAATGTTGTGCTCTGCGGAGCCAATTCCTATGTGGAAAAATATTATTTTAACGAGGACTTTTCTAAGCTTCCGGAACAGGTGAAGGAAGAACTGCAGATTATGTGCGTCATGTTTACTGAGGATGTGGGAGGCGTGCTGACTCTGGAGTTTACGCCGGAGGGGGAGCTTCAGTTTAAGGTAGTCTGTGACGAGACAGATTATCTGTTCGATGAGATAGGAAGTGCTTTGAAAATCAAGCAGTACCAGATGGAGAAAAGAGAGCTTTTAGAGGCGCTGGAGCTTTATTACCGCGTCTTTATTTCAGGGGGAGAGGATGCTGAACGGCTGAAAAGCCTCTGCCTGGACGAAGAGAAGCAGTAGGGAGAATCCATGAAAGAGAAGACAGAGAACGTATTGCAGAAAAAGAAATTGAAAATTGGAACGGTGGAGCTTCCAAGCCCTGTAGGACTGGCGCCTATGGCCGGTGTGACGGATCTGCCTTTCCGGATTCTGTGCCGGGAGCAGGGCTGCGGTCTGATGTGTACGGAGATGGTGAGCGCAAAGGCTCTTCTCTATAAGAACAGAAATACAAAACCCCTTCTTCAGACTGTGCCGGAGGAGCATCCACTGGCTGTCCAGCTGTTTGGCTCTGATCCGGAAATTATGAGTGAGATGGCGCTTCAGCTGGAAGAAGGCCCCTATGACATCATTGATGTGAATATGGGCTGCCCGGTGCCGAAAATTGTCAATAATGGCGAGGGTTCTGCCCTGATGAAGAATCCGAAGCTGGCTGGTGAAATTCTGTCTGCCATGGTGAAAAAGCTGAAAAAGCCGGTGACGGTTAAATTCAGAAAAGGTTTTAATGATGAGTCGGTCAATGCGGTGGAGTTCGCCAAAATGGCAGAGCAGAGCGGTGCTGCAGCTATGGCAGTCCATGGGAGAACCAGGGAACAGTTTTACTCTGGAAAGGCAGACTGGGACATTATCCGTCAGGTGAAGGAGGCGGTTTCTATTCCTGTCATTGGAAACGGGGATATTTTTACTCCGGAGGACGCGGCCCGGATGATGGAGGAGACTGGCTGCGACGGCGTCATGGCAGCCAGGGGAGCGAAGGGAAATCCGTGGCTGTTTCACCGGATTAACCATTATCTGGAAACAGGGGAACTTCTGCCCCAGCCGTCTCTTTCCGAAATCCGGGAGACGATCCTGCGCCACGCAAAACTGCAGGTGGAATATAAGGGAGAATTTACCGCTATGCGGGAAATGAGAAAGCACGTAGCCTGGTATACAGCCGGCTGCCCCCATTCTGCAGCATTGAGAAATGACATCAACATGGTAGAGACACTGGAAGACTTAATTGAGCTGGTAAATGAAAGGCTTAGGTAAGGCAGCAGAGAAACCACAGAATTGCCCGGAATATCAGTAGTTATAAGGATCTATTCCTTGACATCAGCATGCAATTCAGTTATAATATTGCGATGCGGAAAGAAGAAAAAAATACCGGTCAGAGGTATCTGACGCAGGAATAAAAGGGGAGATTCCCCGATAAAATTTGATCCGAAAGGAAGGAAAGTATCATGGCAGACAAGAAACATATCCTCACTTACACAGGCTTAAAGCAGTATGAAGATGAGTTACAGGATTTAAAGGTAAACAAGCGTCAGGAGATTGCCCAGAAGATCAAGGAAGCCAGAGAGCAGGGCGACCTGTCTGAGAACGCTGAGTACGATGCTGCTAAGGATGAGCAGAGAGACATCGAGGCCAGAATTGAGCAGCTGGAGAAGCTGTTAAAGAACGCGGAGGTTGTAGTTGAGGAGGAGATCGACCTTGAGAAAATCAACATTGGCTGCCGTGTAAAGGTATTAGATATGGAGTTTGACGAGGAGATGGAATTCAAGATCGTCGGTTCCACAGAGGCAAACAGCCTTCAGAATAAGATTTCCAACGAGTCTCCGGTAGGCCATGCCCTTCTCGGCAAAAAGGCAGGAGACATTGTAGATGTAGAGACACAGGCGGGAATCATTCAGTACAAGGTGCTGGAGATCCAGAGAGTATCATAAAAATCGCACAAAGGAGTGAAGACAGTGGCAGAGCAGCAGAACAACAGAGAAGAGCAGGAGTTAAACCATTTATTGAAGGTGCGCCGTGAGAAGCTGGCTGAGCTTTGTGAAAACGGCAGAGATCCGTACAAGGTTACCAAGTATGACGTAACTGCACACAGCATGGAAGTGAAGGAGCACTATGAGGAGCTGGAGGGAAAAGAGGTATCCCTGGCAGGACGTATGATGTCCAAGCGTGTCATGGGAAAGGCATCCTTCTGCAACCTTCAGGACTTACAGGGCAATATCCAGTCCTATGTGGCCAGAGACGAGATCGGCGAGGAGGCTTATAAAGAGTTCAAAAAGATGGATATCGGCGATATCATCGGCATCCGCGGTATCGTGTTTACCACTAAGACAGGTGAGATTTCCATCCATGCAAAGAGCGTTGAGCTGCTTTCCAAGAGTCTTCAGATCCTTCCGGAGAAGTTCCACGGACTGACAAACACAGATATGCGCTACCGTCAGAGATACGTGGATCTGATTATGAACCCGGAGGTAAAGGATACCTTTATCAAGCGTTCCCAGATCGTGAAGGAGATCAGAAGCTTCTTAGACGGAAGAGGCTTTATGGAGGTGGAGACTCCGGTTCTGGTAGCCAATGCAGGCGGAGCTAACGCAAGACCGTTCCAGACGCATTTCAATGCCCTGGATGAGGATGTAAATTTAAGAATTTCCCTGGAGCTCTACTTAAAGAGACTGATCGTAGGCGGACTTGAGAGAGTATATGAGATTGGCCGCGTATTCAGAAACGAGGGAACTGATACAAAGCACAATCCGGAGTTTACACTTCTTGAGATCTATCAGGCTTTCACAAACTATGAGGGAATGATGGAGCTGACAGAGACCATGTTCCGCGAGGTTGCCAGAAAGGTTCTGGGAACTCTTCAGGTAGAGTACGACGGTGAGGTGATCGATCTGGAGAAGCCGTTTGCACGCATTACCATGATCGACGCTGTTAAGCAGTACAGCGGCGTAGATTTCCGCGAGATCAAGACTGATCAGGAAGCAAAGGCAGTTGCCAAGGAGCACCACATTGAGTACGAGAACCGCCATAAGAAGGGCGATATCCTGAATCTGTTCTTCGAGGAGTATGTAGAGGAGAAGCTGGTTCAGCCAACCTTTGTTACCGATCACCCGGTTGATATTTCCCCGCTTTCCAAGAGAAAGCCAGAGGATCCGGAGTACACAGAGCGTTTTGAGCTTTATATTACACGCAGAGAGTTTGCAAACGCATACTCTGAGTTAAATGATCCGATTGATCAGAGAGAGAGATTCCTGGCTCAGGAGGCCTTAAAGGCAGCCGGAGACGAGGAGGCCTGCTCCATGGACGACGACTTTATCAATGCTCTTATGATTGGTATGCCTCCGACAGGTGGATTAGGCATCGGTATCGACCGTTTCGTTATGCTGCTGACTAATTCCTATGCAATCAGAGACGTGCTGCTGTTCCCGACCATGAAGTCCTTAGATGCAAAGAAGAGCGACAGCAAGGCAGAGACAGCAGAGTCCAAGCCAAACGCATTCGAGGCAGCTGCAGCCAGTGTGTCCGCAGCAAGCGCACAGCTTGACCTTTCCAAGGTAAAGATTGAGCCGCTGTTTGAGGAGTTTGTAGATTTTGATACCTTCGCAAAGTCTGATTTCAGAGTGGTTAAGATTGAAGCCTGCGAGGCAGTGCCGAAGTCCAAGAAGCTTCTGAAGTTCACATTAAATGATGGAACAGAGAAGAAGCGCACCATTTTAAGCGGTATCCATGAGTACTACGAGCCGGAAGAGCTGGTTGGAAAGACCTGCGTGGCTATCACAAACCTGCCGACCAGAATGATGATGGGAATTCCGTCTGAGGGTATGCTGATTAGTGCAGTGTATGAGTATGACGGACGGGAAGGATTAAATCTTCTGATGCTGGATGATGTAATTCCGGCAGGAGCGAAGCTGTACTAAATAAATGTAAGAATAAATAGGCAGTCCTGTTTTCAGGGCTGCCTGGGAGACCGTTTCAAGTTTTGTGTAAACTCAAAAAACTGATATAAGATAT
>JAQERH010000080.1 GCA_027698105.1 Lachnospiraceae bacterium AM93-12TA
CAGCCCCTTATAGGGGCAGAGCAAGCCACCGGCTAAGCCGGTGGTCTTGACTCATTTCTGGAGCCTGTTATTAGCAGGTATTGCTGTAAATGGCAAGAAGATGAAAGTGAACATTTCAGACTCATATTGCCCTTGACAAGACACTGTGGTTAGTATATACTAACCAATGGAAAAGATGGCCGTATGAATCAATAAAAATAAAGGATGATAGAATTGGATGTGGTTCTTAGTTGAGTAGAGCAGCCAGAAAAGCTGCATTTTTTATGCCTGATAGTTAGTTCAATCTAACTCTGAAAAAACAGCAGGAGACATAAATGATGTGGTGTGAAAAAGTCTGTTTAGCCATTAAGGATCCGATATATAGTTTTAGAGAGGAGGTGGAGGAATGCTGGCGGAATTTCTGGCAGGACAAGGAAAATGGGAACAGGTGATGCCCGGCGTCCGGGTCTGCCAGTTCTCTCTTAAGGGCAGGCCATTTTCACTTTCTCCCCGGCAGGTTCCCCTCCATTTTGAAGTACTGTTTTGTCTGTCTGGTGCGGTGACTCTTACCTGGCAGGACGACACGATGCTGACGGTATCCGCCCGGCAGGTAATGATTCTGGATAATCATTCCAATATAATCAGTATCCAGATGGACGTACTTGTGGAAGGTATTCTGGTGGAGGTGGACGCCCGGAGAGTCAGGGAGAACCTGAAAACCATCTGTGGCCTTTTGGGCGATGTGACCTTGGATATGGATTGGGTCTGGAAATGGATGAACAACCGAGGTAAATGTGTCGTGGAGGGTCCGACTGACTGGAGCCGGGCAGTCTTTGCCAATCTCAGCCGCCTGCCCCAGAGTGAAAATGCGCGCTGGTGTGTGTGGAAGTCGGTGGAGCTGCTTTACTTCCTTGGCAATCCAAGAGAGCAGCAGTCAGAGGATACAGTGCCAGCTTTAGATCGAAAGGTTGCACAGGCTTTGGAGGAGACATGCCGATATATGGATGAGCATTTGGACGAACCCCTGACTATTCCTGTTCTGAGCCGTCAGGCCTGTCTTTCTGCTACCACATTTAAGGAGGGCTTCCGCCGCTTGTATGGTATGCCAGTTCATACCTGGCTGCGGCAGAGGCGAATGGAACATGCGGCAGAATTGCTGAGGAACTCCTCACTCAGTGTGCTGGGGGTAGCCCAGTCGGTTGGATATGGCAGCGCCAGCCAGTTTACTGCTGCTTTCCGGAGGCAGTATGGTATGGCACCGGCCATGTATAGAAAAATGTCTGAATCGGCATAACACTGTCTGATTTGGCGAGACGCAGGCAAATCCATTTGCTATAATATTTCAATACATAAAAAATGAGCTTGTTTCCGGACAGGAGGAGATCTGAATGAAACAACATCGCTTCTGGGCCTGGGGTGCTGTGATCTGCATGATCATGGTGATGATCACAGGCTACAAACACAAATAAGTATACAAAAGAAAGGAAAGATTCCCATGATGAAACACTATGTCAGACTGGCCTGTTTTGTGAGCGGCACGCTGTTTGGCTCTGCCGGCCTGAAGCTGCTTACCAGCAAGGATGCCAAAAAGGTCTATACTCATATCACTGCCGCAGGTTTGCGGATGAAGGACAGTGTAATGGAAACTGTTACCTGCGTTCAGGAGAACGCCGCTGATATTCTGGCTGCTGCCAAGGATATCAATGAGATCCGGAACACCAAAGAAGCCGAGATCCCGGTGGAGGATCAGGAAGCCTGAAAATTGCAAGAGGGAGCCGGAAAACGGCTCTCTTTTTTCTTTATAGGAAAGTTCGACTTTCGTCGAACTTTTGAATGAAAATAGCCCGCAC
>JAQERH010000081.1 GCA_027698105.1 Lachnospiraceae bacterium AM93-12TA
TCTAAAATGAAATTTTAAATTCCACCGTCCTCTTATGCGGTGGAATTTACCGCTGCACAGTTGATATTTACTCTTTCATACAGAAATGTTATGGTTATCTCTCCTTCTGACAGCAGTAGAAGGAGGAACACTATGAGTAAATATATTCCTGGTAACCAAAAACATCTTACTCTTGAAGATCGTATTTATATTGAAAATGAATTGGATAAAGGTACTTCCTTTAAAGATATCGCCAGATTCCTGTGCAAGGATCCCACTACCATTTCTAAAGAGGTAAGAGCCCACAGACTCTCTGACTGGTATCACAAAGGTACTTTTTATAATGCAAAAAACTTCTGTATCCACCGCTATCATTGTAAAAAGACCAATGCCTGCGGCAAGATTATCCTTTGTGGGGTGAAGTGTGCTTCCTGTCCTACCTGTAATCAGACATGCAAAGACTTTGTAAAAGAACGCTGCAGCAGGCTGGACAAGGCTCCTTATGTCTGTAATGGCTGTACAAAGAAAATCAGCCAATGTACGATTGCCCATAAGTACAGTTACAATGCGCGGTTTGCTGACAGAAAATACCGCGAAAAGCTTCGGGATTCCAGAATAGGTATCAACATGACAAAACGGGAACTGCACCAGAAGGATAAAGTTATTTCCCCTTTAATCGAACAGGGGCAGTCTCCTTATCATATCCTGATCAATCATCCGGAATTGGATATGTCTGTCCGCACCATGTACTCTTATTTAAATCAAGGACTGTTTACTGCACGGGACATTGACCTGAAACGCAAAGTTCGTTTTAAACCGCGGAAATGCCACAAAACGCAGATCACAAACCGGACTGTTTTTTCCAACCGCTTATACAGTGATTTTTGTGTTCTGAAGCTCTCATCCTATGTTGAAATGGATACGGTACATTCCTCCAGGGATTCCAGGAAAACTCTGTTGACCCTGTTTTTTACAAAAGAAAAACTGTTTCTTGCCTTTCTTATGAACCGCTGTACAGAAGGCGCTGTACGCCTTGTTTTTGACCGTTTGGAAAAACGCATGGGAACCTATGAATTTGCCTCTGTATTCGAGTATATCCTGACAGATCGCGGCTCAGAATTCGGAGATCCGGTCTCATTGGAAACTGGTATAAATGGAATACAACGTTCCAGTATTTATTACTGCGATCCAATGCAGAGCGGGCAGAAAGGCGGACTGGAACAGGCGCACACGATGCTGCGGATGATCCTTCCCAAAGGAACCAGCTTTGAATTTCTTACCCAATGGGATGTAAATACGATTGTAAACCATATCAATTCAACCCCAAGAGAGAGCCTCGGAGGAAGAACACCGTACAGCATAGCACTGGAAACATTTGGCGAGGAGACCCTAAAAGCGTTTCAGCTTAAGCCGATTGAACCTGATCAGGTCAATCTGACGCCTAAGCTGATCCGCTTTAACCACTAAGCAACTATCTCAAAAAATCTGCTGTCGGACTGGAAGTAAACTTTTCACATTTTTTACATGCGGCCGGTGGAATTCAGTCCAGCACACTGATTCTCAGTAGCCCGTTTGCCATGCCCAAAAACAAAGATTTTTTTGAGAAGTTGGCCTAATTATAGCAGATATCAACGTTTTTTGCTCCATCAAAATGTGGAATTACTGAAAATTTTAAACCCATGTGGAATTTAATCATGCACTGGAATTTAAAATTTCAAGTCAGC
>JAQERH010000082.1 GCA_027698105.1 Lachnospiraceae bacterium AM93-12TA
AAGATTGAAAATGAGAAGTAGAGGGTATCCATTACCTTAATCGCATCACAAACAAGCCATCTTACGGTGGCCGCTTTAAAAATTGAATATTGTATACATTAAGGCTATGCAGTTGCTGACTTGATCTTATAACCTTGATTTCTAGCGATCATGAGTGCCTGCTCTACGGTAATCTCACGATCCACAGGTGGTAAGTCGGATTTTTGATAAAGTTCTGCATTATAGTTTTCACCGTTCTTTAACATGTGGTATAATGCGGTAAGAAGCATTCTTGCTATCGCAATGATTGCTTTCTTGTGACCGCGACGCTTTTTAATACGGAGATAACGGTTACGCATTTCAGGATGCTTGGTGCTTTTAATGACAGCGTTTGCGCACTGGACTAAAAGCGGTTTGATATAGCATCCAGCCTTGGAAACCCGGACAGATTTTTTCTTCCCTGCACTTTCATTGTTGGTCGGAGTAAGGCCAGCCCATGAGCATAAGTGTTTCGCCGAAGGAAAAGCCTCCATATTGGTACCAATTTCGGAAATAATTCCGATGGCAGTGAAATCACTGCTGATACCAGGAGCGGTTTGAAGAATGGCAAGTTCCTGCTGATAGGGAACGGCGAGCGCAAGAATGAGTTCTTCAAGCTCTGCTTTCCGGGATTCAAGGTTTTCATAATGAGCTTTGATTACTTTGAGCTTACCAGCCTGTTCCGGAGTGATATATCCGTCAATGGCATCACGAAGTTCAGGAAGTTTCTTTTTCAAACTTTTGAAAACAAGAGGTTCAAGGTCAAAGGAAGTATCTGCGGGATTTTCCAAAATCTTATCCAGTATCGCCTGAGCAGATTTGCCGAAGGTGTCCGAGACAACGTTTCCCAACTGGATATTGGAAACCGTGAGACAGTTCTGCAAACGATTCTTTTCGCTTGATTTGAAGCAGGTCAGTTTGAAACGGTAGCGCATAAGGTCACGAAGCTGGCGGATGTCAGCGGGTGGCATAAAGCTTCCGGCAACAAGATCATGCTTAAACAGGTCAGCAATCCATTTGGCATCTTTCTTGTCAGTTTTCTTTCCACGGATAGCCTTAACGTATTTCGGATGGGCAAGGACAATCGAACAGTCTTTTTCCAAGATGTTATAAACAGGAATCCAGTATTTACCGGTGGATTCCATACAGACATCCTTGCAATTTCGGTCGAGTAGCCATTGTAACAAAGTTTTCAGACCGCTCGTGTAGGTCGAAAACCGGTGGCTCTCGTAAGAAGTGATGCCTTTATCGTTCGTAGAAGCGATACAGGCAACTACAAAAGTCTTGTGGACATCAATGCCACAGCAGATTTTGTACACGATTTTTAAGGCCATAGGGACTCCTTTCAGAACCGGGAGGTTCGCTAAAGATTATAGGGAGAAACGGCATTGACTGAACGCCTAAGCCATAAACGAGAATGTTTATACAAAGATAAGATTACGTGCTTGAAGTCACACTTATTTGTGCTTGAAAAGGCGGACTACACATATAAAAATGCGGTCATCCGGCAAGCCGGACAGCCCACTCACCTCCCCGTGATTTGTAGTATACCGAGATCCCTATAAGAAGAATTATAAAGAAAAAATAAGCTCAGGGAAACATTTTCATAACGTTTTGTGCCTGAGCGAAGCGAAAGGAATGGATATAAA
>JAQERH010000083.1 GCA_027698105.1 Lachnospiraceae bacterium AM93-12TA
TCTCTTCCTCGGTTACTTTTGTATCAATCGCCATAGCCATAACCGTCCTTTCTCAAAAATTTATAAATAAAAACACCCACTCCACAATCGAAAGCTGATTTTCAGGCTTACAAAATCCAGTCTGAATGCTGAATAGAGCCATCTTACAATGTCCATCCTCTCATACCAATCTGCCGCCATTTTTTCTGACTTTTTATCCCTTATCTCCTGAACCTCTGGCTGCCATGTCATTTTGATTCCATTTTCGGCTAAACAGGAAAACAAAGCCTGTCCTCCCATATATACCTATTCTGTCAGGGAATGCCGTTTTCTTGATATAACCTGTCTCTGGAATTTCTACTATTATTTCTGATATTCCGTTTTTTCCAGTTCTAATGTATACACCCACTCTGCACTCGGTTCTAATCCTTATGAATGTCAGCCGGATAAACTCCCAACCGCTCCGGTACGCTGTTCTTATATTGCCGCCTGTCAACCGGATTTCTTATTTTCTATCAGCATTTTCATTATTGCATTTCACAATCATGCTCCACTCCATTTTGAAAGCTATTGTCCACAAAATTTACAGGCAGACGATAGAGCAAGGACATCAAACAGAAATCGGACTGCTAAGTCGCTTTTCTCCATTACTCAATCCAACACAAGCTATCTATGGAACATTCATCCTCTTCCAATCCCTTAATGCCTATCCTCTTTGCTCTTTGCGTCATTGGATTCAAAAGCCAACACAGAACCAATGCTACCCAGACAATATTTCAACACGCATCCATTCCATTTTGAACCATGCAGGGCACAGCGTTTTTTCCTTATTTTCTTACTTCACTCCCCTTGAAATAAGAAATTTTTCAAACCTTTTTCATACAAAGGCTTTTTAACCCCGGAAAATCCCTCGTTTTCGCCCGATTTTCTCAAAAAAAATCCCCATAACACCGTATGAAAATAATTTGTAAGATTTTTTATATTTCAATAAGATTTTTCAGACCTTGACGGTTCCTCAAAAATCAAAACAAGCCAGACCTTGATCCTCCTCCAAGCCTGACCCGTTTTGATTTCATCCGTCCAGATAAACGGTTCTATCTTTACTCCATGTGTTCCTTTTCACAAATGTCCTCTTTCTCCAACAGCTCCCTCTTATATTTATAAAAGGTATTCCGACTGACTCCGGCTAATTTCATGCACTCTTTATCATTCAGATTGCCGTCAAAGCTGCGGGAATGCTTTTTTATCAGCTCTTTGGCTTCTACGCTCTTCTTCGTCTCAAGCTTCGCCCCCTTGACCTGTCCAATCTGTTTTCCATTCAGTCTTGCCGTTTCGATTCCCTCTTTCGTTCTTTGCCGTAAATCCATAACCTCTTTTTCTGACTGCTCAAACGCAATCCGGATCTGATCCTTCGCTACTTCCAGCAGATACCGTTTCACAGCCTCCAGAAGAATATCTGCTTTCTCTCCGGTCATTTGAATGTCGGGATTCATATTTCTACGATAAACATCTGTATTGATATGCGGCTCTTTTAAGAATACCAGATGAATCCCACGATTAAACAGCTCTTCATACAGTTCAAAGCCCTCCTTCGCATTTCTGCTCATTCGGGAAACACTGTCAAACACAATCGTATCGTCA
>JAQERH010000084.1 GCA_027698105.1 Lachnospiraceae bacterium AM93-12TA
ATAAAAAAGTGTCTCCGACACTTCAACTCCCCTTCCCCTCACTCTTGAGGGGTTAGGGGTTTCTTTTTTTCTCATTTTCCCTCATAATAGTCTTATGAATGTTTTACAAAAAATTTTTAAAGACCATTTTGAGGAAATGATTTATATTCAACATCCTCGTGACTCCGTCATCGAAAATGTAGAAAAAATGATTAATTGTGGCGATCCTTCTTTTGGCGGTGCCATGTATGCCTGCCCTTCCTGCGGAAATTTCAAATATGTTCCTTTCCGCTGTCATTCCAGGTTTTGTCCTACCTGCGGCAACATGTATTCCATCGACAGAACTACTTCTATGTCTTTTAAGATCATCAATGTCCAGCATCGCCACTGTGTGTTTACCATTGCTCGAGAACTACGTCCTCTGTTTTTAAATGATCGTTCTCTTTTAAACTGCCTTTTCTCTGCTGTCAATAGTGTTGTCACTCGCATGTTCCATAAAGATAACAAAACCGAACTCTTTACTCCTGGCTTTATCTGTGTTCTTCATACCTTTGGCAGAGATTTAAAGTGGAATCCCCATATCCATTGTCTCATTTCCGAAGGTGGCATTGGGAATTCTCTTCATTGGCGTCACAAAAAACATTTCAATTATAGGCTTTTGCGCGATTCGTTCCAAACGGCTCTTTTGAACGAGTTACATTCTAAACTTGGTGACTCCTTTAAAAAACTTAAGGCTTCTATCTACACCGATCATAAAAATGGTTTTTATGTTCGAGCTATGCCCAATAAATGCAACCCCTCTCACGTGATTAAGTACATTGGTCGTTATCTTGGCAGACCAGTCATTGCAACTTCTCGCATTGATTCTTACGACGGTGAATTTGTTACTTTTCACTACAATCGTCATGAAGACGAAAAACTGGTCATTGAAACTCTCCCTGTTCTTGATTTCATGGCACGACTTACTCAGCATATCCCTGAAAAACATTTCAAAATGATTCGTTATTACGGCATATATGCCAGACATCGTAAATCTGACCAATCTCTTCATAGAGCAATCTCCAGGGAAAAGCACAAAATATTTCTTTCCTTTAATCAGTGGCGAGATTCTATCCTTCATACCTTTGGATATGATCCTCTAAAATGCCCTTCTTGTGGTACAACTATGCTTTTCCTTGAGTTATATTTCAACCATAAACCTGTTCCTTTGCATGAATTATATGAAAGAGTGATGCGTAAGCACCAATGCCGTCCTCCTGCCTCTCCTTCTTCTCTTTCACAGTCTCCTGTTACATGGTACAATCAACGTATCTAATATGGAAATGGAGGCGATCACTATGAAACGAATCACTGAGGCTGAACTTGCAAAGGAACTTCGAGAACAGTATATGAAAACTCCTCCAGAAGACATGACCGCTGATGAAATCCGCGACATGAGCGATGATGATCTCTTGGATATGGATTATTTTTTACACGAATTTGATGATCTGGATGACGACGATTTCGGTGAAGAAGGTTTTTATATCTTCTAAACTCAAACCGTCTATTTCCTTTGCCCGCCTTTGTGCGGGCTATTTTCATTCAAAAGTTCGACGAAAGTCGAACTTTCCTATAAAG
>JAQERH010000085.1 GCA_027698105.1 Lachnospiraceae bacterium AM93-12TA
GGAGGAGCAAATATCCATTGATCCGGAGATATCTGAATGGGGAAACCCGGCTGAGAAGACCTCAGTCATCCATACGCCAATCCATAACGTATGGAAGGGAACCCGCTGAACTGAAACATCTAAGTAGGCGGAGGAAAAGAAAGAAACATCGATTCCCAAAGTAGCGGCGAGCGAAATGGGAAGAGCCCAAACCTGAGTGCGTGCATTCAGGGGTTACGGACTGCAAAAGTGAGCCGATTTGTTAATGGAACGGTCCTGGAAAGACCGGCCAGAGAGGGTGAAAGCCCCGTACATGAAAACAATAGGCAGCGGCAGGATCCAGAGTACCACGAGACACGAGGAACCTTGTGGGAAGTCGGAGGGACCACCCTCCAAGGCTAAATACTCCTTAGTGACCGATAGCGCATAGTACTGTGAAGGAAAGGTGAAAAGAACCCCGGGAGGGGAGTGAAAGAGAACCTGAAACCCTGTGTTTACAAGCTGTGGAAGCACGTTAAGGTGCAACCGCGTACTTTTTGTAGAACGGTCCGGCGAGTTGCGGATGCTGGCGAGGTTAAGGAGTAAAGCTCCGGAGCCGAAGCGAAGGCGAGTCTTAATAGGGCGTCAAGTCAGCATGTGCAGACCCGAAACCGGGTGACCTATCCATGTCCAGGTTGAAGTTCCCGTAAAAGGGAATGGAGGACCGAACGCACATCCGTTGAAAAGGGTGGCGATGAGGTGTGGATAGGGGAGAAATTCCAATCGAACCCGGAGATAGCTGGTTCTCCTCGAAATAGCTTTAGGGCTAGCCTCGTATTAGTTTAGCGGAGGTAGAGCACTGAATTTCCTAGGGGGCGTCAAAGTCTACCGAAGAATATCAAACTCCGAATGCCGCATAAATGATGTACGGGAGTCAGACTGCACGAGATAAGTTGGGTAGTCAAAAGGGAAAGAGCCCAGACCTACAGCTAAGGTCCCAAAGTGCGTGTTAAGTGGAAAAGGATGTGGGATTTCGAAGACAACTAGGATGTTGGCTCAGAAGCAGCCACACATTCAAAGAGTGCGTAATAGCTCACTAGTCGAGAGGTCCTGCGCCGAAAATGTCCGGGGCTAAAACACGACACCGAAGCTTAGGAATGTATTAATACATTGGTAGAGGAGCATTCTTAGAGGGAGGAAGCAGTACCGATAAGGAGCTGTGGACTTCTAAGAAGAGAGAATGCCGGAATGAGTAGCGAGATGGAGGTGGGAATCCTCCAGGCCGAATATCTAAGGTTTCCAGAGTAAAGCTGATCTGCTCTGGGTAAGTCGGGGCCTAAGGCGAGGTCGAAAGACGTAGTCGATGGATAACAGGTTGAGATTCCTGTACTGCATATCATCAGAACTGTGGGGACACAGAGAGATACCGGAACCCGGGAATGAAGAAACCGGGTCAAGCGAGGTAGGCGTCGGATTGGCAAATCCGTCCGGCAAGCCGAAGACGTGACGAGGAGCGAATTAAAGTAGCGAAGTCCGGGATTCGAGCTGTCAAGAAAAGCCGCTATTGTGTGATATGTACCCGTACCGTAAACCGACACAGGTGGATGAGGAGAGAATCCTAAGGCCGGCGG
>JAQERH010000086.1:0-1138 GCA_027698105.1 Lachnospiraceae bacterium AM93-12TA
TCTTTGCTTTTTATTGGAAAGCACCATGAAAAAAAGACGTCAGGTAAACCTTGCCTAACGCCTTTTTTCTCATATTTTTTTTCAAATTTTTCTATTTTTTTCTCTTATCCGGCAGGAGCAACAGCGCCTGAACAAATGTTTGCTGTCTCCTTAACTCTGTCAGGTAGTTTCTCAAAGGTTCCCCGTCTACTTCCTTCAATGCCTCATAATCCCATTTGCTCATTCTCACGGTCTCTTCCCGTACCCATTGCTGCATCGAACTTTTTCCGTCCCCAAACTTGAAGTAGTTCAGAACCCGATTGTATTCCCGTTCTCCCTCTCTGTCCATTCCAGCGGTATGCTCATAGTCCTCTCGCAGCTGCTCTATCAGAGTTCCCTCGATTTCTTTCAGCTTCTTAAGGAATGCCCGTTCTGCTTCATCTGCATCCGCTTTTCTTTTATTTGCCCGTTTTCTCGCCTGAATGGACTTACTTCCTTTTAACAGAAGATCGTACTCCTTCCCAACGAATAAACCGGACAGATAATCTTCTGATATCCAAGTCGATTTCGACAACTGATATAAGCATAGCAGCCTCCGGTACTGAATCATAAGCTTCTCGGATCCATCCCTGCACCATATCTCATTTCCGTTCTGCAGGTCTGAGACCGCAATACGAAACTTTTTTCCAATCCGGTTAAATGTCTCCTTATCCAGAACGGTACTGCTTCCACTGGTATCCACGCCATTCCTAAGGCTCTGTAAGCGTTTCTCACTCATTTGAAGATCTCTTGCCAGCTTACTATAGTTCTCCTTCTGAATGTATTTACAAATCAACCCAAGCATCATCATATTGACGATGACCACTTCATTTTTCGATACCTCTTTTCGTGCTCTCCCGTTGCTTAACTCCAGCTTATCATTCAGTTCATAGATTGTCATACAACCACCTCCGGCTACTCGATAGTTCAATTTTAACATACACTTGTTAATTTTTCTATCTCTCTATGCCTATGAGCGGAATCTGCCTGTCTCCTGTTTTTCTTACTTTTTTATCTCAATCGGATTTTCTATCAGCAGTTCCAAATGCTTATGATTGATTCTGCCTGCCTCCTGTTTTTCTTACTTTTTTATCTCAATCGGATTTTCTATCAACAGTTC
>JAQERH010000086.1:1148-1354 GCA_027698105.1 Lachnospiraceae bacterium AM93-12TA
GCTTATGATTGATTCTGCCTGCCTCCTGTTTTTCTTACTTTTTTATCTCAATCGGATTTTCTATCAACAGTTCTAATTCGTCTACCATCTTAAAATCTCTATGCTTCCAATCCGTTCTCTCTTGCCGCCTGTTTCTTTGATTTTTTCCAACCAATCAACCATACCAAACAGCATGAAAAAAGCTGGACACAGGATTGACCCTGTCC
>JAQERH010000087.1 GCA_027698105.1 Lachnospiraceae bacterium AM93-12TA
GATGACGTATAATTAATTTCGCAAAATCAATTTCATAAAAATAGACATGGTCTATAGCCGTTTGGTAAAATTAAGTCACCACAACCAAATCTATCAAAGGAGGCTATAAAACCATGTCTGATAAGATTATACAGCTAAATGAGGATTTAATAAAGCACGATTTAAAGGATCTTGTCCGCAGCAGTGTTGAAGAGACTTTAAATGCCCTGCTTGATAAGGAAGCCGACGAATTAGTTAACGCTGAAAAGTATGAGCGTTCTTCTGATCGCCAGGGATATCGTTCCGGCCATTATAAACGGAATCTCCATACAGCTGCAGGCGAAGTGGAGCTGAAAGTTCCAAAACTCAAGGGCATTCCTTTCGAGACGGCCATTATTGAAAGATATCGCCGCAGAGAATCTTCCGTGGAAGAAGCTCTGATTGAGATGTATCTGGCCGGTGTTTCTGTACGCCGCGTTGAGGATATCACCGAGGCTTTATGGGGAACAAAAGTATCTCCTGGAACCATCAGTAACCTGAACAAAAAGGCTTATGAACATATCGAAACCTGGCGTACCCGTCCGCTTTCTGGAAGCTATCCTTATGTTTACGTAGATGGCGTTTACCTGAAACGCAGCTGGGGCGGCGAAATCCAGAATGTTTCTGTTCTTGTTGCCATTGGCGTCAGCCAGGATGGCTGCCGGGAGATCCTTGGTGCCGCTGAAGGGATGAAGGAAGATCGTGAAAGCTGGCGTTCTTTCTTCGTATGGCTGAAGGAACGCGGGCTTACTGGTGTTCGATTGATCATTGGCGACAAGAACCTCGGCATGCTTGAAACTATTCCAGAAGTCTTTCCGGATGCCAGATATCAGCGTTGTACAGTTCATTTTTACAGAAATATATTTTCTGTTACGCCCCGTAACAAGATGAAAACGGTAGCGCTTATGCTCAAGGCGATCCATGCACAGGAGAGCAAGGATGCTGCTCGTGAAAAAGCGCTCCAGGTATCGGAAAAACTCCGGTCTATGAAGCTTGCCAAAGCTGCCAAAAAGGTGGAGGACGGAATCGAGGAAACCTTGACCTATATGGATTTTCCTACGCAGCATTGGACCCGGCTCCGGACCAATAACGCGATTGAGCGTCTCAACCGTGAGATTAAACGCCGTACAAAAGCGATCGGCGCTTTTCCTGACGGGCAGAGCGCCTTGATGCTCGTATGTGCCAGACTACGTCATATAGCAGCAACAAGCTGGGGAGCCAGACGTTACATGAATATGGATCATCTTTTCAATCCAGAAGAGGATCAGCTGTCTGATATCATAGCCGGCTGACTACCGGCTGCCAAACGG
>JAQERH010000088.1 GCA_027698105.1 Lachnospiraceae bacterium AM93-12TA
TGTTCTGGTCAAGCATTTTTGTAACAGTACAACCTACATTTTTAAGAACGACATCGAGCTTCATAAGGAGTCTGATAATTATTGTATGAATGTGGCCTGCCATGGTTGTACCAGCCATAGGCAAATTCTTCAATAGATCTTGTGAGCTCTTCGTCTGTATGGTAGCAATGCAATTCTATAAGCTCATTTTTCAAGGTATTATAATAACGCTCCATGGGGGCGTTATCGTATGGATAGCCAGCCTTACTCATGCTCTGCTGGATTCCCTGTGATGCACAAAAATCAATGAACTCCTGCGATGTGTACTGGCTGCCTTGATCACTATGCAGCAGAAGCTGCTGGCATTTCGGCTTTTGCGATTGTATAGCCTTTTGCAAGGTTCGAATTGCCAGGTCACTGGTGATCTTTTTGTCCGTGATGCTCGCAACTACACTGCGATCATGAAGGTCAATAATCGTACAGTTATACCGCTTGCTGCCATTGCTAAGAAATAAATACGTAAAATCAGTGCACCACTTATGGTTGATTTCTTCTGCTGTAAAATTTTGTTGCAACAGGTTTGGAAATACTTTATGGGCATGTCCTTTACAATAATTTGGCTTACGCCGACGAACCACAGCCAGCAGACCAAGCTCTCGATTCATGTACCGATGCACGGTTGGACGGCTGATTCTCATTCCTTCACGCCCCAGGTAGACCCGCATCGTGCGATATCCTGGCACGCCATTATAGGCATGATAGATGTCCTTGATCTTTTGCAAAATTCTTTGTTTTTGTTGCTGATACGCCGCCTTTCGTTGTGCAAGATAGTTGTAATAAGCGTTAGGGTAGATATTCATCCGGCGGAATAACCACCGTAAGCCAAATAGTGGATGATATGTTTGGATAAATCGATAAGCCGTTAATCGATCTCCTTCGCGAAGAATGCTGCAGCTTTTTTTAGGAAAAGCACTTCCTTCTGGGCCTCTTCAAGTTCCTTGCGTAACCGAAGATTTTCTTTCATGTAATCATAGTCAGATTGGGCTTTAGAATTATTTTGGCATTCATCGCGAAATTGTTTTACCCATTTAGAAATGGCGGCTTTTGAAACTGTATATTCTTTTTGCAAGCTGACGAGTGTACGGCCTTCTTCTAAATGCAGGCGTACAATTTGTTTTTTGAACTCTGGATCATAATGTTGTGACATAAGGCAATCCCCTTTTCTAAGATAATTTGATTATATCTTATTAGGTTGCCCTGTTACAATTTTAGTTTACCACAACA
>JAQERH010000089.1 GCA_027698105.1 Lachnospiraceae bacterium AM93-12TA
CAGGACAAACGCATGAGTAAATAAATTGTGAACAAATCCCCTTTTTCTGGTATGATAAAAAGAAAAAGGAGGTTTTGCTATGGATGAATTGTTAGAATGGATGGATTATATTGAAGATAAGCGTCAGCAGACGAAAGTACGGCATAAGCTGAAGGACATAATCGTGATTGTTTTGTTTGCTACGCTTGCAAATGTGGATGACTGGGTGGAAATGGAATACTTTGCCCATTATCATGAAGCATATTTGAAAAAATATATTGAATTGAAAAACGGAATTCCGTCTCATGATACACTTTGCCGTGTATTTGGAATGCTGTCACCAGAAATCCTGCAGCAGCTTTATGGTAAATGGCAGGAATGATTGAATCAAAACGAAGGGAAAGTATTGCGTAAACTGATCTGCATTGATGGAAAAACGATGCGTTCCAATAAAAGAAAAGAAGGAAAACCGAACCATATCATAACGGCCTGGAGTAAGGAAGATGGCTTCAGCCTTGGTCAGAAGGTGGTAAATACCAAGAGTAATGAGATTACAGCAATACCGGAATTACTGGAGAAAATCCGGATCAAAGGTCAGGTTGTGACGATCGATGCCATGGGAACGCAGACAGCCATAGCCGAGAAGATCCGTTTAAAACGAGGAGACTATGTACTGGCGTTAAAGGAAAACCAGAGGACGCTGCATGAGGATGTGAGTTTGTACCTGAACGATGCCGAGATAAAAGAAGAACTGCGTAAGAAGGGAAAATATAAAAAAACAATTGAAAAAGCCCACAGTCAATTAGAAATCCGAGAATATTACCAGACGAAAGAAATTGGCTGGCTGCCTCAGAAGAAGGACTGGAAAGGGCTAAAAAGTATTGGGATGGAAGAAAAGACGATTCGAAAAGACGGTCAGGAGAAAAAAGAGTTCCGTTATTATATCAGCAGCCTAAATGAAGACATTGAGCTGTTTAGCCGTGCAGTGAGAGGCCATTGGAGTGTAGAAAGTATGCATTGGCAGTTGGATGTAACATTTAAGGAAGATGCCAATACAACGCTGGATAAGCAGGCAGCCGAAAATTTGAACATCATAAGGAAATGGTGTTTAAGTATATTGAAAATGGTAGAGATTTTCCGTCCCAATCTGTCCATGAAAAAGAAACGATTTGTAATCAGTATGAACCCAGCAGAGTTTTTGGAACAGGTATTAAATTTTTAAAAACAAGATATTTTGAAAAAGAGGAAGGAAAACAATTCATGCGTATGTCGTG
>JAQERH010000009.1 GCA_027698105.1 Lachnospiraceae bacterium AM93-12TA
TTGTGATGCGATTAAGGTAATGGATACCCTCTACTTCTCATTTTCAATCTTCTTCCTCTTTCTTGTAATATCAGCAGTATCCTTCTGCATTTCCTTTCTGTGCAAGTACGCGTTCCTATTAAAAATGCCAGCAAGATCCATTTCCCCCATACATAAGGGAAAAACACCTTTCTGGCATTTATTGATACTTATCTTTCAGCTCTTTGTCCCTCTCTCCGGCAGATAGTCTGCCGCTTTTCCTGCTTGTGCAGGAAAGGCAGGGCCTGGCGGCTGTAAACTTCTTTTCTTTACATCACATCTGAGAAATGGGGTCTCAGCTTTCTGAATACCTTAAGTCCCAGAAACATTAAAATAAACGTCACTCCCCAAAAATAGAGAGTCAGTGTCGGACGCTCAAAGAACCAGTGTCCCTCCAGCATGCTGTCTCTGAATCCAGTGGAAATATAATAGAACGGATTCAGCTTAAACAGCGGCAGCAGCCACGGATGAGCATTGGTAAACATGGATTCATGGTACATAATAGGCGTCAGCCACATGCCAAACTGCAGACAGATGCCTACAATCTGCGCCATATCCTTAAAGAACACCTGGATAGAGCTTGTCAGATAGGTCACTGCCAGCGCCAGCATAGACGCCGCAAAGGAGTAATAAAGCACCTGAATCCAGGTGACAATCGGGAAATGTCCCCCAACCAGATAAAGTCCTGCCATGATAACTAAGAAACAGGCATGTACCATGAAACAGGAAATCATTTTAATAATAGGGAGCATTTCCACCTGGAAAACTACCTTCTTTACCAGGTAGTGATATTCCTGCAGACAGTTTGTCCCTGTATTTAAAGCCTCGCTGAAATAGAACCAGGGCACAATTCCAGGCACCATCCAGATCACATAGGAGGCCCCGGGAACAGGCGGCGGGCTCTTAAATCCATACTCTCCAAACAGAAAGGCATAGATCAGAATCGTCACAAGGGGCTGGATAAACATCCAGATCACACCGAAATAGGAGCCTACAAACCTCTTCTTAAAATCAGCCTTGGACAGATCCCAGATCAGCTTTCTCTTCTCTATGATCCCTTTAAAAAGAGAAGTATAATAGTTCATTCTTTTCCCTCCGTATCCGCTTCTTACGTTAAAAACGGAAGGTATCCTTAAAACCGCCCCATTTCTGATCTTTCTCAGAAATAATCAGCTCCATTCCCTCCTCAATCGGCCACTCTACGCCAATCTCCGGATCATTCCAGGCCAGTCCGCCTTCATCGCCAGGATGATAAAAATCTGTACATTTATAGGCAAACTCTGCCTCGTCAGACAGCACTAAAAATCCGTGGGCAAAGCCCTCTGGAATATAAAACTGCTTCTTATTCTCAGCAGACAGCACCACGCCGAACCACTTGCCATAGGTTTCAGAATCAGCCCGCAGATCCACTGCCACATCGAACACTGTACCGCGTACAGCGCGAACCAGCTTTCCCTGAGGGTACTGCTTCTGATAGTGGAGCCCTCTCAGCACGCCCTTGACAGACATGGACTGGTTGTCCTGGACAAATACCATGTCAAGGCCTGCCTCCTTAAAATCATTCTGATTATAGGTCTCTACAAAGTAGCCTCTCTCATCCTTAAATACTGTAGGCTCAATTACATAGAGCCCTTTGATATCGCATGGAGTTACTTTAATCTTTCCCATCTTTCTATCCTTCCTCTCCCTTATTTTCTCTATTATAACTAGGAACTGTTTACTGTCTGTTTTCAGGCTTTCCCTACTATACCACTATCCGTCCGTTCTGGCAAGAGCGGGGAAGGTATGTGTCACTGACAGCTTACTCTTCCTCTTTCATCCGGTCCCGCTCCTCTTTCTCATCAATGGCCATCTTCTGCACCAGCTCCCTGAGCCTTGTCTCCATCTGGGACTGTTTAATCGTCATATGGAACAGCTTCACAATCAGCAGGAAAATGACGAACAGGAAAATAAAATTGGAAGTGGAGTAGGTTCCCGCCAGCTCCGCCAGCACAGTAGGCACAATCGGAAACACACTGAACAGGATCAGCATAAAGGAAAAACCGATCCAGAACAGGGAATCCTCAATCTGCAGCTTGGATTGTCTGATTTTCCGAAGGATCAGCACAGTTGTCAGAACAGAAGCAATAATTAAAACAATTCTTAAAAGTAATGTCACAGCCCTCTCTCCTCCTTACCCTTCCCGTTTCCGGAAGCTCTGAATCAACAGAATGGACAGCAGAATTTTTGTCATGTAAAAAACGGATTTCACTGGTGTCAGATAGCTGGTTCCCTGTACTCTCTCATCCATGACAACAGGTATCTCTGCCACTCTGGCCCCCGCCTTAATCAGATAGGATACGGTATCTGGTTCCGGCCCGTAGTTTAATCCCTCGGCAAATTCCCGTATCATTTTCTGGCTGAACATACGCAGGCCTGAGGTAGGATCCTTGATTGTCACTCCCGTTGTCAGGCGGATGGCCCATTCAATCAGGCGGCTTCCTATCATCCGCATGGAAAATGGCTTTTTCGCCCCCACAAACCGGGATCCAATCACAATATCGTATCCCTCCTCCATCTTTTTTATCATAGCCTCCAGGTACTCCGGCCGGTGCTGTCCGTCTCCGTCCAGCTGAACTGCATAGCGGTAACCTTTTTTCGCGGCATATTTCAGACCAGCCTGAAAACCTCCTGCCAAACCCAGATTAACCGGCAGATCCAGAAATTCATAGCCCCGCTCGCGGCAGATCTCTCCCGTCCTGTCCCTGGAACCGTCGTTGATTACAAGGTAGTCATACTGGGGAAAATTCTGAATCAGGCGATCTACCACCCGCTCAATATTACTCTCCTCATTGTAGGCTGGTATCACAATCAGTAAATCCGACATAATGTCCTCCGTTGCTTGTATCTTCCATCGTTTATCTGTCCCATTATTCACACTGGTCCTGCTTCTCCCAGTAGGCTTTATTCATAGTAAGGCCAGACACCAGCTTCTTTGGCAGCCTGCGGTATCTCTTTCCCAGAAAATACCCTGCGTATTTAAAGCCGCTGTGCAGTATCAGCCTGGGAATCAGATACCATTTTCCCTGCCTGAGCAGAAACGCCGCCGTTTTCTTTACCAGGCGTATCCCCTCTCCCTCCGAGGAAATGCCGGCAAACACTTCTGGATGATCTGCCTGAGATACTGCCAGATCAAAATTCCGGTGCAGCTGTTCAAGGGCTGTATAATTGTGGGAGTGAAATACCAGTGCATCTGCCGCATAGGCGATCCGGTATCCCTGCTTCATGGCTTTCGCCGCGTAGATCATATCTTCGTTGAAGATCGTTCTCTTTATAAAACCTCCCAGTTTCCTGTAAATATCTGTCCGGTAGGCAGCGCAGACATTGGAACAAAAGTAGGCCTTGATCCCCAGTTCCTCCAAATCTGCAATGGATTTTATCCTGCTGTTTTCCGGATAGTTAAAAGAGCGGGTGTAGGTTTCAATCAGGGAACAGTCGTCAAAGGGCAGCTGTCTGGCGTAAGCTGCCGCTATATCCTCCCCTGCCTCCAGAGCTTTTACCAGATTCCCCACCAGCTGCGGATTTCCTGGAACTGCGTCGTGGGTCATACAGATGCAGATATCAGCCTTTGACAGGCAGATGCCCTGATCCCTGGTGGCCCCGTGGTCAAATTCTGCCTTAGACAGGTGGTGTACCTCCAGCTCCGGTCCCTCTCCCGGCTTTCCTGGATCCGCAAATTCCGCCTCGTATTCCCTGTTCCAATACTGTTTCTCTGTATTCATAATGATTACCCGGTGCAGAGGGTACTCCTGCTGCCTCAGGCCTTTCAGCAGCTTCTCAAAGCTTTTTCCCGGACGGTACACCGGAATCACAACATCCACTGTTTTGATCGTTCCTTGTTCCATGGCTGCGTTCTCCATTTTGCCTCTCTTTTGAACCTTATTTCTCATAGGCTTTATAAGCCTTTTTATAAAAATGCATAAAAATTTTCACCAATGATTCCGGCCACATTTTCCGGAACATGGCAGTCTCATCATTCTTTCTGCGGTTATCCTCAATGCACTGCTTCGTGGTGGCGCCGGAATGCACACGATAGAAGATCAGCGGCCGCTCTGCACAGACAAAACGGCCGGGTCTGCAGGCCAGCTGATACAGATTATCCCAATCCAGGGCAAACTCAAAGTCTGAATTAAACAGCTGATCTCCTATCAGCTTTTTATTATATGTGCAGGAAGGACAGCAGATAGAATTTCCAAATAGAAGGGCCGCCTTCTTGACTGCCTTCCTGTCTGAAAACCACTTAAGCCGCAGAGGCAGGCGAAGCAGCTTTTTCACCAGCCACACAGGATTCACCAGCTGCAGTTTCGGCGTCCCGGAATCCGGCTCCATCCGGAGGGTAGCATAGTCGCTGCAGAACACTGTCATATCAGGATATTTCTCATACATGGAAAGAAGCGTTCCGGCATAATTTTTTTCATATCTGTCATCCTGGTGCGCGATAGTTACCAGTTCCCCGGAAGCTTTCCCGTAGGCGAACAGCCAGTCCTCCCTGATCCCGCTTTTTCCCTCTCTTACATACAGGGGAATCCTGTATTTTTCTGCCAGACCTGCAATATAGGGGCTGGGAGTGGAGGTGCAGCAGATGATCTCTGATCCCTGCCTCTGGCAAGCCAGCGAAGCCATACATTCCTCCAGGTAGGGGGAATCGCCGTAGGCACAGATAGCAAAGGTATGCCGTTTTTTTTCTTTCTTTTCTGTCATCACTTTTTCTCCCCGTTATCTTTTACATCTTTTCTGCCTACAGGCAGAGAACTGACAGCACATCCACTGCATAAACTGCATAGAACACAGTCCCGGCCAGGGCCATCACCAGCGGATAATATACAGAATTTTTCAGCTTCACCTGTATACAGGAGGGACTCACTGCCAGCCACACTAAAAACAGAAACGGCAGATAGTATCTTCCCTGGACTCCCTCTATATAAGTATTCCCCGGCGGAGTAAATGCAATATACATGGAAGTCCACACCAGAACGGCGCAGGCTCCGGCCAGAAGAAATATCCACACTCTCTGGCATTTTGTCAGGGTTTTTCCACAGGCACTTCCGGTATCTGTGAGGATAACTGCCGCACTGGCTGCATACAGCAGCCAGGGGAAGGAAATCGTCCCCAGGTGTCCCAGTGTTCCAAAGACTCCTTCTCCCAGCACATAGGATGGAAAGCTAGCAAATATATTTTTAAACAGCACGGCTGCATAGGCCAGCGGCTGTCCCAGCACATAGGTCATCTGGCCTGCCTCGCTGGTGGCCCCTCCTCTCAAATCCCCTGTCTCACTGGGAGAAATCAGTACAGGAAGGACAAAAGAAGCCATCATAAGCAAAAACATAGCTGCAAATCCCGCCCGCATCCAGTTTCTCTTTTTCTTTGTCTCAAACCGGTCTGCCGGGATCAGAAATCCCATTAAAATAAGAGGGGCATAGACGGCCTTGATCCGGCATCCCCAGAAAAAAGTTCCCATTATAATGGCAAAATCTTTTATGGACAGCCGTCTCTCCTGATTCAGCATAGATTCCAGCATATAAGCACAGGACAGGGCCGTAAAAGCCGTTACAGTCGGATCGTAGGAATAGACTCCCGCCAGCATCATAGGGGCAGGCATCAGCCCGATAAAAGCCAGAATTCCCTTTCCTACAGGCGTTTTCCGGATAGCCAGAGCCATCACCAGCACATAGATAAGCAGATTTCCCAGACGTCCCAGTTTAAAAAGCAGGGAAAACGGCAGATGAAACAGCTCTCCTGTTTTTAAAAAAGCCGCCTGGCCCAGGTAGCCGGTAAGCGTAGTCTTGTTCAGATCTGCGCTCCAGCGAATGGATCCATTTCTATAATCGCCTGTCTGATCCAGGTACTGGTTCAGCTCCCTCTGCTCTCTGAGTCCTCCCGGCTGGTTCAAGGGCCAGGTGTCGATTCCAGCAGAAAACTCCTGAAAAATCGTAGGCGACAGCTGCACCGGGTTTCTGTAATGAGCAATCCAGCAGCTCTGTTCAAAATGAATCTCCTCATCAAATCCCACCTTATTAGCTGGCAGTGAGAGGGAAAGCAGAAGACCTCCTGTCAGGGCAAGCACCAAAAATCCAGCCTCTGCGTGGCGTCCAATCCATCTTCTGCAAACAATCAAAAAGACTGCCGTTCCTGCCAGACACCAGAAAAAGCACAGACGGAAAGGATTGACTGCCGCTTCTGTCACTGCCTCGAAACCTGTAAAACTCAGAGGCATGGAGGCAAAATCAATATAGGACAGACCTGGCTCATAAAGATCGCCCCGGCTGACAGAAAGCTCAATGCGGTCAGTCTCTCTTCCTATAGAAATCCAGGCCGTCTGTATGGTCTTGGGATTCCTGTCGTGAAAAATCTTCGCGTCCCTCTCCCGAACCTCTCCATAGTCATTTTCCACATAGGCCCTGGCCGTCATATTCAGAAGACCGTCGTAATCGTAGGAACAGGCCAGCTCTCCCACGTAGGTTCCCACTGGAATCCGTATGATTCCAGCCTCCTCTGTCAGTCTGAGCCGTTCTCCCTGCTCCAGCTGAAAACCTTCATACTCCACCTGGGACAGGGGAATCGAAAAATTTCCCGTCTTTTCATGCTGAAAGAGGGAACGATTGCAGCACAGCTCCAGCAAAAGTCCCAACAGGAACACGAAAACTGCGCAGGCCGCTGCCCTTAAAAGCTGTTTCCTGCGCTCTCCTGTCTGATTCACTGTTCCTGGCTCTCTGTCCGGAGCCTTTCCCTGCTTTCTCTCCTGCCTAAGCATTCCTGTCTCCTCTTAATTTTCTATTTCTCCGGCTGCGCCGGAATAATCCGCTCAATATTTCTGTGCTCTAAAATCCTCTCGTAGTCCTCGATATAGTCCACTTCCGCCCAGAACAGACCTCCCACGTCCTGCACATACACGTCTCTCTCCTGCGTCATCTCATACAGCACATTCTCCCACCAGACGGAGTGCTTCTGCTCTCCGATCATCTGATTCATCCTCTCTGAAAAGCAGGGGAGGAAAGAGGCGTCAAATCGTCCGATTCCAATGTATTCTCCTGTAATATCGTCCCCGGACAGTTCCTTTCCATATTTTTTCAGGACGCCATTTTCATAGAAAAATTTATAGTCTGCCGTCTCTTTGCGGGTTTCGTCAGCAAACATCACCGGACTCTTTTCCTCTGCCAGAATCTGGTCTAACAGGGCTTCCTCCATATACACGTCCCCGTTCATGATCATCAGATCCTCCCCCGCCTTTGCCGCCTCCTCCACAAAGGATCTGGCAAACCAGGCTGAAGCAATGCTGTTTGTCACGTCATAAAATGGATTGACATAAAATTTCACCTGGCAGTCCTTCAGTACATCACGAATCACCTGATCCCGGTAGCCCAGGACGATGCCGATATCTGAAATCCCCCTGCTCTTTAACAGATCCACTGTGTAACGGATCAGGCAGAGACCGTTTCCAATGTCAACGGTACATTTTGGTTTTCCTGACAGGTAACGGGAAATTCTGGTTCCTCGTCCTGCCGCTAAAATCAATGCTCTCACAGAAGCCCCCTGTTCTGCATGTCTTTCAATGCGCTTATCAGGCTGTCATTGTCAGCCTCCGTCAAATGTCCCATATGGCCGACCCTGAAAATCCGATCCGCCAGCGCTCCCCCGTTGGGGCAGACAAAAATATCATACTCATCCTTTAAAATCTCAAAAATCCGGTAGGCAGAAACCGGCGTTCCATCTGGCCTGACTCCTGTGGGATGAAGCGGAGTCTCCCCAAAGGAAAGGGATTCCGACATAATCTCAAAAGGCAGGGACTTTATTTTCTCTCTGAAATCTTCTGCCTGGCGGCGTATCCTGTCAAGCTCTGCAGAAAGACCTTTCTCTGCAATTCGTTTCAGCCTTCTGTTCAGCTGTATCAGTACACTGACTGCCGGTGTGTAGGGTGTCTGTCCTCTCTCCCCGTCCTTCAGATAATCCTTCAAATCAAAATAGATGGAGTGAACCGTATGCTCCTGCACACGTTTCACAGCCCTCTCTCCCAGCACGAGAACAGACAGTCCTGGCGGAAGAGCCAGGGCCTTCTGGGAGCCGGTAAGCACCAGATCCACGCCCCATTGTTCCATCTGGAAATCGTCAGCCAGAAAGGAGCTGATGGCGTCCACCAGGAGAACCAGCTGATTTCTCCTGCAGAAATCAGCGATCAAATCCATGTCATAGTACACGCCCGTGGAGGTTTCATGAACATTGACCAGAAAACCAGTAAAACCCTGGCCTTCGTAAGCTGTCAGATGTTCTTTTCTCAGAGCCTTTCCAGATTCCAGATAAATGGTCTCATGGGGAATCTGGAGTACCTGGCACAGCTTCTCAAACCTGGCTCCAAAGCTGCCTCCGTTTACCACCAGCACCCGGTCTTTTTCTGTGAACAGGTTGAGAACCGCCGCCTCCATTGCCGCGGTTCCTGAGCCGGTAAGAAACAGCGCTCTGGCTTTCTCTCCGGCACCCATGAACTGCTTCATCAGAGTTTCATTTTCCTTCATCAGGGCTGAAAATTCCGGGGTTCTGAAATACGGGATTTCCTGGGCTCCCAGGCTCCGTATCTCCTCGTCCATCATTACCGGTCCCACTGCAAAATTGATCATCTGGATCCCTCCTGATTTCCTGGTATTTTAAGTTCTTTTTTTTCTCTCCGATAGAAAAACGCCGCTGTCAGGCCGAAGCAGGCGGCCAGCGCTGCCATCAGAATAAAATAGGACAAAGCGCCGCCTAAAATGCCGGCTGCCCTGACACAGGGCGAAGACAGGCAGACAGCTAACGCCCCCACAGCCGTGTAGCCGATAAAAATAAACGGCTGTTTCTGCATAATCACAAGTGAATAGTAGAATAAGTTTACATAGGCATTTCCCGCACCTCCGAGAATAATAAGGAGCAGCGCCGTCCGGCAGTCCTTCAGGGCATATCCCAGCTTAGGATAGAGAAGGCTCAGCACCGGAATACCTAAGAACCAGGCGGCTCCCACAGCAAACACGGTAAGGCCCGCAATAATAGCTGCCAGCTGCTTTACGACCACCAGATAACCGGAAAGTTCCTTTTTCTCCCAGGACGCTGACAGCCTGGTGAGATAAGGCCGGATAACAAAACCTGCTACCAGATTGATAAAACTGGTAGGCATAAACACAGCCCCAAACACTGACATATCGCGGCTGGCCATATTGGCGTCTACCGCGTATTTCGATGCGGAAAATACATAAAAATCAATAATCACAGAGAGAAACAAAAGGAAATTATCCTGAAACAGCCGCCAGGTTTTTTCCTTTCTCACCCTCCAGTCCACTCCGGAAATGGATCCGATTACTGAGAGATCGAACAGCAGAACGCCTAAAATCTGGGCGCCTACAGCTACAAAGCAGGCGAACACCAGATCCCCTGTTCCCACCAGGCTTCCCATAAAACAGATTACGGAAAGAAGGGTTCGGAAGGTATTGGATTTTCCTGTCAGGTACAGGCGCCCGTCTCTCTGAAACTCTGCCTCATAGGCATCAGCAAAGCCGTCTATAACCTTGTAGCCCACCATCAGAAACACTACAAGAGCCTTCTGCCTGCTGTAGGTTCCCCCATGGGCAGCCACATACAAAAGGCCAAAAACCAGGGCCGCCCCACAGGTGATAAACCGCAGCCGCAGGTATTCTCCAAAGGTGTATTTCTGTCTGGTGTCTGTGATGTGAAAAGGCCTGATGCCAAAATAAGCCACCATGAACATGTGCTGCCCAAAGGTCGTAAAGGCGAAGGTAAAATCCCCGCCCTGATCCTCCCCTACCACCTGGATCACGGCAATCGTCAGCATCATGGAAGCGAAGGCATATAAAAAGCTTCCAATCATGTTCCAGATCATGTTTCTCTGTTCGATGTTCTCATCGGATCCGATGAGAAGGCGTCTCAGTAAGTTCATTCACTCGTCTCCTCGGAAAACTGAAGCCGGTACGGATAATGGGTCTTGCGTTTCTCCACTGGCGGCAGAACCATGTAATCGCCGTACATGCTTCTCAGCATTTCATCCAGATTGGCCGGAAAGTTCAGCATTCTTCCTTCAAATTCCAGCTTCTGCAGGGGATAGCATTTCTCCCTGTCCACCACGTTCCAGTAGGGACTGGTATCCGGCAGGAAAGCCATTCTCCTGGTTTTCTGCTTTCGATAGCGGCGGCAGGCCTGCTCACACCGGAAGCGTATGCCCTCCGGTTCAATGGAAAGCAGTTCCAGTCCCCTGTGAACTGCCCTGCATACCGACCAGATAAGCTTTGCCTTGATCCCCTTCTGGGCCAGAGTCGGCTCCGGAATACTCCTTAAAATCAAAAGCTTGCTGTAAAACCAGGCTTCCCAGGACTGAATCTGGTACAGAATCGGATTATCTGACACATTGTCCAGTACATACAGATCCAGGAAAATGCCGAAGGGACAGTCCACATCCTTCATCACCTTCTCTGCAAACACAGTTCCCCTCTTCACCAGCCTGGTGGTCATCAGGGGGTAGTTGGGATAATTTTTTCCATTCAGAACCAGATATTTTTCCCCCATGGTCTTCTGGATAATCTTGATAAATTTATCGAAATCATGCCGGGGCATGGCAATGTCAATGTCATCGTCCCAGGGAATAAATCCCCTGTGACGGACTGCTCCGATACCTGTTCCGGCAATTCCAAAGTATTCCAGATGGTATTTATCACAGACTGCCATAAAATCGTCCAGGATTGATAAAATCTCTCCCTGCAGACGCTTAAGCGTCTCCGGCTCGTAAAATTCCGGATGTCCCATGCTATATTTCCTCCTTGGCCCGATCCAGAGCGGAGCGGATCACCTTGTCCATATCATAGTAGCGGTATTCCGCCAGACGGCCTCCGAAAATAACCCGCTCCTCCTTCTCTGCCAGCTCTCTGTACTTTTCGTAGAGAGCCTGATTTTTCTCATCATTCACCGGATAATAAGGCTCCATGCCAGGCTTCCAGTCAGCCGGGTACTCTCTGGTGATCACTGTCTTTTCCTGGGTTCCGAACTCAAAATGCTTGTGCTCAATGATCCTTGTAAACGGCGTCTCCCTGTCTGTGTAATTGACAACAGCCACGCCCTGATAATTGTCAGTATCAAGTGTTTCCGTCTCAAACCGCAGGCTTCTGTACTCCAGATTTCCAAACCGGTATCCAAAATATCCGTCAATAGTTCCGGCATACACAATTCTTTCCGCTATATTCTCATATTCTTCTCTGTGTTCCAGGTAATCCACGCCTGTCCAGATTTCGCAGCCCTCAAACAGTCGTTCAATCAGGGCATTGTAGCCATCCACAGGAATCCCCTGATAAGGGTCGTTAAAATAATTGTTATCGTAAGTGTAGCGCACCGGAAGGCGGCGGATAATAAAACCCGGAAGATCTCTGCAGTCTCTTCCCCACTGTTTTTCCGTATAGCCCTTTACCAGCTTTTTGTAAATATCCGTTCCCACCAGGCTGATGGCCTGCTCCTCCAGATTCTTCGGCTCACCCTGAATCACAGAACGCTGCCGCTCAATAATCTCTCTGGCCTCCTGGGGAGTGGAGATATTCCACATCCGGCTGAAGGTATTCATATTAAAAGGCATGTTGTACATCTGCCCTTTGTAATTGGCCACCGGACTGTTGGTATACCGGTTAAATTCCGTAAACTGATTGACAAAGTCCCATACCTCCCGGTCAGAGGTATGGAAAATGTGAGCGCCGTAGCGGTGTACCCGGATCCCTTCCATCTCTTCACAGTAAATATTTCCTCCGATGTGATCCCGCTTTTCCAGCACCAGACAGGTCTTCCCCTGTTTTCTGGCCATATAGGCGAAGACTGCACAGTACAGACCGCTCCCCACCAGCAGATAGTCATATTGTTTCATTTTGCCTGACTCCTTCTCTTTTCACGATTTTTACGATTGTTCTATTTTACTATACTTGATCTGGAAAGTAAAGGCAGGCGGGAGTAAGAGATTCTTCTGCTTCTTCCATTATGCACGAGGAAAAATTTTCGGTGACTTTAAGTGGAACAAGAAAATTTTTTCCTCGTGCATACTTTTTCGGTGACTTTAAGCAGAACAGGAAACTTTTACTCGCAATAACTGTACTGGTTTTTCCCCTTCTTCTTGCTCTCGTACAGAGCCCGATCCGCTTTTCTCAGCTCCTCTTTATAGTCGAAATCGATTCCCTCTGCCAGACTGATTCCTGCACTGCAGGACAGAGATACTGGCTCTGCCGCCTTCAGCCGTTCAAACAGCTGCTTCATTCTGCGATCCAGAATTCCCTTATCTGTCACATCCTTCACAAATACCAGGAACTCGTCTCCTCCCAGTCTTCCAATCAGGTCGTGGCTCCTAAAGGTGCTTCTTAAGACTTCTGCCAGGGACTTTAGCAACTCGTCCCCTGCCAGGTGGCCGAACTGATCGTTTACCTGCTTGAAATTATCTAAATCCAGGATGATCAAAGCTCCTTTTCTGCCCTTTTCAGAAGACATGAATTCCCGGACCTCGCTCTCAAAAATATTCCTGTTATATACATTGGTCAGCGGGTCTCTTCTGGCAGCCCGCTCCTGCTCCATCTCTCTCCTCTTCTCTGCGTCAATGTTCTTCATATACATAAGAGCATACATATTTTCTGTATACCGATCCTGAAATACATGAAATACCAGCTTCATCCAGCACTGGCGTCCGTCTATCATACGCCGGAACAGCATTTCCTGGGTCGGTACTCCACTTTTATACATTTCCTTTATGTTCTGGAGACTGATATGATTCTGATATCGTTCACGGTCTTCCTTACAGATAACCTGTTCAATCTGCCTCTTAATGATTTCGTCAAAGCTGCAGCCCTGCTCCTGGCTTTCTGTCTTGTAATGTTCCCACAGTCCGCCTGCCTGCATCACCTTTTCACTCTCCACATCCACCTCTGCATAGGCCACTGTCTCGGAGAGCAGCGCTTCATAGAAGTCTGTTTTTCTCATGTACTCCAGCTCCATAGACCGCTCCTCATCTGCCAGATCCATCAGAACTGCTATGGTATATAAGTCCTCCGCCTTGCTGCTCAAATGCCTTGTTTTTACTTTAAACCATTTATACTCTCCGCTCTTGACCCGAAACAGCATCTCCCTGCTGTCCATATCCTCTTTTTTATGGACATCCTGGAACAGTTCCCGAAACTCCCCGGCAAAATGAGGGTGCACCATCTGGGTCTGAATCCAGCGTTCAGGAAAATCCTCCTCCTTGGCTTCGCTGCCAGCCAGCATGGTTCGGTCTGTATGGAAATAAATGGCCTGTTTTTTTTCATTGTACTCGAACATCTCGCTCTTGACTCCGTCCGGCAGGAAATCCGGACGTTCCAGGTCACTGATAATCCTGTGGTAACCCTCCAGACAAATCATATCGCCTCTGTCCGCAGCCCTGACTGTCATGCACCGAACCGTTACCTCACCTTTCACCGGATGGTTCCAGGTATATTCCACCTGAACAATCTTTCCTGTGCTGATACAGTTTTCTACCGCCATATTAATGTAGTGATAATAACCTGCATTGATCCGGCTGTACCAGTGAGAATAGCACTCCTCAGGCGTAAGCTTCTCTGTAATTCCCATGATCCGACGCATAACCGGGTCCGCATACATCTCGCTCTTTCCTGTCTGAGGATCCAGGCGGATCTCCCAGAGTCCCAAATCTGTATTTTCCAGAATTTCTGCATACTGGGAGTCAGAAAGGCAGCTTCCTCTGTGCTGGTTTTTGCAGCTCTCGCCTTTTTCCATCAGATATTCCCTTCTCTGATGATCCATGTTTTCCCACTCTTCCATATTTATAGCCAGCTCCAGGCGTGCTGTTCTGCCCTGCCAGGCAATCAGCTTATCCTTTAAAATATATCTGGATCCAAGAAAAGTATTCTCCCGTTCCCACACATGAAATCTGCTTTTGCAGAGCTTCCCATTTGTACAAAACTCACAGGGCTTCTCCTTTCCCTGCAGGACTTCATAGCATTTTCGTCCCTTGTAATCATAAATTCCTGTGATTTTCCGTCCCTGGGCATTCATATAATACAGCTCATAGGTATCTACATCGCTGACATAGATAATTTCATCCATATCCTCTGCTATCGTTCCAATCTCCTCCTGGCGGAGATTTTCCAGCATTCTGTCCTCTGCATGAAAATCAAGCCTGCGCAGCTGTTCCTCTCTTTTTTCACGTTTCTGATACTCCTTTGTATCATCGCACAGATAAAGGCGCTCAAATTCCTCCGCTCTATAAGGCCGCGCAAAGAGAAATCCCTGAAGGACATCCGGATTCAGCTCCTTTAAAGCTAAAAGTTCCTCCTCCGTCTCCACTCCTTCGCAGCAGACCTTAATCCTGGCGCTGTGAGCCAGCTCAATCATATTGCTGAGCAGCCTGTAATTGTAGGCGTTGTGCTGAATGCGGCTGACAAAACAACGGTCAATTTTCGTCTCATCCACGTCAATACTCTTTAAATAACTTAAGCTGGAATAACCTGTTCCGAAATCGTCGATAGAAATCTGGATTCCATACCGTTTCCACTCATAAAAAATCTTATTAAAATAAGAATAATCCTGAAGCTGCATGCTTTCCGTCACCTCCAGGGTCAAAGCCTCCCCTGGAAGATCCATCTGCTGCAGGAGTTCCAGTACAGCCTTTTCAATCCCTTTCTGGCGCAGCTGCACATAGGAAATATTGACGCTGATATGGAAATCCAAAAGCTTCTTTCTCCACTCTCTGCACTGCCGGATCGCTGTCTCCAGCACCCACATGCCAACCTGGCAGATCATGCCGCTCTGCTCCAGCAGTGGAATAAATTCTGCAGGCCCTACCATACCCCTGGAAGGTGATTCGTAACGAAGAAGCGCCTCTGCTCCATAGAGGCTGTAGTCCCTGCTGCCGATCTGAGGCTGATAGCAGAGGTAAAAGCCGCTGCAGCCATTCCTGACAGAAGCCCTCATCTCATCCTGAAGCGCAATCTGCTCCAGATTCCTCTGGTAATCGTCCGATGAAAAAAATACCAGAGTGTTCTTTCCCTCTCTCTTTGCCCGATCCAGAGCATTCTCCGCATACTGGCATACCTGGCCCCCATCTATTTCATCTCCGCACCTGTAGGACGCCACTCCGGCAGAGATAGTGCAGTATTTTTCCAGATCTCTTTTTGCAGCATCATAAAAATGCAGAATATCTTCCCGGTACTTTTCAGGAAAATTCACTGCAAAGCAGTCTCCTGCCAGACGGTACAGCTGCAGCGGAAATTCCGCCAGATTTTCCAGCGTCTCCGTCATGGTTTTTAAAATATAATTTCCAAAGGTTCTTCCATTCTTTACATTAATGCTTTTAAAATTATCAATTCCCAGAACCATCAGATATCCGCTGCACTGCCCCAGACAGTCGCCCATATCCTCCAGGAATTTGTCATAATTCCAGAGACCTGTTAAATTATCCAGCTTCTGGCTGACTGCCAGTTCGGACATACTTCCTGCTAAAAAAACAGGCTTCCCTTTTTCATCCTTCTGGACCACACTTTTAATGTTTATCCATACCCGGTGTCCGTCCCGATCTGTAATTCTGTAATCTATGGTATGACCATCCTTAACCCCGCTTGCTATTTCCTCAATATCTTTCTTCAGCTGCCTGCAGTCTCTATGGTGTACAATATTTTCCCAGCACTCAAAAGGGATGCCTTCCTCACCTGGAAGGGGAAGAGGGTATTTGTCACATATTTTATCTGCAATATGAATTCGTCGATTCACTAAATCCAATACATAAAGATAATCATTAGTGCTCTCCGAAAAAAAGCGGACTGTTTTTTTATATAGCTGCAGTTCTTCGTTTACGTTCATACTTATTTTCCTGCCTTTCTCCTTCTCTTCATTTTATCATCCTCATGCCAATTTCTCCATGAGAATTTTCAGAACCGGCACAAAAGGAGCAAAAAATTTTACTCTACAGCGAAAAAAGGATGCGCCAGCCTTCTGAAACGCATCCTCTTATCTAATATAAATATTCTTTTATCATATCCTCTGCCATGGCGGCAGAAACTGACTTCCCTGCTCTTTAATTTTCTTTGTAAAACAGGCGGTTGACTGCGCTGAAAATACCGCGGATAGAAGCTCTTGTAATGTTGGAACTAATTCCTACACCGTAAGTGGTACGTCCGCTCTTTACATCTAACAGGTGAATGTAGGAAGCCGCCTGAGCTCCGGAACCAGAACGCAGCGCATGTTCCGTATAGTCCAGAACCCGGATTTCCACGCCCAGAGTGTCCTCCAGTCCTCTCTGAATCGCGTCAATCGGTCCATTTCCGACTCCCTCAAATCTCTTCTCTTCTCCATGGTCTGTGTAAATAACGTCTGCCACTGTAGCAAACTCGCCCTCATCCAGCTCTCTGTCTGTAATCTGGCATTTTCTGAAGTGAACCGGTTCCTTGCGCTCGATGTAATTCTTCTGGAACTCTGCAAAAATCTGCTCCGGATCCACTTCTCCCTGAGCCTCCGCAATTTTCTGAATAATGTCTGCAAACTCCTTGTGCATTCCCTTGGGAAGCTTGAAGCCGTAGAAGGTATCCATGACAAAGGCCACGCCGCCCTTTCCGGACTGGCTGTTAATGCGGACTACCGGCTCGTATTCCCTGCCGATATCGCTGGGATCAATCGGCAGATAGGGTACCTCCCAGATGCCGTCTGTTCTCTTTGAAAGAGCCTGCATTCCCTTGCTGATAGCATCCTGGTGGGAACCGGAAAATGCGGTAAACACCAGCTTTCCGGCGTAGGGATGACGGGGATTCACAGGCATCTTGGTACACCGCTCGCAGGTGTCTACAATCTCCCTGATATTCTCAATCTCCAGCTCCGGATTAATTCCCTGGGAAAACATATTATAGGCAATATTTAAAATATCTACATTTCCTGTACGCTCGCCGTTTCCAAGAAGAGTTCCCTCCACCCTCTCCGCGCCTGCTAAAAGAGCCAGCTCTGTGGCAGCAATTCCAGTTCCCCTGTCATTGTGGAGATGGATACTTAAAATAATGCTGTCCCTGTCTTTAAAATGATTATTCATCCACTCGATCTGATCTGCGTAGACGTTAGGAGTTGTCATCTCCACTGTGGCAGGAAGATTAATAATCATCTTATTCTCCGGCGTCGGCTGCCACTCCTCCTGAACAGCAGTACAGATATCAAGGGCAAAATCAAGCTCTGTGCCTGTAAAGCTCTCCGGAGAATACTCCAGGATAATCTCCCCCTCATGGGCCTGCATATATTTCTTTACCAGCTTAACGCCTTCTACAGCAATCTCCTTGATTTCATCCCGATCCTTATGGAAGACCACCTCTCTCTGTAAGGTAGAGGTGGAATTATAAATATGAACAATGGCCTTTTTCACACCCTGGATCGCTTCAAAGGTGCGGCGGATCAGATGCTCTCTGCACTGTGTCAGCACCTGAACTGTCACATCGTCAGGAATCATCCTGCGCTCCACCAGCTGCCTTAAAAAGTCAAATTCTATCTGGGACGCAGCCGGAAAACCAATCTCTATCTCCTTAAAGCCCATCTTCACCAGAAGGCGGAACATCTCCATCTTCTCTTCCACTACCATCGGCTCAATCAAGGCCTGGTTTCCGTCTCTCAGATCTACGCTGCACCAGATCGGTGCCTTCTCAATCTGGCGGCCCGGCCACTGTCTTTCCGGGAAATCTACTACAGGAACTCTCTTATATTTCTTATAATTCAGCATATCCTTCTCCTCCAATTCTCAAGTATTTCCGGTTATTCCATCTGGTTTTCACTCAAGCGTTGGAGTCGATAAACCACGCCATAATGTTTTACTATGAAAATTGTTATCTTCTCAGGTCTAACCCCATGTCCATCATTCCTTTTCTTTCTGAAAATATGGCGTTATTATACCATATCCGCCTTTCAGACTTCAAGGCTAAGACGTATTACCGGGGAGATCTATTTCACATAGCTTTTATAATATGGGGTTATGGCTGAACCTTCCTACACTCTCACAGGTATCCACATAAAGATACTGCACGTTATTCCTGAAACATTCCATTTATCTTTCCTGCTTTTTATATAATTGATAAATCGCCTCCGAGTCGGTATCCGGTCCCTGACTTTCAATTAAACGGTAAAGCTTCTCGATATATTCCGGCTTCTCTTCCAGAGCTTCTGCCGATTCCTCCAAGGTTTTTCCATTCTCCACCTTGCGCCTGAGAATTTCAATGAAAGCCAGACACTGGCCCTCTGCTTTTCCTTCTATCTTTCCTTCGATTTTCCCCTCTGCTTTTCCCTTCTGTCTCCCTTCTTCTATCTCGTCTGCAAACAATTCTCTTAATGCTTCACACATATGCTTTGCCTCCTCATACTGCTTTCTATTCGCTCTTACAATCAGCTCCATTACCGCGCTGTACAGGGGATTTTCATCTTTCCCCTGATATGCCTGTGCCAGCACTGCAATATCCTCCTCTACGTCAAGTCCAGGCCTCAGCCTGCTTAGCCAGATGTTCTCCTTTTTAGGCAGCGCAGAGTTCTGGATGAGCTGCAGCGGAAACATCAGGCCCTCCGCGTAGAAAATCCCTGGAAATGCGGGAATAATCCGGGCGGAATGTATCTGCTCCAGATGCCGGATCAGTTTTCCCGGATAACGCCCGCTTACCATGGTAATTGTGATCTCCTCTGGCCTGATTTCCATCACCTTCTGGGTGTCTGACTGGTACAGGCAGGCGTAAGCCATCACCTTATAAAAATCATTGATACTTAAATAATCTGACGGTCCCTTGTACTCTATAATATTATAGTGGCGGAACAGACGTCCTATCGATTTTTCAATCTGTCTCCCCTGCTCCATTTTGATAATCAGCAAATCAATCTGCAAGGGTTTCTGTGTTAAATTGTGTTCTCTCTCATACTTCAGCCAGGCCTGATATTCGGCCAGTTCAATCTGCATCGCAGCCTGAAATGCCGGATGCCACTGCAGAGGTTGTTGTCTCATGCCTTCTCCTTTCAGTATAATCAAATTTTCATCGTACAGCAATGGTGTTCTTGGATTTTCGAATTTCAGCCGAAACGGCCTGGATAGAATCATAATCAGACGGATTGCGCTTGAAAACAATCCATGGATTTGTTAAAAAACTGAATTTAAACGAATGTGATCTCTTATCTCGTCATCGTCCATACAGTAATACGCCTGTTTGCCGATGATGCTGTAATTATAACATAATTTTGAAACCGTGAGAAGCTGTTTTTCCTGGAACAGTACAGTGTATGCTGAAAAAGAGAGAAAACATTTTCCAGCAGCTTTAACAGCGCGCTAAAAACATTTTCTCTCTTTTTTCTGCTTACTGCTCTCTATGCCCAGCAGAAGCTGTCAGCTTTCCATCCTGTTCATCAATCTGGATCACGTCTCCGGCCCGCACGCCGTCAGACAAAATCAGCCTGGCTGCCAGGGTCTCCACATGCTTCTGCAGATACCGTTTCAGCGGCCTTGCACCGTAAACCGGGTCATAACCGTTCTCCACAATAAACTGCTTTGCGCTGTCAGTGAGAGCGATGGACAGCTCTCTGTCAGCCAGACGCTTATTCACATCCTCCACCAGCAGGCCGATAATTCCGCCAATATTGCCCTTTGTCAGCGGCTTGAACATGATAATCTCGTCCAGACGGTTTAAAAACTCCGGCCTGAAATGGGCCCGCAGGTCATTCATAGCCATGCTGTCAGCTGCCTCTGTAATATTTCCATCCTCGTCAATGCCCTCTAACAGGTACTGGGAACCGATATTGGAGGTCATAATCAGAATCGTATTCTTAAAATCCACGGTTTTTCCTGTGGAGTCTGTAATACGTCCGTCATCCAGCACCTGGAGCAGCACGTTAAATACATCCGGGTGGGCCTTCTCCACCTCATCAAAGAGGACAACAGAATAAGGCTTTCTCCTGACTGCCTCTGTCAGCTGGCCGCCCTCGTCGTAGCCTACATATCCTGGCGGCGCTCCGATGAGCCTTGATACAGAATGCTTCTCCATATATTCGCTCATATCAATTCGCACCATGCTGTTCTCGTCGTCGAACAGACTCTCTGCCAGAGCCTTGGCAAGCTCTGTCTTTCCAACACCAGTAGGTCCTAAGAACAGGAAGGATCCAATGGGTTTAGAAGGATCCTTAATGCCTGCCTTGGAACGGATAATAGCCTCTGTCACCTTAGTCACCGCCTCATCCTGGCCGATGACTCTCCGGTGGAGAATGTCATCCATATGGAGAGTTTTGCTCCTCTCGCTCTCTGTCAGCTTGGCTACCGGGATTCCCGTCCATTTTGAGATAATCCGGGCAATCTCCTCCTCTGTCACGCTCTCGTGGACCAGACTCAGATCCTTATTTTTAACTCTCTCTTCCTCCTCAGCCAGCTGCTTTTTCAGCTCCGGCAGCTTTCCGTACTGAAGCTCTGCGGCCTTGTTCAAGTCATATCGCTGCTGAGCGGCCTGGATCTCTCCGTTTAAATGCTCAATCTCCTCGCGCAGCTTTGACAGCTTATCCACAGAGGCCTTCTCATTCTCCCACTGGGCCTTCTGAGCGGCGAATTCGTCTCTCAGCTCTGCCAGTTCCTTCTGAAGATCTGCCAGACGATCCTGGCTCAGACGATCTGTCTCCTTCTTAAGAGCCGCCTCCTCGATCTCCAGCTGCATGATACGCCTTGCCTTCTCATCCAGCTCTGTGGGCAGGGAATCTAACTCCGTCTTAATCATGGCGCAGGCTTCGTCCACCAGGTCAATGGCCTTATCCGGCAGAAAACGGTCAGAAATATACCGGTCGGACAGCACGGCCGCCGAAACCAGAGCGGAGTCTGTGATCTTCACTCCATGGTAAACCTCGTACCGATCCTTTAAGCCTCTTAAAATAGAGATGGTATCCTCCACCGTCGGTTCGTCTACATGAACAGGCTGGAATCTTCTCTCCAGAGCCGGATCCTTTTCAATATACTTCCTGTACTCGTCCAGCGTAGTCGCGCCGATGCAGTGAAGCTCTCCTCTGGCCAGCATAGGTTTTAACATATTTCCGGCGTCCATGGAGCCTTCCGTCTTTCCAGCTCCCACAATGGTATGAAGCTCGTCGATAAACAGGATAATCTGTCCCTCGCTCTTCTTTACTTCCTCCAGAACCGCCTTTAAACGCTCCTCAAACTCGCCTCTGTACTTGGCTCCGGCCACCAGAGCGCCCATATCCAGGGCAAACAGCTTCTTGTCCTTCAGTCCTTCCGGCACGTCGCCCCGGACAATTCGCTGGGCCAGGCCTTCGACTACCGCCGTTTTTCCTACGCCTGGCTCACCGATGAGAACCGGGTTGTTCTTCGTCTTTCTGGACAGAATCCGAACCACATTCCGGATTTCCCCGTCTCGCCCGATGACAGGATCTAGCTTCTGATCTCTGGCCCGCTCCACCAGATCATAGCCATATTTTGTCAGGGTATCGTAAGTGGCCTCTGGATTGTCGCTGACCACTCTCTGATTGCCCCGCACTGTGGAGAGAGCCTGGAGAAATCCCTCTCTTGTAATGTTGTAAAGCTTAAACAGCTCCTTCACCGCACGGTTAGGCTGTTTCATCATAGATAAGAACAGATGCTCCACAGAAACGTACTCGTCTCCCATGGATTTGGCCTCGTCCTCTGCATTCACCAGAACCTTGTTGGCGTCCTGGCTGAAGTACACCTGGCCTCCGGACACCTTGGGAAGCTTTTCAATGGCTGCCTGCACCTCATTTAAAAACTGATTTTCCTGCACGCCCATCTTGGTGAGCAGCTTGAGAATCAGGCTGTCGTCAATGGTCAGCAGGCTGTATAAAAGGTGCTCCTGGTCAATCTGCTGATTTCCGTATTCATAGGCCAGCTTTTCCGTTCTCTGGACTGCTTCCAGAGACTTCTGAGTGAATTTATTAATGTTCATAAATCGTTGTCCTCCTTCCGAACAATGATTAGGTATGATTTCTTTTTGTTCTAGCCGTAATATAACACGTATTATTAGCAGTGTCAAGGGGTGAGTGCTAATTTTTTATATTTATCCAGGATATCGGGTATGGTACCCTGGATTACAGTTGAGCTAAAGAATACTGAAACAAATAAGCAGAGAGACTGAAAAATGCCTGAGAGATAAAATAAAATGTCTCTCAGGCGTTTTTTTAAATCGCTGTAAGTTTACAGAATCCAGCCCTGGGCCAGATTAAAAATAATTCCTACTGCCAGAATTCCTCCGGTACACACAAGGGCAAACAGCCACAAAAGCTTTTTCTTCACTGCCTTTCCAAGCATAATCATGGACGGAAGGCTCAGTGTTGTGACAGCCATCATAAAGCTTAAAACTGTTCCCAGCTGGGCTCCTTTCAGAAGCAGGCTCTCCGCTATGGGAACCGTTCCAAAAATATCTGCATACATGGGAGCGCCTGCTATTACAGCCAGAACTACGCCAAATGGATTTTCCTTTCCCAGCAGCTGCTGAATCCATGCTTCCGGAATCCAGTTATGGATAACAGCTCCTACAGCCACTCCTGCCAAAATATAGGGGAATACCTTTCTGAGGGTCTCTTCTGCCTGAGTTCTGGCATAGAGAAGGCGATCCTTTACCGTCAGCTCCGGCACAGCCAGCTCGACTGCCCCGGCTTTCCTGATAAAATCCTCCACATACTCTTCCATGTGAAGCTTTTCAATCAGAGTTCCGCCTGCTACCGCCACCAAAAGGCCCAGTATCACATAAAAAACGGCAATTTTAAGTCCGAAAATACTGGTCAGAAGCACCAGACTTCCCAGGTCCACCATAGGCGATGAAATCAGAAAGGAAAAGGTCACTCCCAAGGGCAGTCCCGCGCTGGTAAAGCCCATAAAAAGCGGGATGGAGGAGCAGGAACAAAATGGGGTCACGGTTCCTAACAAGGCTGCAGCCAGATTCGCCCCGATTCCATGAAACCGGCCCAGAATTTTCCTGCTGCGCTCCGGCGGAAAATAACTCTGGATATAGGAAATCATAAAAATCATCACGCACAGAAGCACGGTAATTTTTATCACATCGTAGAGGAAAAAATGTATGCTCCCTCCCATGCGTGATTCCAGATCCAGTCCCAAAAGAGACAGCCCTCTCCCGACGGCTTCTTTCAGCCACTGCATTCCCAGAAGCTGGTTTTGAATCCAATGGCCGAATGCTGTTATTGTATTCATAGTCTCCCCCATTTATAAGGATTTTAATATCCTGATAATCTCATCTTTTTTGGCCACTCTTCCTGCCACCACCAGCTTTCCGTCCACCATCAGGGAAGGAGCTGTCATCACTCCCAGTTTTACAATCTCAATTAAATCCTCTACTTTTTCAATTTCTGCCTCAATTCCCGCTTCCTCTACCGCTTCTTTTACATAGTCATACAGCCTGCCGCAGGTCTCGCATCCGGCTCCAATTACCTTAATGTTCATCAAAATCTCCCTTTTCTCTGCTTTTCCTTAATTTTTCAGCTTCATTTCCGTTCCCACCTGTTTTTCCCAGGCGGCAAAAATCTTTTTAATAACCATAGGCCCGATTTTTGAGATAAACACCAGCTGGGACAAAGTTTCTTCCTCTGTCTCTGCCTGTTTGTAATCAATCAGAGAACCTACTACATCCACCTGGGTCCATCCCATTTCCTTCAGGCGGCAGAATCCCTTAACACGATGCACATCCGAAGAAATTTCCCTGAGAAACTGATCCAGACGTTCTTTTTCCACTTCGCCTTTGTACTCCATAAAAATAGATTTCGGCTTTGTCTCTATGGAGTTTGTAGTCTCCTCCGGCTCTGCCCACAGACCTTCTTTTAACTCCTGAGTCAGAAGAGATTCCTCTAACTCTCCCTTCACACTTGTAAGAATCCGGCAGACAGGATTGATTTCCCTGATTTTTTCACGAACCTGGGCTGTCTGCTTTTCATCTGCCAGATCGGTCTTTGTCATCACCGCCAGACTGCAGTGCTTTAACTGGCGGAAGGCCGACTCCTCATCCTTCACCTGCTCTAAAAAGTTTACGGCGTCCACAAAGCAGATAACTCCTTTTAGATGGTATTCATACCCGGAAACCACCTTCGCCGCCTCCAAAATCTCCATCATATTGGACGGATCGCCCCAGCCAGAACTTTCCACAAACAGGTATTCAAAGTTCTTTGCTGCCATCTCGGCCAGCGCCTGAACGAAATTCAGTTTTAAACAGGAGCAGAAAATCGATCCTCTGTTAATCTCTGTCATCTCAATATCGCCTCTGCGCAGAATCGTCCCATCGATCCCCAGCTTTCCAAACTCATTCTGAATGATGCCAATTCTGTGATCCTTCAGCTGATCCAGAATCTTTAAAAGAGCTGTCGTCTTTCCTGAACCTAAAAATCCTGTCAATACATACAGTTTTGTGCGTTTCTGTTCCATGTTCTCTTCTCCTTTTCATCACATCGGCATCTCTTTACGCCAAAATTTTCCTCTCTTTATTCTGCCTCCTGCCCGTCCTGGCAGCTGCAGTCTGTCAGCCCTGCAAATTCGTCTGGAATCATCAGTTTCCCCACGATCTTATACAACTCGTTCATCCGCTTTGTATCCAGCGAATAGTGGGTCCATTTTCCCTCTTTTCTCGGAATGGCAATGCCTGCGCTGCACAAAAGCTTCATATCGTGGGACAGGGTAGGCTGTGTAATATGAAACTCCTCCAGAATCTTGCAGGCGCATAATTCTCCGTTGGACAGCATATCTACAATTTTCAGCCGTTTCGGATCTGACAGCGCCTTAAAAATCTTTGCATATTCCTCGTAGTCAATCAACTTACATTCCTCCGCTCTTTGTTCAGATAGATATTCTTCTATCTATTTAACTCTATTATAATTAACATATAGAAAAAAGTCAATCTATACACTGAAAATTTGACTGAATGGATTATTTTAATTCATGCATTTATCATACTCTGCAACGAAAAACAGAGTCCGCCTCTGCGAACTCTGCTTTACTTGTCTGTCTATAATCGGTCTGTCCCTTCTTCTATATCAGGCTCCTCATGGCTTTCCACCAGAAATCCCCGCTGGCGGAGCATTTCCTCAATGGCATCCAGTGTCTCTTCGCTGTCTGCACTGACTGTGTGGTAGTGGTATCCTGACGTGATATTGTTAAGAGGGCTGGAGTTTCCATTTTTAATATCCTCCAGAAAGAGAGCAATCTTCCTTCTGGAGCTGATATTTAATTCTGCCTCCATGCGCCCGTAAATCCGGTGGCTTACGGCCACATCCTTCACACATCCGCCCAGATCTACAATTGCATTCAGTTCCTCCTCCATCCTCTCATCGGTGTGACGCACCTTGAATACACGTTCCACCTGGCTGGAACTGTTCAAAATATAGCCTCTGTTTGTGGAAATAATATCATAGCCTGCTGCCCGAATCAGAGCGATATCCTGGACAATCACCTGACGGCTGACCTGGCAGGATGCCGCCAGACTTCTGGCCGGAACCGGAGACGGACTATTCTGAATGATCTTTACAATCTGGTTTCTTCTATCTGTTCCAGTCACCAACTGCACCTCCTGTTTTCATTCCCGGAGCTGTTTTCCCCAGATTCTACTCTACCGGGTGCAGATGCTTTAAGGAAATGTCGAGAATCGGCGCAGAATGGGTGAGGGCGCCGCTGGAAATATAATCCACGCCGCAGTCAATGTAGCGGGCGATATTTTCCTTTGTCACGTTTCCGGAGCACTCCGTCTCAGCTCTTCCGTCGATCATCTGAACTGCCTTCTTCATGTCCTCTACAGACATATTGTCCAGCATGATAATATCAGCTCCCGCTTCCACTGCCTCCTTCACCATGTCAAGGTTTTCCACTTCCACCTCAATCCGGCGTACAAACGGCGCATACTCCTTAGCCATGCGGACTGCATTGGCTACTCCGCCTGCTGCCCCAATGTGATTATCCTTTAACATAACACCGTCGGACAGGTTGTAGCGGTGATTATGTCCGCCCCCTGCACGTACCGCATACTTCTCAAAAATCCGCATATTCGGCGTTGTCTTTCTGGTGTCTAACAGCTTTACCTTGCTTCCTTTTAAAAGCTCTGCCACTGAATGGGTGTAGGTGGCGATTCCGCTCATTCTCTGCAGATAGTTTAATGCCACTCTCTCACCGGAAAGTAGCACACGGATATCTCCTGTCAGCTTTCCCATCAGCTGTCCTGCCTTTACCTCGTCTCCGTCGGTACAGAAAAATTCACACTCTGTCTCCGGATCCAGAAGTTCAAATACTCTCTTAAATACATCCAATCCGGCTATAATACCATCTTCCTTGCACAGCAGATCTACAGTTCCCTTAACGGCCTGTTTCATCACAGAATTAGTGCTCACGTCCTCGCTTGATATATCCTCCTTCAGAGCCTCCATAATCAGGTGATCCGCCTGAAGCTTCATTGTAATTGAATTGAACATATCCCTTGTCTCCTTCTATCTGAATGCTTTCCTAATTATTTACTGTTCTCCCATTTTCTGCTTCATATCGCCTGCCGCTCTCTTAGCAAATACAAGGCTCTCCAGCAGGGAATTGCTGGCCAGACGATTCGCTCCATGAACACCGTTGCAGCTGGTCTCTCCCACTGCATAGAGGCAATCCATAGTGGTGCGGCTCTCAGAATCCACCCAGATTCCTCCCATAAAATAATGCTGGGCCGGAACCACCGGAATCCATTCCTTCGTCACATCGTAGCCCTCCTCCAGACAGCGCTGGCAGATATTGGGGAAATGGCTTAAAATCGTCTCTTTGGGAATCGGCTCTAAAGACAGCCATACATGGTCCGTGCCGTCCAGCTCCATCTGCTTGTTAATCGCTTTCGTCACCACATCTCTGGGGAGAAGTTCGTCTACAAACCGCTCTCTGTTCTTATTATAGAGAAGCGCTCCCTCGCCCCTGACAGACTCGGAAATCAGGAACCTCCTTCCTGGCTTTTCTGAATACAGGGTGGTAGGATGAATCTGAACATAATCCAGGTGTTCCAGACGAATTCCATGCTTTTTGGCCACAGTCAGGGCGTCTCCTGTCAGATGAGGATAATTGGTAGAGTGCTTGTACTGTCCGCCGATTCCGCCGCTGGCAAATACAGTAAAATCTGCACGAATCTCCAGTTCCTTATCTTCGCACCGGGCTGTGATTCCTGCACATCTGCCGTTTTCCTCAATGAGATCTGTCATCTCGGTAAATTCGCGAATCTCTACATTGGGATACTTTCTCACTGCTGCCAGAAGCTTGGAGGTTATCTCCTTTCCTGTAATATCCTCGTGGTAAAGAATCCTGGGTTTCGAATGTGCTCCCTCTCTGGTGTAGGCCAGCTTTCCGTCCTGCTTTTCAAACTCTACGCCGAAACTGATGAGATCGTCTATTACCTCCCTGGAGCTGCGGATCATAATGTCCACAGACTCTTTCCGGTTCTCATAATGGCCTGCCTTCATGGTGTCTTCAAAATAGCTGTCGTAGTCCTCCTCATCTCTCAGGACGCAGATACCACCCTGGGCCAGAAATGAGTCGCTGCTCTCTGCATCGGATTTCGTAATCATGGTAATACGCTTATCCTTCGGCAGGTTCAGCGCCGCAAACAGGCCGGATACGCCGGTTCCTACAATCACTATGTCTGTCTCTATTTTCATGTTTCCTCCTGAAGCCCTTGCGGGCCGTTTTCAAATCTACTTCTAACTGACGGAATATACCGTTTTTTATGCAGCCTTCTATTATTTAGCCAGACGAAGCATTTCTTCTAACGGTTTTCCTGCCTCTTCTACCATAGACGGATCTGCCAGAACCTCATTTTCCCCTGTCTCCAGTACATGAAGAATCTTTTCCAGGGTGATCAGCTTCATATCACCACAGACAGGCTCTGTCTCTGTAAAATAAAACTTCTTCTCAGGGCAGCGTTTGCCTAACTCAAAACGGACTCCGTTCTCTGTGCAGATAATAAACTCCTTTGCGCTGCTTGCCTCTGCATGGGCAATGATTCCGGAGGTGCTTCCAATGTAGTCAGATTCTCTGCACACAGCCTCGCCGCACTCCGGATGAGTCAGCACCTCTGCCTCCGGGTGCTGTGCTTTCAGCGTCTGAAGTTCCTGAAGCTTTAATTCCTCGTGAACCGGGCAGAAGCCTTCGTTAAATACAAAGTGCTTTTCAGGAGCCTGCTCTGCCACAAAGCGGGCCAGATTTCTGTCAGGAATAAAGAAAATGTTTTTATTAGGCAGGGCTTTTACAATCTTCACTGCGTTGGCTGAGGTGACACACACATCTGCGTGGCGCTTTAACTCAGCAGTGGAGTTAATGTAGCAGACTACCTCCAGATCGTCCCAGGTATTCCGCATTTTTTCAATGGTTTCCACAGAAGCCATATGAGCCATCGCGCAGTCTGCAGCTGCGTCCGGCAGAAGCACGGTTTTCTCCGGATTCAGGATTTTCACGCTCTCTCCCATAAAAGAAACCCCGCACATGACAATGGTCTGAGCCTCCAGCCCTACTGCCAGCTTGCTCAGGTAAAAGGAATCACCAATGTAATCTGCGATTTCCTGCACCTCCGGGCGCACGTAGTAGTGAGCCAGGATCACTGCATTCTTCTCTTCCTTCAGCCGTTTAATCTCCTCTGTAATATCTCTTGTCATATTTATCTCCTTATCTGTTTTATTCCATCTGTTTTAAGCGCAATTGTGGCTATTATACTACCAGACTTTACATATGACAAGACACTTGTATGTTTTTGATATTTCCTTAACAATATCTGTTCCAAACCATCTCACATCCTGTAAACAGAACAAAAAATATGCCAAGAAATGTCATAGGATGCAATTCCTATAACGTAAAAAAGGGATGCAGAATCTCTCTGCATCCCTTCCATGACTACTGATATCTGAGGTCCACACCGCCTGCATAAGCCCTCCGGCTCATGGTCTCCAGCTTTAGCCCCGCCTGCAATCTCAAAACAGGCGCCGAAAAACAGCGGTTTATCAACTTCAATATATCAATAGTTCTGAAAAATGTCAATCTTTTTGCATAATTTTGCACATCCGGCTCTCGGCTGCCATCAGCGGATCAGCTCCGCTTCCTTCACGCTCTCATCGCCGCCGGGGCAGGAATAGTAGACGGTCAGCTGATCTCCCTCTTCCAGCTCCTTTCCTGTCTCTGAGATCTCACGGCCTCTGGTGACGGATACCTTCTCTCCGTCTTCTGTCTCGATAGTAAGCTCTTCTGCACTTACTTTGTCTGCCTTTCCAGAAACACTGCCTGCTGTCAGCGTGCTGTCACTGTCCCTGCTCTCTCTCACCAGAATCACTTCTGCCTTTGCAGTATCGTCCCCGTCCGTCTCCCCGGTGTAGAACAAAGTCACATTCATGTCCAGGGTTAAGCCCTCGGAAAAGCCGGCTGCAGAATTTTCCTGAGAAAAAATCAATCCCTGGGGATACTCCTCGTTCTGAATCACAATCGAATTCATAGCAGCATCCAGCACAGTTCCTGTCATCACAGAAACCGCCTGATCCTGGCTCTCATCTTCTGAACTATCTGTCTCTGCCTCCTGTGAAAAACTCTCCTCCGTCTGGCTGACTGTGCTCTCCGGCGCGGAGGTCTCCAAAGCTTCTTTCTTTCCGCAGCCCGATACCAGAACTGTCACAAGAGCTGCTAAAAGAACAGCTGCAGTTATGTTTCCTGTCTTTCTCATATATCTTTTCCTCCTTTTTCTGCAAAGCCCTAAAAGCGTCCAAAGGTATCTACTAAAAAGGCCAGGTAGCCGGTCTCACTGTCTCCAAAGGCTCCCGGCTTCATTCTCCATTTCCAGTTTTCCCCTACTGTTCCCGGCGTATTCATCCTGGCGTCATTGTCCAGCTTCAGCACATCCTGCATCTGGAAAATAGCCACGCTGGCCACGGAACCATAGGCAGCCCGGAATACACGGTCCGGAACCTCTTCCCTGTGGGCAGCTCCCAGATAATCTGCAATATACTGAAGCTCCCACCACTGCCGCTTCTCCGGTTTAAAATACCCGATCAGAGTCTCGTTGTCATGGGTTCCCCCATAGACCACAGAATTCGGCTCATAGCAGTGAGGCAAATGTTCATTAAACCGATCCCCGCTGAAAGCAAACTCTATGATCTTCATGCCTGGATACCCGGTCTTTTGCAGAAGCTCCTTGACCTCCGGGCAGAACACTCCCAGATCCTCAGCAATGATTTTCGCATCCCCGGCGGCCTCATTGATGGCATTTGTAAGCTTCTCTCCAGGCCCTTTTCTCCACTCTCCTGTTTTTCCGTCCTCAGCCCCATAGGGAATGGAATAATACTGTACCACTCCAATAAAATGGTCGATTCGCACTACATCGTACAATCTGGCCGCAGCCTTCATCCTGTCTCTCCACCAGGCAAAATCCGTCTGTTCCAGAGCATCCCAGTCATAGAGCGGATTTCCCCACAGCTGTCCTGTCTCTGAAAATGCGTCCGGCGGCACTCCTGCCACCTTTAATGGCTTTAAGGTATCCGGATCCAGCTGAAACAGTTCCGGATGTACCCACACGTCTGCACTGTCTAAAGCCACATAAATCGGAATATCTCCAATGATCTGAATTCCCTTTTCATTGACATAGGACTTCAGCTTGTCCCACTGCTCATAAAACTTAAACTGCAGAAATTTCCAGTAGTTTATATCCTCTGAAAGCTCTGTTTTATATGCTGCCACCGCTTCCGGATCTCTGTGGCGGATGGGCTCATCCCAGCTCAGCCACTCTTCCTGGTTGAAATGTCCCTTTAACGCCATATACAGGGCATAGTCCTCCAGCCAGCAGCCATTCTCCTGACAGAATTTCTCATACTCCTCTGTCTCTTCATGACAGCTTCTGTCAAAAGCCTTTCTGAGAAGTGGAAACCGATAATAGCAGACTGCGTCATATTTGACTTCGTCTTCTCTGTCACACCAGTAACATTCTTCTATTTCCTCCTGTGTCAGAAGCCCCTCCTCCTTCAGAATATCCAGGTCAATGAAGTAGGGGTTTCCTGCAAAGGCGGAAAACGACTGGTAGGGGCTGTCTCCATAGCTGGTTGGGCCTAAGGGCAACACCTGCCAGTAGCTCTGCCTGGCCTGCACAAGCTTATCTGCAAATTCATAGGCGCAGGCTCCAAAGGTTCCAATGCCATAAGGTGCCGGAAGGCTGGAAATAGGCATCAAAATACCTGCGCCTCTTTTTAACATAGTCTTTGCCATTGTAATGCCTCCTGTTTTGTCTATTGTTTAGAAGAGAAGGGAAAGTTTTCCATGCTCCACCAAAAGCTTAGTTGCTGGAAAACTTTCCTTCTCTTCTGAATCGAAAACGCAGCTGATCAGTCAGACTGTCCGCTCCTGCCCTCCATAATCTACGCTTCAGGTCAGAAGAATCTCTCTTATCTCCTCATAGGAGGAGACCTCCATACTGACGGAAACGCCTTTGTCATTGGAAAGGCCGCGGGGATTGTACCAGCAGGTATCAATACCTGTATTTTCCCCTCCCCGCATATCTGAAGTGAGCGAATCACCGATTAAAAGCATTTCCCGCTTTCTCTCCTCCGGACGCTCCACACCGAGACGGCGCATCTGCTCAAAGCAGTAATCAAAAAACTCCTTCTGCGGCTTAGGGCTTCCCGCCTCCTCGGAAACAAAAATCCCCTTGAAATATGGATTCAGCCCGCTGCTTTCAAGCCTTTTATACTGAGTGCTGGCCACTCCGTTGGTGACGATATAGAGGGCATATTCCCGGCTTAAATCCCGGCAGAGTTCTAACGCTCCCGGAATAAGGACAGCGCTGTCTCCCAGCCGCTCCCTGTAAAATAGCTCCGCTTCCTTTCCGTCTGCCTGGCAGTTATGGCGGGAAAAGAAAAGTTCAAAGCGGCGCAGCAGCACCTCCTCCTTCTCCATTTTTCCCTCCTCAAACAGCTCCCAGCAGCTTCTGTTAATCTGGTGATACTCCTGAAGCAGTCTGTCTTCCGGCTCCATACCGAAGTGGAGAAGAAGGCTGTTAAAAGCCTCCTCCTCTGAAGCGTCAAAATTTAAAAGGGTATTGTCCACATCAAACAGAAGCATCGTGTAGCGGCCAGGTCCTTTTTCTCTCATCACCCCTGATATACCGCCTTTCCACTGCAGATGGTAGTCTTCACCTTTCCGAACATTTTTCTTCCTGTAAATGGAGAATTGGAGGATTTAGAGACAAAGGGACCTGCCTCAAACTCTTCCTGATCGTCGAAAATCACCAGGTCAGCCGGACCTTCCTCTGCCAGATAGCCTGTATCCAGGCGGTACAGCCTGGCTGGATTCAGACACATCTTTTCAAACAGCTCCACATAGGAGAGATGTCCTTTCTTTACAAGCTCCGTTACGCAGAGAGGAAGGGAAGTCTCCAGACCGATAATGCCGCTGGGAGCCTCCACCAGGGGCTTTTCCTTCTCCTCCCGGCTGTGGGGGGCATGATCCGTGGCAATCATGTCAATGGTGCCATCCTTTAAAGCCTCAATCAGAGCCTCCCTGTCTTCTTTCGTTCTGAGAGGCGGATTCATCTTCGCCAGAGAACCAAACTTAAGAACAGCCGTCTCATCCAGCGTCAGATGGTGGGGCGTTACCTCCGCCCACACGTCAGCGCCCAGTTTCTTAGCCAGAGCCACCGCTGCCACCGCATTTTTAGAGCTGATGTGCTGAATATTGACGCAGGCGCCTGTATACAGGGCAATCATACAGTCTCTGGCCACCAGAGAATCCTCTGCCACCCTGGGAGAACCGCCGATTCCGAGCTTTTCAGAAACCTCTCCCCGATTAATTCCATTGTTGGTGATAAAGCCTGGATCCTCCTCATGAAAACTCAGAGGCACGTTCAGCTTTTTCGCCCGCTCCATGGCCTCCATTAAAAGCTTCACATCCATAATCGGCACGCCGTCATCTGTAAAGCCTGCTGCCCCCTGAGCTCTCAGAGCTTCCATATCTGTCAGCTCTTTTCCCTTCATGCCCTTTGTAATATTGGCGGCGGACAGCACATGGATTCCTGTCTGCTCCCCTTTTTCCAGCACATAGCGAAGAGTCTCCTCGTTGTCGATGACCGGCTTCGTATTTCCCATCATCACAACCGTGGTAAAACCTCCTGCCTTGGCTGCAGTGGAGCCTGTTTCAATGTCCTCTTTATAGGTAAGGCCCGGATCCCTGAAATGCACATGAACGTCAATCAGTCCCGGAGCTACAATCAGACCTGATGCATCGATGATCTCTTCGTCTGCAGCCTGAAATGCGTCCTCTTCTTTCGCATTTCCCTCTCTTTTTAATATTTTTTCAATTTTTCCATCTTTTATAACAATATCTGCAATACCATCAAATCCACTTTTCGGATCAATGACCCGGCCATTTTTTATAATCATTTCGTTTTCCACCTGCCTTATTTCATCTTCCTGGGAACTACTTCCAGCCAGTAATTATCAGGATCCGCGATAAAATAAATACCCATGGACGGATTCTCGTAACAGATGCAGCCCATCTCCTCATGCTTTTTGTGAGCTGCCTCCATATCATCCACTTCAAAAGCCAGATGGAACTCATTGTCGCCCAGGTTATAGCTGTCCTTCTCCCAGTCTCTCAGCCATGTCAGCTCCAGCTGATGAGGAGTCACGCCGTCTCCCAGGTAAACCAGGATGAAACTGCCGTCTGCGGCCTCTTTTCTGCGTACCTCTTTCAGTCCCAGAGCCTCCTCATAAAATTTTAAGGACTTCTCCAGATCGATTACGTTGAAATTATTGTGGGCAAATGTAAATGTCATAGCTTAAACTCCTCTCCTTCACATTGTATTTCCATGATACAGTCTCTGTAAGGTTCACTGCAGGGAAGGGCCTTCATCCGGCGGGAAACGCCAAAATCTCCCCAGAAATGGATGGGAAACACAGTTTTTGCCTTTACCTTCCTTAAAAAGTCATCCATTCCCAGATAAAACCACTGCTCCTGTCTGGGATCTAAGGGGATAAAGGCAGCGTCTGCTCCTTCCGGGTGATCTGCGGCAATTTTCTCCACTTCCCGCCTGTAATTCGCAGCCATGTTGTGATTCCAGGCCTTGTCCTCCCCCTCCCACCACCAGTTGTTCAGATCTCCGGCGTGGTAAAGTTCCAGGCCTTCCAGGCTGATCCAGAAGGCACAGCCCTCATCCGTGGACTTGTAAGTCTGGATTTTCATGGTTTCCAGCTCCAGGGTCTGCCCCGGCTTCACAAAATGGATCAGAGGCAGAGCCTCCTCCGGAATTCTCCTCCCCTTAATGTCATCAGACAGAATGTAGGAAACATTTTTCCTGTCTTTGAAGCGCTCAAAAATGACAGGGCTGTAGTGGTCCTCATGAAAATGGCTGGCAAATACAAACAGCGGCTTATCTGGATGAAACTCCGGCAGCTCTCCCTTAAAATAGTCAAACAGCAGAATACTCTTCTCTGTCTCTACAGAAACTGCGCTGTGATGAATATAAGTAATCTTCATATCTCTTTCTCCGCCTTTGTCTGAATCATTTCTGAAGCCGGATTATTGTTCCGCGGAAGCGTTCTTCTTCTGCTCTGCCTTTGCTAAGAACTTCTCATTTCCAATGATAAATCTCTCGTGGGTTCCCTCTCCGATGACACCGGCCTCATCATAGCAGGTAACATGGAACACCAGGCGTCTTCTGTCCACCTCTGTCAGTTCACTCTCACACCACACCTTCATTCCCAGAGGTGTGGCAGCGCTGTGAGAAATATTTAAACTGGTTCCCACGGTTCCCTCACCCTCGTTCAGATACGGGGCCACACTCTTCCAGGCGGTCTGCTCCATCAGCGCTACCATAGCCGGAGTGGCAAATACCGGGAGCAGGCCGCTTCCTACTGCTGCCGCTGAATTTGCCTCTGTTACCATCACTTCTTCTCTTCCCTTAATTCCTGCTTCTAACATATGTTTTACCTCTTTTCTAAAGTTTTGCATCTATAAATAAAAAATATTTTATAGTTTTCTTCCGCACTGGGGGCAGTAGGAAAAATCCTCTGAGAGCCTGCAGCCGCAGTCCGGACAGCTTCCCTCCTCGGCGAAATTTCCCGTTCCTCTCTGCATGAGAGACAAATCGTTCTCTCCGATATCCGCAGCCTGTCCCCTCAAAATTTTCATCCCTGTCTCCCGGTCCAGCTCATAAACAGAGCCGCAGCAGGTCATTTTTACATAAAATTTCCTGTTCCATTTAAACAGCGGGATGAAAAAGAAACTGAAATACGTGTAGGTCATAAAGACCTGGTATCTTCCATAGCTGCCGCAGACGCTGCATATCACCGTTTTCAGATATTCCAGCTGTTTGACAGCAGAACTGATTCCTCCAATAAAAATCATATCTTGCTCCTCTTTTCTGAATTCAGTATACAAAATCGCAGATATTTTCGCAACTGCTAATCTGAGAGACAGCGTGAAAATTGACATTGCCCTGTTTGTCCTGTATAACAGATATTAGAAAGCAGAAGCGCAAAGGAGGCGGTACTATGGCTGCAGTTCATGTATGGACCAAACAGCACAGACATGTATGGGAAGAACTTAAAACGTATGGGCGCTATATTGTAAAAGAAGAGTATATCCGTATGGCCCTGGAGGGGGAGGCTGATTTAATGCTGATGCCCTACCGGTGGCTGGTATCCCACAGTCCCCATTATGCGGCTAAACCGGCAGATGTCACATACCCGGTCTGGGTCTCATTTCAGTCCTCCACTGCCATGCTTCCAGATGACAATGAGGTGATTTTGGAGCTTCTGATTGATGAGGAGATGATAGCGTCTGTCAATATTGCCAAGTGGGGCATGATTCTTAACTACTCCTACATCCCTGAGCATGAGGCGGATGCCAATGCCCATCAGAAGCTTCTGGCTCTCTACGGGACAAGCGACGCCAGAGCTGTTATGACGCCCTTTTACCCGGAGCTGAAACAGAAAATTATGGGAAGCTGGCCCAGGCTGTTTGACAGCCAGATTATGCCGGGCAATGATTTAAGCTATGGAATTATATGGGAGGTGAAAAAAGAATGGGTTGTCGACGTGAAACAGTAACTATATTTTCTCCCCAGGCAGAACCTGTATTAAAAGCCATTGAACAGGACGGGATCTGCTTCTCCAGAGAAGCCTATGTTCAGAAAAAATATGGGGAGAGCGCTCCCATATTTCTAACAGCATACCGCTGGTATGTAAAGGCTGCCCAGTCCATTGTCCCCAGGCCGGATGGTGCGGAATTCCCCTACTGGGGATTTACGGATCCCCGCTTTGCAGATGCCTCCGCCGGAGGATCCCTCCTGACCTTAAAGGTTCCCGCTGACGAAGCTGTGTTTTTCCGCCCGGAGGACTGGAATAAAATCCTCTGTCTCTCCCTGATCGGGGAAAATGATGCCGAGGAAGCTGCCTTCCGAAGAGAGCTTAACGCCTGCGGCCTTCACACCACAGACGTTATGCTTACCTCCTTCTATCCAGACTGGAAACACAGGATTTCAGACAGCTGGCCCCGGCTATTTCGCTTCCACCAGGCATTTCTCTCCGGAGAATCGGATCTCCCTATGCAGGCCGGGCTGTGGCGGATTAAGAAGGAGTGGCTTCAGTAAAATATACGACAGATAAGGAGATTCCCTTATGATAAAACCAGTTTTAAAACAAATCCCCTGCATGGATCTGCGCCAGATTGCAGACTCCGGACAGTGTTTCCGTATGACGGGGCTTTCAGATACGCCGGGGCGCTTTTCTGTGATCAGCCAGGGCCATTATCTGGAAATTGAACAGCACAGCGGCAGGCAAAAACTGGCGGAAAACGGCTCAGAGCCTTGTCCTGCTTTACAGGACAGCGAAGACCTTTTCAGAAAAGAAACCTTTGCCTTTTACTGTGAAGAGGCAGACCTTCCCTTCTGGGAACGGTATTTTGATCTGGAATGCGATTACAGCGCCTATATTCACTCCGTCCGAAAGAAAGACGCCTACCTGCGCCGCGCTTCCCAGGCTGGAAGCGGCATCCGGATTTTAAACCAGGATCCCTGGGAAATGATTCTCACCTTTGTCATTTCCCAGCAGAAAACCATTCCGAAAATCAGGGAAGCAATCGAAGCGCTGAGTCTCCAGTTCGGCACAGAGCATAAAACTCTAATCCCTCGAAACGGTCAGGAAAAAGAAATTACATGGCACAGCTTCCCCACCCCCAGCCAGCTGGCAGGGATTTCAGAGGAGATTCTTCGCAGCTTAAAGCTTGGCTACCGGGCAAAATACATTGCCCGCCTCTGTCAGGATGTAGCAGAAGCAAGGCTGAATCTGGACACTCTTCAGACTATGAATTATGAGGAAGCCATGGCATATCTCAAGGGGTTTTACGGAATCGGAGAGAAGGTAGCCAACTGTATCTGTCTCTTCGGACTTCACCATATCGAGGCCTTTCCGGTAGATACCTGGATTGAGCAGATTCTGATGCAGGAATACTACAGAAAAAAGAAGAAAAAATATGACGCTCTCCCCAAAAGCCGTCTTTACGGTGAAATCATCCAAGATTATTTTGGTATGTATCAGGGGTATGCAGGCGTCATGCAGCAGTATATTTTTTATTATGAGAGGGTAAATCAGGGGAAAATCAAGTAAGATTTTTCTCTGCCTATGAAAAGGACGCAATTCTCTCCGCTTGAGGTCAAAAAGTCCCCGCCGTGTTTATCCCGGCGGGGACTCTTCGATTCATTTTCATTTTTCCTGGAGTTTCTGATTTTTCTGCCTGTCAGGCAAGAGGTTAGTGGAAATAGCCATAGTCAAAAGTACTGGTGATACTCTCCTGCAGAGTGCCGCCCTGGTATGCCTTAGATTTTACCTCGATCCGGTAGCTGTAGCCTTCCACTACATAATAGGTTTTCTGTAACATTACCACATGCGGAGCATCTGCATCTGACTCCTCAGACCAAGACTTTACTGTTTTCCAGGAGCCGCTTTCAAATCTCTGCAGATTACATGTCACTTTCACTTTGTCTACCTTACTTTTATTAGCAGATACAGTCGCCAAAGCTGTTGCTTTTCCGCTGCTGGTAATATCCAGATCCCCTACCACGGTTGTAAAGTGAGTCCATCTGGGATCCATCTGCTCCCTGGGTCCTGCAAAGGCAGTCATCGTCAGGCTCAAAATGGCTGCGATCACTAAAAGTAACTGTGCTGCTGTTTTTCTGTGTTTCATGGTAATACCTCCATCTTTCTTTTTATATATAACACGATGGAAGTTCTCTCTATAGTGCAGCTTTTAATAAAAATTTTTATTTTTTAATTCGATATCCTGGATTTTCACGCTTTCCAGAATCCGCTTCTCCTCCTCGGCGGAGATATTTCCCACCACGCCGAACTGGCCGGCTGTGCTTTGTACTACAATCTGATTGTAATCCTCTTTCTGGTACAGCATGCCTTTCCGTCCACTTATCTCCATCTCTGTCTCTGTCAGTTCCTCTGTATCTATCTGAGAATTATGAGGTTCTGCATAGTAGTAAAAATCGTACCACTGTTCCTGCTCTGATTCATATGAAATAAAGCATTCTCCCTTTTTTTCTTTTACAGTAACTACATTAAACCCCTTCACTACATAGTCCGGCTCATACTCCTGGAAATGCTCAGTCACTCTGGTTTTCTCACCTTTATCTACCAGAAGCTCGCTGTAGGTTTCCTTTACCTCTGTAAAGAAGTTCAGTACAGGGGTACGAAACGCAGACGAGGTAAAACCCATGCATATGGTGACACCGAGGCAGGCCGCCAGTCCCGCTGCGGTCCGTTTCATCCGGCGCCGGCGTTTTTTCTTCTTCTCTTCCAGCGCAGCCATTTTAAAGAGCTGTTCCATTCTCTCCTTATGGCGCTTTGAAAACTCATGAATCTCCTTCTCTTCTTTTACAGCGCCCTCTCTGTTTTCATATTTTTCAAATTCCTTCAGCTCCTCGTCCTTTTCCAGCTGTTCTAAAAGGGCCAGCGTCAGGATCATTTCATCACGTTTTTCTCTTGTCTTCAAACGCTCTCCCCCCTTTCCTTGATAATCTCACAAAGCTTTCCTCTTGCCCGTCTAAGCCGTGAATTCACTGTAAACTGGCTGAGGTTTAACAGCTCTCCTATTTCTTTTGACGACAGCTCATTAATATAATACAGTCTCAGCACATCTTTATATTTTTGACCCAGCTGGTCAATGGCAGACGCCAGATCCGTTACAGAGACCCGATCAAAGAAAATTTCCTCTGTGCTGGGAGCCAGAGGTGTTATTTCTGTCTCCATTTCCTCACAGGAAATCGGCTGCTTCTGCCTCTTTCTGTACATATCGATTGCTGTATTTCTGGTAATAGTCATCAGGAAGTTCTTGGTTCTGATATCGTTCATCTCCTCAGACGTTATCCTGTCGAGATTTTTGATTATCTTAATCAGAGACAGCTGAACGGCATCTTCCGCATCCTCGGTCTGGTTCAGTATCTTATAAGCGGCTGCATACATTGAGCCGCTGTAAAGAGCATACAAGGTCTGAAATTTTGACAGTTCGCCCGGTTCTTTAAGCATTGAAGTAAGAATAATCATGGTTCTTTTGTTCTTTCCTCTGTATTTCTTAAAATTTCATGCAAAGGCAGGAGTCCCCCTGCGTCTTTTCACTGCATATCCTGCCCCATGACAAAAGGGCGCTGCAATCCAGCCTTTTGTATTCCTCAAGCCATCTTGTAGCGCCTTTTAATGTTTCTATAAATCTCCCGTTTCCCGGAATCTTCTGTAATGATGCGTTTCCTTCGCCTCATCCAGCTGGGCCAGCATGGATGGAATATCCTCGTTCAGGTTTCCGGCTAAAACGACGTAGTTGGAAGCATGATTGGTACGGAATACCGTTCCCGGAGAATCCACATTTTCCAGGAAAATTTTCATTTCATCCACAATTTCATCTGCAGTGATCCGCTCGAACCGCCCCTTTACCACATCGTCATACATAGGTGTTCCCTCATAGAGACGGAGTGTCAGAAAGGAAGCGTACTCCGGATTCATAGCCGAGATAAGCTCCGCGCAGGAGCGGGCGTGCTCCTCCACTTTCTGTCTGCCTCCCAGACCTGAAATTAACGTCACTGAGGTCTGAATGCCGCAGCGCTTTAACTTCTGTCCTGCTGCCTTTAATTCGGCTGCTGTTACTCCTTTGCAGATGGATTTCAGAATCTCATCGTCTCCTGACTCAGCTCCTACATAGACAATTCCAAGTCCTGCTTCCCGGAGACTTTTAAGCTCCTCCTCACTTTTTCTCAGAATGTCCTGAGCCGTCCCGTAGGAGGCCACACGGGTACAGTTGGGAAACAGCTCTCTTACTGCTTTTAAGATCTCCAGAAGCTTTTCCGTCTGGAGTACCAGGGCGTCTCCGTCTGCCAGGAATACCTTCTGGACGTAAGCTCCATAGCTGTCGTGGGCCCCCTGCAGATCCTCCATAATCTCCTCCATGCTTCTGACACGGAAATCCTTAGCCTTGTACATGTTGCAGAAGGTACAGGTATTGTGGGCGCAGCCAATGGTCACCTGCACAATTAAGCTTCTCGCCTCGCTGGGCGGACGGTAAACAATTCCTTCATATCTCATCTTATAATTTCTCCTTTTTCTGTATAATCAGCTGAAGTTCAGCTGTTTTTCTGTCTTCCATGGCCTATGCTTCCTTCGTTCTTCCTGCGTGGTCCTTTCCTGACGGGCGTTCCGCCGCAGGCACAGGAACCGGCATTGCCCCGTTCTTGCCCAGGGATACCTTCAGAAACTCCTCCATGGCTTTTGTCATATATTTATTTCTCTTTTTGTAAAAATACACGTTCCGGATTGCCAGACCGTCATCCATCTTGTAGTAGCACAGCGGCACATCAAAAGGAACGCTGCTGACCAGAGCATCTGGAATGAAGGTGGCTCCCATTCCCTTGCTTGCCATGTTGAAGGCTGTGATCACCTGATCCGGCTTCAGAATAATATTCGGGGTGTAATTCTGGCGGCTGCACATTTTTACCCCCCGTTTGTAAATGCTGTTTTCCTCTTTCAGGAAAATAAACGGCGTTTTCTTTAAAAGAGGGAGAGGAAGCTCCGGAAACTCTCTGGACTGATAGGCTCCGCTCTCAATGGACTCCCGACTCAGCCTGTACTGATTCAGCTCCTGGTTAATCTCAAATCCGGAAGGAACTGCCAGCACAATCCGCTCTGTACTGTAGTAATATTTATCGTAATTCTTATCGTCCATCTCCGAATTATCGATGAGAAGATCTATTTCCTCAGAAAACAGCTTATCCGTCAGCTGGGACGTGGTTCCCTCTACCAGCTCAATCTTGATCTGGGGGTATCTGCGTGAAAACTCCGCCAGAAGGCTGGGAAGAATATAGGAGGTCAAAAAAACGGTTCCTCCAATCGTCAGCTTTCCGGCCAACAGCCCATTTAAATTATTCAGCTGATTAATGGTATTCTGCTCCAGCGCAAACAGCTTCTCGATGGCGTCAATGTAAACCTCACCGCTGGGCGTCAGGCCAATGGGGGAGGTGCTCCTGTCAAAAATAGGGCTTCCTATCTTTTTTTCCACCTTTTTGATCGCCGTACTTAAAGCCGGCTGGGTGATGTAGAGCTTCTGAGCGGCCTTGGAAAAGCTCTTCTCCTCATAGACCGCATACACATATTCCTTTCCGTCAAACATGTTCTCTCCTATATCTATCCTATAATTAAAAATTAATAGTTATTATCTTTCTATATGAATTTGATTATATACGAACCCTGTTATATAATCAAGGCATAGCATACAAGTTGTTTTATGAATTACAGTAATTCAAATTTCCGGCGTTTGGGAAAAAGGCCTTGCAGCCTGCTTCCATCAAAATGCCCGCTGCTCCCGTCTGGTTCAGACGGCCGGCAGTTTCAGCCAGCTTATCAAAGCCGGTTTTCCCCAAAACCGGTTCCTTTATATTTGAATATTCCTCGTGAGCACGCCCTGCCAGACCCTCATTCCCCAACCAAACCGCAGCGGCGTGCTCAACCCTTTTTATCCCAAAACACTAATTTACAAACCAGACCCACTCCCAAGTACGTTCAAAAGCAGAAACCAGACTGGCGGAACTAAAAGAGATGGAAGCATATTCATGGTTTTGCAGTCCTTAATTTTCAGAATCGACAGGCCGGAGGCGGCGATAAGAACGCCTCCCACAATCGAAATCTCCGCCATCAGCGGTTCCGATAAAAAGCCGGACAGCACACTGGCTCCCAGATAAATCGAACCCTGCCAGAAAAATAAAACGACAGCAGCCAGGGCAATTCCAATGCCATAGGTGGAAGACAGGGCGATAAATGTCACAAAGTCCAGCGTGGCATTTGTATACAGATAGGTATTGTTCCCATATACGGCGCTTTCCATGGGGCCTATAATTGACATGGTTCCCACACAGCACAGCAGGATGGCAGTAGAAAGTCCTTCTCCCAGCTGGGAGGCGTGAAAGCCGGCCATCATACGCTGAAAGCGGCCATCCAGATCAAGAATGGTTCCTGCCAGGCTCCCCAGAGCCAGACTGGCAATAAACAACACCGGATAGCGGCTGTCCGCCATTCCCTCGACCGCCGAGTGGGCTCCTAACATGAAGGCTGCCAGTCCCATGGCATTAAACATAGCTCCCTGATACTCTTCCTTAATACCCTTTTTTACACGGCTTCCAATCAGGCTGGCTGTTACGATTGCACCGACATTTACGATTGTTCCTGTCATCTTGCCGCTTCCTTCCCGGCTGATTCTCCATCGCCTGGGCCTTTTTCCTCCCCGTCCAGACTCCACCGGATCAGCCTGTCTCCTCTGTATTCAAGCTTCAGGGAAAAGAAAGGACGCTTCTCCTCCAGGAGGCGGAAAAAGATTCGATCCCCCTCCCAGAGATTCAGCTCGTTCAGGCGGGTTTTGTCCACCCATTCCAGGGTTCCCTCATCACACTCTTTCAAAACTCCCTCAAAACCGTCAGCGGTAAACAGACACATATATTCCGTGGGCCACCCTTCCGCCAGAAAGGTGACAAGCCCTCTGAAGCGCCAGGAGGTCAGCGTCAGCCCGGTCTCTTCCCTGGCCTCCCGCAGAAGACACTCCTCTGGGCTTTCTCCCTCCTCAAAATGGCCTCCGATTCCGATCCACTTATCCTTATTGACATCTTTTTCCTTCTTTACCCTGTGAAGCATCAGGTATTTTCCATCCTGCTCAATATAGCAGAGAGTTGTCAGCTGTGATTTCTCTCTCATCTGTGTCTCACTCCTGTCTTCTGTTTGTTTAAATATTAAAGTGCTTTCGCACTAATCCAGGTAAAGCTTTCCGAAGTCCTTGGCTCCATCCTCCAGAATTCTCCTAAGAAAATCGCTGAGTTCGCTGGCGTACTGGTACTTGTCCCACAACTCTGCCGCCGGGTCTCCTTTGACCTCATCTGCAATTTCATACATCTTTCCGCCATAATAGTAGACGCAGAGCTTGGCATAGAACTGGGACATCATCTCTATCTCACTTCCTGACAGGTGAAGGGTTCCCTTTCTGTTCTGGCGCTCTAAGTCGCTGACTGCGTGTTCATAGGAGATCTGGTGCAGGAAATTCTCGCTGTAGTGGAAGAAATCCGCCAGATCCGGATTCTTGTAAGAATTTTCTCTGGCCCATTTTTCTACATTTACTGTCTCTGTATGGTAGGTAATGGAGCCGTCATCGTAAAGATCTACCACTCCATAGCGACAGGGAGCCATCACCAGAGATCCTGTCACCACCTCAGCCACATCGTCCTCTTCCATATGATGCTGCAGATGAAGATGACCGCTTAAATGCAGTCTGACCTCATTGTCAGAGAGCATCTGCAAAAGTTCTTCGCTGTGCTCAATCGTACAGTCATCATAAAAGGCGTCACTGACACCGCTCTGCTCCAGGAGATTGTGGTGGCTGACTGTAATCACCTCTGCCCCCTCTTCCCAGGCCTCATAGAGAATCGGCTCCATCCATTTATAGGTTCCGCTCTGAATCATTCCGCCTACCTGGTTTACCGGATCGTACTGGCAGGAGTCCAGCATCAGAAGCCACAGGCTGCTGTCCACCTTATAGAGATAACTGAGGGAATTAGGATCCCGGCTGTCTGCAGCCACATAGCCAAAATCAGAATAGATATCTGCAAATTCCTCTGCTGTTATGCTGTCCACAGGGTAGGAATTTGTGCCGGAAAACCGTCTGGCATGGGAATTATTAATGTCGTGATTGCCTGGAACTACCAGCACGGGAATTCCCTCTTTATCCAGCTCCTCCAGCAGGGAGGCAAGCTCCTCATGGCTGGCCTTTTCTCCGTTCAGCGTCAGATCTCCGCTGAGCAAAATCAAATCCGGATCCTTCTCCTTCATATCTGCAAGAAAGGCGTCGAGAATTTCCCAGCTATAGAGAAGGACACGTCCGTCTCCTCCATACACATAATTAATAAAACTCTGGCACCGGTTGCCAGCCAGCTCTTCAGCCAGATAGTGAATGTCTGTAGCCAGGACAATCTCATAGCTCGATTCCTCGCCAGGCTCTTCCTGAGTTTCTTCCTCTCTCGTTTCCTCAGGGCTTTCCCCTGTTTCTGACTCCTTCTCTATGCTCTCCTCTGTCTCTTTTTCTGCAGTCGGTGTCTCAGACGGAGATTTTTCTGCCTCCGATGACACCTGCTCCTCCTGCCCTGTCTGAGCTGTCCTCTGGCAGCCTGATACAGTCAGGCACAGTCCTGCTGCTGCGGCAAATACTGCTGCTTTTATTTTTCTCATAAAATGGTTTCGTTTCCTTTCCCTTTTGTTTCCTTACAGTACCTATACATAGGAGTGGTCAATCTGAATAATGGCGCAGCAGCATGGCATGGTTTCGCACACCTGATCCTGCACCTGCTTTTTCAGCTCCTCCTCACTCAGCTTCATTCCGAAAGGTACTACTACATCGAACAGAATCTTGGTGACTCCTCCTCCGTGAACCAGGCGAAAATCGTGAATGGTCAGTTTCTCGTCAATGGCCTTCACCATCTTCTCAATCTGCTCCCTTTTCTCCTTCATTTCCGGATCCTTCAGATCCACTGGATCCATGTGGATCACGGCCTCGCAGCCCAGACGCTCCCGCAGCTCCATCTCCACTCCGTCAATGGCGTCGTGAAGTTCAAAAATATCCTGGCTTCCGTCCACCTCTCCGTGAAGGGAAACCATCCTATGGCCTGGACCATAATCGTGAACCACCAGATCATGGATTCCGATGATCTCCGGTCTGGAAAGAACGATACTCTGGATCTCGTCAATAAATTCCGGTTCCGGCGCCTGCCCCAGAAGCGGATTCAAGGTTTCCTTAGCTGCCTCATAACCGGCCTTCAGGATAAATACAGCCACCAGAACTCCGCACCAGCCGTCTACATTTACTCCTGTAAATTTCATAATCAGCATGGAGAGAAGTACCATGGAAGTAGCAAGGGCATCGCTTAAACTGTCTGCAGCTGTGGCTTTCATAGCCGCCGAATCAATTTTCGCCCCAATCCTTCTGTTGTAAAAGCTCATGTACAGCTTCACTGCCACCGATACCAGAAGAATAACCATGGAAAGGACTCCTGTGTCCACTGCCTCCGGGTGTATGATTTTTTCAATGGAGGAACGTCCCAGCTCCACACCCATGACAATGATAGCAATGGATACGGCCAGACCTGACAGATATTCAATTCTGCCGTGGCCGAAGGGATGCTCCTCGTCTGCCGCCTGGCCTGCAAACTGAAAGCCTAACAGGGTAATCACTGAGGAACCGGCATCTGATAAGTTATTAAAGGCATCGGCCATCACAGCGATGGATCCGCTCAGAAATCCAGCCAGATATTTTCCTGCAAATAAAAGCAGATTCAGGGCAATTCCCAGAGAGCCGCAGAGAATTCCGTAAGCCCTTCTCTCATCCTTTCCCTGCTTAATAAAAATGCGTTCCAGCAGAGTAATCATTTCGTTTTATCCTCCTTAAGAAATACAAATTCATGGTCCGAGGACCGCTCCGGGCAGAAAGAAAAGCCCATTCTGTCAAACTCCTTTGCCTCCTCTGGCGTTTCGGCTCCCCGCTCCGCCAGAAAGCGCACCATTTCGCCCCTGGCCATCTTGGCCTCCGTAGCCTTCACCCTGACCTTTCCCTCTGTCAGAGTTCCGAACACACAGGTGACAAACTGATCTTCCGGCATCAGGTACGGCTCCACCGCGCGGCTGTACTCCTTAGAAGCCAGATTTAAAATTACTGCCGGTTTTCCGCCTGAAAGCTCCCTGTAAAGCTTATCTCCCCACCAGCTGTATAAATCCTTATGTAACCCCATTTTCAGTTTTGCCTGCATTTCCAGACGATAGGGAACCACCCCGTCGTCAGCCCTCAGAACGCCGTACAGGCCGCTTAAAATCCGCAGGTGGCTGCACACGTACTCCCACTGCTCCTTCGTAAAAATCTGAGGCGCCATATACTGGTACTGAATCCCCACATAGGCCAGAACTGCCGGAGTCAGCCCCCGATCCAGCCGCATAGTCTGATAGCGAAGATAGTTTTCATGGGTAATGGCATCATTGGCTTTAAAAAGGGCCTTTAATTCTGCCTCAGAAAAGCCCTGAAGAGTCCGCAAAAGCTCTCCGGCCTCCTCAAGGAATACCGGCGCGTCTCTCCAGGGCATATCATCGCATTTCACCTGCATCCGCTTGGCAGGCGATACAATCATTTTCATAGCCACAGCTTCTCTTCTCCCTCTTTTGCAGTTAAATTCCTCCACCAGAGCCTCTTTCTGAGATCTGGACAGCCTCTTTATCGCTGCCTCTCTCTTCATGGCCTCGCTCTTAGTGGAAAACTCCTCAAAATAAGCCAGGGCCACCGGCCTCCTGGCTCTCGTGTACTTGGCTCCCTTCCCACTGTTGTGGGCGGCAACCCTTTCCTCCAGATGGTTTGTCCACCCGCAGTAAAGAGTGCCGTCACAGCAGCGCAGAAGATACGTGTAATTCATTCTTTCACACCTCCCGCTGTTCCGGGCTATGTAAACGGCAGCAGCACCCTGCGCAGTCATACCGCCGCCGCCCGGAGCCTTAAAACAGACAGAGCCTGAACCTCCGTATCTATTTAAAGCATCGGCCAGATGCGAACATGCCTTCCGGCCTCCCGGAAAGGCTCTGCCCTTCCAGTCATACTCTATTATATGAATTTTCTCCCGAAATGCAACTTTCATCCCCGGATTTTTTTATTTCTTCTTTTTTCTGCTGTCAAAATACATAAACTGGTCAATGGAATCTAAAATATCGGCGAAATCCTCTCTGGGAGCCAGATCGATATACCGGTTCAAAAGCTCTGTCTCCTGTTTTTTATACCTGCCGTAAAAAATATCAAACAGATTGTGTCCCCTCAGATGAATTTTAAACAGCTCCATGTGGGCCTTCAAATCTTCCGGCGATCTTAAATCCCGCCCCAGAGCCTTGATAAACTTCCTGCCTGATGTCAGGCGGCACAGATAGTCTCTCCACTTTTCATACAGAATCGTATAAAAATCCTCCTCAGACGGAATGACAGCCAGTTCTGCCATGATCCTGGGATTCAGGAAATAGTTCTCAAAGGAGTAATACTTCAGAATCAGCATATTTTTCTCCGTCACCCTGGGCAGGTGATCCACGTCCCGTTTTCCCTGCTCCTCATAGTAGCGGCAAAGCTGCCGTTTCAGCTCTCCTCTGTCCTTTCCATCCCCGTCCCGGATCATGAGAAACTGATCCTTAAAATGTACCTGGTTCATGTACTTCAAATTGGCGTAGGTCTTGATATTGGTACAGCTGTTGGTGGTGATAATAGAGACTCTGGACAGGCGTCCATCCTCTTTGTACACCTCAGAATAATATTTTTTCAGCAGAAGAGGGAGGCGGCTCTTGTCCTGCCTGCCTTCCACAATAAATACAAAATCCACATTCATGGCGTCTCCGGCTCCATAGCCCAGATCGTCTAAAATCTCCCCTATGTCCACCTGGCTTCGGACCAGAGAACAGAATTCCTCGTCCAGCACCACCTGGCGGATCTGACGGGATGTAAAATTCAAAAGAAGCTGTGGCGAGTGGGTACTGAAAATCACCTGATTTTTTTTAGAAAGGCGGTATAAAATCTCGCTGGCTGTCTTCTGAAGCCTGGGGTGCAGAAACAGCTCCGGATATTCCACCACGATAATACTGGGCAGCTGGTGTTCCTCCTCCACATAAGTTTCCAGGAGAGACAGCATATAGATGCACCTCATGCCCCGGCTCATCTGGGAGACAGGGCTGACCGTTCCTCTCTCTTTGCTGTAAAGCTCCGCCTGGACAGAAAACAGCTCTGTCAGATTTCCCCGAAGCCTGTACCTGATTTCATCGAAGCCGCCGTTCTTCTCAAAGTTCTCATTGATCCGATCTGCCACCTTCCCCAGATTCAGCTGATAGAGCTTGTACTCAAACAGCTTCTGGGCTTCCAGGGCATTTAACTCCTCCGGCTTTTTCTGGTTAATCAGACCGATGCACTGAAAGCAGTGAGAGCAGTCGCGGCCAGAGTCAAACAGGCAGGATCCGCTTCTCATCTGGTTCATCAGACGGCTGTTTCCCAGAAGAAACAGATCGCTCTGAAACGCATTCAGCTCCCGATCTGTGTCAATGTAATGAAGCTTTGGAAGTACCTGTGCAATATAGGGGTTATGCTTTCTGAAGCCGTCTGAAAATCGCTTTCTTCCCTCCCGGTTCACCGTACAGGTAAAGGACAGAATTCCATCCTGAAAAGAAGGCAGCTTCTTTTCAAAGTCACGTTTCCAGATTTCAAACCGCCGGTAAGCGCTGACTATGGCCTGGCTGTGAAAGAGAAGCAGATCCTCCTCCTCGATTTTAAGCTCCGTCTCAATCTCTATATTCTGCCCGCTCTCATCAAAATCTCCGCCTAAAGCCTCCCGCCCTCCTGTCATCAGCCGGACGGCATCCAGTACGGAGGTCTTTCCTGTATTATTTTTCCCTACCAGGATCAGGGCGCTGTCAATCTCTGACAGCTCCATATCCCGGATCGATTTAAAGTTTTTAATTCGGATCCGCGTAAACCGCACAACTGCTCCTCCTTCCCCTGTTTTATTCCCTTTATTATACGGCTTTAGGCGGTGTCTTTCAAATGATTTCTGGCAGTGCTACTGGGAAATTTCCTTCACCAGCACCAGCTGTTCCCCCGGCCTGGCCTCGCTGCGCTCTAACCCGTTGGCTTCCATTACATGATCCACAGTCGTATGGAATTTTTTTGCAATTTTCCACAAAGAATCCCCTGGCTGCACAATATAACCCACAATTCCAGGCATTTCCTGGAGCTTCTTCAAATCCAAAGGCTCTGTCCTGGCCCCCGTGACCACCTGCTCACACACTGGCTGAAGGGCCAGCAGAGCCGCTGTGATCACCGCCTTTATCTCCACACTCTCAGAGCCAAGCATCACAGCAGTCAGCTGCTCCAATCCCATATTCAGCTGGTAAATGCTGTTCTCATCCATACCTCTGGCTTCTGCCGTACAGTGAAACGGAACCAGCTCCTCTGTGTAACCTACAGGCGCCCCGTCGTCATCAGTCAGATAGAGAAGTCCCACCTCCAGAACACCCTCCAGGTGGAGGCCATCCTCCCTGGGCTCTGCTGCGTCCAGTTTCACCTCCCCTGTGCTGTGGCAGATCTGAAGAATCCGTTCCGGCTGGTGCAGATCAATTTTTTCAGCTGCCTTGCATTTGCAGGTATTTTTCGCCAGAAGGCGATCAAAGCAGGCAGTTCCTGTGTCCAGAATCAGCTCACAGCCAGTGGAGTACATATCACTTAAAAGCTCCATATGCTGCTCCTCATAGAGCTTCATATCCAGCTCCAGAACTGCGTCTATGGAAAGCTCCCGCATCTCTCCGTCGCTGTCCGGCTTCATCTCAATTTCCTGGTGAAGCAGACGCACCGACACAAAAGGAATCATACTCTCCTCTGCCTCTGCAAGCTCCACCTCTCCGGAAAATGGAATACTCTCCTCCACCCACTGCACCGGTGTGTGTTCGCCCTCTCCGCTGTAAATGACAAAAATCAGAAGCTCTCCCTCCAGATGGACTGCTCCATGAACCGGACTGCAGGAAACGCCCCGAAGTTTCATTTCCCTCCACAAAATTGTCTCCATATTCGGCTTATTGGCAGACAGGGAAAGCTCCTCACGGATTCGGTAGGTATCCTTTCTTCTGACAGCAATGGCGGCCACGTCAATCTCTCTTCTCTGTATCTCCACCTTCCCATCATCTGTCTTCACGTCCACCGCCGCCTCCGCATCGCACAGGCTTTCCACCCGTACCTCCAACGTCACAACTGCCTTGATATTCAGCTTTCTGGAATTAATCATGCCTGTGTTCAGATCCTCCAGATTCCAGGACACCTGGGTACTGTCCTTCTCCTCCAGATCCGGCACATTTACCGTCTCCTCAAAAGGGATTTCTCCTTTTAAGGACTGAAGTCCTCCTGACTCTCTGCGGTATAAAACTGAAAAGGAAAGCTTTCCCCGGATCAGCACCTTGTCTCCCTGTGCTCTGGAGGATTCAATCTGAATGTCCCCGTCTCCCAGAAGCACAGACGATACATCATCCATGGTGTCCGGTACAATAAAATCATCGTCCATAGTAATCTGGGATACTGCCGTCCCCTTCTGCCGGTTCATGTGAATGTTATTTTTAATCAGCTCCATCATTTTGCCACCACGCCTTTCCCTTTGATGCAGACTCTGTCCTGCTCTTCTTCCTGGACCATCGGCAGAACCTCTCTGCCGCGGCTTTGTGACAGTCTATGCATAGAAAAGGCGGGATATGCCCTGTTACTATGGGCCTATCCCGCCTATTTTTTCTTTCTGAATAAGATAATCTGAGCTGCCAGAAGAATTCCTGCCATAATCAGGAACATAGCCAGGCTGTGATTCAAAAGGCCTGAATACCGGTAAAATCCCCAGTACACCACTGCGTAGAGAACCACAACTACAATGAAGTAAAGCGTTCTCTCCTTCTTTCCCACTCCTGACAGCAGGGTAAAATTCCCCAGATATTTTTTATTAAGCCAGACTGAATAAATCAGAAAAAGAAGGATTCCTCCCAAAAGCAGTCCCAGGACTTTCATACTTCCAATTCTTCCATACAGCGCAGCCCCCAGAAAGCAGACTGCCCCCAGGCAGATACTCGCCACAGCACCTTTTCTGATAAACTCCCTGCGCTGTTCCGGTTCAAGGGCCTCCGTCTGCCTGATTTGAAAAAATCTGAGATCCGGCTTTTTCAGGCGAACCGCACTCTCCAAGATGCAGATAATTCCTGCAATCAGCAAAATGATACTTACCTGGTTCATCCTGACACCCCCTTACACACATTCGAATCTGACTCTAATACTCCTCCAGGAAATGGTGGCGTTCTTTTCCCTTCACGTATCCGATACAGGCGTCCAGATTGACGTTCTCCACACTTTTGAAAATATTCGTCTCAATGTGAGGATTAATGGTTCTGAATTTTGCAATCAGCTCCTTCATCTCCTGGCGCTTTGACATGTGGGCCTCCTCTTCTCTGGAAATGGCCTCTGTGAACCGGCAGGCACACTGGAGAAACTGCAGTCCGTTGAAATCGCGCCAGGCCTCGATATCTGCCTCCTTCACCAGGTACAGGGGGCGGATCAGCTCCATGCCCTCAAAATTCGTACTGTGCAGCTTAGGCATCATGGTGTTGACCTGAGCCCCATAGAGCATACTCATGAGAATGGTCTCAATCACATCGTCAAAATGGTGTCCCAGGGCAATCTTGTTGCACCCCAGCCTTTTAGCGTTGGCATACAGATGGCCTCTCCGCATTCTGGCACACAGGTAGCAGGGAGACTGATCCACGTCCACCACTACATCAAAGATATCTGACTCAAACACAGTAATGGGAATTCCCATAATCCTTGCGTTTTCCTCAATCATTCTCCTGTTTTCCGGATTATAGCCCGGATCCATCACAAGAAAATGCAGTCCGAATTCCATCTTTCCGTGGCGCAGAATCTCCTGCATACACTTTGCAAGGAGCATGGAATCCTTTCCCCCGGAAATGCAGACGGCAATGTTGTCGCCCTCCTGAATCATGTCATATTCATTCAGGGCCTTCACAAAGGGCCGCCAGATTTCCTTGCGGAACTTCTTAATCACGCTTTTTTCAATTTCTCTGCACCGTTCTGCCGCCGTCTCCTGCTTTTCTCTCACTGTCTCGTTAGCCTGCAATCTTACCATCCTTTTTCTCGCCTTTATCTTTTTCGTTCAGCTCCCGCTCCATCCGGCGAAGCTCCCGTTTCAGCTGCTTGATCTCCCCCTTCAGAGCCTCAATCTGCTCTACCAGTTTCCTGTCATGGGCTCCCAGGATAACCGTCTCCTTCTTCTGAATCTTTACGCCGTCCTTTTTCACTGGTTTAGCCGGGATTCCCACTGCTGTGATATTCTCCTCCAGCGGCTGTAAAAGCACTGCGTTGGCGGCAATCGAACAGTTGTCTCCCACCTGGAAGGAGCCGAGAATCTTCGCCCCTGAACCGACTGTCACATTATTTCCCAGAGTTGGATGACGCTTTCCTTTTTTCGTACCAACTCCTCCCAGAGTAACACCCTGGTAAATGGTGCAGTTGTCTCCCACCACGGCAGTCTCTCCAATGACTACCCCGGCGCCGTGGTCAATCAAAATCCCATGGCCCAGCTGAGCTCCAGGGTGAATCTCAATCAGAGTAAAAAATCTGGCGATCTGGGAGATCAGGCGGGCAACAAAAAACATCCGCTTCTGGTAAAACCAGTGGGCAATTCTATGCCAGATCAGCGCATGGACGCCCTGATAAAGCAGAAGCACCTCCAGAGCGCTTCTGGCCGCCGGATCCCGTTCCTTTACAGCTTTCACATCAAGCCAAATATCCTTTAAAATCATAGCCTTCTCCTTTTTCAAACAATTTTAAAGCAACACACTGTGATATTGCTACATTATATAGTCGTTCTGCCAATTCTGTCAATGTCGTCTGAATAAGAATATATAAAAGAACAAGAACCAGTTTTCCTGTTCCACTTAAAGTCACCGAAAACTGGTTCTTGTTCTCTTTTCAATAGCTTCTGATTATTATTCTCCGAATACCATCCGGCACAGTCTGATATACTCTCGGTATTCAGGGAAATCAGACAAATCCCTGAAAGCCTCCGCCATAGAGGTATAGTACCAGCCTTGCCAGCGCTTTTCCTTCATGTTAAACCGCTCGAATACTGCATCTCCAATCAGCAGATAGTCTCTGGCTGTGTTCCTCAGATTGCTGAGTTTATCTCCCAGAGCCAGGATCTTCTCATCCCGTCCGGCGTGTGCCAGACGATCAATCGTCGCCTGCTTTCTCTCTCTCCAGGATTTGGACTTATCCTCTGTTTCCCCTGCCACCAGCGCGGCTACCCGATAGCCGAACTCCTTTTCAAGCTCTTCCAGTGTAACTCCGGCGTCTTCAATGGTATCGTGAAGAACCGCAGCTGCAATCAATTCCTCATCCTCCGTGAGGGAGGACACGATCAGAGCCGTATCAAGGGGGTGGGTAATATAGGGGATATTTCCGCCCTTCCTCACAGCGCCTCTGTGGGCTTCTGCCGCAAATACTGCCGCCTTACGAATCATGCCTCTACTCTCCATCCTGAACTGCACCTGTAATGTGAACATCCATCTGCCTGTATGGAATTTCAACGCCAGCCTCGTCAAAAGCCAGCTTGATTTTCTCTATAATATCCCATCTGGCAGCCCAGTAATCCTCTGATTTCGTCCATCCTCTGGCTCCCAGCACCACGCTGTCATCTCCCAGAGAATCTACATAGGTGACAATAGGCTCCTCTTTAAGAACCGACGGATGCTGTCTGTAAATCCTGTCGATAATATCCTTGGCCTTCTTCAGGTCAGACTGATAGCCAATGCCTACTGTCAAATCGAGGCGCCGTTTTTCCATAGCCGTCACATTGGTGACAATAGAATTGGACAAAGTACCGTTTGGAATAGAAATCGTCTTATTGTCAATGGTCACCAGAATGGTATAGACCAGACCGATAATAGATACGGTTCCCTCTGCATCAGGCATTACAATATAATCGCCCACTTTGAAGGGCTTCATCACAAGAATTAAAATACCGCCCGCAAAGTTTTTAAGGCTCTCCTGAAGGGCCAGGCCGATAGCCAGACCGGCAGAGCCTAAAATCGCTACTATGGAAGCAGAATCAATTCCCATCTGTCCTGCGATAATGAAAATCAGCAGCGCATTCAGGGAAAACTTCAGCAGAGAGCCGATAAATTTTGTAACGCCGATTTCCATTCCGGCCCGCTCAAAAGAATGCTGAGCCATCTTTAACAGCAAACGGATGATTTTCCGGCCCACAATAAAAATGGTTAAAATGACTAACAGATTCAGCCCAAGTCTTATGAAATCCGGCATCCAGCCTTTAATCGTGTCCATCAGCACATCTGGCTTTCCAAGCTCCTGAAGCTCTTTTAAGTCCTCTCCTAATGCAGCAATCGCATCTGTTTCCTGAGTTGGTGTTGATAAAAAAATCATTTATTTCTCCTGTCTGTGCGGCTTTCTGCGCTCCCTTAACCACAGAAACTACAGGCTTTTTCTCCCTAATCTCTACATTTTTCTGGTCATCCATGGCCTGTTTCAGCTTCTCCTGTGCCTCCTCATCCTCTCTTAGATCGGCCAGGGTCCCATAAAGGCTCTTTTCTGCCTTAAAGGCAATCACATTTCCCCTGGAAGCTTTTTCTTCCTGGGAAGCCTTTTTCCGTCCTCCCCGCGTTCCGGAAACCCTGCCAGTCCCGGAAGCCTTGCTTTTTGCTGTCTTTCCAGCTGTTTTAGACGCCTTCTTCACCCGTTTCACCGGGGTGCAGGAGAATACACTGATGCCTAAGGGGGCAATGTGGACAGTAATGGACTCCTCTCTTCCGTCACACTCCTCCTCTTTTGAACTCTTTACCCGCGGATTGACAATGCCGCAGCCGCCGAAATTCTTGGACTCACTGTTGAAAATCTCCTTATATTTTCCAGGGAATGGAACTCCCACCTTATACTTCTCATGCTCCACCGGAGCGAAATTGCAGACAAAGAGCAGCGTCTCCTCCGGCTTATCCGTCTTTCTCAAAAATACTGCAATGTTATTGGCAGAATCCATACAGTTGATCCATTCAAAGCCATCCGGCATATAGTCCTCTGCATAGAGCGCCGGATGCTCCCTGTAAAGGAAGTTTAATGCCTTCACATAGGACTGCATATTTTTGTGGATCGGGTACTCTAAAAGTTCCCACTCCAGACTCTTATTCTCATTCCACTCGTCCATCTGGCCGAACTCCTGTCCCATGAACAGCAGCTTCTTTCCCGGATGTCCTGTCATAAATCCGTAGGCAGCTCTCAGATTGGCAAACTTGGCCTCGAAGGTCTCGCCCGGCATCTTATTGACCATGGAACCTTTTCCGTGAACCACCTCATCGTGGGAGAATACCAGAATAAAGTCCTCGCTGTAGGCATAAATCATACTGAAGGTCAGCTCGCCGTAGTGGTGGCAGCGAAAATAGGGATCGCACTTCATATAGCCCAGGAAGTCGTTCATCCAGCCCATGTTCCACTTATAGTCAAAGCCCAGGCCGTCCTCCTTGACATTTCCCGTCACCTTGGGCCAGGCCGTAGACTCCTCGGCAATCAGAACCGCTCCGTCCTTTCTGCCCTTAAAGACTGAATTCAGATGCTTTAAAAACTCCACTGCCTCCAGATTTTCATGGCCTCCGTAGATATTGGCTACCCACTCTCCCGGATTCTTTCCATAGTCCAGATACAGCATGGACGCCACTGCATCAAAACGGATGCCGTCAGCGTGGTACTTATCCGCCCAGAACATGGCGTTGGCAATCAGGAAGTTAGATACCTGGGGACGGCCGTAATTGTAAATAAGGGTTCCCCAGTGCGGATGGGCGCCCTGCCTCGGATCCTGGTGCTCATAGACACAGGTTCCGTCAAACTGCGCCATGCCCCAGGAATCTCTTGGAAAGTGGGCCGGAACCCAGTCTAAAATCACGCCGATGCCCTGGCTGTGCATATAATCCATAAAATACATGAAATCATCCGGAGTGCCGTAACGGCTGGTGGGCGCATAATACCCTGTCACCTGATAGCCCCAGGACGCGTCTAACGGATGCTCCATCACCGGCATCAGCTCTACATGGGTATAACCCATTTCCTTCACATAGGCAGCCAGTTCCGGGGCCAGCTCCCTGTAATTATAAAATTCGGAACCTGGGATCTCATTTCCCTCTTCATCCAGAGAAAATTCCTTCCGCTTCCAGGATCCTAAATGCACTTCATAAATAGACATGGGGTTTTTCTTGCTGTCAGAGGCCGCCCGCTCCTTCATCCATTTCGCATCTGTCCACTCATATCCGTTCAGATCCCATACAACAGAAGCTGTATTAGGACGAAGCTCCGCATAGTTGGCATAAGGATCTGCCTTTAAGGCCGGATCTCCGTTTCTGAATTTGATTTCGTATTTATAGACTGTGCCCTTTGAAAGTCCAGGGATAAACAGTTCAAATACGCCGGAATCTCCCAGCCGTCTCATCTGATGACGGCGGCCGTCCCAAAGATTAAAATCGCCGACTACGCTGACCCGCATGGCACACGGAGCCCATACAGCAAAGTATACGCCCTCCACGCCCTTGACTGTCATGGGGTGGGCTCCCATCTTATTGTAGACTGAATAATGGATTCCAGCGCTGAATTTCTTTAACTCGCTGTCCGTAAACTGGGGCGCAAACGAATACGGATCGTGAATCTCCCCCAGCGTCCCATTATCATAGAACACCTGCAGTGTATACTCTGTCAGAGTCTTTCTCGGAATCAGAACCGCAAAAAAGCCCGCCTCATCGGCCATTTCCATAGGATACGTCTTTCCCGTTCCGGAAAGCTTTACTGTAATATTCCTGGCTGTGGGAATAAACGCCTGTACCAGCATCCCCTGTTCTGTGAGATGCGCTCCCAGGATCCTGTGCGGATCCGGACACTCAGAATAAACCAGCTCCTCAATCCCCGCCCAGTCCATCAGATCATATAATAGTTTGTCCATAAATACGCCCCCTTGCGTTTCCTTCTGTGGTAGTTCCTATTCTATCATTTCAGCCTGAATAATACAATCAAGACCGTCTAAAAATATTTTTCAGGCAGACTACTTGCTAAATCGTCAAAACTCGGATAAACTATTGAACTGTAATCTATTAATCTGTATCAATTAAATGAGGAACGCAGCAGAATGGAAAATAAAGAAAAACACCTGGGAAGCGTCCGCCGCGATGAGCCTGCCAAAAGCAGAAAGCGGGATGAAGAAAAGGAGCCTTTCAGCTGGAAGAAAGAGATTTTAAGCTGGATTCAGGTCCTGGTTGTGGCCGCTGTCATCGCATATGTGCTGACTACCTATATTATAGCAAACAGCACTATCCCTACCGGCTCCATGGAAAATACGATTATGTCCCACAGCCGGGTACTGGGCTCCAGACTCACCTATAAGTTCAGCGAGCCTGAACGGGGCGATATCGCTATTTTTCTCAACCCTGACGACAAGGAAGAAGGCATTACCACCTACTATGTCAAGCGTATCATCGGTCTTCCCGGAGAAACGGTAGATATTGTTGACGGAAAGATTTATATTAATGGATCCGACACACCTTTAGACGAACCATATCTCCATGAGGAGATGGATATGTTCGGAAAGGATCATCTCCATTATAACGTGCCGGAAGGGCATTACTTCATGCTGGGGGACAACAGAAACAATTCCAACGACGCCCGATTCTGGAAAAACAAATACGTCCCTGAGGAAGATCTGGTGGCAAAGGTTTACCTGGAGTACTTCCCGCACCCACATTTCCTGCACTGACAGACAAGAAGCATACAGAGCTTAACATAATGACATACGCCGTTCCGGGGCTGCCCGGACGGCAGGAGGAGAGAAAATAACATGAACAAGGTAGTAAAATTCGGCGGAAGCTCTCTCGCCAGCGCAAAGCAGTTTAAAAAGGTAAAAGATATTATCATGGCGGATAAATCACGGCGCTACGTGATCCCCTCCGCTCCAGGAAAAAGAACAAATAAAGACGATAAAGTAACAGATCTTCTCTATGCCTGCTATGACGCAGCATCAGAAGGACGCAGCTACAAGAAAATTTTCGATACCATCGTATCCCGGTATGAACAGATTATCGAGGGACTGAACCTGAATATCAACCTGGACTATGAATTTAAGACAATTGAAGAGAACTTTCTTGCTAAAAAGGGGCAGGACTACGCAGCCTCCAGAGGAGAATATTTAAACGGTATTATCATGGCAGCCTATCTGGGATATGAGTTTATCGATGCAGCTGATGTTATCTGCTTCGACGCAGACGGTTCCTTCCTGCCGGAAAAGACAAACCAGGAGCTGTCAAACCGCCTTGCCAAGGCTCCAAAGGCCGTAATTCCAGGCTTCTACGGTTCTATGCCTGACGGTTCCGTAAAAACCTTTTCCAGAGGCGGTTCCGATATTACCGGTTCTCTGGTTGCCAGAGCTGTCCACGCAGATCTGTATGAGAACTGGACTGACGTATCCGGCTTCCTGGTAGCAGACCCCAGAATCGTGGACGATCCTGAGCCAATCGAAACCATTACATACAGAGAGCTGAGGGAGCTGTCCTATATGGGAGCCAGCGTGCTTCACGAGGAGGCTATTTTCCCTGTAAGAAAAGAGGGCATTCCGATTAACATCAAGAATACTAACCGTCCCTCTGATCCGGGAACCATGATTGTGGAAAGCACCTTAAAACGTCCGCGCTACACCATTACAGGCATTGCAGGAAAAAAAGGCTTCTGTACGATTAATATTGAAAAAGCCATGATGAATACAGAGATCGGATTTGGCCGCAAGGTTCTGGACGTATTTGAAAAATACGGCATTTCCTTTGAGCATATGCCCTCTGGCATTGATACCATGAGCATTTTCGTGCAGCAGAGTCATTTTGAGGAGCACGAGCAGTCCGTTATCGCAGGAATTCACCGGGCTGTTGAACCGGATCACATTGAACTGGATTCTGACCTGGCTCTGATTGCCGTAGTAGGGAGGGGCATGAAATCTGCCCGCGGTACAGCTGGAAGGATTTTCTCAGCTTTAGCCCACGCCAGAGTCAACGTCAAAATGATTGATCAGGGCTCCAGTGAGTTAAACATTATCATCGGTGTGAGAAATGAAGATTTTGAGACAGCCGTAAAAGCTGTCTACGATATCTTTGTCACAGCAGAAATTTAATTTTCAGGGGGCGCCTGTTTCAGGCAGAAAATTTTGAGTCAAAAAAAGAAGCTTTTTAGAACTGCAGTCACACTAAAAAGCTTCTTTTTTATTCTTTTATTATATTCTTAGGAGGTCGCAACCATTGATTTTAAACTTAGCTGCTTTTATCCTGATTCCCGGATACACCCTCCTGTTTGTCAGGAATTTCAACCTGTTTTCCCTGAATTTTTCCGTCATTGGAAATATGCTGGGACGGAAACTGGGCTTCTGCCTGTGGGGTCTTATGACAGGCTGGTATTTTTATGCCGTCCTGTCTCCCATTTCTTCCCGGCTGAAGCTCCCTGCCTTTGTCCGGCATCTGGTGCATACGGCGCTTCTTCTGCTGTTCTGCGCTGTCACCACCCCTTACCTGCCGGAAGAACTGCCCTTTAAGGCTTTTCTCCACATCGTTTTCGCCATGGCTGCCGCTCTGTGCTTATGCCTCTATCTGTTTTTCGCTGCCTGGTATCTTCGGGCTGAAGACAGAACAGCTGGTCTGATCTCTCTGTGGTGTCTGGCAGGTATTATTGCCGTTTCCGCTGCTCTCCTGATTCTGGTGGGAATCGTCAGCAGCGCCCTGGAAATCTTCTTTACCTTTTCCACTGTATTTTTAAGCCGCTATCTCTATGGAAGAACGAAACGCCTTATTTCTCAATCTCCATAATCATATCTACACGTCTCTGATGGCGGCCGCCCTCAAACTCGGCGTTCAGCCATTCCTCTGTAATCATCTTGGCCAGCTCGCTTCCCACTACGCGGGCTCCAAAGGCCAGGACGTTTGTATTGTTGTGCATTCTGGACAGCTTCGCTGTGTAGGGATCGCTGCAGACACAGGCGCGGATTCCCTTTACCTTGTTGGCAGCCAGGGAGATTCCCACTCCCGTTCCGCAGATTGTAATTCCCAGATCCGCCTCACCAGATGCTACGGCTCTTCCTACCTTCTCACCGTAAATCGGGTAGTCACAGCTTTCTGTGGAATCGGTTCCCATATTAATAACTTCATAGCCCTTGGATTCTACAAACTCCTTGATAATGTTTTTAAGCTCCACTGCAGAGTGGTCGTTTCCAATCGCGATTTTCATAACTCATCTCTCCTGTTTTAATTATTGTTTTATTTTATTTAATTTTTTATTTTATTTATTCTATTTGTTTTATTGTATTTTTTGTCTCAGTTTCTTTTTCTTAAAATTCTGTCGTCTTTCTTACATTGGACTCTAACAGGCGGTTGTATCCAAGCCATCCGCTGTTGTCTCCGGCCCCTGCCATAATCTCATTCATAGTCTCCAGCTTGGCATCTGCATTATCTGCCAGACTTAAGGCCACAGCCTCAAACAGAGCAGGCTTTTTCGGAGAACCATACTCCAGCTCGCCGTGGTGGGCCAGAATACAGTGCTTCAGCTCTGCGGCCAGCTTATCCGGAAAGCCGGGGATTTCACGAATCCGTTCTGACACCATCTCTGTACCAATAATAATGTGGCCCAGAAGCTGACCGTCATCTGTATAGTCATTTTCCGGAAATGCAGAAAGCTCTCTTGTCTTACCGATATCGTGGAACAGAGCTGCTGTAAGAAGCAGATCCCGGTTCAGCCGCGGATATACGGCTGCAAAATAATCGCACAGCTTCATCACGCTCAGGGTGTGCTCCAGAAGTCCTCCTACAAAGCCATGGTGGACACTTTTAGCCGCCGAGTGGAAGCAGAAGCGGCGGACAAAATCCTGATCCTCCACATAGTAACTGGAAGCCAGCTTTTTCAGATATGGATTCTTCATGGATTCAATTAACGCCTTCAGATCCTTGTACATGACCTTTACGTCCTTGGAGCTGACCGGAAGATAATCGCTCTCCACATACTCTCCCTCGTCAGCCTTCCGGATCCGGCGGACATTCACCTGATTGGCCCCCTGAAACACCGTGATATCGCCGTCAATATACACATAATCCAGAGTTTCAAAATTTCCGATTCCCGGAGATCCCAGATCCCAGATCTTCGCGTCCACAGTTCCTGTCTTATCCTGCAGCGTCAAAGCTCCATACTCCTTCCCATTCTTGGTCAGGGCAATCTGCTTCTTTTTACAGAGATACACATCGGAAATGTGCATGCCATCGTGGAACTGTCCAATATATTTCATATGTTATCCTCTCACTTCTAAAATCACTTTTTAATTGTTTTAAATCTGCCTTCCTCCGGCCGTTACCTGATATTCCAGAGAAGTGTAGCCGTCCCGCCCCTTGCGCATTACTGTAATCACTGCAGTATCTCCAGGCTTAACGCTGAAAATCTGTGTGCTCAGCTCTTTCAGAGTGGCCACATCCCGGCCGTCAAAGCGCACAATAATATCGCCGTTCTGAAGTCCCGATTCATAAGCTGGTCCTCCTGAAACAGCGTCTGCAATGTAAACGCCTCTGGGGATCCCTTCTGCCTGCATGGCTTCACTGACCTCCTGCCCCTTAATTCCAAAATAGGCCGGCTCCACCCCGTTGGTCATTTTTTCTAAAATTCCCTTGTAGTCGGAAATACTCATCACAGATTCCGAAGCAATGGAGCTTTCTTTTTTCAGGCTGTTGTCTGTCCAGCCGATAATCTCTCCATTCAGATTCATAATAAATGTGCCTGCCTCTTCACTGCTGGAAAGATCTGTAAACAGGATCCTGGTCACTCCGTCTGTCACAGGCACATTCCTTGCCACATACGTAACAGCGCCAAACTCAAACGAGTGGACAATTCCAGCCGGAGCCCCCGCGCCAATAATAAAATCTCCTGTTTTCACCGAATAGGAATTTCCAAGAGGAATAACATGAATCTCCCCCCGGAGCTCCGGATCCACTGCCTCTGCATCCGCCTGGATCACAGCCATGCCTGTCACACCATCGTTCTGAAGCACTGAGGCAGGAACTTCTGTTCCGTCAAAAAATTCCACACAAATAGAATCCGCCTGGGACACAGCTGAGGCTCTGGTCAGGATAATATATGCGCTGCTTGTCCTGGCAATGACAGCTCCTGCACAGTAGCCGCTGGTCTCAATCGGATTTCCAAACAGATCCGTCTGCTGCTTTCCCGAATGTACTGTGACAATTCCGTGATCCACCTGCTGCTCAACTGCACGGACACTGTCATACATGGACTTTAAATCCTCTGATGTAAACTCATAGGTCTCCATGTAAGCCTTCACCGCCTCATCCACCGGAACTGTCTCCTCCGCTCCGCCGGACGCCTGCATCGAACCGCTCTCCTCCGGCTGTACATCCGGATCATCTCTGTTAAATTCTATGGCAGCGCTTTCTTTCTGGGGATCTCCTCCCCATCTGCCCTCTGACCACGTTCTGACTGCTGTAAAGCTCAGAGCCGACACAGCCCCGAACGCAGCTGCAGCCAAAAGAAACACAGCTGCCCTTGCCGCAATCTGCCCCTTCGTCAGTGGGGGCTTCACGATCTTTTCCCGCATAAACTCACGGCTGCGGGATTCCTTTTTATCAGGTCCTTCGGTATCTGACATCTTTCTTTTCCCTTCATGCTGCATAATTTCAGGAATACATATATGTATTATACGTGGCTTCCAGGGTGATTGCAAGAATATTGTGGAAAATCAATGGACAGCGGAACATGATCGGAAGCAAACATGTTCCCTGCCCATAGTAAGCGTGTTTCCTCCTGCTTTAAGCTTCCCTGTCCCGTTTTTCCAAAATAGTCTGCGGAATCTCAGCAAATCTCCTTAAAAGATAAGCCTTCCCTTTTTCTCCTTTCCATTTATGCCAGAACCAGAGTGCGCTGCAGCAAAAGAGCACTGCGGCGATTAGCAGCGGATGATTGAAGTCTGCTCTGTCCAGAATCACATAGCTTATCAAAGCGGAAGCCGTGATGGACATTCCAGCTATAGCGAGGGCAATCCTGATTACTGTTTCCTGAGACAATTCCAGAAAATAATTGTCCCATTCTTCAGAATTAAATTTCAACTGTCTCCCCTTTACATAAAACACAAGAAGGAACAGCCCCAAAGCAATCCCCTTAGCTGAGAGAACATTCATTCCTATGGAGCACACTAAAACAATTAAATCCTTCATAAATGACTGCCTCCTATATTTCTAAACTATTTACCAAAAAAATTAGATAGTTTCCCGGTTTCCTTCTGCCTTTTGCAGAATTTCCCAGACTGCCAAACTCAGTCACCATTTCAGTGCTCTCACGATCCAGTGATAAGCAGCCGCTGTCCCGGCTGGAATTACCGCCAGGTAGCTGACGATGTTAAACAGCGTAAAATTGTAGGTATTCGATACCTCCCCGAATTCCAGCAGATAACGGCAGCCCATTCCTATGACAGTGAGCAAAAATGTTGTTATGTAAACCTCTTTCCCTCTGTCAGGCCCGAATATTCCAGCTGACGCCAGCGCAATCACACCGTAGCTTGACACCAGCACATATAACCCGCCAAAGTCCAGAGGAAACGGTTCGCTCCGAATGGGGAACACAAAACATCCGGCAAAGATGATATAACCCAGAAGCAGCACTCTGGGCAGCCTGGAATGAATCGCAAACAGTTTCTGAAGCCGTCCGCTTTTCACTCCCAGGCAGACAACTCCCACGAAAATCAGAAATGCAATGATGTAAATAGCTGCAAACACACGGTTCTCCCCCTTTCGCATTCTGCGTTTTTTTATGTTAAAACTGCTGCTTTATTCAATTCTGACATGAACCGGGCTGATTGTAAGGTTTCCTCCTCCAGCTACAGTGTACCACTGCCCTTTTTCCAGTTGAATCTTTTCTGATACGCCGGATGTAATATATCCTATCTCATATTTTTCCCCTGTTTCAGTATCAGTAAAAATCACATCTGTATCACAGTCACCGCTCACTTTTACAGTTCCGAATAGAGGCTGTATCTGCTCTGACTTAATCATCCCGTCACTGCCTGCAAGTGTAAATGTATACTTCCTTTGGATACTACTATAAAAGAAAACTGTGGCTGTCAGTATTACCGCTGTCCATAGAATCAACCGTCCCTTTTTCATTGCAGCACCTCTCTGTTTTTCTTCATCGCTTCCCCTGCCTTGTATCCCCCATCAGCTTCTTAAAAATGATTTTTCTTCCTATGATGCAGACAATGATCACTGCAAGCGATACAATCCCATACAGCAATGCGCCAGTATACCAGGGAGCTGAATAATACGCATATACATTGGGATACTTTTTATAATTGTAAAAATCAAATCCTGTTTTGAACACAATTACATATAAGCTGCCGTAGATAATATACTTCAATAAGTCATAAAGCTTTTTCATATCAATCCCTCCGCCGCTTCCAACCTTTGATTCCATTCTCTGTATCTATATTATAGCAATTCCCTATCCCCGCAACAATGAAGAATTCATTACGATTCATTACAATTCAGCATCAACTCAAATCCCCTGATTGCAGGCTCCGCCTGAGCTATGGTATAATATCGTCAGATGTTATACCGCGCCGGTTTGAGCGAGCATAGCGAAGCAGCTACCAATTCAAACCGTGCGCATCCGCCGGAGGCTCATATCCGCAAAGCGGATATGGTATAATGTATCCCATCAGCAGGAAAACAAGCGACTGCAAAGCAGGCATTTGTTTTCACCTGATGGGATAACGAGTAAACTGTCTGCGAAGCAGACAATCAGCACGCAGTGCGCGTTTACGAGTCTTTTTAATCAGCAGGAAAACAAGCGACTGCAAAGCAGGCCTCATCCATCTGTTCCTGCCCCCTATTAATTTTTTATAAGGTGAATATCATGAATCAAAAAGCATTAAAAACACTGGAATATCATAAAATCATTGACACTCTGACAGAATATGCCTCCACAGAGCCGGGAAAACGGCTCTGCAGAGAGCTTCTGCCCTCCTGTGATTATCAGGAGATTGTGCAGAATCAGCAGGAGACCTCCGACGCAGTGACCCGCGTCCGCCAGAAGGGAAGTATTTCTTTCGGAGGCGTAAAGGATATTACTGACTCCTTAAAGCGTCTGGAGATTGGAAGCTCCTTAAACATTCTGGAGCTTTTAGCCATCAGCTCTGTGCTCACCGTGTCTGCCAGAGCGAAAGCCTATGGCCGCAGGGAGGAATCTGAGCTTCCAGACGACTCCTTAGACGAAATGTTCCGTCTGTTAGAGCCGCTGACTCCTGTCAACACAGAAATCAAGCGGTGCATCCTCTCAGAAGATGAGGTGAGCGATGACGCCAGTCCGGGACTTCGCCAGGTCCGCCGCCAGATGAAAATCATTAATGACCGCATCCATACCCAGTTAAACTCTGTTTTAAATTCCAGCCGCACCTATCTCCAGGATGCGGTGATTACCATGCGTGACGGCCGCTACTGCCTGCCTGTCAAGGCAGAGCACAAGAGCCAGGTTCCCGGCATGGTTCACGATCAGTCGGCCACCGGTTCTACCGTATTTATTGAGCCTATGGCAGTCATCCGTCTGAACAATGAGCTGCGGGAGCTGGAGATCCAGGAGAAGCGGGAAATCGAATTTGTCCTCATGGCATTGAGCTCCCAGCTGGTTCCTTATACGGATACTATGGCTGAGAATCTGGCTATTCTGGCAAAGCTTGATTTTATCTTTGCCAAGGCAGCCCTGTCCCGCCACTACAACTGCACGGAGCCGAAATTTAACAACCGGCGGTATATTAACATTAAGGATGGACGCCATCCGCTGCTGGATCCAAAAAAGGTAGTTCCTATCAATATCCATCTGGGAGATAGCTTTGACCTTTTGATCGTCACCGGCCCTAATACCGGCGGAAAAACCGTATCTCTGAAAACAGTAGGTCTGTTCACGCTCATGGGACAGGCGGGACTCCACATTCCGGCCTTTGACGGTTCAGAGCTGGCTGTTTTTGACAATGTATTTGCTGACATTGGAGACGAACAGAGTATTGAGCAGAGCCTCAGTACCTTCTCTGCCCACATGACGAATATTGTGTCCATTCTGGCGCAGGCTGATTCCCGCTCTCTCTGCCTCTTTGATGAGCTGGGAGCTGGTACGGATCCCACTGAGGGAGCTGCTCTGGCAGTAGCCGTGCTGTCCTTCCTCCACCATATGGAATGCCGCACCATGGCCACCACCCACTACAGTGAGCTGAAGGTATTTGCCCTGACAGAACCAGGAGTGGAGAACGCCTGCTGTGAGTTCAGCGTGGAAACTCTGCGCCCTACCTACCGGCTTCTTATCGGAATTCCCGGAAAGAGTAATGCCTTCGCCATCTCCAAAAAGCTGGGGCTTCCCGACTACATTATCGAGGACGCCAAGCGCCATATTGAGAAGGAGGACGCCGCCTTTGAAGATCTGCTGGCCAACCTGGAGGAAAGCCGTGTGACTATCGAGAAAGAGCGTGAGGAGTTAAACGCCTATAAGGCAGAAATTGCGGATCTGAAAAAACGTCTGGAACAGAAGGAGGAACGCTTCCAGGATCAGAAGGAGCGCCTTCTGGAAAAAGCCAGAACAGAGGCCCAGCAGATTCTTCAGGATGCCAAGGACACCGCTGATTCTACGATCCGGAATATCAATAAACTGGCCAGTCAGTCCGGCGTGGGAAAGGAGCTGGAGGAGCAGAGAAGCCGTCTGAGAAATAAAATCAAGGATGTGGACAAAAAACTTACTTCTAAGAAGCCTCAGGCTCCGCAGAAGACCATTTCTCCGAAATCCTTAAAAATCGGCGACGGCGTCAAGGTTATTTCCATGAATCTGAAGGGTACAGTCAGCTCCCTGCCTAATGCCAAAGGTGATCTGTACGTTCAGATGGGCATTCTCCGCTCTCTGGTCAATATAAGAGATCTGGCCCTTTTAAACGAGTCCTCCATCTCCGGCCCAGGACTGGACAGCAGCTCAGGAAGCACAGGAGGCCGCGGTACAGGCAGAAACAGCGCAAAGACGCCTGGAGCCTTCGGCAAAGGAGGAACCTCACAGAGCGGAATCAAGATGTCCAAATCCTTTTCCGTTTCCCCTGAGATCAACCTCATCGGCCTGACCGTAGACGAGGCAGTTCCAAAGCTGGATAAATATTTAGACGATGCCTATCTGGCTCACCTTCCCCAGGTACGGGTAGTCCACGGACGAGGCACAGGCGCCCTCAGAGCCGGCGTACACAAGCACCTGAAACGCCTGAAATATGTGAAGGAATTCCATTTAGGGGAATTCGGTGAAGGAGATACCGGAGTCACTATCGTTACATTTAAATAAATAAAACAGAACTTTGAGAACTGTTCCATACAGTAAGGAGCAGTTCTCCATCAGGGGGAAAGGAGCGTCATGGCTGAAAAACAGAAAATACTGATTGTGGACGACGACGAAAATATTGCAGAGCTTATCTCTCTGTATCTGACAAAAGAATGCTATGAGACAAAAATCGTTGGAGATGGAGAGGAGGCCCTGGCTGTTTTCCCTGTCTTTAAACCGAATCTGGTGCTCTTAGATCTGATGCTGCCGGGAATCGACGGCTACCAGGTCTGCCGGGAGCTTCGGGCTTCCTCCCAGGTTCCCATTATCATGCTCTCTGCCAAGGGAGAGATTTTTGACAAGGTGCTGGGACTGGAGCTGGGAGCTGACGATTACATGATCAAGCCTTTTGATTCCAAGGAACTGGTGGCCAGAGTCAAGGCAGTGCTCCGCCGCTACCAGGCTGTTCCTCAGACTCCGGAACCAGCCGGTTCTGATCAGAAGGGACAATATGTAGAATTCCCTGACCTAATTGTAAATCTGACTAACTATTCCGTCATCTACAACGGCCATTCCATTGAAATGCCGCCTAAGGAGCTGGAGCTTTTATATTTTCTCGCCTCCTCTCCTAACCAGGTATTTACCAGAGAACAGCTGTTAGACCATATCTGGGGATATGAGTACATCGGGGATACAAGAACGGTAGACGTTCATATTAAGCGGCTGCGGGAAAAAATCAAGGATCATGAAAAGTGGGCGCTGACTACCGTCTGGGGCATTGGCTATAAATTTGAGGTCAAGAGGTAACACCATGATCCACTCTCTCTACTACAAATTTATCCTGGGATATCTTCTGTTTGGACTTTTGGGCTTTACTGCCATCGCCACTCTCTCCTCCGATATGACCTATGATTATCTGGTGGAACAGAGGGCGGAAGCCCTCTATGATGAAGCCAATCTGATTGCGGAAAACTGCAGCGATATTTACCAGGGAAAACACCTGGATCCCCATATGGTGAAGCCGCAGATTGACGCCATGGCCTCCTACCTGCAGTCCTCCATCTGGATTGTCAACCACGACGGCCAGGTCACAGTAGACAGCCAGAACCGGCTGACAGGGAAATCCATTGACAGCTTTGATCCCACGGCAGGCGGCGGCCAGACCTATTCTATCGGAACCTACTATGGGCAGTTTTCTTCCGATGTACTGTCTGTTTCCGCCCCTATTACGGGAAATTTTAATACCTATGGCTATATTGTCATTCACCTTCCTATGAGTCTGATCACAGAGGAGCAGAACGGCATTTTAAATATCATGTATATCACAGCGGCTATCCTGTTCGGACTGTCCCTGATTATCCTGCTGTTCTTCACGAAAACCGTGTATTTTCCGCTGAAAAAAATCACTTATGCGGCCACAGAATACGCGGCCGGAAATCTGTCCTACAGCATCAGCCTTCACACCCAGGACGAGATGGGATATCTGGCCAATACCTTAAATTACATGGCCATGGAGCTTAATAAAATGGAGGAATACCAGCATAAATTTATTGCCAATGTCTCCCACGACTTCCGTTCTCCGCTCACCTCAATCAAAGGATATCTGGAAGCCATCATAGACGGTACAATCCCTCCTGAACTGTACGAAAAATATTTAAACATCATTATCACTGAGACCGAACGGCTCAATAAGCTGACTCAGGGAATGCTCACCTTAAATTCTTTAGACAGCAAAGGCTTTCTTACCAGGACGAATTTTGACATTAACCGGGTGATTAAAGATACGGCGGCTGCCTTTGAGGGAACCTGCAACGCCAAAGGCATTACCTTTGAGCTGACCTTTAACGATTCCATTCAGATGGTATACGCAGACCTTGGAAAAATCCAGCAGGTGCTCTATAACCTGATTGACAATGCCATCAAATTCAGCAGTGAAAATTCTGTTATCTATCTGCAGGCATCGGAAAAACATGAGAAAATTTTCGTCTCCGTGAAGGACACAGGAGCTGGCATTCCCAAAGACAGCATTAAAAAAATCTGGGAGCGGTTCTATAAAAGCGATCCCTCCCGCGGGAAGGATAAGAAGGGAACCGGCCTGGGACTTGCCATTGTAAAAGAAATTATCCAGGCACACGATGAAAATATCGATGTGGTAAGCACAGAAGGCGTGGGAACCGAGTTTATCTTCAGCCTTCCGAAAGCCAGCAGCTTTTAGAGGAGTAGGGAGAATGGCTGAAAACGAAGAGGGGAAAGTTTTACGCGCTCCACTGAACGCACTGTAAAACTTTCCCCTCTTCTAACAGGCACAGACCATCTTCCTTTCCTGCAATTTATTTTTTCCACACAATCGTCACTTTAAACAGATCCGCCTCCGTCTCCACCTGAAAGCTTCCCTTCTGAATCTCTGTAAAGCTCTTGGCAATGGCCAGGCCAAGACCGGAACCTTCTGTATTTCTGGACTGATCACCTCTCACAAAGCGCCCTGTCAGCTCCTCAGCGCCCTTTGGAAGCTCAGCTGCTGAAATATTTTTCATGGAAATTTTTACTTCTCCGCGGTTTTCTCTGCGCTCCCCGCCATCCACTGCTCTGCCTCCGTCCTCTCCCGAACGCTCTGTCTCCTGAATCTCCACATAGGCTCTGGTTCCCGGCATTCCATACTTTGCAATATTGACCAGAAGATTTTCAAAAATCCGATAGGTTTTTTCACTGTCCAGCATCAGCATCACCCTTTTCTCCGGAAGCTGAAAACGAAAATCCATTCCGCTGTCAGAAAGCTGTTCTGAAAGTTCCAGATTCACCTGCTTCATCAGACTCACCACATCTACCTCCATGAGATTCAGCTTCATGGTCTGACTGTTTGCCTTGCTGACCTCAAACAAATCCTCGATTAAAGCTTTTAATCGAAGGGATTTACGATCCAGCACCTGAATGTACTCCTCTCGTTCCTCCTCCGTAATACCCGGCTGCTTCAAAAGGTTGACATAAGTAATAATCGCTGTAAGAGGAGTCTTCAAATCGTGGGAAACATTGGTAATCAGCTCCGTCTTCATCCGCTGGCTCTTCACCTCAGTATCCACTGCCTTCTTAAAACCAGACTGGATTTTTCCTATTTCAGTCCGAAATGGCTCGAACACTCCCAGATCTTCTGCGATCTCCACGTCCAGATTGCCCTCTGCCAGCTCGTTTGTCACCTTTAACAGATTCTGGTACTTTTCCCGCACCCGGCCGTAGGCCTTCTGCAAAATCACATAAAGCACAGCCGAATAGACGAGAAGTCCGAAAATCCCATAAAACCACAGGCTGCACAGAACCGTTAGAAGAATGAAATTAATCCCTACAATCTTTAAAATGCTTCTGGTTGATTTTTCATTGAAATCTATCTGCTCCAGCTCCCGGCAGGTTCTGGCTGCCGCTCTTTTGGCTCCTCTTGCCAGCTTTCCTGTGAGAGTTCTCTCCTTAAACCATCTGACAGGCCTGAGAGTAAAGAAAGACATGGATGTCTCCGCCATCCAGAAAAGAATCAGTCCCATGAACAGCCATGCGCAGTAATTCACTGCCAGCATTGTAACCTGTGCTGTCTCCGCATCCATATGATAGTAATCTGTAGTCAGAGCTGCCATAGTCTCGCCGCTTAAAGATGCGCTGGCCATGCCAGGCCCCATACCGGAACCAATGGAGCCTCCCAGAATCATAAATCCCGCGAAGAGCATCAGCTCAAAGGGAACTTTAAACAGGACAGCTTCCGTCATTCTGAAAGGTTTGACTGCTGCTAACACTGCCGCCAGTGCAATCACAAGACCTGACGCACACAGAGTGATAAGCCCCAGAGCCGTCTGAACCCTTCCATATCCCGGAAGCACCCACACCTCGTCTCCTCTGTAACTTACATGGGCGCCGTAAACGGCATAGCCCCCATTTTCCACATAATAGTCATAGTCTCTGACCATACCAGAATCGTACATCTCTGCTTCATCTCCATAGCTTCCCGTCTCCTCATAGGAAAAGTCTTGCTGCGAACTTTCCCACTCCTTCAGAGTAAAAACCTGCTTTCCCTCTGTCATTTCAGAGGAAAGCCAGGGATAAAACGCCATCACGCCTGCTGCAATCAATGCTGTCAGCAGAACCGCCACGAGAATCCCTGTCCAGGATCCTAATTCCTTTTTCTCTCTACTGCTGTTTCTCAATTTTATAGCCAACTCCCCACACCACCTTTAAATATTTTGGATTTCTGGGATTGATCTCAATCTTCTCCCGTATGTTTCTCACATGCACCATCACTGTGTCTGTATTAACTGCCCGCTCGTTCCACACACGCTCGTAAATCTCGTCAGCTGAAAACACACGGCCTGGATGCTTCATCAAAAGAAGGAGGATTTTAAATTCCATGGGAGTCACCTTTACAGGAATGCCATCCACAAACACCTCTACCGTGTCCTCATGAAGCTCCAGACCGCCGATTCGGTATACATGCTCCTCCGCTTCCCCTGCCGCTCCCTGGGGCCGTTCTCTGAGAAGACGCTGAAAACGCTGATACCGGCGAAGCTGGGAACCTACCCTGGCTAACAGCTCCATGGGTGTAAAAGGTTTTGTCACATAGTCGTCTGCTCCCATGTTAAGCCCCATGATCTTATCCACTTCCTCCGACTTTGCAGAGAGAAAAATCACCGGAAAATCATACTTTTCCCTGAGCTTAATCACCATGGTAATCCCGTCCATCCGCGGCATCATCACATCCACAATGGCCAGGGAAATATCCTGCTCCTCAATGATTTTAAGTCCCTCTATGCCGTCTGCTGCCTGAAAGACCCGGTACCCCTGTCCCTTTAGAAATATCTCGATTCCCTGGCGGATTTCCTTATCGTCCTCCACAATTAAAATAGTCCCTGCGTCTGCTCCTGTCTGAATTTCCATAGCTGTGTATCATCTCCATAAATTTCTAATTGTTTCTGTTCTTTTTGAGTCTTGTTTTGTTCTGTCCTGATTATACTACATCTGCGGAATTCTTCCCAAGCAATCTGAAAAAACTGAATGAAAAGGTTCATCGCCGTCACTGCGCCCAAACCGGTTAGCATAAGTTCCATCAAATCCGATCCATTCATAACCATCTCCCCCTTCTCCTCTGTGATAAGGTCAGTATAGCGGTAAAATCTAAACAGGGAATGGGGAGAAAATGAAAGATTTTCTAAAGATTACAAGGATGAACCAGGAAAAATTTTCTTGTTCCACTTAAAGTCACCAAAAATTTTTCCTGGTTCATATGTCTTTATTTCTGTATTTACGCATCTATTTTTGATATATTTTCTATCCGCTTTGATATTATCAGTTTATTTTATTGACTATTGTGTTTTTTTTATATTATTTAGATAGGCACATGTTTTGTATTTCCCATTCAGAAGAGGAGGGGATTTGTACGTTAAAATGGTATCTATGTCTTTTGCTTTTTAATGTTTACAACGGAATGCGGTTATTGGATACGCTGGGGGTTCTGTCTGTCCAGCCGGATATCAGAGTATTGTCTGGAGTGATTCTGTTATCAGCTGCTTTAACTATGATGCTCACTGATAAACTTTTACACAACCATGTTGATTTCAAGGCAATGCCTTTGAAAGTTTTATTTGGAACGGGAGTTTTTCTTATGATTGCCGAGTTTATCATCCATGTTTCATCCTGATCTGAAAAGGAGAAAGATCCTTTTCCTGGTTTCTCCTATACTGAATGAAAACAGGAAATGTTTCTTTCTCCTTTATTATTTGAATTTTTTTAATTTACCTGAATTTCAGATTTATTTCCGGTTCGCTTTCTCCATATGGATATTCTTACCCTTGATCCTTACGTCCTTCATGGCCTGGAGCACAATGTCTGCCTGCTCTCTGGGAACCTCCACAAAGGTGTACTTGTCGTACATATCGATGCTTCCCACCATTTTGCCCGGCATTCCGGACTCGCCTGCAATGGCTCCCAGGATATCTCCTGGCTTTACGTTCTGGTTCTTTCCAATGTTGATGAAAAGTCTGGCCATATCGTCTCCTCCGGATCGGCTTCCTCTGCCGCCGGAGCGTCCGCCTCTTCCTCTGCCGGAATTTCTGTCCCTGTAATCTCCCAGGTCATCTAAAGAGCGCAGAGGTCTGGAATCCTCGACAATATCTTCATTGTCCTCGCCCATAATCATGCGGAGCAGTCCTGCCGCCAGGTCAAGGGTTGTGTAATCCTCTTCCAGAACCTTTTTCTCAATAATATCAATCAGGCGGTTCATATCGCTGTCCTGCAGAAGCTCCTCTGCCTGGCACAGAATCTTGTCAGCCTTAATCTCTGTTACATCGTCAATAGATGGAATCGGCTGGGGCACAATCTTCGTCTTACAGTAGCGCTGAATATCGCGGAGTTTGTAAACCTCTTTTCCCACCACGAGACTGAAGGCCTTTCCCTCTCTTCCGGCCCGGCCGGTACGGCCGATTCGGTGTACATAATACTCCTCATCCTGGGGAATATCGTAATTAAATACAGCCTCCACGTCATCCACATCGATTCCTCTGGCAGCCACGTCTGTAGCTACTAAAATATCGGTTCTTCCCTTTCTGAAACCGTTCATAACACGGTCTCTCTGGATCTGCTTCAGATCTCCGTGAAGTCCCTCCGCAAAGTAGCCGCGGCCCTGAAGAGCCAGAACCAGCTCGTCTACCTGGCGCTTGGTGTTGCAGAATACCACAGACAGCTTGGGAGCGTACATATCGAGGAGACGGCACATAACCTCAATCTTATTCTTCGGCTTTACCTCATAATAATACTGAGTTACCTTAGGAACTGTCAGATCTTTCTTCACTACCTTTACAATCTCCGGATCCTTCTGGAATTTCTTCGCAATCTCTGCAATCGCTGCCGGCATGGTAGCGGAAAACATTACTGTCTGACGCTCTTCCGGAAGCTCGCTTAAAATTGTCTCCATATCTTCCAGAAAGCCCATATTTAACATTTCATCCGCCTCGTCCAGAACCACTGTATGGACCTGGCCGAACTTAATCGTCTTTCTTCTCATATGATCCATCACACGGCCCGGAGTTCCGATAATCACCTGAACCCCGTCTTTTAAGGAACGGATCTGCTTTACAATCTCCTGTCCGCCGTAGATGGGCAGAACCTTAATACCGTGCATATATTTTGCCAGACTGCGGATTTCGTCTGCCACCTGGATTGCCAGTTCTCTCGTCGGGCAGAGTACTACAGCCTGAAGCTTCTTATTCTTCGGATCAATCTTCTGGAGCAGAGGAATTCCAAAAGCTGCCGTCTTTCCTGTTCCTGTCTGCGCCTGTCCTATAATATCTTTTCCCTCTATCTCCAAGGGGATCGCCTTTGCCTGAATCGGTGATGCCGCCTCAAATCCCATATCTGTCACTGCACGCAGAATTTTTGCGTCCAGATTTAATTCTTCAAATCTGATTGTCTCCATTCTAGTCCTTTCTTACACTTCTAACTCTTTTCCCATTCTGAAGGCATACAAAAGCTTTGCCTCACAGAAACATGCATGTCTCCATAAAGCAAAAAAAAGATCCAAGACCGTTTCAGTTCTTGAACCTTCCCGCTGTATACCCAGCTTACTATATCAGAATTTTCTCCTTCTGTCAATGAGCTGACACAGAATCTGCCAGTCTGGCAGGCCTCCGTGTGTCTAATCGCCACCGCGCAGGCCTGCCACTGTATCCAGCCATTTTCCCGCCAGCGCGCCTGCCAGTCCAGGCAAAATCCAGCCAAGGCCCAACTCATATCCCGGAAGCAGAGAGAGGATCTGGGAAACAGACTGAATTCTGATTCCGGCTCCTTCTAATGCATAGGCAATGCTGACTATTCCTGTTAAAAGCACAGCCAGACGGTACATTCTCCTGCTCCCTGTTCCTGTAAAGGACAGGAAAATCAAAGCGATGGCCACCGGATAAATGCCATTCAGCACAGGCACAGAAAATACCAGGATTTTTGTCAGACCCACATTGGATACCGCCATGCTGACTGCTGCAAACAGAATCACCCACTTCCTGTATCCGACACATGGAATCAGCTGGCAGAAAAACTCGCTGCAGCAGCTTAAAAGGCCGACACAGGTATTAAAGCAGGCGATGAAGAACATCAGACCCAGCACCACAGTTCCGGCTGTTCCGAAAATACTGTCTGCCACAAAGGTCAGCACTCTGGCTCCATTGTCCAGCGCCTGCGCCTCCGGGCCTGCCTTAATTCCCACATAGGTCAAGGCGCAGTATACAAGTGCCAGGAGTACGCCCGCTGTCAATCCGCTCCGCACCGTAGACTTTACTGCTGCAGCCTCATCCTTCACTCCTGCCGCTCTGATATTAAGGGCAATGATAATTCCAAAGTTTAAAGCTGCTATGGTATCCATCGTCTGATATCCCTCCAGAAAGCCCTTCACCGGCGCCAGATTTCTGTAGGCGTCTGCCGGCATAGGCGATGCCTGAGGTTCGGCAGCTATGCTGCCTGCAAACATAATAAAAATAAGACCCAGCAGTGCAGGACATAAAATCTTTCCCAGGCACTGCGTCAGCCTGTCTGGATGAAACGCTGTCACTGCCGCCAGCAGAAAAAATACGGCAGAATATGCAAGCTGCCACCAGGCCGCCGGATCTCCATTTTCCAGAAACGGAAGCACCGTCATTTCAAAAGAGGTACTGGCTGTCCTGGGGATGGCCAGACATGGACCAATCGACAGATAAATTAAAATGGTAAAGAGCATGGAAAATGCAGGATGGACTTTCCCTGCCAGACAGTCAAGCCCTCCTGCCCTGGACACAGCTACAACTCCCAGCACTGGAAGACCGACTGCGCTCAGCAAAAAGCCAGCCATGGCCGGCCATGCCGCTGTTCCTGCCTGAGCCGCTAAAAACGGCGGAAAAATCAGATTTCCCGCCCCAAAAAACATGGAAAACAAGGTCAGGCCCATAATCATGAGCCGTCTGCCTTTTAATGTCTCATTCATACTAACCTCCTCTTTGATACCCAGTGAATCCAGTCCTGTATTCCAAGGACTGCATACGGAATTAAAAGTACAAAATAAGAAACTGCATACTGTCCCTTCGCTTCCCAGAACAGATGGAACAGGAAACCTCCAATAAAGATGACGGCGAACAGCAATCCCTGAAACTGAACTCTCCGGAAACGGAACACTGCAAATAGAAGCGCCCCGGCATAGACCAGCGTCTGGACTGCATTACACAGCTCCCAGTAAACCTCATTGGCCGTACCTCCCTCTTTAAACAGGGATCTGGCAAAGGCAGGAAACAGCCACCCAAATCCTTTCACTTCCTGAATCCAGAGACTCTGAAAGGTCGGCTCCGTCCACATGGAGCGCAGTTTTCTATTAAAAAAATCGGCTCCATAGCCGGGATGTTCCATGAAATACCGGAGCGTACGTCCCAGATCACGCTCCACAGCTGCTGCCGTCAGTTCCCGGTCTTCATGATTATCCAGATAGATGTGTACATTATAATTATTAAACCAGCCAGGCGCCCTGCTTCCCTCCTGAAGTCCCATCTCCACCCATGTAAGCATCGGCGGCCCGCCCTCCACTGAATGGCCTGCAGCCAGAGTGAGTCCTCCCAGCACCAGACTGCGGCTGATCAGATAGGCAGCCACCACAGAAATGGCTCCCAGAATCAAAACAGGCTTTTTCTGAAATACTGCTTCCGCCGCAAAAAAAATGACCATGGCCGCCAGCACAATCATATAGTTGGATTTAAAGAGAATCGCTGTCGAAATCAGAAGCGATGCCAGCATCAGATCCCTCTTTCGGCCTTCCTCCAGAAATCTTCTCTCATACCACACAGCAGCGGCAGAGCAGGTAAACCCCGGTATCGTCCCATAGGCAAATGTAATATAGAAGGAAAATGGCAGGAAGGCCAACAGCAGCAGAGCCAGACTGTGAAAGCCTCCCTTCATCTCCAGAACATCCTCTGCCATCCTTTCTGTATACAGAATACCCATTATCAAAAAGGCCACATTGAGCAGCTGCCACAAAAAAGCGGCCTGTTCCCCTGCCAGAAGATACAGAACAGCCGCAAACAGGATCTGGCCGTTCTGATGGGGATAGGTGTATGCATAACCTTCAAAATCGGAATAGTAGTAGCGAAAGCCCACCTGATTCCAGGGAGAAAAGTCTCCCTCCGCCAAGGCTTTTCCACAGTCAATCACCAGACGCTGATCGGATGCAGGCTGAAACATCGTTCCCATAATCCAGATCACATAAAGTCCTGAAAAAATGAGAAGAAGCCGGGCAAAACGCGCTCGGCGTTCCGCCTGCTCCTCCCGGCTTTCTTCGCTTCTTCTCTCTGTCTCTCTTATTCTCAGAAACATCACGCCCAGAACTGTGATAAGGGCAAACACCACCAGATGATAAAGAGGGGAATCTTTGTAAAACCACACCTGTTCAGCTCCGCCATACACAGCCGCGCTGCCTGTCGCGCTGAGAAACAGAAGCAGCAATAAAATCCCTGTAAAAATAAACAGAACTACAATACAGGCCGCTGCCTCCAGGCAGGATCGCTCCTCTCTTAATTTTCTTTTTCTGCTGCGCCCTCTTCCCCCTTCTCTCATTTCCTCCCAGATCATCATGCTCCTCTTATGTCTCTCTTACCTCTGTCTGCCTCAGGAATCAGACCTTAAACCGATAGCCCACACCCCAGATTGTCTCAATATACTGAGGCTTCGCTGTGTTAAACTCAATCTTCTCCCTGATTTTCTTAATGTGAACAGTCACTGTAGCGATATCTCCCAGAGATTCCATATCCCAAATGCGGCTGAACAGCTCCTCCTTGGTAAACACATGGTTCGGATTCTGAGCCAGAAATGCCAGCAGGTCAAATTCCTTGGTAGTAAAATTTTTCTCCTCCCCGTTCACATACACTCTTCTGGCTGTCTTGTCAATTTTCAGACCGCGGATCTCGATGATTTCATTTTCCGGCATTCCGCTTCCAATCAGCCTCTCATAGCGGGCCATGTGGGCCTTCACCCTGGCTACCATCTCGCTGGGGCTGAATGGCTTTGTAATATAGTCATCTGCTCCCAGGCCCAGTCCCCGGATCTTGTCGATGTCATCTTTCTTGGCAGAAACCATAATAATCGGCGTATTCTTTGCCTCCCTGACCTTCCTGCAGATCTCAAATCCATCTACTCCCGGCAGCATCAAATCCAGAATCAGAAGATCAAACTCCTCCTCCAGCGCTCTCTTAAGGCCTGTCTCACCATTATTCTCAATCTCTACCTCAAAGCCGGAAAGCTCCAGATAATCCTTCTCCAGCTCTGCAATAGCCTCCTCGTCCTCAACAATTAAAATTCTGCTCATTCTTGAATTACCTCCTGGTATTTTCTAAGCACAAAATGAATTTCCGTGCCGATTCCTTCCTTGCTGGAAGCCCAAATCCTGCCTCCATGGTCCTCGATAATCTTTTTTACAATGGAAAGGCCAATACCGCTTCCTCCCTTGGAAGAATTCCGCGAGGAATCCGTCCGGTAGAACCGGTCGAAAATATAGGGCAGATCCTTCGCCGCAATTCCCTTTCCGTTATCCTCAATGACAACCTGGATAAAATCTCCGTCATCTGTAATTCGAAGGTTGATAATGCCCTTCTTTTTATCAAGATATTTCAGGGAATTTCCGATGATGTTGTTAATCACCCGCTTCATCTGCTCCGCATCCGCGATAATCAGCACATCCTCATCCACATAGTTAAAATACCCCAGCTCAATTCCCCTGGTCTCCATGTCCAGACCGACCTCCTCCACGCAGTCCCAGAAATACTCGGCTACGTTAATCTTGGAAAAGGTATATGGAATCCGGTTCGTATCAATCTTTGAGTAAAAAGTCAGTTCGTCGATCAGACGGTCCATATCATTGGCCTTATTGTAAATGGTTCTGATATACTTATTCAGCTTCTCCGGCGATGAAGCTACTCCGTCCTGAATACCCTCTACATAGCCCTTAATCGCTGTGATCGGTGTTTTCAGATCATGGGAAATATTGCTGATCAGCTCCTTGCTCTCCTTATCATACTGGATCTTCTCCTCTGCTGATTCCTTCAGACGAAGGCGCATCTCCTCAAAGTCCTGGCAGAGCATTCCGATTTCATCGTCATTTTCTGCGTCCAGCGTAAAATCCAGATTTCCGTCCCGAATCTTCTTCGTCGCCTCCTGAAGCTCGTGGAGCGGGCGCAGAATCGACCGGTATACCCACATGACCAGCATACCGCCTGTCAGACAGATAATGGCAATTCCTACAATCAGCATCTCGTTGAGCATGGATTTAATCTCCGGCACATATTCGCCTACATTCGTCACAATGAAGGCACTGCCTCGGCTTTTGTCCCCATACTGAAAATCAATCTGCTTTAACAGATGCTGCTCCTCTCCGTCCACATAGAAGCCGCCTGACAGCATATCTGAATTATCCTCCCCATAGGGCGGAAGCTGGGAGGAGAGATGCTCCCCCTCCGGATGGCCGGAGAAAATAATGCGGCGTCCCTTCCGCACTAACAGAAAAGAGTATTCTTCTTCCAGCGCTTCATTTACCTTAGCCAGGTATTCCGGATCCTCCAGCCGATCCGGCTCCCTCATGGCAATATCGCGGATTTTTTTCTGTGAATTAATTGTCAGGCGGTTAAACATCTGCATGGAATTTCCAGAAAGCAGATCCACCTGATCGCTGAGTCCGTAAGTTTTCTGAATGGAACGAATCTGATAATTACTCAGAGCTGTAATAGCGCCGTAAATCAGGAAAATCGGAACCACGGTAATAGTAATAAAGGCGATGGCCAGACGCGTCTTAATCTTCATACTGCTGTCTCCTTTGACAAAAATATGAGAAAACCTGTGCCTGCTGCATGGTTTTCTCATATTTTTAATTGTCGCTGTGTACCTTATGATACCAGCGTTCAGCTTGTTTTAAGTATATCATATTTTTAGAGGTCCATTTCTAAAAGTTATCTAAATTTTCTCCCTTTTCCAGCCTGGCTCTGTACTCTCCGGCTGATATCCCCACCTGCCTCTTAAATACATGGCAGAAATGCGAGCGATCAGAGAATCCTACCTCCACGGCAATGTCCCCCACACGCCTGGAAGAATCCGCCAGCAGGCGGATGGCCTCATCGATTCTCACACGGTTCAAAAGTTCCGAAAAATTTTTTCCCGTATAACGGTTTAACAGCTTGCTTAAATGCCATTGACTTACAAAAATCTGCTCCGCCACATTGGCCAGAGTCAAATGATTTCTGTAATTCTCCTTCATATAGCAGAGCGCCCGCGCTACCAGATACGCGCCGGCTGATTCTTTCTGGCCGGACTCAGTCTTGAACTCCATGGGATCCCCTGGGGATGAATTTTTGCATACGCTCTGTTTCACACCTGATACCCCCATTTTATTTGGCATCAGCATCTGCCGATACCCCTGTATACATAGATACCTTCTGTCCCTTTCTCTTCTGTCCTACCAAAATCATATACTATTTATCAGCAAAATTCAAGTTTTATTCAAATTTTTCCAAAATATATACTCTGTTTTTCTATTAAAAACCATTATTCAGAATAGCAGGAATTATTGATTTATTTTCAGATATTGTACCAAAAAAGAGACATTTCCCGGAAGCGCCGCCGCTTCTATCGGAAAATGTCTCTTCTCAGCCTCAATTATTCGAACGGACTCAATTTATTTTAAATATCCCTTCAGTGTATCTACCCGGTCTAATCTCTCCCACGGAAGATCCAGGTCGTTTCTTCCGAAATGACCGTAAGCTGCTGTCTGCTTGTAAATCGGACGGCGCAGATCCAGCATCTTAATAATACCTGCCGGACGGAGATCGAAATTCTCTCTCACGATCTCTACCAGCTTCTCATCAGAAAGCTTTCCTGTTCCAAAAGTATCTACCATGATAGAAGTAGGATGAGCTACTCCAATTGCATAAGAGAGCTGAATCTCGCACTTGTCAGCCAGTCCTGCAGCTACAATGTTTTTAGCCACATAGCGGGCTGCGTAAGCTGCGGAACGGTCTACCTTTGTACAGTCCTTTCCGGAGAAGGCTCCGCCGCCGTGACGGGCATATCCGCCGTAAGTATCTACAATGATCTTTCTTCCTGTCAGACCGCTGTCTCCGTGAGGTCCGCCAATCACGAAACGTCCAGTCGGATTGATAAAAAACTTTGTATTGGTATCGATCATATTAGCCGGAAGAATCGGATCAAATACATAGCGCTTAATGTCCTTATGAATCTGCTCCTGTGTTACCTTCTCATCGTGCTGAGTGGAAAGAACAACTGCATCTAAGCGGAACGGCTTTCCGTTTTCATCGTACTCTACCGTTACCTGTGTCTTTCCGTCTGGACGAAGATACGGAAGTGTTCCGTTCTTTCTCACCTCTGTCAGCCTTCTGGCCAGCTTGTGAGCCAGGGAAATCGGATAAGGCATATACTCCTCTGTCTCGTTTGCGGCAAAGCCGAACATCATACCCTGATCGCCGGCTCCGATGGCGTCAATCTCCTCGTCTGACATCTTGTTCTCTTTTGCCTCTAAGGCCTTATCTACACCCAGGGCAATATCAGCAGACTGCTCGTCGATAGCAGTCAGTACGCCGCAGGTATCACAGTCAAAGCCGTACTTTGCACGGTCATATCCAATCTCACGTACTGTCTCACGGACAATCTTCTGAATATCTACATAAGCATTTGTTGTAATCTCTCCCATAACCAGCACAAGACCTGTAGTAACAGCTGTCTCACAGGCAACACGGCTCATAGGATCCATCTCCATAAGGGCATCCAGAATCGCGTCAGAAATCTGATCACACATTTTGTCCGGATGGCCCTCTGTAACAGACTCAGATGTAAAAAGTAACTTCTCCACGTTGTTCCTCCTTTTCGTAGTAAATCAATGTTTTTCTGCATCTGTGCGTATCTTTGTACATCTTAGACTTTTTTTACAATAAAAACAAAGTTTTTATCGTAAAAAAAAGTCCGCAGCAACACGGACTTGATTTTTTCTATCAGTTCCTCTTATTGCTCGATTTACCGCTCATCTGCGGTTCCTCGCTCAGGCTGGCACCTTCCATTTTTCTGGGGTTGCCGTGACTTCTCAGATCCTTTGTATCTCCATCACTCTGAATAAGGGATATTACGCACATATTTACTTGTATCTAAATGGTTCTGCATTCTCTGCTTGCGATTGATATGATATCTTATTCTCTCTCTCCTGTCAAGAGAAATATCAGCCCACCTTCAGTTTGAATTTCTGGGCTTCCTTCTCAGAATCCACCTTCTCAATCACAGCTCCCAGACCTCTTAACTTCTCTTCGAAGTTTTCATAACCTCTCTGTATGTATCCGATCTCATCGACTACTGTATAGCCTTCCGCAGCCAGACCTGCGATTACGAGAGCAGCTCCGGCTCTCAGATCAGGCGCGTTGACTGTAGCTCCTGTAAAGCCTTTCACACCGTCAATAATCGCTACGTTTCCTTCTACCTTAATGTTGCATCCCATGCGGGACAGCTCATCTACATATTTAAAGCGGTTCTCAAAAATGCTCTCTGTCACTACACTGGTTCCCTCAGCCAGAGCCAGGGTCACTGTAATCTGCGGCTGCATATCAGTCGGGAATCCAGGATATGGAAGCGTCTTAATGTCCATATGCTTCTGGCGCGGCTTACCCACTACGCGGACTGCCTCATCAAATTCCGTCACCTCACAGCCCATCTCAATCAACTTCGCAGTAATGGCCTCCAGATGCTTTGGAATTACATTCTGTACCATGATATCGCCTCTGGTAATAGCAGCGGCGCACATAAAGGTTCCAGCCTCAATCTGATCCGGAATAATGGAATATTCTGTTCCATGAAGCTTTCTGACACCTTTAATGCGGATAATGTCTGTTCCAGCACCCTTCACATTAGCTCCCATACTGTTCAGGAAGTTGGCCACGTCTACTACATGGGGTTCCTTTGCAGCATTCTCGATGATCGTCTCTCCCTCTGCCAGGGTTGCCGCCATCATCACATTAATTGTGGCTCCGACGCTGACTACATCCAGGTAAATATGGCTTCCCACCAAATCAATCGCGTGAGCTACCACAGCGCCTCTCTTTACCTCTACCTCGGCTCCCAGAGCCCGAAAGCCCTTAATATGCTGATCAATCGGACGGCTTCCAATGTTGCAGCCGCCTGGAAGGGGAACCTCTGCGCTCTTATACTTTCCGAGAAGAGCACCGATAAAGTAATAGGAAGCCCGGATTTTACGAATATACTCGTCATCCACACTTACTTCCTTAATATGCTTCGCATTAATCCTGGCCGTGTGGCGGTCAATGCGGTCTACCTTAGCTCCAATCTCCTCAATGGCCTCCAGCAGTACATTGATATCCCGCACGTCCGGCAGGTTCTCTATCAAAACTTCTTCGTCCGTCATAATTGATGCAGCTAATATTCCCAGAGCGGCATTTTTCGCTCCGCTGATGGTGACTTCACCGACCAGGGGATTGCCGCCTTTCATAATATACTGTTCCATCTTGCACCTCTGTCTATATTTGGCGAGAAGAGCTATGGCCGAATCCTGTCCGCCATGCCTTCTGACTGTCCCAACTCTTACATTTTTATGGATTTTCGTCTCTGTTCTTACTATGAACATTAACTTTTTATTAACTGATTATAACATATCAGCAGAATTTGTAAAGAAGAATACCCGTTAATGCACGAGGAAAAAGGTTCAGGGCTTTTGCAGAACAAAACTTTTTTTCCTCGCGCACACATTTAGTTTTCAAACAGAAACGCTGCAAATCCATTTCCGCCATTGGCCTCAAACCAGGCTGCCGCATCGTTGAGACCCATTTTATCTGTATATGCCTGTTCTGTTCCAGGATACCAGAGGCAGGAAATATTGTAGGTATCATAGCCGTAAATAACTGCATAGGATCCGTCTCCCGTATAAGCAGCTACCGGATAACCACGGCTGATAAAGTAGAGTACCTGATTCAGGGACAGTCCTCCTGCGTCAATAATCGCTCCTCCATCGGAGGTCTCTTCCGCTCCCTCCTCAAAGCTCTTCAGATATCTCTCTAAATCAGGAACCAGGCTCTCCGGATTTTTGAGAGTAATAATATCAGCCCGATCCACTCTGGACCAGAACACTCTGCCCGTCTCATCCGTTACAATTCCCATTCCGTCATAGGCTGCCGCCACAGCGTCCGGAAAACTTCTGAACATGCCTCTCATTCTGCCTCCGCTGTAGGCGTAATACTGGCGTCTGCCTGAGGACTCTGACTGCTTTAAAACTACTGTATTATTTTCCTCTGCCACAGCTTTCGACGGAATCTTCACATCAACGCTGCCGGAAACTGTATCTGCCAGCTGTACAAAGTAGACGCGTCCGCGATCCTCAGAAGCTAAATAGCCGATTCCCTCCATGGAATCCTCTTCTACCTCCTCATTGCAGACTAAGGTATCCGCGCCTGCCGTCATGTAGCTGTCCCCGACTCTCGTCATTCTCTGGAGATGGACACGGCTTCCTTCTATTTTCACATCGGTAATGTAAACGCTCTCCTTCTCATATCTAGTCTGCAGGCTCATATCCTCCCCTGCAATCTCCAGCGCATACATAGGCGCCTGAACTGTGCGTCCGTTTACCTTTACACTTGAATGTTCCTCTGCCAGACCGTAAACCAGATCACTCCCCACAAAGCCCAGAAGGCGGATGCTGCTTCCTTCAGGCGCTTTAATCTGAGCGCTCTGCCCTGTCTTCAAATCCAGAATGTGAACCGCAGAACTGTCATACAGATCCTCTCCATCCTGCCATGCCAGCCGCTCCTGTCCCGGACTTACAGCAAAATTCTCTTCTGTCACGCCTTCTGCCAAAATCTCAGCCTGGCGGGACACAGTATCTACAGAGTAAACCGTATTTCCCATCAGAAGGTACAGGATCCCGCTGCCGCTCAGACAGCTTAAAGAATCAATTCCCATTAACAGCTCCTCGCTGCTCTCATTTGCCGGCAGATACAAACGCTCTGTCAAAGTATTTGTTTCCTTCTCATACCTCCACAGAGAAACACCTACTCCGCCCTCATGGCTTCCGTGGCTCATATATCCGCTTACAAGAAAATCGACTGTTCCTCCATCGCCTGCGGACAGAAGCTTGATTCCATAATCCTTCAGATTTGCCATTTCATCTGTCTCACTCTGGCGGAAGCTGAAAATGCGCGTGCACTGACTGTCTGCACGGCTGTACAGCCACAGCTCCTTATTCGCCGCAAAAGCCTGATACGCACCGTTCGGAGAACGCAGCTCCTGAAGATCACTGCTGTCGGAAATTCCAAGCATAATCCGTTTTCCGGAGTACAGTTCCTGGCTTCCATCAAAAATCTGATTCATGGTTCTCTCGTAATCCATCATATAGATTCTCTGAGAACTCCATTTCATGGTAAAACTTTCTGTAATGTCGTAATATTCTCGGTCTTCCCTGTTCTCCTTCCCCTCTTCCTGCTCCTGTGTATCCCCGCCTTCGCTGGCAGCTGCATAATTCAGGCAGAGAACAGCCATATTCCCCTGGAGTTCCTTCAGTTCGATTTCCACATTCCCGATTTTCTCCAGTGAAAGATTTCCCCAGGTAATCTGATCGAAGCTGTTTTTCAGAGTCACGCGTCCCAAAGAACTGTTGTCAGCTGCTGGATCCGTCTCCAGATAGGTGGTCAAATCAGAAGCCCTCTCATAGTGAAACGTATTGTTTGAAAAAGTCTCTGCCAGCTGAAGCATAGGCTCTAAATAAGTGTCGTCTGTCCAGATAATTCTGGTATAGTAATAAATCTCCGGCTGATTCTCCGTGGCAATCCCAAGAGTCAGCATGTATTCCTCGTCCTTATCAATTAAATTCTGAATCGGCAGAATCGTCACCGCCTCTGATGCTCCCTCGTCCTGATGCCAGTCCCTGACTACCGTCCTCTCTATCAGGCTTTCGTCCCTCATACTGCGGATTTCGTATTGAATTCCTGTAATGCGGCTGTCCAGATTATAAAAATCTACGGTCAGCTTCCGATCCGCTGGCAGCACTGTAAGGTTTCCGCGATTCGCCCATTCCCGCCTGTCCTCCAGAAAGCCATGGAGGCGGTTCATCTGCCTGCCTCCCATTTCCATGTAGGCGGTTGGAATGTTTCCGTCTTCAATAGGCGTATATGCCGTATTTTCCTGCTTTTTGTCTTTAAAAGCCGATACAGCGGCCACAGATAATGCAGCAGCCGCCGCAACAGCCAGCATAATGATCCATACTTTTTTACTGATTCTTTTCATTCTGTTTATCCTCAAATACTCCGATTATCTGATTAGTATACCATATCTGCCAGGCAGATATGAGTCTCCGGCCAAAGAGCGCGGTTTGTTTTATTATACCATATCTCCCTTCTATAATCTACTCTCTGAGGATGGGCAAGTTCCCCTGTTTCTGCATCTTCTGTACTGGATCTCTGAAAACAGAAGAAGCGCTGCAATATCCTCCCAGTCTGGATTCTCAGGATTGCCTGAATGCCCCGTATCATGCAAATCCTCTGTATGTACTATCTCCCTTTCTTGTTCCCCCTCTTCCTGAAGCTTCTCCTCAGGAAACGCTGTTTTCATGGTGCTTGACGGCGGTTCTGGATTTCCTGTAATCACAGAGCCTCTGTAAAAACGAAGCTCCGCTGCATCAAGCGCTGACTCCCCTGATTCAGGGAAATGTTCTGATACGCGTCGGATAATTCCACAGCTGAGCTGCTCCATGGCAGTGCGATCCGGATACTCATCGTAAATAGGGCTTCCCCTATAATCCAGACGATCACAGACTGCCTCTGCTTCTGACTGAATTCTTCTCAGTTTTCCCGGACAGAGCATGGAAAAATATTCAAAATCCCTGAGTGTTTCTGAAAGTCCTGTATCCGGCGGATTGACAGCCGCTGAATCTGCATCAAAAAAATCCTGCATACAATATGGTCCTCCTTAAAACTATACCATATCATATGCAGGATCCCTCCCGCTGTTTCCTACCGTCCTGCGCCAAACAGACAGTCTTCATACACTCCCTGGCTGCAGAGTTCACGAATAGCCTGGCTGACTGCTTCCTTGTCCTCCTTATAGGTAACGCCGAACCATTTATCCTTTGTCTCCAGAACAGTCACCTTAGCCTTTCCTCCCCGAATCATCTGATCAATGATCGTAGGAAGCAGATATTCCGCCTTCAAATCCCGTGCTCCCGGCCCCTTTAAAAACTCCGGAAAGCCGTCCTCAAGAGCTTTTACAAAGGACGGCGTCAGGCCCCACATATTCATGGAAACATGCTGTTCTCCTGACACGGACACTGGATTTCCCTCTTTATCAAAGGCCGACAGCGCTCCATCTCTTTTCTCAATCTGGTAGGTCTCTGTCACGCTCTCTAAAATTCCATCCTCTCCTACGCGGCAGACGCCTCTGGTAACGCCTCCGTTTTCACTCAGCGTATTAGCAAGAATAAATCCAGCCATGCAGATATCGTAGGGTTCCCCCTCCCGTTCTGTATCCATCGTATTGACCAGGTAGTCGTGGATGGTCCGAAATGCCTCTTTTCCATAATAGTCGTCTGCATTAATCACCAGGAATGGATTTTTAATCAGATCCTTAGCGCTTAACACAGCCTGGCCGGTTCCCCAGGGTTTCTTTCTTCCCTCCGGGACAGAGCATCCCTCCGGCAGATCGGAAAGTTCCTGAAACGCATAGGATACAGGAGCAATCTTTTCAATCCTCTTTCCGATAATTTCCTTAAAGTCCTTCTCCAGATCTTTTCTGATAATAAAGATAATGTCATTGAAACCGGCTTCCAGGGCGTCGTGAATGGAGTAGTCCATAATAATTTCACCGCCGGGCCCTACCGGTTCCAGCTGCTTAATGCCGCCGCCGAAACGGCTCCCGATTCCAGCCGCCATAATTACCAGTGATGTCTCTCTCATAATCCTTCTCCTACATACTAACTTTTCTGTCCGTCAATAGCTCATAATATGGACAGTTTAGCACATTGCGCGATCCATTTCCACCCTTATTTCCATCTGGGCTTGCCTGCCGGGAAAATGGCTGGTATACTGGATTCAGGGCCTTCTCCGGTCTGAGTACAGATTAAGTCAGCAGCAGCCTGTGTTGTGATGGCTGCTGAGAAAGGAACAAGCAGCATGACCACGAGATATTTTGTGATCCAGTGTATTGGATTCGCCGGAACCTTACTGTTCTTTTTTTCCTACCAGTGCAAAAGCAACCGGAACCTGTTCCGAATCCAGTTTTTGTCCTACTTTATTTATACGATCCACCTGATTCTCCTGGGAGCAATGACAGGCGGAATCAGCTACATTATCAATACCTTCCGCTCCTTCTGTCTGGGAGGGAAATGGAAATTTGCCAAGAGCTGGGGTATGTGCGGCATCATCTGCTTTCTCCAGATTTTAACCCTGGTTCTCACCTGGTCCGGCTGGATCTCCATTCTGCCGGTAACGGCAAATATCGCCTCCACGCTTGCAGGATATTCCCATAATCCTCAGAAAATCAGGCTGGCCGGGATGTTAATCAATTCTCCTCTCTGGATTACCTACAACGCTATGTCTGGTTCCCTAGCTGGTATCCTTGACGAGGTAGTCACAGAATTTTCCATGATTATCTCCATTTTCCGATTCGGCTGGAAATCCCTGGATCGGGTGGAGGAGTAAAAACATACAAACCGCATACATATACGTCAGACAGCAGTTCAGCAGGGGAAGTGAGATTTTCGTCTCACTTCCCCTGCTGAATATTCAAGGTTTTTTATCCTTTTTACCTGGTGTTAGTATATAAATGGCAATACAGTCAAAAATGCTCAGATTGCGTGTCTACTTCACGGCGTTTTCCAGGGTCTCACGGGACTGGAGTCCCACAAATCTCTGATATTCCTTTCCATCCTTAAACACAACAAGGGTCGGAATATTCATAACACCTAAACGGCCTGCCAGCTCCATCTGCTCACTGACATTTACTGTTCCTACCAGGTAGCCATCCTCTGCCATCTGTTTTACAATGGGAAGCTGCATTCTGCACGGCGCGCACCAGGGTGCCCAGAAATCTACCAGCATAGTCTCTCCGCTTTTCATTCCCGCAAGCTCTGTCTCAAAGTTTTCCATCGTTAAAATCTTCTCCATATTTATTCCTTTCCGCCTTGACAGGCTCCGATTCTCTGTCTTCAGGACTTATGAACTATCTTTTCTTAAGTTTGATTTTATTATACAGAGAGAAGACGATCTTGTCTGTGATTTTATCACAGAGGAACTGGTTCAATGATTTTCACAGCAAGTAAGAAGCAGAAATATTTTCAACGACTTCCAGTGGAGCGTAAAAAGAGAGAGAACAAAATTTTCCAGTGACTTTCACAGCAATAGGAAGAGGGAATGTTTTCAGCGACTTCCAGTGGAGCGTAAAAACATTCCCTCTTCCTATTATCTCATCGTTATTTCTTCAAAAATCCTGAAATCCTCTTATACAGCAGAAATGTAACGGCTCCATTGATTCCAGCCTTGATCAGATTAAAACCCACAATAAACGGCATTAAATTCCATACCATCTCTCTGGGGACTCCCATGAAAAGCGGGGTGATAATCAGATTCGCCCCAAACATGACAACTGCCATGCCCATCATTCCAAGAGCGAGTCCAATGACTGCCGAAGTTCTTGTCTTTCTGATATGGTACACAGTTCCTGCAATCATCACCAGGGTTCCGGTGGCCAGCAGATGCATAATAATTCCATAAAGTCCGCTGCCTGCGCTGACAGTCACACCCTGGATGACCGAAGTCACAATGGTTAAAAGAATTCCGGCCGCCGGTCCAAAGGCAAAGGTTCCTATCAGAATTGAAATATCTGCCGGATCATACTCCAGAAATGCCACTGCCGGAAAAATCGGGAAGTGGATCAGGTACACTAATACGATGGAAATGGCTACCATAGAGCTCATCTTCACCAGACGCAGAGTCTGCGCCCTTCCTGTCTGCGGGAAATCAGCTGCTGTTTTGTTCATCTTCATATTCCTCCTACTGAACGTAATTGTGTATCAAACATGAAGAATCTGATTCTGCGGAGCATTTTTACTCTATAGGGCTGTTCTTCACAGCGTCGATGTACAAGAAGACAGGGCTCTGTACGGGAACGCGCTGCTTTCAGCCTGCAAAAGCAAAAAAAGTCTTGAAAATAAATTTCAAGACTAAAAAAATACAGATCTGTATTTTTGTTTCTTTCATCCGGACTATACCGTTGGTATGGGGTTCCCACCCATTCTGCCCTGACGCGCAGAGCTCGCGGACTCGCAGCATACGCTTATCACCGCCAGTGAGGAATTTCACCTCGCCCTGAAACAGATTTTTCTATTACATCATACCATGTTCTGAAAGCTCTGTCAAACTTATCCTCTCTCCTGTATCTGGCCAAAGCGTTTTCTTGCGTCGCGGTAGGACACCAGCAGAGCCTTCACCGAGGAGCCGAAGTATCTTCTCTTGATCTCCTCCTCGATTTTCTGATCGTCCTCCAATATCCTCTTCCCGATAAACATGCGCCTTACAAAGCTTCTGGTCAGCTCCAGAGTTCCGGAACAGTCTGCTTCCACAATCTCGCCTGTCTTTCCGTTAATCTCAAAGGCCACATAAAAAGCTCCGTACGTCTTTGTGATGGCGTTTTCCACGCTGGTTCTCGACTCCCCTGTCACATATACTGTCTCGTCATTCATTTCCCTCACCCTGCTTTTCCCTTCTCCAACTCTTTACCGAAAAGACGCCCTGAGATATACTTCCCTCTCAGGGCATCCAGATAGAGCTATTATAAGGCAGCCTTCCTTTTCCTGTCAAGAAAAGGGGCAAAGCTAGGACAGAGCGTCGAAGATTATCCTGGAAATGTGTCCTATCACTTCCCGTCCTTCCTTATTGCTCTCCATTTCGCTTGTCAGAACGGTCAGAATGTACGGGCGTCCCGGCAGGAATATGATTCCTCCGTCGTTTTCCAGGGCGTCCAGATCTCCGCACTTATGGGCGGTCTCTATCTCCTCAGGCAGATACAGCTGGAGACGCCCTCCCTGCTGCTGCCTTCTGAGAATATCAAGCATCAGGCGGCTCTCCTCCGCGCCTACGCACCTTTCCTCGTAAATCTGTCTGAAAATCTCTGTGATATCGTCTGCGCAGATGTAATTGTCACGTCCCTGTTTTTTCGCCTCAGAATCCATCATCAGACGGCCCAGCTCCACCTCTTTTAACCCCAGTTTTAAAGCCATGCTGTTCACGCTGTCCATTCCCAGAATCCGTATTAAAATATTCGTGGCCTCGTTATCGCTGATAATGATCATGAGAGTCAAAATTTCCCTGAGCGTAAAGGTATGTCCAGGCAGAAGCTCTTTTAAAATCCCGTCTCCCCCTGTCCTCATCTCCTCCGTCACAGTGATGTTCTGTTCCAGAGACAGCTCCCCTTCTCTCACTCTGCGCATGGCCTCCGCCAGAATGACCAGCTTAATGGTGCTGGCCGACGGAACACGTTCTCCGCCGCGGATGGAAAAGCCCTCCCCTGCGTTCAAATCATAAAAACTGACGCATACCTTCCCCTGTTTTCCCTGAAGAAAAGCGAGGATATTCTGCTTCATTTCTTCCATCTTTGTCATATCTGCCATCTTCCGCTCCCCTTTCCTGCTTCTGACGGTCATCAGCCGAACATTGCCCTGATTCCTACATAAATAACAGTTACAACCGTAATGGTAACGCCGAATTTTACCATGTTTTTTAAATCCTTGGAACGGGCCAGTCCCATCTGTCCCATCATATCTGCTTCCGGATAAGCAAATGAGGTAATCTGAGAACCTACTAATAAAATCGTAGCCCAGAGTCCAGTAGACATTCCTATCGTCGTTACCAGCTCCTTGAACATGCTGTCCATAACGACCGACTGAGCCGCAGCCGCGCCGCCGACTCCGAAAATACCTGTAAGGGCCGTCACAAGGGATACGATCACCTTGCTGTTGGAGTGGAGCAGCGGTTCAATGATCTTTACCAGAGCGTCGAAGGCGCCTGCCTCTGACACGAATGTGATAAACGGTGTAAACAGTACAAACATGATAAACAGCCACATCATTTTGCTGGCGCCCTCAATCATAACGTCAAACAGGCGGTCCGGGTGAATGCCTCCTGCCAGGCCTGTAATAATCGCTGTGACGGAGATAACCAGGATGGCATAGGTGGAACCAGACTGCAGATAAATGCCGTATCCGATCATAGCCGCCATGCAGATGGCAAACGCCGCTGTCGCCCGCTTCGCGCCTGCGCTGGGCACATAGTCCTTCTCTGCCTTTTCCTCCAGCTCATACTGGTAAACGCCCTTAGTCTTCTTCTGAATCCTGATAGCGCAGATAAACGTCGTAACCCAGCAGAGAGCCGCTACGGGAAGTCCCGTCTGGATAATGTACTGGGAATAAGTCATTCCTGTCAGAGACATAATCGTCACAACCTGGGGAGAGTACGGCCCAATGAAAAGGCCTGTAATTCCGGCTCCCATCAGCACGGCCGCCATCGTGGAAGGCGTAATTCCTATAATCGCCACCAGCGGAATAATCATGGGAGCAATAATCGCGTTGGCACCTGCCAGAGAACCTAACAGAGCTACGATCACGATGGAAGTAACCATAGACGCCAGAATTGCCTTCTTTTCAGAGTTGATTCCGATTTTTTTCATCAGAGTCATGATTAAAAACTCTGCGGCTCCCGTCTCCTTCAGCACAGCGCCGAGGGCCGAACCCAGCATGATAATAAATCCAATGATTCCCAGGAAGGAACCCAGCGCCGATCCCAGCACTTCTCCCATGCTGGAAAACGGCTGTTTTGTCATGATCGCGCTCAACACCACGCAGATCACCACATTCAGCACAGGATTGATATCCTTAAACGCTAAAATAATGTAGATAATTAATGGAAGCAGGTGAAAATACGCTCTCGTCTGCCAGAACAGGAATATCCGAGTGATCCGTTACATATTTCAGCCCCTCGATATCTGCCGCCTTCACCGGCTGCTCTGCAAATTCGATTCCAAGCCCCCTTTCCTGCATTCGGTTCAGAAGGCTTACCGCCTGTTTGGGCGTCCAGGCCTGGTTCGCGTCGATTCGGATGGAAATGTCTGTCCCAACCGCCTGGCGGACTGCCAGGAGCCGTTCCACATCCAGTTCCGGATTCACACCCACCTTGATTTTCAGGCAGTCATACCCCCGCTTTACCGCCTGTCTGGCGTCCTCTGCCATCTGTTCCGGATCGTTGACGCTGATCGCCAGGTCCGTGCAGATCTGTCTTCTGCTTCCCCCCAGAAGCTTGTAAACAGGAATGCCGTACAGCTGTCCGTACAAATCCCACAGCGCCATGTCCACAGCCGCCTTGGCGCTCTTGTTTCCCACAATACAGGAATTGAGGCGTCTCATCAGATCCTCAAATTCGTCCACCTCCCTGCCCAGAAGAGCCGGCCTGATGTGCTCCTCAATCGCTCCTCTCACAGAACCTCTGGTGTCCCCGGTTATTACCCCGGTGGAGGGCGCTTCTCCATATCCCACGCAGCCTGTGTCCGTATGGATTTCCACAATCACGTCGTTCACATGTGTCACCGTTCTGAGCGCCATCTTAAACGACGTCCTGAGAGGCACTGACAAAAGTCCTGTTTTGATCTGTGTGATTTTCATTCTTCTCTCCTTTCCCTCTGAAAATGAAAGCCGCCAGCGCGCATCATGGCGTATTTTTTATACAGCAGAATAAAACCCTGTCACACAAAAAATACCCAGACCAAAAACAGGTATCTGTCCTTGGCTGGGTTTCATTTGCTCCGAACTAGCGGTGTGCTATTTCATACAAAACGAAGCAGCTTTTACATTACTTTCATTTTATCGCTTATTTGATTTGTTAATTATTATAATATATCTATTATAATCAGTCAATTCATTTCCTGATTTTTCCCAATTTCTTCTCAAAAAACGTCTCCAATAATCATCCACCCGCATAGCGGGTGGTTTTTCCTTTTCGGGCATAGCCCTA
>JAQERH010000090.1 GCA_027698105.1 Lachnospiraceae bacterium AM93-12TA
TCTGCCTGCCATACTGAAGCAGAAACCTCTGAATAATTGCCATTTGTACCCTCAACTTCTACCTTGGAGATAGAGCCATCGTTTCTGAATGTAAACTTAGCTTCTGTCATGCCGTTTCCATTCTCAACATCATACTTCTTGGACTTGGAATCCTGGATTTTACCCTTGTTGTTTACGAGGTAGTATTTTCCGTCAAAGAAGTAGATTCTGTAATCATCGTCTGCCTCAAGTCTCTTACCGCCAAAGTACAGGTAGTTGTCCTTTTCACCCATCTGGCCCTGGCCATTCTTGCCATTCTTTGTGATGAAGTAGAAGTTGTAGGAATCATCGTCATCCTCTACATTTGTCTCTTTACCTGTCTGCATGTAACCATTCTCATCGAAGTAGTAGAATGCATGATCTGCACCGATGTACTGAAGACCTGTCTGCATCTGTCCCATTTCGTTAAAGCAGAAGTATTTGCCGTTGATCTTGATCTTAGCTCTGAATACATCAACTCCATCACCATCTACAGTAACGAAGTCTTTACCAGCATCTGCTCTCTCAGCCTCGCCGTCATCGAAGTAGTACCAGTCTGTATCACCGTCCTCACCTGTATCTGCAGAACCATCAATCTCATACCAGCCATTTGCTCTGGAACCGTCCTCTACTACGTTGGAATACTGCATATTCCAGATCTGGCTACTTCCCTGGTAGTTAGCGTTATCATCTAAAATACCATTGCTGGAAGATGCTGCACCTGGTGCTGTATATCCATTTCCATTTACAAGGTCAGAAGAGCTGGATACTCTGTACTTCTGGTTGTTAATCCACTCGTAAAGCATCTGGCCATGAGCATTGAAGAAGTAGTATTTTCCGTTTACTTTCTTCTTCTTGGAATCTCTGTACATTTTACCGTTGGAACCGAAGTAGTACCAGCCTTCCTCGTCACAGCTTACAGAGCATGTGCTGTCATCATCACAGAATCCTACACCGTTTCTGTCAACCTCGTCCTCATCCGGTAATGCAAGCCATAACCACTGGCTCTCTGCTCTCCAGCCTTCATCTTCTCCACCAAGATAGAATACGTCATTGTTGGAGTCCTCATACCATCCGTATCTCATCTCGCCGTCTTCGTTGAAGTAGTATGTTCTGCCGTTGATCTTCTTGGAATCATCCTCTACCTTCTTACCGTTGGAACCGAAGTAGTACCAGTGATCTCCGTC
>JAQERH010000091.1 GCA_027698105.1 Lachnospiraceae bacterium AM93-12TA
TCTCTTCCTCGGTTACTTTTGTATCAATCGCCATAGCCATAACCGTCCTTTCTAATAAAATTTATAAATAAAAACACCCATTCCACAATCAAAAGCTGATTTTCAGGCTTACAATGAGAAATCCAGATGTTGGACTCGGACATCTTCCAATGTCCATCCCCTCATACCAATCTGCCGCCATTTTTTCTAACTTTTTATCCCTTATCTCCTGAACCTCTGGCTGCCATGTCATTTTGATTCCATTTCCAGCTAAACAGGAAAACAAAGCCTGTCCTCCCATAGATACCTATTCCGTCAGAGAATGTTGTTTTCTTGACATAACCTGTCTCTAGCATTTTTTCTATTATTTCTGATATTCCGTTTTTTCCAGTTCCAATGCATACACCCACTCTGCACTCGGTTCTAATCCTTATGAATGTCAGCCGGATAAACTCCAAACCGTTCCGGTACGCCGTTCTTATATTGCAGCCTGTCAACCGGATTTCTTATTTTCTATCCGCATTTTCATTTTTGTACTGAACCGCCACGCTTCTCTCATTTCAGAAAGCTATTGTTCACAAAATTTACAGGCAGATGATGGAGCAAGGACACCCAACAGAAACCGGACTGCTAAGCCGCTTTTCTCCATTATTCAATCCAACACAAGCCATCTATGGAACATTCATCCCATTACAAATCCTCAACGCTTCCACAATTTACTCTTTGCGTCATTGGATTCAAAAGCCAACACAGAACCAATGCTATCCCGATATTTTTCCACCACGCCTATACACCCACCAGAACCATGCCGGACACAGCGTTTTTTCCATATTTTCTTACTTCAACCCCCTTGAAATAAGAAAGATTTCAAACCATTTTCATACAAAGGCTTTTTATCCCCTGAAAATTCCTCGTTTTGGCCCGATTTTTTCAAAAAAAATCCCCATAACACCTTATTCAAATAATTTGTAAGATTTTTTATATTTCTATAAGATTTTTTAGTCCTTGACGGTTCCTCAAAAATCAAAACAAGCCAGACCTTGATTCTCCTCAAAGCCTGACCCGTTTTGATTTCATGGATTCCGATAAACAGTTCTATCTTTACTCCATGCGTTCCTTTTCACAAATGTCCTCTTTCTCCAACAGCTCCCGTTTATATTTATAAAAGGTATTCCGACTGACTCCGGCTAATTTCATGCACTCTTT
>JAQERH010000092.1 GCA_027698105.1 Lachnospiraceae bacterium AM93-12TA
GTACCAATTTCGGAGATGATAGTGATTGCACTATCACGTTTGACACCCGGAATGGTACAGAGGAACTGGACAGCATTTTCAAAATCAGGGTTAGAAGAAATCATATTTTCTATCATTTTATCAACATCATTGATTTCGGCTGTGATATAATCCATATGTGCGCGGACAAGGCGCATACGGTATTTTTGGGCATCAGTCATCTGATATCCTTCGACGGATTCTATAACAGCATCTTCTTTGGATTTGAGGCTCCGAAGAAGCTTTGATGCGATTTCTTCGTGGTTAATGGATGTACCCGATTGTTCAAGCAGATAGTCGATAATGGATGTGGATGACTTCCCAAAGATATCGGAAACAACAGAATCTAATGCAACATTGCAAACAGTAAGAGCATTCTGATATCTATTCTTTTCACTTGAACGGCAGGAAACAAGCTTGTAACGATAGCGAGTGTATTCCCTGAGAATACGGACTTTCTTGCAGGGAATATAACTGCCTTTGACAAGTCCAAGACGGAACAAATCTCCAATCCATTTAGAATCCTTGGTATCATCTTTGTTGCCTTTCACCGCCTTAACCCATTTGGGATTGGCAATGACAACATTGATTTCATCTTCCAGAAGATTAAAAGAAGATTAAAGACAGGAACCCAGTATTTACCTGTGGATTCCATACAGACATCATGGCATTCATTGTCGAGAAGCCATTGCTTGAATTCAAGAATTGAATTGTTGAAAGTGGAAAAGCGCTTCTTTTGATAAGAAGGTTCAATTCCACCAGAGATTTTTACAATTGTGGCAACGAGAAACGATTTGTGAACATCGACACCACAACCGGTTTGGTAAGTAACTTTCATAGTCAGACTCCTTTCGAAAAAGATAAGAAGCCATTGACTGAACTGCCACACAATTAAACTAAGGCGCTTAAACAATTCTTAGTGTACGGATTCATGATACCACTCATTTGTGCTTGAAAAGGCAGAACTTACACTGATTTTTATGCTGTCTAAAACGAAGAAAGTTTTTACAACTCCTCCTCCCGTGCTTTGTAGTATAGCTTCTTACAAACTATTCTACAGCACAACGTAGAGAGTTGAAACACTTTCATTACTATTTGTGCCGCCAGCCAACGGCGGCGGAATGGAGATTTTTATGA
>JAQERH010000093.1 GCA_027698105.1 Lachnospiraceae bacterium AM93-12TA
ATGAAATCAGCGTTAGAGTAGTAGTATCAAAAAAGAAAAAATAAAGGAGCAATCAAGTTATGAGTGAGAAAATGTTTACATCAAAAACAGCAGAAGTGAGAAGTTTAATCGCAGCGTTTATGGGTCAGGTACAGGAAGAAGTAGAGCGTAAGGACATTGTAGAGTATGTTCAGACCCATATAGACAATGGTGTGACAGATGGAGTAATCGCCGGAGCAATTAAAATGATGACCGCAGACGGAGAGATTTATCCGGTTCGGCGTGGATGTTATGTGAAGGGCGTTGGGAAAGCAAAATCCACAACGTTTGAGAAAATCTATAACGTGTGCCGCAGATTTCAGCTTGACCTTGACCGAGCGTGTACATTCAATATGCTGGAGCTGACAGATGCAGAGAAGAGTATCTATCCTCAGGTGCAGGAGTTGAGTGAGCAACTGAGGGATGAAGTCAGGACTTCGACTTATGCGCTGGAGGCGTTGGTAGAGATGCTTCGAGAGCGTGAGTTGGAGCCGAACCCGACAGAATGTGAGGACGCTGGCATAGCTGAGGAACAAGCTGTCTTGCCGGAGGTTGGTTTACCGGAATCGGATGCAGATAAGCTGGAAATAGAGCTTGTGGATGGTCATAACGAATCTTCGGGTGTTGAGGAATCTCCATCTGAACCAACGGAGGAGCAGACTGTGACGGGGGATGAACCGTTTGAGAGTACTGGGGAGCAGCCAGAACCGGAAGGGGATAGCTTGGAACCGTCAGAGACCTCTTTGGAATCCGAACCGTCCAGCAAGCGGAGAGGACGCAGGAGCAAGAAAAATTAAATAGAGACCATGGTTTAT
>JAQERH010000094.1 GCA_027698105.1 Lachnospiraceae bacterium AM93-12TA
TTGTTAGGGCAAAGCCCTGTTTACCATTGTGTAGTTTTTCGTTGATCCGAAAAACGGAACTTTGGGAAACAAATAAACCACCTGCTATGCAGGTGAGTTAGTATTGCTTTAGCTTACAGTAAAAAACCTCCAGTGTTATAATTAATGTAAGGTTCGCCAACCACATTAATAAACAAAGGAGGTATCCAAATGGATAGTAATAGTTTATCACATACAAAATGGAATTGTAAGTATCATATTGTTTTTGCGCCGAAATATAGAAGAAAAGTAGCATATGGGAAAATAAAGCAGGATATTGCAAATATTTTGAGTATGTTATGTAAGAGAAAAGGTGTAAAAATTGTAGAGGCGGAAATATGTCCAGATCATGTACATATGTTAGTAGAAATTCCACCGAGCATAAGTGTATCATATTTTGTAGGGTACTTAAAAGGAAAAAGTACACTCATGATATTTGAAAGACACGCAAATTTGAAATATAAATATGGAAACAGGCATTTCTGGTGCCGAGGATATTATGTAGATACGGTAGGGAAAAATGCAAAGAAAATACAAGAATATATAGCAAATCAGTTACAAGAAGATTTGGAATATGATCAAATGACACTGAAAGAGTATATAGACCCGTTCACGGGTGAGCCAGTAAAATCTAACAAATAAAATAAGCCCTTTAGGGCTTAGTGAGTAAATGATGTTGCGCTTGGCGAACCTATTTCGGCGAGTCTTTAGACTCCAGTGCCGGTAATAGACCCTTATAGGGTCAAAGCAAGCCACCGGCTAAGCC
>JAQERH010000095.1 GCA_027698105.1 Lachnospiraceae bacterium AM93-12TA
GACCATGTCTATTTTTATGAAATTGATTTTGCGAAATTAATTATACGTCATCTGTTCATGTAGACAGCATTCTCCAGCGTCACCACAGTCAAAGCCTCTGCGTCTGTGTAGGACGTGCGGTTCACTGCATTGTACAGACTCAGCAGGTTTTCCCTATCCTGAAACAGCCTGCGAAAAATCGTATCCTTGTAGTCTCTCCTGGCTGGCAATGCAGAACCAGATACTGTTCCGTTTCTTTCCTTATTCATTTGTCCTCCTTCGCAGGAGAATGAAAATCTCCTGCTTTTTCATTATTTTTTGGAAAAGCATAGATTTTCTGAAATGATAATTAGAATCGTAGACAACCATGAATCGGCCTGTGATAAGAAATATATGCTTTAAGATAAGTATAACATGTGAGGAGGGGGAAGGCAAGGTAGGATTGCTTTCCCCTCAAACCTATAATGTGTAGGATTACAATACATGTGTTACAACTGAATATTTGAAAAGCAGAGATGCTGCCTTTGTGTTATATTTTAATCATCACAACAAAAATTACATAAAGGAGTTCTCTGCTATGGCTAGTATAACACAAGATATGAGATATCGTCTATCCATCATTAAATATGCTGATAAATTTGGGGTTACCAAAGCTACCATTAAATATAAAACGAATCGGCAGTATATCTATCGCTGGAAACGACGTTATGACGGCAGGAAGGGAGTATCCCAAAGTTTGTGTAAACCTTCAAACTGATGTAAGATAGACTTA
>JAQERH010000096.1 GCA_027698105.1 Lachnospiraceae bacterium AM93-12TA
AATAATCATCCACCCGCATAGCGGGTGGTTTTTCCTTTTCGGGCATAGCCCTAATACCACTAGCTACGCACAAGTGCGTCTTTTTATTGGCCTGCCAGCCACGCGTGGAATTACTTGCTACCCGTAAACGGGTCTCTCGGATCAAATAAACTTAATTGATCCATTTCCTGATCCTGCTTCAGCTGGTTAGCTATGTAACTTTTTATTGCTGCTGTGTTCTTGCCCACTGTATCGACGTAGTATCCCTTACACCAAAACTCGCGGTTTCGGTACGCAAACTTCATATTTCCAAATCTTTGAAATATCATCAGACTACTCTTTCCTTTTAGATATCCCATAAATCCCGAAACGCTCATTTTGGGCGGGATACTAAGCAGAAGGTGGATATGATCCGGGCATATCTCCCCTTCAATTATTTCTACACCTTTCCATTGGCATAACGTCCTGATTATATCTCGTATTGCTTCTCGTTTTTCATTAAAAAATACTTTTCTTCGATATTTAGGGGCAAATACCACATGATATTTGCAATTCCATTTTGTATGTGCTAAGCTTTTCATGTCTGTATTGTGTTCTGACATAATATAGTCCTCCTAATGTGTTTTTTATTTACGTAACTGGCAGGTCACGTTTTTATTATACACATTAGGAGTTTTTATGTCTGATTACATCGCTAAAGCTTCTATAGAACCACGCGACTATCGCGTGGTTTTCCTAATA
>JAQERH010000097.1 GCA_027698105.1 Lachnospiraceae bacterium AM93-12TA
AGTCAAGACCACCGGCTTAGCCGGTGGCTTGCTCTGCCCCTATAAGGGGCTGTTATCTGCTTGCGCCCGGAAGGCGCACTGAAGGTCTGCCAACTGCACCACATTTTCAGCTGCCCTTAAAAGGGCATATCAGTGCTTCTTCCTTCCGGCTTAGCCCCAAAAGGGGCTTGCTGGTTTGCTTTGACTTCCTACCACCTCTCCAAGAGGTTTATTTCTTGTTTTTCTTCACCGGCTCACCCGTGAACGGGTCGATATACTCTACAAATGACATCTGATCATATTCTAAATCCTCTTTAATTTGATTCTGTATATATGCTTTGATTGCTGCAGTATTTTTCCCTACTGTATCCACATAATAGCCACGACACCAGAAATGTCGATTTCCATACTTATATTTTAAATTTGCATGCTTCTCAAATATCATAAGCGAACTTTTTCCCTTTAAATATCCTACTATTTCTGATACTGAATATTTGGGAGGGATTCTCACTAGCATATGGACATGATCTGGCATGCATTCTGCTTCGATAATCTCTATTCCTTTTCTTCGACATAATGTTCCTAATATTTGTCCTACATCTGCTTTGATATCCTTATAGATTACCTGTCGACGATATTTTGGTGCAAAAACCAGATGATACTTGCATTCCCATTTTGTATGCGCTAAACTATTGTTGTCCATTTTGGACCTCC
>JAQERH010000098.1:0-222 GCA_027698105.1 Lachnospiraceae bacterium AM93-12TA
TTATCATACTAACACTTCTCCTCCTCCACCTGTCCACCACCCATCACCACTTCCCAAACCTCCTGTTGTAGTGAAGCCACCACCCCCTCTCCACACCAAGCCTGTATCTCCTCCTCATTACATTTACAAATCCCCACCTCCATCCGTTCCAAAGATTTCTCCTCCACATCATCCTACACCAGTTTACCCTCCACCCGAATCATCCCCCCCTCCTCCACCACC
>JAQERH010000098.1:239-665 GCA_027698105.1 Lachnospiraceae bacterium AM93-12TA
GCCTGTATCTCCTCCTCATTACATTTACAAATCCCCACCTCCATCCGTTCCAAAGATTTCTCCTCCACATCATCCTACACCAGTTTACCCTCCACCCGAATCATCCCCCCCTCCTCCACCACCACACCATGAGAAGCCACCAGTATCACCAGTACCATACAAATCCCCACATCATCCTACACCAGTTTACCCTCCACCCAAATCATCATCCCCTCCACATCATCCTTCACCAGTATATCCTCCACCCAAATCATCCACTCCTCCTCCACCACTCCACGAGAAGCCACCAGTATCACCACCATACAAATACAAATCTCCTCCGCCTCCAAAGGTGGAAGTGAAGCCCCCTCACTACCCAACTCCTTCCCCTCCTCCACACGTTAAGTCTCCAGTCTATCCACCACCCAAACATCACTACTCGTACAA
>JAQERH010000099.1 GCA_027698105.1 Lachnospiraceae bacterium AM93-12TA
TGGCATATCTTATATCAGTTTTTTGAGTTTACACAAAACTTGAAACGGTCTCGGCGATGAATGCAATGATAAATCCAGCAAAGGCTATGAGCAGGCTCAAAAGCCCTATGATAACCATAATGGTCTCATATGCTGTCATCAGCACCACCTCCTTTCCTATGTACTCCTGGCAAACCAGGGCAGGTCTGGAGGCATGCCACTCCTGTCGTGAGTGCTTTCCGCAATATTATTTTACCATGGAAGTTTTTGCGATTCAATGAAAAAGTTCTCAGTTAACTTTTAAATAAATTTCTATAAATGTTCAGAAGTTCGTTTTGTATTTTTCATAATTTCTAATATGGTTATTAATTAAGATACTCCATTTTTCTAATATTTTTATCATCATATTACAAAAACAGCGATACGCTGCCTCCTGATATTTTTTAATACCATGAAAACAGTGTACCGCTGTCTGTTTTACTTTATAAAGAAATTAGTTAATTCCTGATGAGAAATTACTGATTTCTGTTGAAGCTGTTGTACTGACCTTCGCTGTACCAGTCTAAAATCTGGCCATCGTCATATGTGAAGTAGCCGTCATACAGAGCGATCTCTGGGTAGGTAGCGTCTGCCTGCCATACTGAAGCAGAAACCTCTGAATAATTGCCATTTGTACCCTC